>JABHWU010000069.1 GCA_018657625.1 Deltaproteobacteria bacterium | reverse complement strand
TTCTTCAGCTTGTTTGCGTTCAGTGATATCCGTCACTATGATTCGAAACTCAACCAAATCGTTGGCTGATTTTTCCACGACAACACTTTTCAGTGACGCATAAAATTCTGAACCATCTCCTTTTTTAAGTTTTAGTTCTACCTCTTGACTTTCTTCAAATTGCAGAGACTGGTTTAAAAAAAAATAGAAATTATCTTGGAAATCATAGTCGACAAAATTTGCGAAAGGTATGTTTAACAGTTTGGCTCTTTTTACATCCAGCATGTTTGCTAGAGTTTGATTTACCTTAGAAATTATTCCGTTTTCATTAAGTAAAAAATAACCAACAGGCGCATTGTCGTATAAATCAGTGTATTCGTCTTTGGTTTTAGAAAGTTCTAATTGTGTATTTCTGAGTTCCTCATTTTGCATCTCTAGTTCAATTTGATGCACCTGCAGTTCGTTGATAAGTTTGTCTTTTTTCTCATCAGAAAATGTGGATAGTTCAGTATTCTTTTGTCGAAGTTTCTCTTCTGCCTGTTTTCTTAAATCCAAGAAATTGGGTTGAAGTTCAGAATTCTCTTTTTCCATCATAAGATTTTTATTTGATTTTCAAAAACTTTTAGCTGATTTTAAGAAATGTCTCTTATCATTTAGATTTTTTTTTCTCGCGTTCCCCAATATCCATCGACGCTGTTGTAACACCAATTATATTTCCCTCCGTATCTCTTATCGCCTCTGCCGTGACATCATACGTAATTTCTCCGTTGGACAAAGGAAAAACAATTGTTTTTCTCACCGACTTTCCTGTTTTTAGTACTTTACGTTTTAACTGAACCAACGCTTTTGTTCCGTCATTTTTGTCTATTTCATCATCCCTCTTTCCAATAAGTTTTTTCGAGTCAAAATCAGGATGAGGATTATAGATCCAAATGTATCGCAAATCAACGTCGACAGTAGCCACAATGAGCGGAGAACTTTTTAGAGATATCTTGAAATTTTGTTCAGATAATGCCAAAGCGGATTCTGCTTTTTTGATAGTTGTTATATTATTAAATGTGATCACCACCCCATCAATAACGTTGTCCAGAGTACGATATGGACTTATTTTCGCGGAATACCACTCTCCATCTTTCTCTTGTATCTCAAACTCTTTTTTATCCAACGTTTTTAATACGTGTCGGATGTCATTATAAAGATCGTCAAAAGGGATTTTAGTTGTGATATCACAAATGGATCGTCCCGCGTCAGTCACAATTAAATTGAAGATTTTAGTAGCCGCTGGCGTGAATCGTTTGATTTTTAGATCGGTATCTAAAAAAACAGTACCGATTTCGGTGCTGGCCAAAAGATTATTGATATCGTTATTGGCTCCCGATAATTCTTCCACCTTTTTTTGGAGCTCTGTATTGACGGTTACGAGTTCCTCATTGGTCGACTGCAGTTCTTCTTTTGATGTTTCCAGTTCCTCATTGGTACTTTGCAACTCCTCGTTAACCGATTGTAGCTCTTCGTTAGTTGATTTTAGTTCTTCATTGGACGTTTCCAGTTCTTCAATGGTTGATTGCAGATGTTCCTTGGTCGCGTCCAACTCCTGTTCAAGAGTCTTTAAGGCTGGATCTGAAACTTCTACTTTCTCGTTTTTGCTTTTTCCTTTGGTTGGTTTAACGTCAGGTGTTTTTTCCTCAAAAATCAGTAGGAAATACCCTGAAGGTGTATTCGCTTCAAAAATTGGCCTGACCGTCAAATCAATGATTCGAATATCACCCTTATGCTTGATTCGCACCCCCTTACTAATACAGATTTTTTTTTCTCGATTGGCGTTGTGAAGCGCGGTACTTAATTTGTAGCGCAATCCCTCACGAGCCATGGATATCACATTAAAATTCGCTTTTCCAACAGGGTTTTCCAAATAGTCATCTGTTTTTCCCAGAAAATTAATGATCTCATAGTTCTTGTCCACCAAAACCCCTGATGGAGCGTAATCGCTGATGAGAATATTTTCAGCGATATTTTGGATATCGAAATCAATCGTTTGTCTCCCCTGTGATGTTTTATCTGTAAGAGTTTGATAAAAGGGCGTCAACGGATAATCTATAGCTCTTTCGACAAAACTTTCCGTTTTTTTAAAAATTTTCCATTTGTTGTTGAAAGGACTAAAAAGGTCGCTGAATTCACCAATACTTTCAGACGTTCCCAACAACATAATTCCATTTTGTCTTAAGGTATAATGGAACAGAGGCATCACCTTTTTTTGAAGAGGTGAGTCCATATAGATCAATAAGTTTCTGCAACTGACCAGATCAATCTTGGAAAAGGGTGGGTCTTTGATCACATTTTGTACGGCGAAGACGATCATTTCACGAATCTGTTTTTTAATTCGATAAGTGTTGTCCTCTTTAATAAAATACTTATTCAGTCGCTCTTTTGATACATCCGCCGCGATGCTATCCGGATAAACACCCAAGCGACCATTTTCAATAGCGTCAGCGTCTATATCGCTGGCAAATATCTGGACATTATGATGCTGTTTGACCATATCCATGACTTCCAAAAGTAGGATTGCCATCGAATACGCTTCCTCTCCGGTTGAACAACCCACAATCCAGATACGGATTAATGAATCTGGCGACCTGTTTTTTAACAAACTAGGCAATACTTGTTCTTTTAAAATATCAAAAGCCTCTGGGTCTCGGAAAAAATTAGTGACCCCAATCAGCATGTCTTTAAATAGAATATCCACTTCAGATCGGTTACTTTCCAGATATTTTACATAATCTTTGACATTACCAACCTGATGGACAGCCATCCGTCGTTCAATCCTGCGACGAATCGTTGTTTGCTTATAATGAGACAAATCATGACCGGTCGATTGGCGAATCAAAGCGTAAATCGTTTGAATATACTCAGAGAAATTATCATCCTTTGTTTTAACTATCTTCGCAGCTGAAATATAAGGCGCTTTGATGTATTTTACGAGCTCAACCGGTAATTTTTCTACCGGTAAAATAAAATCAACAATACCGGTGGCGATCGCGCTTCTGGGCATGCCATCATATTTGGCTGAATCCGGCTCCTGAACCATCGCGATTCCGCCATTTCCTTTAATCGCTTTTAAACCGAGTGTGCCGTCGGTGGCGGTACCAGAAAGAATAACGCAGACTGCCTTTTCGTTTAGATCAGACGCCATGGATCTAAAAAAGCAATCAATGGGCAGGTTGAGACCGTCTGATTTAATCGGCATCATTAATTGAAGTTTTCTGTTTTGAATCACCACATTTCTATCAGGAGGGTTGAGATAAACGTGGTTGGGTTCGATTTTCATTCCACTTTTTATCTCGTTAACAGGCATCTTTGTGGATTTTGATAGCAGACTGGCCATAATGCTTTTGTGTTTGGGGCTTAAATGCTGGATAATCACAAAAGCCATATTGCTATTTGATAACATGTTGGAGAAAAACGTTTCAAGCGCTTCCAATCCACCTGCAGACGCCCCTAAGCCGACTATAGGAAAGTCTGTGGGGTTTGTCGTTTTTGCTTTTATCGTCTTTTTCTTATCAACTTCTTTTTTAGATATTTTCGGTTTAGTCGTTTTTGCTTTAGCTTGTGTTTTCTTCTTAACCGGTTGTCGTTTTTTCTTTTCAGCCATTTGAATATCCTTCTACTATTGATTTTTGAAGTTTGCTTAGAATTTAATAAAATTCTCTTGTTTCATAAGCATTTGAAGTTCAGAGCCTTTCTACCGTAGAAGAAAAGCACTTAATATTAAACCGCCATTTCAAGCACGGGAAAACAATCATATCCACTTTTGTAACCAATTGGTTACAAAAATCCAAACTACCTCGTCTTCTTAAAAACAAAAATCGGCTCAAACTTATAAGCCTTCTCGTTAACCTCACAAACGTTTTTCGATTGCGATACAGATTTACCAGAAGTACCTAAAATCATCTTCAACGTATCCACATATTTTAGCCCCAAACCTTTTAAAATATCGATAGTATCTTTTTCTAAAGGAATGAAACCAGAATCGACTTTTAAATCAGCGATATTTACCAAAAAGTATCGATCATTTTTTAACCATTCATACGCCGTTGTGAAAGTAGGTCTTAAGAACCCATCTAACCACTGTTGATATTGTGGATACCTTATATGTGCTTGAGTCTCATCATCGGAATACTGTTCCCTTCCCCAATATGGAGGTGAACTAAAAACCAAATCAACCTTACCTTTGTATTGCTGAAAATCTTTGTGTTTGTGGATATCTTCCGCAGGTTGATCGAAAATATGGTAAGTGTTTTGGTGCCGTTCATTAAAGAAATCCGATTTCCTCACACCTTCATTGAAAACCTTCCCCAAATAGTTGTAACGACTACCCCAAGGCTCCGGTAATAGATTCTCAGTGTTAGGGTCTGTACCGATGTAATGAACGGGTCGATTCAAACTCAAAGCTGCCAGTAATCTGTTTCCCCAACCTGCCGAGAAATCGTAAATATTAATGACATCATCCTCAATATGCTTTGTGTATTCGGTATAGAGATATTTGCATTTATATTCAGGAAATCCATTAACCACATGTACATCACCCTTTGTCAATGAACTGAAGCAAGTTGGGAATAGACGATTTCCTTTTTTGAATAACTTAATTAAATATCTATCAGCTTTCAGTTCGCAGTTTATTATGTGTCGTTTTTCAATCCATCCACCAGTGATAAGTTTATTCAATTCCTTCTTATTCAACGTTAATAGCTTTTTTCCAACATGTTTATGAGGTTTCTCTGCCATATCCTCATAAATCCAAAAATCATAATTAGATGAATTCACCGCTCGGAACTGTTTGATCCACTCTTTTCCCGTACTCGCCTTAAATAAACTACCCTCATACTGACGATACACAGACTCACTAAAAACATAGAAACCATCCTTTTTAAAACACCTCGCTAACGCTTTTTCGACTGAAGTGCTTAATTCCTCTTTCTCCAGAAACTCATATAGTGAGTAATCGTTATCGAAACCAGTTTTTGACATCGCTGGAAAGAATTGCTTTGTTACACTTACATACCTGTGGTGTTTTAATATGTCATTTTTACCCGTTATATCATCCTTAAAAATAAAATCATCTTTATTGATGTCATAGGTATCAAGTTTCTTAAAAGCCTTTATAACCCTCTTCTCGTCACCAAAAACACTCGGTTGAAATTCACGTCCATCAAACTCATTGATCACAAATTCTCTGAAACCTTTTACCCAAATTTTAAACTCCTTATCTGGCATCCAAAGGATTTCTTCAAAAGTCGGATTGTATTCCTCTGAGAGCAGTAAGTTATTCTTTTCCTCGTATCGCCTTTGTTTTCTATGAATTACATTATCCTCATAAGATCCCTCATCTTTCATCTTACGGAATTCCAGAGTTTTAACGTCTCGGGATAAACGTACCAATACATAAAACTTAGTGTTTGTCGTAGTGTTTAACCACTGAGAGATTCTCGCTTTGACAGTCACTTGGTAGTCACCACTTGATAATCGAAGATCATCAGTGTTTATGTAGTTGATGACGTCCTCAATATTAACGGATTGAATATCATCTGAGTTTATTTTATGGACGCAATAATCGATTTTATCATAGAGAAAATCAGTGTCTGAAAGACTTT
>JABHWU010000075.1 GCA_018657625.1 Deltaproteobacteria bacterium | reverse complement strand
CTGTATAGGAATTGCCGGATTGCTTGTATAGTAATTACCGGATTCAGTGTTCAGTATTTACCGGAATGCTTGTAAAAGAATTACCGGATTAGATGTATAGTATTTAGCGGATTTAGTGTTCAGAATTACCGGAATACACAATCAATCTGAAAATAGGATAATTATGGAAAATAGAATCAATTATGATTTTTCACCTCAAAAAAACAGTCCTCCCAATACACGAGCAAAAAGTTAAACTCACGAATCAGATATGCACCTCCGCCACATTTTAGTAAATCGCAATTAATTGTGTACCGAACCTTCTATTCACAAGACACATCAAATGAACACTGCATCATGACTGATCTATACAGCGATGGTAATTGCTTTGCTAATAGTTTCATCAAGGCTGAACTAGTTCGAAAATATTACAGATGTATCCAGCAAAGTTGGTGAAAATGATACGTGGAGGAGTATTCTAAAAAAGTCATAAAAAATAAATTATTCGGTAAGGATTTAAGTGGAAAAAGGTGTAGGGCTATTTAATAACTCCTAAACCTTTTAATTTTTCTGTGTACTTTTCTTTAGTTAGTGGGCAATTAATCAAATCTAAATAGTCTTTCTTGGATAGCTTTACTTGTTTTGACATTTTACTAATGAGATAAGAATCGATATCCTGTTTTCCATGGGAGAGGAAAGTAAAAACAGGGGTTTTCTTATTTTTGTAATAAAAATAATACATCAGATGTTTTTTGCCACTTGCCTGAAAACCTTTCCTTAGTAGAGAGCTTTCAACTTCGCTATGTTTTAAAATCATACCAATTCAATTGGCTCGAATATCAAAGTTAGCTTTCTTTTTATTTCTATTGATTCATCCGTTAAATTTTCATCCTCCTCAAGCAAAATCCCGTGACATAACCCTTCTAATTGCATGTTTAGTTCTTTTGAGTAATTTTTTATATCCTTTTTGTAATCTACTATGAAATCTATAGCCAATGAGAATATTTGAATTGTGGATAACTCATTATCCGTAGTAATAATCATTTGCAATGGTTTTTTTGTTACGAAACCTTCTAACTCTGGAAAATATATTTCCATTCCTTGAAAGTGGTTAATACTATCTTCTGCATTAAAATCTGATGAAACCTTCAATATTAGACCAGTATCAAAAGAATGAGTATGAGTAATAATGTTACACACGCTGTCGAAATAGTATTTATCAGCATTAATGAAACGTAATTCATCTTTTTTAGAAGTTACGTAACCTTTATGGCTTTTATAGGCTGTTATTTTGTTTATAAAAGGCAAAACTTCATTTAAAAAGTCCTTATTGAACATGACTTTATTCATTTTTTTCATTCTCCAAAATGCTATGATAAACAAATGCTAGTAATTGTACCGGTAATCTTACAGTTAATACGTCTTCAACATAATCCTGATCATGATCAGGAATAATTGCAGGTTTTCCAGTTACTAAGTGATGAACATATGACGGCGATATCCGGTAGAACATTAACTCACCTTCCCCATTACCATGTGCTCCGTATAAAAAATTTGCCGAAAAAAAGGCAAAATTTGAGTCAGGAAATTGAGTAGCTACATCAATCTCAAAATTTTCGTAATGTTTTTGAGATATCTCCCCTGAAGCAAAAATACCTTGGTAAAAGGGTTTGTGTTCTTTTATAATCAGCTTATTTATAGTATCCTCAGGAACCCTGATAATTATGGCAGTTAGTATTGGCTTATCAGTGTTTCTAGGATCTCGTTGTCCAAAATAAAAATCCGAATAACCAAAGCATTTTCTTATGGCAAAAGCATCTGGATAGTAAATAGTTTTAGGAGGACGCAACCCCGATAAGTTTATCGCAATAGCGTCTTTTGTTTTTTCGAATTTTACAAGTGCATTGCCAGTGACTTTATTTTTTGTTCCCATCGCTTGCTTGTCCGTTTTTTTCTTCCTCGCTTTTTCCTTCCGAGTACTTTTTTCTCTTTTCTTTCTTTCTTTTAGGGTTTCAGACATATTTTTAAAGTCGATTTATTTACAGTATAACTCTTACCTGGTCAAACGTAAATTCAATTTCATCTTTTAATAAGACTATATTTTTTATATCATTACAAGTATTTAATGCAAGACAAAAGCCGAGGTAAATTTGACTTGCCTTTTGGTAAAAAAGTTTCATGTCGTATTTAACATTCTTTTCTATTTTTGCTCCGTATCCTGCCCGGAATATGTTAGTTCCACTAATCTGCAGTGTCATGTTTTTTGATAAAATCTGATAATGCTATATGAACGGCTTTTCTTTGAGAGATTCCCAATTTTTCACAGGTCTTAGAAAAATCTGAAATTGCCTTTTCCATTAAATTAAAACTGACTGTCTTAAACGGTTTTTCAAGTTTGATTTTTTCCAAGGGTAAAGATTCGGATTTTTGATATCCGTTCAAAATTTCCATAATGGTTTCTTTTCGGTCGAATAATTCCTTAATAAAAGTATCAATACTTTTATTCGTACTTGTATCAATTTCTTTTTCTTGATTGCTTTCAAGTGAAGAATCAGGTTTTTCAATTTTGCCATTTTCACTGATGATTGTATTTGAATCGCTTTCTTTAATACTGGTATTTTGATTGCTTCCTTTCGTACTTGTATCAATGATTGTATCAGTGCTTTCATTCTCTTTTTCCGGCCAGATCCCCTTTTCACAAAGGTCTAAATATTTCATTTTTCTATTTCGCATGGTATTTTCATTTTCTTTAGGAAAGGCACTATACATTTCTTGAGTTGTACAATTTGGATGATCATCAAACCAATTAAAATACAATCTTACTTTCTCTGAAATTTTTATTTTACCCATTTTGACCCTTTAAATAAATTGATTAAATGATAGAACTAATTAATACTTTCATAAGTACAAGTATTAATACTTGATTTTCCTTGAACCTCAATAACCGCCAGGTCCGCGATATCTTCTAAATCATATTGAAGAGTGTTGATTTTACTTTCAATAATGCATGACATCTCTCTGAGTTCAATTTCATTGCTTTCCAGCTCTCCTAAACTGGCTTTCATCTTGGATATTTTTTTAATTATCTCGCTATGCTCCAATTCAAGTTTTTCGAATCTGCGGTTCAATTGAGCCAATTCTGTTTTTTTATCCATAATCACCCCGTTTTAATTCATTTTTTAAGTCTTCGATTTCAGTTTCATACATCGGAATCAATTTTTTACAAAACTCAATAGCCAGTTTTTTCGAATAAATGCTGATTTCGGTATCATCGGTGATAATTTCATTTGACTGATATTTTTTGGATGTTTTGAAATCTGAAACGGCTTGAAAATATTCTGACAATATTTCAACCATTACCGCAAAGACATCGATAGCACTCATCCTGTCTTTTTCGTGCTCTTCGGTCATGTTGGCGAGATCGTTTTGTAGGATGCCAAACCCTATTGATTCGTTGACGCCGTCGTCGCCTATCCATAACACCGGATATTTATTAAACTCCGAATCTTGATCGTTGGTTTCTGTATGAAGATCCAGGTTGATTTCCGGAAGGTCAAAATTTAGATCAAGGTTATCATTTTCAAACATTGAATTGCTTTGAATAGTTTCTATTGGACAATGAATGTCAGGCAAGTTGACGGGGTTCCCTTTGTGATCAACAATCCATAAATTTCGATTTCGGTTTAAAGTCGCCTCAACATCAATTTTAGGATCATCCAGCGAATAAAAAACCAGCGTTGATTTTGGCCCGGGCTCCCCAGCCTGCTCTTTTTTGAATCGTGCTAAGTTGTTTCTCCAAAATGAGTCGGAGACCGGTCCCGTGATTTTTCCCCATCTGACTTTTCGACAGTGTTTCAAGAATTCATTTTTTGTGTAAATTATCATTTTGATACACCTCCAATAGTTTGATATTATGAATTGATACAGGTAAAAGTAAAGTTGAGTTTCAAATTTGTATCAGTCAAAATTCGGGTTAAAAATCGTGAAATATCGGTCTGGCGCACCTTCTAGGGACACTCAACTCCCTCACAGGACCCTGACCCTTTGATAGTGCACCCCTTAGATGTTCGCCACTAGCCAGCATGAACATTGGATACACAGCTGACTACTGCTAACAATTGTAAACAGTACATCTATGGCCATACCACTAACCAGCATGAACACTGCCTCCGCTATCAATATCAATATGTTATTGGCTTTCATGGATTGACACTCATTCATTATTCTCAATGGTTCTAATATCCATAATATTCCAGGGCATGACGGGTACAATCGAACCAACATTGATTTCATCATTCAAAACTAGAATATTATCCACGATGCAAACATATTGTTTTATGCCCTGGTCGTCTTTGATAATATCGATAACCTCAGTCCAGAACCGCTCGACTTTGCTCATCACTTTGATATGCTGTCCGACTTTCACTTTCTCCCGCTCTTCATCGGAAGGTATATAGAAAGTATTCGGGTGTTGCGTGTGGATCTCGACAACATCTTCAAATTTGATATCATAATTGATTGAGTCTTCATCTTTATTAGTTTTCATTTAATCCCCTTGGTATAATGAGGTGTGTTTATTAATTTGATGATAGTTCCTTTTTTCTTTGTCGAATGGAATCAAGCTTTTTAGTAACTACCCTAGCCAGCATCCTTTCATAGTCTCTTCGTTTAGGTTTTTGATAGATTTATATTTAAAAAAGCTTTGTATAAATGTTGATTGTTCAATAATAGTTCTGAATTCTTGCTTTTTCATTTTCTCACCAGTTTTATATTAAATAGTTGGTTATGTTTCTACTGTAGGTATGGCTTACTTAAGTATACATTCAATTTGGGTGACTAACCAAATAAGCATCAAAAACATTAAGTGTCTGAAATTTTGTTTTTATTTTAAAAATTACTCCCTCAATTTGGATGACTAAGAATATTTTTGCTCCCTCAATTTGCATGTTAAACGGCTTTTTTGCTCCCTCAATTTGCATGACATAATTATTTTTTTTCCTTCCTTTTTTTATGAGACTCTTTTGAGCAAAACCCATATCCAACGCTTTTATCTCGCTTTTCAACTTCGAAATTTTCTGCTCCATATCTTCGCCAATCATTAATAAGCTCAAATTTATTATAATCACCCCTACATTTTCCACCTTGGTGGATTAATCGTATAAAACCCTTTTCTATACAGTCGTCCATCCCTCTAGTTAGTTTGCTAGCATTCAAACCAATACTGATATATTCTGGACTTGATAAAGTAATGTCTCCATTATTTAAAATGGTGTCTTTTGGCATATTCTGCATTAATTTTTTATTACCTGGCATCTGCCTTTTCAATAAAATTAAAATTAAAAACAGTATCCCGCTTTCAGTGAGTGAAAGAAATGCCTTGGATAATAGTAAATCCTTTTTTATAAATGTCCCTGCTTGAAACGGACATCGGTGTTTTTTCTTTTGGTTATTGTTTTCCATCTGATCACCCTTTAGGACCTATCAAGGTGAACCCTGGGTGAGATAGGATTCATTTTTTCAGCGAGTCACTACTTCGCCGCCTTGATAGATTTCTTATTTTTAATTTGGTTATTATTCAATTTGCTTTTAATGCAGTGATAAAACGTCCTGAGAATGATTTTAAAACAGAGTCGGCTTTCCTTGGAAGATAACAATTTGTTCATTAAGTACCCCGGCTATTGAAACTCAAAAGCTGATAATTTGATAAATTCTTCCAGACTCAACCCCTTTTTTATCAATTTATTGTTAACGGCTTTCGATCCATTTCAACACCTCACTTTTTCGCCAACCGCACGCCCTTTCGCTCAATTTAATACGTGATGGGAATTGATTTTGTTGCTCTAACCGCCAGATTGTGGATCGACTAAGTCCTGTCAATGACTGGATTGCTGGACTGCGTAAAATTTTATCTTCATTAGTTTCAGTAGTATTCATCTGTTTTAATCTCCAAAATGAATTAATTGTTCTGGCAAAAAAAAAGGTATGAAAAAGCGTGTGCTTTCCATACCTCTAATGAAACACTATGAAGAAGAAAAAAAAATTACATCTTTTCCTGTAAGTTTATTTCTTCATTTTATTATTTTCTGGATTTCCTTATTTTTTTCTGTCTGAAATTTTTGGTTAATGAACTTATTTTATTATCAATTATCTTTAAACGGCCTAACTCTAAGCAATCATCCTCGCCTAAACTACCGCCGAAAAATTGATGGAGAGCATAATTTGCATAAATTGTTTCAGTAGCAAAAAACTTGTCAAATGCCATTCTAGCGGCCTCAACTTCATCAACTCCGTTATCTACATTTTTTTTCATCTCATCATAAGCCATTTCATCTAAATTGTTTTTTTTTGGTCTAGGTGATAGTATAATCTGGCAATAAGCTTTTGCCTCTGCGATTTCGAGTGATTCACCAGCTTCAACAAGTTTATTAATAAGTTTATCAATTTTTTGTTGTTTTGCTTTTTTGTTGTTATAGATGTAATACTTTATTGGCCTTGACCCCTTTCCCTTAGTCTTATCAGCGTATTCTATTGTTTTTTTAATATCTGAGGGTACAAACCCATATATATTTTCAAATAGCATGGAATTAATTTTATGAACATAAGCCATAGCTGACTTAGAATCATTTATTAATTCAAAATCTCGGTGGAGTTCAACAAATTTTCGATGGATGTTGTCGAACTTCTCAGCCTTAGCATTTTTTGTTAAACACTGATTTTCGCACTATCAAACTCATATAATAACTCGGTCACAGATTAGTATCTCCAAATTTTAATTTATCCAATAAATTCAATTATATATACTATCTTGAATTCAATTTCCTTATTCGAGTATTTATATTGTATGACGATTATAAATGCATTAATATAATTATTAAAATAGTCCTTTCTGTATGAAGATTTATCTAATATAATCGACGTCAGGTATTGAAAAGGATGCAAACAGTGAATTCAACCATGAATGAGTACCTTTATAGATTTCTTAAAAAAGTGAACATAATAGTTTTTAACATGTTTATTATTGACATTATAAACGTCATATTATATAAGAAATTTATGAACGATAAAAATTTCTTTTTACGTCCGACTTCAGAATGGCAACGTCGCTATGAGGCATTAAGAGCTTCATTTGTCGAACGACTTCCTGCCAAAGCGGTTGCAGACCGATACGGTTACTCCCAGAGTTATGTGAATTTGCTTAGACACCAGTTCATCCACGAAAAAATTGATTTCAATGAGCCCCCTCCTACCACTGATAAAAGCAAAAGGCGGAGGGTAGACTCCGTAACTCGATCCAAAATTTGCAACTGGCGAGAACAGCATTTATCAGCTGGAGAAATCACTCAGCTTCTATCAGAGGATGGCGTTGAAATCTCCATTCGAACCGTAGAACGCATCCTGACAGAAGAAGGGTATCCAAAATTACCTCGACGGACTCGTTTGAAAATCGGGATCACAACCAAAGGTGCTGAAGTTCCAGCTTCCTCGGAACCTATTGCTATATCTCAGTTATCAAAGCGATCCCTGGACTGCGAAATCGGTGGAGTCTTTCTGTTTGCCCCTTTTATTGAAAAACTAAATATTCACCAAGTACTGAAAGAAGCTCGGCTACCGGAGAGCAAATTAATTCCGGCACTCAATTACTTTTTGTCATTCCTTGCCCTGAAACTGATAGGTACGGAGCGTTACTCCCACACTGGCGATCATTCTTTCGATGCAGGTTTGGGACTCTTTACCGGTTTAAATGTGATCCCTAAGTGCACGGCAATGTCCACCTACTCATACAGCCTTGATCCGGTTCACTTGTTACGACTGCAAAAAGGATTCGTCAAACAAGCTTCAAAGCTGGGTCTGTACAACAAGCACATAATCAATCTTGACTTCCATACGGTTCCTCATTTCGGTGAAGATTCGGAACTGGAGACACATTGGGCCGGAGCGCGTAACAAACGTATGAAAGGAGCCTTGACCCTTTTCGCTCAGGATGCTGATTCAAAACTGATCCTATATACCGGAGCGGATATCCGTCGGGATGAAGCGGATGATCAGGTATTGCAATTTTTATCATTTTGGAAATCGGTGCAAAAAGGAGTCAAACCCACGCTTATCTTTGATTCTAAATTTACAACATATACCAACCTATCGGTATTGAATGCTCAAGGCATCAAGTTTATCACACTAAGACGCCGTGGGAAAAATCTTCTCGACCAAGTGAGCAGCCTCAAGCCTTGGAAACGGATCAATATACCTCATGATAAACGTAAATATCCCAATCCTTATGTCTACGAATCCCTAATTACACTCAAAGGCTATCAGGGAGAACTCCGCCAGATTGTCATGAAAGGTAATGGTCATGAAAATCCGGCTTTTCTGATCTCGAACGATCTTGAATCTCCTGTTGAGTTACTGGTAAGTAACTACTCCAGACGATGGCGAGTCGAGAACGTAATTTCCGAGAGTATGAAGTTTTTCTCTCTCAATGCACTACCATCTCCGATACTGACTAAAGTACACTTTGATGTCGTCATGACGATGATTGCGGATACATTGTACAGCATGCTGGCCGATAAGCTCCGCGGATTCGAAGACTGTGATGCTCCCAAAGTATTTCGTCACTTTGTCAGAGGAAAAGCAAAGGTGAAAGTCAATACCAATAATATAACCGTGACTTATCCCCGGCGGGCACACAATCCTATTTTACGAGCAGTTCCTTGGCATCGGTTGCCGACGAACATATCATGGTTAGAAAACTGCCAACTGAATCTAAAATTCAAGTAGAACTATATCTGTAAAATTCTTATATGTTATGACGGTTAAAAACAGTGCGAAAATCAGTG
>JABHWU010000074.1 GCA_018657625.1 Deltaproteobacteria bacterium | reverse complement strand
ATTCATTGCGCCAGTTATATCTTTATATCTATAAACTAATTTTATGCATATAATTTAACTAAGCTTTGGTTTTTAAATTACAATAAACCAAAATTAATCAATTGAATCGTCACGTGAAAAACTAAGTTGCTGTAGATTAAGGATTTTACTGGATATTTTGCTATGGGCATAAAGTTTGGTTGAAGCTCTATAACCTTATGAAATATTTAAACATATCCAAAGAAGTACAGTCTTAATTGTGCCATAAAATTTAGCCATATCCTTGTATTCCCCCTCTTTTTGCCAATATTTAATCAAAAATTGTTAATATCACTGGATTTCCCCCCTACAGTATGGCACAGTTACGACTACTATTTGGTGTTTAGTCTTAATCGTGCCATATTAAGGAGAATTCTATGCCCACATCAGTGGTTGCCCAAATTACACAACTGTTTAAAACCCATCGCATCCTGACAATAAATCAATTACAAGAATTTTTAGATCGTTCAAGAAGAACCCTATTTCGTGATCTGTCACCATTAGCTTCTCTGTCGAGTTTCACTCATGCGGGAAAGTACTACACACTTCAATCAATCGCTCAATTTAATTCCAATGGACTCTGGTTTTTTGAAGGCGTAGGGTTTTCTCAGGATGGAACCTTAAAGGTAACGTTACTGAATAAGGTTCATGCTTCACTGACAGGCTTTACACAAAAGGAGTTGAGCCAATTATTACGTCTTCGTGTTCATGATCCCTTAAGAACACTGGTAGAGGAAAAGAGGCTCCAACGACAAGTTTTATCTGATCGTGTGTATCTTTATCTCAGTCATAATGAATCCAAAGCTCAGCAGCAGATGAACCAACGAATATCATTGCAAAAAGTGAACTCGGATTATTTGCCTTCTATTGATCATCGAATTGAAATATTAGCTGAAACGATCCGTTGCTACCTTAAAGTTGAGTGGGTTGCTGAAGAGCTTTTACCCGGCCTGCATCATCGTGGTGTATCCGTTACAAGCAAAGATATAGAAACAGTATTGGCACTTTATGATATAAAAAAAAACTCATTGGGAAATCGCTCAATTGATTAGAAAATTAATTGATCAGTTAGAGCTTGATTTGAATCCATCACGCCTGTTTCCAGAAAAACCATTCTTTCGTTTTCGTTCCCAAAGAACACAGTGCGATTGTCAAGCACACCTGAAAGTACAAAAATCACGCACAAGGATTGTATCGACACGACATATTGGTGATTTTGATGCACAAGAAACAATTCTTCAGTGCCCTGATTGTAAAAAAATTTACGGTTCAGAACAATTGCAGTCTCTGATCCCTTCACAAGGTAAATTTGGTTTTGATATCATTGTCCGGATTGGACAGGAATTATTTTTACAGTGTCGTAATGATACTGATATTCAGCAAGCACTCCTCAGAGAAAACAACGTGTCTATTTCCCTGAGTGAAATTAATTATCTGGGGAAAAAGTTTATTGTGTATTTAGCTTTGGCTCATCAAGAATGTAAAGATGAATTGAAACAGTATATGCAACAGCAAGGAGGCTATATATTGCATCTGGATGGAACCTGTGAGGGTAAAAGCCCCCATTTAATGAGCTCTATTGATGAAATTAGCCAAATCGTTATGCATAATCAAAAAATGTCATCAGAAAACAGTGATTACATCATACCTTTTCTACAGCACATCAAAGAGAACTATGGCAAGCCATTAGCATTAGTGCATGACATGGGAACCGGTATATTAAGAGCTGTTGATGAGGTTTTTCCAGGGATCCTTGATTTTATTTGTCACTTTCACTTTCTCAAAGCTCAGGGGAAAAACCTGTTTGAGCAAGATTATAATACGATTAGACGACATCTGCGATCATATAAATTGTCGGCACAGTTACGAAAAATTGCTAAAGTGATTAAACAAACAATTGATGGTGACGAGGCCATGATGATAAAATTGACTTGTTATCTGCAAGCAAAAAATAGCAAAGAGAAGCAAAATAATGAAATGGCTCCAACCATCAAAGCTTACTTACTGATCACCTGGATATTAGAGGCAAGCAGTGCTTCCCATGGATTTGGATTCCCTTTTGACCGAGTTCATTTTGATACTTATAAACGTTTAAAAAAGGCTTATCCCGCTTTAAAAGCTCTAAAACCTTCCATGCCAAAAGGACTTTTACCTTTAAATTTATTACACAAAATTGTCATTGATAGTGCACTTGAAAGTGTATCACTGCGGATGACTGAAAAAGTTCAGGTGTTTGATCAATTGCGTCAGTGCATGCGTATTGCTTTACCTGAGAGAAAACAAGGGTTGAATGATGATGGTGATACGGATATAAAAACAATAGAAAAAGAAGTGACTCTATTTTGCCAAGATGAGAGTATCATCAAGTTAGCCAATAACAACTACCACTATAAAAGGTTATTAAAGCAAATAGCAAAATTTAAAGATAAACTTTTTGCTGATCCGATTAAGGTAAAAACACCTGCTGGTGACATACTGGTACAACCACAACGAACCAATAATATTATGGAGCAATTTTTTCGAGATGTAAAAAGACATTACCGAAAAAAGAGTGGTCAATTATCATTGAGCAAAACACTCAAAGGAATGCTCGCCGATACAGCATTAATCAAAAATTTGAACCATGCAGACTATATGAAAATCCTGTTGAAAGGTAAATCAAGTTTAGAAGAGAGATTTTCAGATATTGATATCAAATTGGTGAGACAGAAACTTAAAGAAGAAGCGGAGCAACTAAAAAAATATCCTCAGGGTATGGGGATAATGTTTAAAATACCGGATTTACCTGAACAATTAAAAATAGTGCATGAGAATCAAGAAAAAGTGGCACAGTTATGACCAATCCAACCAAACGTTGTTGTTATAGAAAATAATACACTTTCTTTTAGAGGTTTTCCCTTAAATACGGACAGATTTTTAGATGATTTTGTGTTTATAGCATTTTTAGTATTACACCTTCTTCACAAACTGAGACTTCAGCTTCATGGAACCAATACCATCAACTTTACAATCTATATCATGGTCGCCGTCAACCAAGCGTATATTTT
>JABHWU010000099.1 GCA_018657625.1 Deltaproteobacteria bacterium | reverse complement strand
GGCACTCGCCCCACATTTTCAATCGATTTGCCCTGTACCAACGCAAAGGCCACAAAATTCTTTTGTAAGGATGCTATTGCGTATGGTTGCTTAATGGAAGTATCGTCTGAACAATAAAAATAATCAGGAAACTTCAGTTAAGAACATCATCATTAAAATTCATATAATCATGGATCATGGAATTTCGAAATCCGATGGCTTCTGATAAGTTTTTAAAGACATCGTCTTCAATTATGTCGTGACATTCTGTATTCTTGGCTTTGATGTTTTTGATTGTTAATAATTAGATTATATACACATCACTGTCCAAGTCAATTAGCAGAAGGGAATTAAGGTCGGACAGGTACTTTTCCTTTTAAGTGTTCTTTTACATCCTGAATCGGCACTTCTTTGCGGTGGAAAATACCGGCAGCCAGGGCAGATTCAGCGTTGGTTTTTGCGAATACTTCGGAAAAATGTTCCACCTTTCCAGCGCCACTGGAAGCGATAACCGGGATGGACACGGCATTTCTGACAGCATTGATTAATTCGAGATCAAATCCGGAATTAGTACCATCTTTATCGATACAATTCAGTAAAATCTCGCCGGCACCCAGTGCTTCACATGCTTTGGCCAATGCTATTGCATCCAGGTCCCGCCCTTCCCGGCCACCTTTGATCGTACATTGATACCAGCAATAAGTTTCACCATTAGGTCCTTTATTTTCAGTTGGTAAAACATGATGAGGAACCTCATTTTCAGTTTTCACATATACTCTTCTGGGATCAACTGAGATAACGACTGCCTGGTTACCATAAACCTCAGAGATTTTTTCAAGGGCACTTTCTCCGGTTTTTTGTCCTGTTTTGATATATTCCTCGGCAATTGTTACCGCGTCACTGCCAATGGAGATTTTGTCGGCACCAGACCTGAAATATTCCGATGCGACATCCAAAGCTGTATAATGTTTGCCATCCTTATCAGTGAAATCACGAATGCCTCCGCCAATGGTCAGGGGAACAAAAACGTTTTTAGATGTCTGCTTTAAAACCTCAATCATGGGCATATCTTCCAGTGGAAAATCTCTAAACCCGGTGATATTTAAAAACGTGATCTCATCGGCGCCATCTTCATAATATTGCTGCGCCAGTTCCACAGGTTTTCCCATATTTCGGACATCCCCTTCCTCACGAACATCATACTGATCTCCTTTGGTAACAATCAGATCACCATGATCATTGGCCCGGACATCAAGGCAGGCAATAATCCGTTTAGTAAGTTCCGTTTTGATGGATCGAGTTGCCATTTCTGCAGGAAGAGCATCTGACAGGAAATTTTTCAGAATTTTTAATCCGACCTTTCCACTTTTTTCCGGATGAAACTGGGTTCCCATAACATTGCCTTTTTGAACAGCGCTAACGAATTCAATGTCATAATCGGTACTGGTTAAAGTTACTGATGCATCCTCTGCATCAACATAGAAAGAATGGACAAAATATACATTTTCTTCACCGGATAAACCGTTAAATAAAGAAGATTTTTGTTTGATATGAATGCCATTCCAGCCAATATGAGGTACCGCTGATTGAATTTGAAATCTTCTGGATTGTCCTGGAAAGATACCCAATCCTTCAATATTTGGACTTTCTTCACTTTTGCCAAACAATGCCTGCATACCTAAACAGATACCTAAAAATGATCGATTCGCTAATAGATATTTCCTTAAGGGTTCAACCAGCTTTTTTTCATTTAGAATTCGCATCATGCTGCCAAAACTACCAACTCCAGGGAAAACCAGCTTTTCAGCAGATTCGATATCTTGAGCCTGGGATACCACTTTCACATCGTAACCTAATGTTTCAATAGCATTTATCACGCTTCTGACATTTCCTGCCCCGTAATCCAATACCGTAATCATTTGTTTTCCTTTTTCTGAATTGGTTTTATAATCTTAAATTTATTTAATGACTTAAGGCGAAAAATATAGCTTGATTGCAGAGATTCTAGCAACGGTTTTAGTATTTTTCCTTAGGCACAGTTGGTAAATCTATTACACACAATTATGTGTTGATTGAATAAGGTCTATATTGTATGTTTATACATATTAATAATTAATATAATACTTACTAAAAGGTGTATGATGGAATCAAAATCCATACGATTAAATATAACTCTTCCAAAAAGTATCGTTGTGGCGATGGAAAAAATCACTGCTCCTAGAAAAAGGAGTCAGTTTATCGCGAAGGCGATTCAAGAACGAATTGAGAAGCAAAAAAAGGAAAAGCTTGAGGAACTACTAGTTGAAGGCTATCAAGCAAGGAATAAGGAAAATATGGAAATAAATTCTGATTTTGAAATTGTGGATATAGAAGGGTGGGATGAGTATTAAAAGAGGAGAGATTTATGTAGCGGCGCTTGGACACGAGATTTCAAAAACCTGTCCAGTGGTAGTGGTCTCAAACGATAACAATAATCAATACACAGGAACCATCACTATACTACCAATCACATCTCAAAATTTAAAAAAAATTTATCCGTTTGAAGTATTTGTAGAAAAAGGAACCGGTAGTCTTCCGAAAAACTCCAAGATTAAAGCAGATCAAATAAGAACGCTTGATCGAAAGCGCCTGGTAAAACGGATCGGAAATTTTGATGAGTCTGAGGTAAAAAAGATAGATTTAGCCATAATGATTCACTTGAAATTGTCAGTATCATATTAACCTTTAATAAGACTAAAATAGTCTTGATTAAGATCAGTTTCAACCCTTTCAGGATATGAAATTGATAAATCCCGGAAAAGAGTCTTTTGATTTAGCGTGTTAAGTATCCTTCCCGGCATAATTATAGATTATCCATAATATAACAATAATTTATCCATATAAAATTCTGATATTAAACAATAACTGATTCATCAAGGTCGGTGATTTTTTATTTCTAATTTTCAGATGACAAACAATGAATTGTTTTATATCAGTAGAAGTTTACTGAGGTTTTCAGTGAAATAGATTTATATTTTCTACAGTTAAATGATAAATATTAAGTTTTAATACCCAAAAACAGAGACAATACTATGAGTGATGTAATTGTAACATTCGAGACAACAAAAGGAAATATTCGGTTGAAGTTATTCACAGAACAAACGCCAATTACTTGTGCCAATATGATCAATTTAGTAAGCTGGGGTTTTTATGATGGTTTAAATTTTCACAGGGTTATTGCTGATTTTATGGTTCAGGGTGGTTGCCCACAGGGAACAGGTACAGGTGGTCCGGGATATAAATTTAAAGATGAATTTGTATCTGAGTTGAAACACGACAAAGGTGGTGTTTTTTCAATGGCGAATTCCGGACCTGGCACTAATGGCAGTCAATTTTTTATTACGCATTTACCGACACCCTGGTTAGATAACAACCATTCTGTATTTGGTGGCGTTGTTGATGATCAGGATATGGCAGTTGTTAATTCAATCGTTCAGGGTGATAAAATTAATAAAGCAACTTTGGAAGGTGACTATAATGCTGTTCTGGAAGCAAATAAAGAAATGGTTGACGCCTGGAATGCTGTATTAGGTTAACGCAAACATTATTTAATATTTGGTATGATTTTCAGAAGGCTCTAAATGATTTTTTAGAGCCTTTTTTGTTTAAAAAGGGTTTAATTTGTCCAATCATCCATTTACTTTATTGAAAATAGTTATAATTAGCATTTGCTAAAATAAAAAGCAGTTCTAAAATTGACAGTTTAGGGATACTGGTAAATAATAAACCACCATAAAAAATTTTTAGTAATATAATATTTCAATTTAGAACACATTACATAAAATTTAAATCCCATTTTTATTTATAATTTTAATATGAAACGTGAGAAAGAAAAATATTCCATTCAAGCTGTAGAAAATGCTCTAAACGTTTTAGAACAATTTGAGGGGAAAAAAGCTGAATTGGGCATTACTGAGTTGAGTCAAAATCTGGATCTACATAAAAATAATATATTCAGATTACTGGCAACTCTGGAAAGTAGAGGGTATATCGAACAAAATAAAAATAATGAGCATTACCGACTTGGAATCAAATCCCTGGAATTGGGGAGAGCCTTTTTAGCCCATACCGGACTCATTAAAGTAGCTGTTAAAAACCTGGAAGATTTATGTAATGAAGTTAATGAAACCGTTTATCTTAGCATAATGAAGAAAAATCAGGTTTTATTTATTGAAGACTGGGAAGCAAAAAGAGCTTTAAGAGTTGCTTCAAGAATTGGAGAGCGATTATCTCCACTTTGCACTGCAACAGGTAAAGTATTTTTAGCTTATTACGGTAAGGAAGAGCGGGACAATGTAATTAGTAGTAATGAGTTTGTAAAATATACTGATAGTACAATACTTACAGAAGGTGAGTATCGGAAAGCCCTTGAAGAAGTTGAACAGGTTGGATATGCCATTGATAATCAGGAAAAAGATCTGGGCGTCGTCTGCGTTGCCGGTCCAATATTCAATTATAATAATGATGTTGTTGCTAGTATTTCTATTTCAGGTCCTTCTATTCGTTTAACGGCTGATGCAGTCAAAGATTTTTATGTGAATCATGTTGTTGAATGCTGCAAGAAAGTTTCCACAGCAATTGGTTACTCAGGTTATTCCGATTAAAAACATCTGGTTGCTGGTAGTGATTGAGAGGTCAGTACCGGTACCTCCTCCTCTTTTATCTGCGGTTTTTTTATTAATTATGAAATTGATCAAAACGTTTCAACGGGTTTGTTTGATTAGCCTATTGTTGGGTGCCATTGGGTGTTCCGGGAAAATTAATTATCATATCGGAATAGTCACCCATTCTGTTACTGGAAAAATTGAAAGAGAATCTGCCGCAACATACCAATCAGAAACTTTTATTTTGGTTAAGGAATATGTTCGTACTTTTATGAGTACCTCAGATGGGGATTTACATCGGATCGCGGCTAAGATCGTGAAGGCAGATAAAAAGGGTAATTATAATATTTCTTATGATTCAGATGTTTCTAAGCTGGATTTGTTTTATTTGTCAGAAGGTCACTTAATAGATTCTGAATCCTTTAAGAAAACGCTGTTTATTGGCAGTTATGAATACAATATGAGGCTTAAGACGGATTCGGATTATAGAAATAGCTATTACCTGGTGATTAAGCCCATGTTGGTTGAGTTAATTACTGAACCAAGATATAGACTTTCGATAACAGATCAGATCTTTTTAAAAAATTGGATGAATCAGATGGACGATCTTTATTAAATGATCGGTTTACCCTTCAATTCCTACGATAACCTTTATCGATTCTTAGTGTGAAAAGATCCTTAATATTTAGTAATCTTTCTCTTATTTCTTTCCTCATTGATCAAATTCAGATTCAACGCCTAAGTGATTGACGTACCTTGCTAACAACGTTAATTTAATTACTTATTTATTTTAATAGGAATATGGATTTCCAGGCTTCTTTTAATATAGGAATCAACCCTAACCCCCCTTTCTCTGGTAACTAAGCACTTATTGGAGATTATTCTTTAAGACAGGCAAACAGATGGAAAAAAAAGGTACCGAAATTATCCTTCAAGCACTTAAGGAAGAAGGTGTAAAATATGTATTTGGGTATCCTGGTGGATGTGTTATACCGCTATTTGATGAGTTTTTGAATCATCCGGAAATTGAAATGATTCGTGTAAGGCATGAACAGGCAGCCGCCCATGCTGCAGATGGGTACGCCAGAGTCTCAGGTAGAGCGGCGGTTGTTATTGCAACCTCCGGTCCCGGCGCGACCAACACAATTACTGGAATTGCTACAGCGGCCCTGGATTCAATACCTATGGTGATAATCACTGGTCAGGTAAGGCGAAAAGTAATCGGTACTAATGCGTTTCAGGAAATCAATGTTTTAGGGATTAGCCGACCGGTTACCAAACATAATTATTTAGTCAAAGATATTACTAATCTTCCCCGGATTTTAAAGGAAGCCTTTTATATCGCTCAAACCGGTCGACCTGGACCTGTTTTAATTGATATTCCTGTCGATATTCAAACACAAACGACAGATGTCAATATTCCCGCTAAAATTGATATCCCTGGTTATGTATTGCCGGAAAAAGTCAGTGCGGAAGATTTACATCAAGTTTGGGACATGATTCAGCATGCTTCTCGTCCAGTTATATACGCGGGTGGTGGTGTGAATTTAACCAATGCAGGTGCAGAATTACTGGAGTTTGCTGAAAAATGCAATATACCGGTAACAACCACCTTGTTGGGGTTAGGTTGCATCCCGGAAGATCATGAACTGGCTTTGGGTATGCTCGGTATGCATGGTCAGTATACAGCCAATATTGCTATGACAAGAACAGATCTGGTAATTGTATTAGGTGCCAGGTTTGATGATCGGGTTACTGGCAAAGTTGAAACATTTTTAGCTCAGTCCAAAATTATCCATGTCGATATTGATCCCAGTGTTATCAATAAAATCAAAGAAGCTAATATTGGGATAATAGGGGACGTTAAAGATTTTTTAATTGGCTTAAATAAACTGGCGGGTCCATTGGAAACTGAGTTATGGGTTGATGAAGTGAAAAAGACACAAAAAGCACACCCGTTAAAGAACTACGATAAAGAGCCCATGGCAGAAAACGAATTACGACCGGAATATATTATAGGGCAGTTTTCAAAATATACTAAAAGTGAAGTTGTTGTTGTCACAGATGTCGGACAACACCAAATGTTTGTAGCACTGTATTTTAAATTTAAAAAGGCCCGCAGTCATCTCTCATCAGGTGGATTAGGAACGATGGGCTATAGTTTGCCGGCTTCTATTGGAGCTGCCTACTGGGTAAAAAATAGAAGGATTATTTCCTTTTCCGGTGATGGTGGTTTTCAAATGAATATCCAGGAATTGGCAACCATAAGAAACTATAATTTACCAATTATTATCGTTGTTTTTAATAATGGTAATTTGGGTATGGTTAAACAATGGCAGGATTTCTTTTGGAACAGTCGCCATTCAGGAACTATTTTGGATGTTAATCCGGATTTTGTAAAAGTTGCCGAAGCATATGGAATTCCAGGTTTTCGAATTAGTAAGAAAAAGGAGGTACCGGAGCTGATCAAAAAGGCTTTGAAAACAAAAGGTCCTATTTTATTAGAATTTGTGCTCGATAAAGATGCTCATGTTTATCCTATGATTCCTCCTGGTGATGAGATTAAAAACATTATTGAAGGAGCTGGCCAATGAAATATGTAATTTCGATATTAATGGATGATAAAATTGGCGCTCTGGCCAGAATTACCGAACTGTTCACTTCCAGAGGATACAATGTCGACTCAATTTGTTCAGGTGAAGCAGAAAATGTCGGTACTCATCGATTAACCCTGGTTACCGGTGGAGACGATCAAAGGATCAATCACATTTTAAAATTGTTGAAAAATATTGTTTATATTTTTGAAGTGACACTTTTGAAGCCAGATGACAGCGTTTCACTTGAACTTATGTTGATTAAAGTGAAAATGAATTCAGAGAACCGGGCACGAATTATACAACTCGCTAACGCTTATGAAGCTTCAATTATTGAAATGAATGGTAAATCCGCTAGTTTTAGGGTCGTTGGCAGTGCTTCGCTATTAGATGGAATGACGGATGTTTTTCGGGAATTTGAAATTATTGAACTATCCAGAACTGGAGAAGCCGCTATCCATAAATAGTATTTTCATTACTGACTGAAAATAGGTCTTAACTGTGATTCGTTGAATGCAAAAACTACCACTAACCATTTCTGAGCTCACTGAGCAAATAAAAGACTATTTTGAATTGGAATTTGAACGGGTATATCTCCAGGGAGAAGTTTCCAATCTGGCTTTCCCCCGTTCCGGACATGTCTATTTCAATTTAAAGGATCCTTTTGCTCAAATCTCTGCTGTAATGTTTAAATCCACTGCTCAGAGGATTAAATTTGATCTTGAAAGTGGATTGGAAGTTTTAGCTAAAGGTAGAATTACTGTTTATAAACCCAGAGGGCAATATCAATTGATTATTGACAGTATTGAACCATTGGGTACCGGTGCACTTCAGTTGGCATTTGAGCAGCTGAAACAAAAACTTCACCTGGAAGGTTTGTTTGATGCGGAACATAAGCAGGCATTACCTGTTTTGCCCTGCGGTATTGGAATAGTGACGTCTCCCACCGGAGCTGCCATTCGGGATATATTAAATGTGCTAAAGCGTCGTTTTCCGAATATACCGGTATTGATTAATCCGGTGGCGGTACAGGGTGAAAACGCTTCTCGTGAAATTGCCAAAGCGATCCGTCAATTGCAAAAAGAAGCTATTGATCTGATTATTGTCGCTCGTGGAGGGGGCTCCATTGAAGATCTTTGGGCTTTTAACGAAGAAGTTGTTGCCAAAGCCATCTTTAAGTCCAAAATACCCATTATTAGCGCGGTTGGCCATGAAACGGATTTCACAATTTCTGATTTTGTGGCTGATCTCAGAGCACCGACGCCGTCAGCCGCAGCGGAACTCGCTGTCCCATTAAAATCAGACCTGGAAGAGTTGGTTCAAAACTATCGGGATCGTCTTCAATATTTGATGGTTCAAGGGATTAGAGGCTATCAGGAGCGGCTGAAATTTTTTAAAAAAAGATTACGCTCACCGGAGTGGGTGATTCAGTCACATACAATGAAAGTTGATGATTTATCAACCCGGTTGGAAAGAATCGTAAAATCACAAATCAGTGAACAAAGATCATTTTTAGGGATGATTGATCAACGCTTGCAGTTTAAGTCGCCTAATAATTTAATTGTTCTCATAAAAAACCAGGTAAACGATTTATTAAAACGATTGGAGTTCAATACAAAAACGCTGTTAGAAAAAAAGAAGACAAAATTTAATGAGCTATCCCATGTGTTAAATTCTCTTAGTCCACTTTCAATTTTGGATCGGGGATACTCAGTAGCAATGGATGAATCGCAGCAAACGATTTCATCAGTTAAACAAGTTGAATTGGATTCAACAATTTTTATTAAGCTTTCTGATGGTACTATAAAAAGTAAAACAGAAAAGATAATTCCTAAAATAAACTCCCAATAAAATATTGAGGTGATATGGCAAAAAATATAACTCCCCGTTCTGAAAATTTTCCACAGTGGTATCAGGATGTTATCATGGCAGGTCAACTGGCAGATCATGCACCCGTTAAAGGTTGTATGGTAATTCGACCAGATGGTTATGGTATCTGGGAATCTATCCAGTCCAAACTGGATTATCGATTCAAAGAAACCGGTCATGTGAACGCTTATTTTCCGCTGTTGATACCGGAAAACTTTATGAAAAAAGAAGCAGAACATGTTGAAGGTTTTGCACCGGAATTGGCTGTTGTTACACATGCCGGAGGTAAAGAACTGGAAGAGCCATATGTGATTAGACCGACATCTGAAACAGTTATTGGGCACATGTATTCCAAGTGGTTAAAAAGTTACCGGGATCTACCGATTTTAATTAATCAGTGGGCCAATGTGATGCGTTGGGAAAAACGCACGCGTTTGTTTTTAAGAACCTCGGAATTTTTATGGCAGGAAGGGCATACTGCTCATGAAACTCAAGAACAGGCTGAAGAGGAAACCTTGAAAATGCTGGAGATTTATCGGGAAATTTTAGAAGATTATTGTGCGATTCCTGTCATTCCAGGCCAAAAACCAGCCCACGAGAAGTTTGCAGGTGCACTAACAACCTATACGCTTGAAGCGATGATGCAGGATAAAAAAGCTTTGCAATCAGCGACATCTCATAATCTGGGTCAGAATTTTGCCAGGGCTTTCGATATTGAATTTTTAAATCGCGATAATGTCCTTGAACATGCCTGGACAACATCCTGGGGAATTTCTACACGAAGTATCGGTGGAATTATTATGACCCATGGAGATGATGATGGGATTATTCTACCACCTAAAATTGCACCCACAAAAGTGGTGATTGTTCCTATTTTTAAATCGGAATTAGATCAACAAAGTACTATTGCTCATTCTGAAAAAATTGCAGAAGTATTAAAGAAGGAATTAGGGGCCTTAAATGTTAAGATTGACTATCGTGACAATATGAAACCCGGTGATAAATTTTTTACCTGGATTCAAAAAGGTGTGCCCTTAAGAATTGAAGTTGGCCCTAAAGATGTGGCTAATAATGGTGGAATGGTTGTTAGACGGGATACAAGGGATAAACAGGTTTGTAGTATGAATGAAATTGCGACAATAGTACCTCAATTGCTGGATGATATCCAAAGCAACTTGTTTAACCGTGCGAAAGCCTTGTTAGGTGAAAATATGATGAAAGTCGATACTTATGACGAGTTTAAGAAAATATTTTCCGAAAAAGGGGCGTTTGTTCTGGCACATTGGGATGGCACAACAGAAACAGCGGGAAAAATTCAAGCGGAAACCAAAGCTTCAATTCGTTTAATACCAAATGATGGAGAACTTGAAGCAGGTAAATGCATCTATTCTGGAAAACCATCAAAACAACGTGTCATATTTGCTTTGGCATATTAATTCGCTCTGCTTTATGAATAAAAAGTTAATACTATTTTATTATTATATATAAGATATTTTTTGAAAATGACCTTACTTACTTTTAACGAGTTTTAATACATGAATTTAGCTGATAGCAGTTATATAAAAGATCTGATTCAATTAATGGGTGATTCTGACCTGTCGGAGATTACCATTGAAGAAGAAAAGGTAAAATTGACATTAAAACGGGAACGTATCGAATCTCCGGTAACTCAAACCAATATTGTGGCTTCCGTACCTGAAATTACTCAACCACCTGCAGTTACCCAAATTGACCCTGTTCCACAAACATCTGCAGAAGTTGTTGCAGAAGCACCTGCTGTCGACCAAAATATTCATTACATTACATCACCTCTGGTTGGTACCTACTACGTATCTTCAGCTCCTGATGCACCCGCTTATGTACAAGTTGGAGACAAAGTTGTTAAAGGACAAACACTTTGCATCATTGAGGCTATGAAATTAATGAATGAAATTGAATCTGATGTGAATGGGACGATCGTAGAACTGTTATGTGAGAATGCAACTCCCGTTGAATTTGGGGGTAAAATTTTAGCAATCCGAATCGATTAGAATATAAATACTTTCTTAGACTTCACTTTTTGATACAGTCTACCTTGTCGATTCATTGTCGAAATTAGTGCCGTATCAATCTGAATCACAAAACCCACTTACTTAATTTTTAGGATGTATAAAAAAATCCTGATCGCAAATCGCGGTGAGATTGCAGTACGAATCATACGGGCCTGTAAAGAAATGGGCATTAAAACAGTGGCAGTCCATTCAACAGCAGATAAAAATGCACTCCATGTCCAGATTTCAGATGAGTCCATGTGTATCGGAAATCCGGCTTCAATTGATAGTTATCTAAAAATTCCTGCCATTAT
Organism: Deltaproteobacteria bacterium; assembly: GCA_018657625.1. Lineage (GTDB taxonomy): Bacteria > SAR324 > SAR324 > XYD2-FULL-50-16 > XYD2-FULL-50-16 > JABHWU01. The sequence goes on along the minus strand of JABHWU010000099.1, from coordinate 21,168 downwards.
TTCAGTAGCTGAAGTAACAGGTGCAGAGGCAATTCATCCGGGATACGGATTTTTAGCAGAAGATGGAAACTTCGTAGAAAAATGTAATGCTTCCGGCATTGATTTTATCGGTCCCAGCTCAACAGTGATTAAGAAAATGGGTGATAAGATAACGGCACGAAAAGTAGCAGAAGAAGCCGGTTGTCCGACAACACCCGGAAGTAAAGAAGCCATTACCAATACCAAACAATTAGCACAAATGGCGAAATCCCTGGGATATCCGGTAATGATAAAAGCCTCGGCTGGTGGCGGTGGGAGAGGGATTCGGATTGTAAATTCCAAAGCCGGATTGTTCAATGCTTTTGAAACCGCTAAGGCTGAAGCAATGACCTGTTTCAATAATGATGAAGTTTTTCTGGAAAAATTTATTGAAGAACCCCGACATATCGAGATTCAGTTATTGGGTGATAAATTTGGAAATGTGATTCATTTAGGTGAACGGGATTGCTCCATTCAACGCAGAAATCAAAAAGTAATTGAAGAAGCACCTGCCTCTGGCCTCACTGAAGAATTACGACAGAAAATGGGCGCTGATGCCGTTGCCGTGGCTAAAAAAGTTGGTTATTTTTCCGCTGGTACCATTGAATTCCTGCTGGATAAACATGGTAATTACTATTTTATGGAAATGAATACCCGTCTCCAGGTTGAACATCCTGTAACTGAAATGGTTACCGGTGTCGATATTGTTAAGGAAATGATTAAAGTGTCAGCCGGTGAAAAGCTTGAACTAAAACAGGAAGATATTAAAATTAGCGGGCATGCTATTGAATGTCGAATTAATGCAGAAGATGCTGAAACCTTTATCCCTAGCCCGGGAGAAATTATTGAATACCATGCACCGGGTGGGTTTGGTGTCAGAGTCGATTCAGCCGCCTATTATGGGTGGTATATTCCACAGTATTATGATTCCATGATTGCTAAATTAATTTCTTATGATAAAGATCGTCTATCTGCCACCCGTAAAATGTTGGGCGCTTTAGATGAATATGTTATTGAAGGTGTCAATACCAATATCAAGCTTCATCGACGTGTACTCAGAAGCCTCAGATATCAACAAGCTGAAATAGATACTTCTTTTCTTAAGTATTTTGTTAAAATGTAAAACAAGCCCCTACAGGGAAATGGGGTTTGTCTACTCCACCCTTTTTTTGAGAGGAAGCATTAAATTGCTTCCCTCTTTCCTGAAACAAATATAGCGATCTTCATCCTAATTATCAGCTTTATGCAGTCTTTAGATATCAGGTAAAAACCGAGAACAAGTTCTTAAGAGTTTTTAACCAAACATTTCAAATCCATTTGTATATGATTATAAAAATGTTGTTTGTTATCAGTTAATTAAGTCCTAAATAAGCATCAACCAGTTTGGGATCTTTTTTAGCGTCCTCCGCTTTCCCTTGCCAGACATTTAAGCCGGATTCAAGTACGCAAACTTCATCAGCCACTTCAAATGCCCGAGCGGTATTCTGTTCCACTAAGAGAATTGTGACACCTTCATTTTTTAACTTTTCAATGGCAAGATAACACAGATCGATTACTTTAGGCATTAACCCCAGTGAAAGCTCATCAATGATCAGAAGTTTTGGTCTCGACATTAACGCCCGACCGATTGCTAGCATTTGTTGCTCTCCACCGGAAAGTGATCCTGCTTGTTGAGTAAATCTCTCACCTAACCTTGGAAAGAGCTCCAGTACTTTATTTTTATTTTCTGAAAAATGATTTGTGGGGAGTGTATAACTTCCCATTGCTAAATTTTCCTCCACAGTCATATCTGAAAATAATCGACGCCCTTCCGGAGCTACTGCAATCCCCCTTCGTATTCGATCTTTAAGTGGTACTTTTGAGATGTCATGCCCTTCAAACTCAATGCTTCCGTTTTTAAGGCTGACCTGACCCGCAATCGTCATGATAGTTGAAGATTTTCCGGCGCCATTAGCCCCAATCAAGGCATAGACGATTCCTTTTGGTATATGGAGAGACAGATTATTGACAACAGTTAGCGCGCCATATCCACAACTCATATCTTTTAAAAATAGCATGTTAACTCCTACCTAAGTATGCGGTTCTGACAACCGGATTATTCATCACTGTTTTAGGTTCCCCTTCTCCAATTTTTTTACCATTATCGATCACTACCAATCGCTGACAGATTCGAACGACTTCTGTTAAATTGTGTTCGATAAGAATGATATTCTGTCCCTGTTGATTTAATTTAAGAAGGGTATTTGATAAACGTTCAGCTTCTGATTGATTTAAACCAGCTAAAGGTTCATCCAGTAAAAGCAATTTTGGTTTTAGTGCCAGGGCACGCGCTAATTCAAGACGTTTGATATATCCAAGTGGTAGATTCTCCGGTTTTTCATCAGCAACATCTTCAATTTCAACCATTTTCAGGAGATTTAAGGCTTCTTCTTTTTCAATCGCACGATTCGTTTTAAATAGAGACAAGAAGACTTGATCAGTTTTTGAATGTCCCGCGGCAAAGGTGACATTTTCTAAAACAGTCATTGAATTAACAGGATGCACGATCTGTTGTGAAATCCCAATGCCTGCCCTGATTCTAAGATAAGGTGCCTTTCCGTTTAAATTAGATTTGTCTAGTGATACTGACCCCGAAGTCGGTTTTACCGTGCCCGTGATCACTTTCATCAAGGTTGTTTTTCCGGCACCGTTGGGGCCGATTAAACCAAGCAATTCCCGGTCTTGAAAAGAAAAGGAGACGTTATCAACAGCTTTGACACCGCCGAAATCTACAGTGATGTTATTAATTGTTAACATGGATGGCTTTCTCCCGCTTGAAGATTTTGTTAAAGAGTTTCACAACCAGACTACTTACGCCTTCAGGGCTTAACAGCATGACAGCACACAATAGCCCACCATAAACCAGAAGTTTATAATCATCAATAAACTGAAACCAAAGTGGGAAAACACTAAGAACGACTGCTGCTGAGATGACCCCCCAAACGGAACCGGTACCGCCAATTACTACCATTGACAGGATAGTGATCGACTCAATGAAACCAAAACTTTCGGGATCAATAAATTTTACATTATGGGCATAGAGCGCACCGGCCAGGCCGGCAAAAGCAGTTCCCAATGCAAAGGCCATCAATTTGTAACCCGATACGTTAACTCCGAGTAAGGTTGCTGTATCTTCATCGTCGGCCACTGTATCAAAAGTAAATCCCATCCAGGAACGCTTAATGTATAAGCTAAACAAGGTCAAAGCGATAGCTAATCCAAAAACAAATAACATAAAACCAACTTTGCCGTATCCTGGATCAGGGATCGCGGCAATACCCATTTCACCACCTAAGAATTCTTGCTTTCTGACCAACCCGGTGAACAGGAAAGAAACCCCCATGGTGGTTATGGCTAAAAAGTCGTGTCGTACTCTTAAACTTGAAAAACCAACGATAACGCCGATCAATCCTGATAAAAGCATAGCTGCTGGCAGTGCTAGTAAAAAGGGGATGCCAGCTTTAGTTAACATGGCTGATGTGTAAGCTCCGATCCCTAAAAAAGCAGCGTGTCCTAAACTAATTTGTCCACAAAAACCCAAAATCATATTAAGGCTTAAAGCACCGATCACGCTGATTCCCATGATGGTGAGTAAGCTTATTTCGTATCCCATTCCTTACTCCTTAGTAAATAACCCTTTGGGTTTTATCATTAAAACAATAATCAAAAATGCAAAAGCAATGGAATCCCGATCAAAAAAATCACCCAGGTAAATGGTTCCAAAAGATTCAGCTAAACCAATAGCCAAAGCTGCTATCAGAGTGCCCCGAACGTTACCTAAACCACCCAAAACAATAATTGCCAGGGCCTTATAGCTGGGGATACTTCCCATGGTGGGTTCCACCAAATTATTGGTTAAACCAACCATGGATCCCGCCGCGGCCGCCATCATTGAACCAATAAAAAAGTTCAGATAGCGTACTTTTAAGACATCAACCCCAAATGACTCAGCCATTATCGGGTCCGTGACAGTGGCTCGCCAGGCGATACCGATCCTTGTGTATTTAGTAAAAAGCGATAAACTACTGATTAATACTAAGGCCAATATCAAGGAAATAATTTCACTTTGTCTTATGAAGATACCGTAAAACTCGATCGTTCCTTGTAAAGGAGCAACCGTATAGCTAAGACCATTGGCTCCGAAGAAAATCCGATACAACTCCTCCATACCAATGAACAGACCGATCGAAACAATTAAAGCAACAACAGGAGGTTTATCTAAGATAGGTTGATAAAAGAGGCGGTAAACAGCCATTCCTACGATTCCCACAATGATCATTGAACCGACAATGCCCAGAGAAAAACTGCCAGAGGCTTCTGTGATCAACAAGGCACAGTAACCTCCCAGGGCATATAATCCGGCATGGGCGATATGTAGTATCCTGAGGAGACCGTATACCATGGTTAGTCCAATGGCTATTAGGGCGTATACCCCACCTTGAATAAGACCTTGTAATATTAAGTCAATAAATAACATGAAATCTCGTTGTTGATTGATGGATTAGTATCTGAATTGCAGAATCCAGTGGACTTCATGATTGATGGGGTGATCCCGAAATCCAAACCCACTGGAGTTTTAACTGGCAAATAATCCGAAAATTATTATTTTTCCGGTGGCGCTAACAATACTGGATCATGAATAATGGAGTGGTAGTGAAAATGTGCACCTCTGACGACCTGAACCTGAATATCTTTAATCAGTTCACCCAATTTATTAAATGAAACCTGACCACTTGAACTCATTATGTTGATCTGAAACAAGGCATCCTTGATAGCTGCTTTATCAAGGCTTCCTGCTTTTTTGATGGCTTCGGCGGCCATTTGCATGGCTGTATGTCCTGTTGATGCAACCATATCCACTTTATGATCAAATTTTTGTTCAAACTCTTCAATAAAATTTTTAGTGGCAGGTTCCTGGGAATCTCGGTTCAAAGAAGTAGTAATGATTACGCCCTCAGCTGCTTTTTGAGCAATTTCAATGAAATTTTGAGAATCAAAACCATCGATGCCAATGATCGGTACTTTGATACCGGCCGCTCTGATTTGGCTCACCAACGGTCCTGCTGTGAAAAAATAACCGGTGGCATAAATAGCTTCAGGATTATCGGCTTTAACTTTTGCGATGATGGAACCAAATCGGCGATCCTTGATTGAATAGGAATAATCATTCAGAATTTTGACCCCATATTGAGCGGCCTTTTCAACAAACCCATTGGCTACGGAGACGCCAAAGTCATTGTTTAATCGGATGACAACGGCAGTTTTTTTCTTTAGAATTTCACCAACTAATTTGGCACCACCTCTTCCCTGGACGACACCCATCATGTTGGTTCGAAATACATAATCACCGGCTTTAGTGATTTCCGGATGAACGGCATAAGCAGCAATATAAGGAACCTTAGCTGCTTGATAGATTCCAGCTGCTGCTCTGGAAGCGCCTGAATAACTGGCTGAAATACTTAAGGTAACATTATCTTTTTCAATTAACTTTGTAGCAATCGGTACTGAATGTTTAGGAGATGCCTGGTCATCATAAACCACCAGTTCCAGTTGTTTACCTAAAACACCACCGGCAGCGTTAATTTGGGACACAGCCAGTTTAACACCGTTTAGGGAAGACTTTCCGTCAGCTGCTGCAAAGCCGGTCAATGGCGCATTGACCCCAATCTTAATGGTATTTGCTGCAAAAATGTTTGATGGAAGCAGTGATCCAATAAAAAAAAGAAATATCCCAATGGAAAATACTTTAGTTTTCATATTAATACCTCTAGTATCTGTATCATTATTAAAAAGTAGGAAATTTAGAAACATTTTTATATTTATTTTTTTGCCATATTTGCTTGATATTAAAATCAACACAAATAAACAGCCTTTCGTATTGTAACCTCCTAAAAAATTGTTGTTTCTATACCCCCTTTTGGTTGGAAACATGTTACCTCAAAAATTAAATTTGGGGATAAGCCAAATAATGCATTAAGATGAATATGGAATCAAGAGAGTAGTTAAAAAAATTTACCGAAAACCATCATGAAAAAAAAATGACACTTGTTACCATAATGAAAATCACCTGCAAGTGATTCATATCAAAGTAATAGTATTAATTAAATTAACATTCGAAAAAAGAAATGGACTGGTAGAGGTAAATAACTTGCTGCTTGAATTAGGATTAGGGTGTGCTATTAATGAATTTATGATTTTCAAAATAATGGTCTTTTAATCGGATCTTGTAAAAAATATCAGTATTGAGGTAAGTTAGTTCATAGTTTTTTCGAAGGAATACTTTATTATTTATTATATTAGCCAACGGGAGTAATATGGAAGATCTCGCTAAACAATTGGAAGAAAAGGAAAAGCAATTGAAAGACCTGAAGGATAATAAATCAGGATCATTTTGTGTTAACGAGCATGGTTCAAAAACCAACATGGAATTTGAAATGAAAATTGAAGAGATAGAAGATGAAGTAGCAGAGCTCAGAAAAAAAATTGAAGACCAATCATAAACTGAGCGTTTAGTAATTAACCACTCTCTGCTTAAAACTTTGTAGCATATCCTATGATAAATTCCTTACGATTATAGCTATAATAGCCGTCGACATCATCCTGGTGATGTGAATTAAGAGTTATATAAGCATTTGAGGTTTTATTAATGGTATATTGCCAGTTAAGTTTATAATCCGTTGTTCTTCTTTTTCTTAACTCTCCCAGTGAATTGGTTTCCTTCGCATAGGTTCTATTCGATTGGCTGGCATTGATGGTTATTTTCTGATTACTTGTGGGTTTATAACGAATCTTCCCTCCCGATGTTTGTTCTTTATAACTCCAATAGTCTGCATAGGTGTCCTTACTTTCAAACAATTTAAAATAAGGTGTTATAGAATAGTCGGTAAATAAAAAGCCAAATTTTAGAGAATTGCTTGTATCCACCAGTATCTTATCTGTTCCTGGAACCTGTTTCCCGTATGCATTTTCAGCCTCATGAGTCGTATATTTTTTGGTCAGTTTTTTATGGGAAACTTTTAATTGATAATCTTTATCGAAAAGCTGTGACCAGGCTAACCTGTATGAATCTTCATCTCTGTCCAGGCTTTGAAAAATCTCGACTTCCTTATAGTCTTTATGATAGTTTTTTATGTCAAAATAAATATAAGAACCTTTTTTAATCTTGTATCTATAGCTGATAAAAGTTCCCGAACTCGTATATTTATATCGCTGCGCCAATGGACTTTCCTTTACCTTCGTGACACGACTTGTGCCAGTCCCACGATGCAGATAGTTATAATTGCTTGTTTCGATTTGATAGCCGAAATGCCAGCGGTGACCTTCAAAGCGACCTTTATATCCCCGTTCAAAATTTACAACATTGCCATTAGCGTCTTTTAACTTTTCATTGCCGATAAATTGAGTTTCTTCCAACTGAAGTTCTATAGCAATACCATGATTCTTTATAAAATTATATTGTCCACCAAAAATTGCAGATGGATTAAGAAAGAAAGCACTTGTGGGTGAGGTGGTGGTCCAGTTACCGGTTTCAGGGTCGACGTATTTTTCTGAAGGTGTTCTAAAGGCATTGCTTGTGTAAACCAAGGGTAAGTCAAATTTAACAAATACTTTAAACGATTTGTCGGGTTTTTTCCTACTGTCCACTACTTTTACTTTCTGTTTTGGTGCCAGATCCTGTTCAGGAATATCCTGGTTTTTCTTGCTATCATTCAAAGTGTCTTCTTGTCCAAATGCCTGATTCAATCCCAGGTTAATGAAAACAAGAATTATTAGTATTCGAAGGTTTAATTTTTTAAGCATAGGTCTTTCCATTTTTGGTTGTATTGGTTCATTGCGTACTTCTTTGCCAATTTTAAAGCACTACAGCTGTTCGGTTTTATTCTTAGTGCTAATTTGAGTTCTTGCTGTCCTTGCTTTTTTCGTCCTTTTAAAGAGAGTAAAAGTTTGGCATAGTCCAATCTGGCGGAAAAGTAACCGTTATTCAATTCTAACGCTTCTTTGAAAGTTTTAATTGCCGGAGTAAATTTCTTGTTTTTTGTATAAGCATTTGCTAATCGTTTTTTGATGAGAGCCATAAAATGATGATCCTCCTGGTCCGAGTATTTTTCAGCATTTTTAAAAGCTTTAATTGATTTGCGGTATTGTTTCATTTTGAACAGAGTGATTCCATATCGATACCAATCCAGATCATCAAGTGGTTGTAAGCTAAGGGTGAGTTGATAATATCGGTCAGCTTCTGAATAATTTTTTAATTTGTCTTGGACTTTTGCCAGATACTTATAAGACCGATAAGGATTACTGACAAATTTAATGGAGCTTTCGAGGTATTTTGCCGCCTCAGTAAGCTGATCTTGTTTTAATAAAGCAATACCTAGTCGGCGAAGATAAAGTCCATCGTTTGGGTCCAATTTTAATGCCTCTTGATAATAGTAAATTTCCCTGGTGGAATTTTTATTTCGTGAGAAGTATTTTGCTAAACGGCCCAGTACTTTTTTATTATTAGGCTCCAATCGTAAAGCGGTTTGATAAGCCTCTAATGTTAATTTACCTTTTCCTAGGATTAGATAGGTATCCCCCAGTTCCAACCAGGCTTGGGGGTAGTTTCCCCCTTTTTTTTCAATGGCATTGATCATTAATTTAGTGGCTTCAGGATAATTTCCAAGTTTTAATTCTGTTTTGGCTACCATTAATACCAGTTCCCAATTATTCTGGGATTCTTTCATCATCCAGCGATAATGTCGCAAGGCTTTAGAATAAAGTTGTTGAGAAAATAAAATTTCTGCTAACTTTGCTCGAAGCTCTTGATGATAGAGATTTAAAGAAAGTGCTTTTTCAAAGGTTTTGATGGCTTCGGATTTTCGGTCCATTTTTTCCAGTAATATTCCGTAATTATAGATCCCTTTAAAATAACCTGGATATTGGGTTAAAAGTTCTGCATAAATCCTTTCTGCTTCCTGGAAACGGTTCATTTTTCTGTAAATTATCGCTTTGTTGAGAGTGACCTGATAAAATTTGGCATCAAGAGCTAGTGCTTTGTTAAGTTCAATCAATGCAAGTAGGTACTCTTTTTGACGAGCATAAAGGTTTCCAAGTTTAAAATAGATATAAGGATGAATTTTATTTGGAGTTTTTCCTAATACCTGGTTGATGAGAGCTAATCCCTCAGGGCTGCGGTTTAGATTAATCAGTGTGAGTGCCTTTGCCAAATCGGGTAAGTATCCATTTTGGGTTTCAATTACCTGATTCAGATGTGATAAAGCTAATGGATATTGGTCATTAATTAATTTCATAATGCCCAAGTTGTAATGAAGTGTAGATGTTATAAGTGTCGATTCTTTTTCTTGACGTAGAGGTTTGATGAGCATTGATGCCATTTTTTTTGCATCGGTGTAGGCGTTTTGTGCCAGTAAGTTGGCAAAAAGATTATTTTGCTCCACCAGATCAAATGAAGTGCTGTTTGCATAATATAGACTCAATTTTGACAGGAGTTCCTTCTTTTTCAAAGTGGGCTGATTTGATAGTGACTTTTCGTTCAGAAATAAGGGGCGTAAAACCCGAATAACTTCATCAGTACCACGTTCTGCTGTATTGGTTGATTTTGGAACTTGTATCACCAATGGTTGTTTGGATTTTTCCTCAATAGAATTATGTCCCCAAATTAAAAAAAGACTCAATAAAATAAAGCCCACTAGCAAAGGAATAAACGATTGAAACAAATTCTTTATCATAAATGCTCCAGGATTCCTATCTGGTTGGCATTCTGGATTTCAAGTCCCGGTCTAGCGTTAAACTCTATCACCACCGGTCCGTCATTTTCTTCCAATATCAAATCGATGCCAATATATTTCAAAGGGCACTTTTGTGCGATCAAATTGGAAATCTTAATCAATCGATGCCAATCAGGAATTTGAACCCCGATTAAAGGAGCATCGATATCCGGATGTTTTGTGATCAAATGATTTTTAAAAATCGCTTGCGTAGTAATTCCCGATTTGAGATCCACACCAACTCCTATCCCACCTTGGTGCAAGTTTGCTTTGCCGTCAGAGGTTTTGGTTGGGAGTCGTAGCATCGCCAGTATCAATTTTTCCCTGGCGAATAGGATTCGGATATCTGCAAACCCACCATAACTGAGCGCTCTGATTCTGGAATCCGGAATGAGTTTTTTTTCGATTAAAGCGTGGTCCTGATGGCCCATACTGAATTTTCCAAAAATTATCGAAGCGATGAAATATTTCAGTTCTGAAGGGTTGTATTGTTTACCAGATAAGCTTCGATATTTTCCTTTTTCAGATTGTTCTAAGATCAGGATTCCATTTCCACGACTACCTTTTGCTGGTTTGACTACAAAACTGGCATAGTTTTTCAAATCATCAACAATATTTCTGAGATCATACAGTCCTCTATAAATCTGATAGGTCTGTGAGGTTGGTACTTTTATACAATTTAGAAAATCTTTGGCCTTGATCTTATCATTCGCCAATTGATAATCAAAACGGTTGTTTAATTTATATATCAAACGAAAGTTTCGATGATTCAAACCAACAATCGATTCAGATGCTTTTAAAAAAGGCCATACATATTTTTTTAGCATTAGATCCTTGAAAAGATGATATTTCTAAATCGGATAAACTCAGTCAATCGAAGACCAACCCAGCGTCCTAGCCAAAGATTCATACCGATGATCATTAAAGAAAGTTCCGGAAAAGCTAAAAAAGAAACCTGTAAAAATAGATTACTCATAAATAAATAACAAATAAAAGTAACGAGTAGGGTTTGAAAAAGCATCCAAAGTGCGCTGAGTGCTCCTTTTTCTTCAATGGTGATAGAAAATCGTTCGGTAGTTAAGGTTAAAATAGCGATTGGAAAAAGACTAAACCTTTCCAAACCCAAACCGGTATACCTTGAACTAGCCAGGCTAAGCCCTAAAACCATAATGACTACAATAGTCAACATGGCGGATAATTTGGGCGTATGCATCAGGTCCATATTCTCCAGTAGCAGACGAATACCTGCCAGAGAAAAAATGACAAAACAGAACCCAGCTAAGCCCCACCAAACCCCGGTTTGATATGATGCCGCAGCGATTAAGGCTGGTAAAAAGGTACCAAAGGTCTGGGTCCCGATGACATTTCGAAAAAAAGTGGCTATCAATCCTCCCACAGGAATCATGAGGAGGATTTTTAAGATGGTCAGAGATATTCCGGCTTCCTGGAATAGTTCATAGATTCCAAGAACATTGAAACTTTCAGACTTTAAGTGATAGATCTCTGAGGCAGGAGACAAAAAGCTTTTAATTTCAAAATTCCAGTTAAATCCGATATTTTTGGAATGGGTAAAAAACTTTTCATCATTTTCATATACTTTTAGATAGTTGGACGGAACATGGGCGAAATGACCGTTAGTTGGATCAAAAGCTATCCAATTACCATTGATCCAAACCTCAACCCATTGGTGACTGATCTTTTTTTGTCCAGTTTTTAAAATCAACCCTCCAATCAGTTTTGTGGGGATTTTATTCATTCTCAATAAAGCAGCCAGTAAGTGTCCTTTGCCATTACAACTTGCTTGCTGCAATAGGACAGCTGTTTTAGCACTGGTTGAGCCTTTAAATGAAATGGTTCCTAGATTGTGAACGTAGTTAAAAGTACTTCTAAGTATTTCTATCAGTTTGATTTCATCTTTGATTAGTTCTTGGTGAAGCTTGATCAATACCTGGTCATTGAGAGGCATCATATTCGTGCTACGCAGAAAAGGTTTTAACTCAGCTGGTGTTTCATTCGTTACTATGGAATCTTCAGGAATTTCCCAGCTGACCGCTTTGGAATTAACAGAAAATTGATAGTGGACGTCGAACTTTCCAACTTGCTCTACTGCCTTCCATGTTGCCTGATTGTTAACTTCGTTTGATGTAATCGTAAACTCAAAGCCATCTTTTTTATATGATTCATCATAGATTCTTTGCCGGAAGCTTTCCCTGGGTAAAAAGGTTCTTAACCTGATATTATCTTTTACACTATTACCAGTCATATGGATTTTTACCTGGTAATTTTTCTCTGGAATGATCAGATTCGGTAGATAGCCCAGAAAAATGACTTTTATGCTGATAGCTAAAATCGGAATTATCATCAAAAATAAGATTACAAGACGAGAAATCATGATTATAAAATCTATTTATAGGTTGTTTCAGGAGATTGGTGAAACTGATTGTGACTCAATTGACGAAAATTGGCTATTGATTTGGTAATCCACAATTATTGTTCCAAATATCTGTTCTTCTCACATAAAAATCTACCTGCAAAGATTAATGGTCATGAAAAAATGATGCGCTTATTATTCCGGTATTATGACGCTATTTTACCGTGTCATTCAAGCGCTCTTCCTTATCATCTAAAAAACAAGGTTTTTTGATGGGAAATTTGCCTTGGTTATTTCTATTACTAAAAAATCATAATATGTCATCGACTTTTTAATGGTCCCATAAAATCCATAGTCATGTACTAACATTAGATTATTACATTGATTGATACAGTCATTAGAATTGTGAAAAAATTTTGGGCGTAGAAGTCTCTGATTTTTGGGGAGATCATAAATCAGCCAAAATCAATGGGATTCGAACACGTTTGTTAATTGATAAAGCTGATGTAGTGGTTGTTAAATTTGGTGAGAAGTACCGACAATGGAATGCCGCTTTTGATGTCGGTTACGCGAGCGCTAAAGGGAAATCAATCATTGTAATTCACCCCAAGGAATATACACATGCTTTAAAAGAAGTTGATGCTGTTGCCCATGTCGTGACAGATTCTGAAAATAATGTGATTGAACTATTGAAATATATTATCCAGTAATTAAGCTTTTTTCGGATTCATTGGCTTTTTCAATGGCTTTTGATCGGATGGTGGTGTTTCTGTTTTTACGACGGTTTCAGCTTGATTCGTTTCCAGACTCTTGGCTTTAACAGAAGCCGGTGAATAAGTCTGAGATGCGTCTGTCTGGTTATGAATCAAAGAGATAAATTCCGGACTTCTCAAAAAATCAAAACCATCAATGCGTTTTTTATCGTCTTGAAAAAGCTCGGTTAACGAATCCTTCATGGTATTTAAATTGATAATATTATTCTTTTTGAAAAATTGAGAATCCATTAATCTTTTTTTACGAGTTGTATTTAAGGAACCAATTCGTTCGCTAAGATTATCAAATATCTTATCCAGCTCCTTTTCTTCAATCTCATCTTTTTTCAGCTTATTTTCAAAGCGAGAAATCATTTTTAAATACTGTTCAATTTCTTTGTTCTCATTTTTGACCCCTTGATCCGCTTTGGCTTCGGTTTCTTTTTTAACTGGCGATGACTTGGTTTCTGTAGGAGTGGTTTTCGTCTTGTTAGAGACAGGGTTTTTGTCACTCCGATTTGATGCTGCAGAACTATAATTTTGAATCGGACTGCTTTTTGCGATTTGATTTGTAGCCATCTTTATCCGTTATCGATATAGTGAATAATTGACTTGTATATAAGATATAATTTTGAAAACTTACGATCTTTAGCTCGAAATTTAATTTTGGACTTAATTCGGTTAATCAATTTTAGTGCCAGGTTCTTTCCTCAGCCTTGAAATATTTGAAAAATATTTTTTTGGATAGTGACAATATGACTGCAGAAATCGCCATTGTGGGTGCTGGTTTGGCCGGTAGTGAAGCCGCCTGGCAATTGGCAAAACGTAATATGAAAGTGGCTTTGTTTGAAATGCGGCCTTTGACCAAAACCCCTGCCCATCAAACAGATCTGCCGGCTGAACTGGTCTGTAGTAATTCCTTTAAATCTGAGGATATTAATAACGCCCACGGGTTGCTGAAGACAGAGATGACAATGGCAGGATCATTGATTATGAATTGTGCCGTTAAAACCCGCATTCCGGCAGGGGCTGCACTGGCAGTTGATCGTGAGCAGTTCTCCGCTTGTATTAAATCTGAATTGACAAACACAGGGCAGATCGAGTTTATCACCCAGGAAGTAGTTGATCTGAAGGAGTTAAAAAACCGATACCAGCATGTCATTATTGCCACTGGACCATTAAGTTCTGAAGGAATTTCAAAGGCTTTGATAGATTTGATGGGGGAGGATCAACTTTTTTTTTATGACGCCATCGCACCGGTTGTCACTAGAGATTCCATCAATATGGATATTGCATTTTTTAAATCCAGATATGATAAAGGCTCGGCAGATTATATTAATTGCCCGATGAATCAGGGACAGTTCGAATTGTTAATTGAATCTCTTTTAACGTCAGAAAAAGTACCCTTTAAGGATTTTGAAAAAGCCAAACATTTTGAAGGCTGTTTACCGATTGAAGTGATGGCCGCCAGGGGCCCCCAAACCTTGGCCTTTGGACCAATGAAACCGGTTGGATTAGAACATCCGGAGACCCATGAAAAATATTACGGAGTGCTGCAACTCAGGCAGGAAAATGAAACCGGAACCTTATATAATCTGGTCGGATGTCAAACAAGGATGAAGTGGTCTGAACAAAAGCGGGTTTTTCAAATGATACCTGGTTTGGAAAACTGTGAATTTGCCAGATATGGAAGTATGCATCGAAATACCTTTATTAATGCTCCCAAACAACTTGAAACTTCATTGGAATTAAAGGCCGTTAAAGATGTTTATTTAGCAGGGCAAATGACAGGTGTTGAAGGTTATTCGGAATCAACCGCCATGGGTTTATGGGCAGCACTTAATTTGATCCAAAAAATTGAAGGAAAGCCATTACTTCAACCCGATCCAACCACTATGATTGGCGGTTTAGTGAATTATTTAAAAACGGCATCACCGGATAATTTTCAACCTATGAACGCAAATTTTGGTCTATTGGCGCCAATTCTATCTAAAACAAAAATTCCTAAAAAATTAAAGAAACAAAAACAGGCAGGGCGAGCGGTGGCTATCTGGAAAGATCAATTGGAAAAGTTGATTTAAATTGGCGGGGATCAATTTTATAATCCCTGCCAATTCTTTAAGATAAGAAATGTGAAAAGGGGTGTTTAAGCTGATTTATCTAAATAACTGGAATATTCATGAAAAGTTTGATTGACATTGATCAGGTATTGTCGAGTCTCACCTGGTAGCGCTTTAAGTTTCCGATTGAAATATCGATCACTATAGTTGTTAATTCTCCATATCAATGAAGCGTTGGTTTTGCAATTGAAGGATGCTTTTACCCTTCTCAATCCAGCATTATATCCTGCTAGTACAATTTTTCTTCTTTTTATTGGATCTGTGATTTCCTGAACCGTCTCTTCAAGGTATTGTAGATATTTTATCCCAAGTATAATGTTAACCTCCGGATGCATTATCAACCTTTTATTGAGCGATGCTACTTTAACCCCTGAAATAATTTTCTGATATTCGGCTTTAGCAGTCGTCGGCATCAATTGCATTAAACCTAGTGCTCCAGCCCGACTAATTGCTTTTGGATTGAAGTTGGATTCCGATTTCATCACAGCCAAAACAAAAGGTAGTGAAACTTGATTTTCCTTTGACTTAACAATGACGTAAGGAAAAAATCTCTGGAACTTGTCAATATCACCAGCGGGGAAATCCTTATATACAACTGGTCGCATTCTGGATATATGTCCATCCACAAATGATTGCGATGACAGCGATGTTACAGTGCTGTATACCGTTATACCGGAAAAGACGATGACGGAAACAGTAAATAATTTTAATTTTTTAATAAGTTGTGTCATAGTTACTGATATCGGTGATTAACTAATAAACTTGAACAGTAATCCATAAAGATATCAGCTATTTTCGGTTACGCAAATGAAAAGTTTTAAAACGAAGTTATAAAATCAGAATTTATGAGGGATATTTAAAGGAATTTAATCGGAGGAAATACCACTTATTTGGGAAATACCAAAGATCAAAATCGGAGCTTGAAATCGGAAAAAAAAACCTGAAAAAAAATTAAATTAAAAATTTCAGAAGATTAGTCTTTTTTTTATTTTTCTTCATAACGATAACCGATACCATGGATCGTCTTAATAATGAAAGGGCTTTTAGGGTCTTTTTCAATTTTTTTTCTAAGCTGAGAAATATGTTGGTCTAAAGTTCTACTATTTGGCAAATAATCCATCCCCCAACAAAAATCGAAAATTTGATCCCTATTCACGATGTTACCCTGATTTTTATGAAGTAATGTCAGTATTTTAATATCTTTTAAACTCAGTTCAATTGTTTCCTGTCCGCGTTTTGCTCGTAGTTCTTTAGGAAATATTCTGAGATCTGCCATCTGAAAATCTGTAAGTGCTTCAGAATTAATTCGTTCCTGATTACGTCTGGTTACCGCCCGGATTCTGGCGATAACTTCTTTCACGCCAAATGGTTTAACAATAAAATCATCTGCCCCTAATTCCAATCCCAACACCTTGTCAATCTCCTCTGATTTGGCGCTGATAAAAAGAATAGATACCTCTGAATTCTTAATTCGAATTTTTCTACAAACGTCATAACCATTCATCTCTGGCATCATAATATCCAAGCAGACAACATCTGGTTGAACCTCATAAAATAAGCTTAAGGCCTGTTGCCCATTCTCAGCCGCAAAAGTCTGATAACCTTCCGCTTCCAGAATTTCAATTAATCCGTTGCGGGTGTGGAAATCATCCTCAACAATTAAAATTTTCATAATGATTTTATGGATAAGTTTTTAATTCAAGTTTAAAGCTAACCCCATGAGACGAGGGTATGATGGATAAATTGCCACCATGAAGTTGTGCCAGGTTTCTGGAAATGGTTAATCCTATCCCTGTACCGCTGATGCCATCGCTTAAAAGATTACTGATTCGGTAAAAGGGTAAAAATACTTTTTTTTGTAAAGAAACTGGGATACCGGGGCCATTGTCTGCAATGGTAATGATAAAGGTATCTGCTGTAATTTCACTTTTAATAACCGCTTTTCCCCCGGAAGAAGCATATTTTTCGATATTACTTAATAAGTTTCCGATGATCTGTTCCAAAATATCCGGATCAATATTAAATTCAGAATTGCCGTTTTTTTCAAATATAATTTCAAGAGATTTTGATTTAAATGCCGGTAAAAAGCTATTAATAGTATTTTGGATGATTTCATCCGGATCTAATTTCAATAATCGAAGCTTTTGTTGATATTTTTGGGGATTGGCAAATGTCAAGACATTGTTAATTAACCTGCTGAGTCGCTGGCTTTCCGAAATTACAACACCTATATAAGATCTGGATTTTTCACTGAACTTCGCAGATTGATTTTCCAACAACTCTGCATACAAACGAATGTTTGTCAGCGGTGTTTTCAATTCATGGGAAACCTGGTTGACAAAAGTGACTTTTTGCCCGGCAACTTTAAGCTGTCGGGTATTCTCCCTGTAAAAATAATAACCCAGACCAAATAGGCAAAGGCACAAAACACTTAGGATAATGACAAGATTAAAAGTGCTACTGTTGCGATACTGCGCGAATACATTTTCTGAAGTATAGTATTTCAATTGCCACATATTAAATGGAACAGATAAAGGGAGACTGGCCTGATAGGATTCATTATTATCAGGAGTATAATTGCCCCATTGATATAGCGAATCACCTTTTACATTTTCGATGACAACACGAAATTCATAAAACACTGGTTCCGATGTCTCAAAATTAATTCCTGTTAATTTATTGTTGATATTTTTAGATTTATGAGGTGTATCCGGTAAAATTGCGATCATATCAGCCAGAATTACTGAAGGGTTTATTTCAACACCGACAATTAATCCCCCGGCAACTTTTTTCCAAAAAATAAATCGTGTTTCCTGGTTCCAGAACCAGGTATGCCAGCCAAAAAGGGGATCATTTTTTAGGTCTTCCTGTTTCGGTCGGAAAAATGGATCACTTTTGCTCCAGAGAATAGCCGTTCTATTCAGAAAATCAGTTTCCTGGTTAGTTAACAAATAGTTTTTTTTCGGATGAATGATCTCATTTTGGGGATTTAAAATAAACATTTGCTCGATTAATCGATCTTTTCGAACAAATTGTCGAATTTGGTCCGTTTCATAAGAAGATAGAATTAAAGCGTTGTTTAATCGCTGTTCATACTTGGACTTCAACGCTTCAATGGTGGTACGATATCCATTTAATTGGGTTAAATATACCCGGTTGAATTGGTTTTTAAGCATTTCGTTTTCATTTTGAGAAACGTAAATGCCCAACCAAGTGATCAATCCAAAAGGGATCACAATGATAAATAGATAAACGATTTTCAGCCCGGGTTTCAATTGTCCTCTATATTAATAGGATTGTTGCGTTGATTTTTCAAATTGCTTTTTTTTCATCACTTTACGTCGAATCTGCCAGTTTTGATCTTCCAAATTACCGGCATCATCTGCATTAAGATCACTATATTCCTGAAGTTCCTCCGCTTCCAATTCTTCTGCTTGCTGCTGTAGATATTGACTATTTTTTAACAATAGCGCTTTAGCTTCCGCCACTTTACCGGAATCACGTAATTGAAGGGCTTTTTTACTTTGTTCAGTGGCAATTTGCTCAACTTTATTGATAGCAACATTTCGATTAATCGTCGATTCCACTTTTTTTTCTGAAGGAGTAAAATGAACCGATACATCCGTATGCAGATTATTCTTACGTTTTGTAAGCATATTGTCATATGAAAGTTTGACACTGGCAATAGATCGCTTATTTCGGCTAATTTTTTCAGGAATGTCTACTTCCAGTAAAATATATTTCTCCTGATTACTATATATCTGGTTAAAATCCAGGATAATATTCTGGCCAGCAATCTCGGCTTCACGCCCCAGCACTCGGATTGGCTTAATATTGTTGTCACAGGTAATTTTTATGGTCACATCCTGGGCCACTACTGATAAAATATCATTGAATTCATGATCAAAAATTCTGGCCAGATCTTGTGGTGTTTCTGCGAAAGCATGATTCCCATCACTATACATCGCCAGTTTGGTCATCAGATCTTCGTTGTAGCCCGCTCCTAATCCAATGGTCGTGACAGAAATTCCTTCTTTACCCAATGAAGCACCTAAATTACCCAATGCTTCGGGGGAGCTGGGTCCAACATTTGCGATACCATCAGAAATCAGAATTACCCGATTGACCCGATTTCGATCTAAGAACTTCCTGACTTCAGATGATCCTTTAACCACGCCGGCAAAAAGGGCCGTCGAACCATTGGCATAGATATTTTGAATCAATCTATTAATCAACTGTTTGTCGGTGACTTTTGTCGCCGGCAGCAAGACTGAAACGGTATCTGAATAGGTGACGATTGAAACAATATCGTTTTGATTCAATTGGTTGACAGCCAGAGTGGCAGCTTGGCGGGCTTTTACAATTTTCTGACCTTGCATGGACCCGGATCTGTCTAAAACAATAGAGACGTTGACAGGAGTTCGATCTTTAACATGAGGTAAATCAAAACCAGTTAATCCAACTTTTAAATATGTTTTGTGAGACTGCCCTTCAAGTAAGTAAGGGTTTACCATTTCAGCTTTCAATAATATCTGGTTGGTATTTTTTGCGAAAAGGGAAGTATCACCTATCAATGCAAATATCAGATATAGCGTGCTGATTGCGGTTTTTTTGAACAGTTTCATAAGTCCTCCTTTTAAGATCAATTAAAAAAAAATGAATGTGTCATGGTTTTAGGAGAACTCTTTTTGAAAAATAAGTGGTCAGATAAACGTCAGTAGTTTGTAAAAAAAATGTCAGATTTGATATTAGTTAAATTGACTAAATGATTCAATTTGTTTTTGTTAATATTTGCTTATTTAATCCATTTCCATTTTTAGAGGTACCATTAGCGGTTATTGAAGCAGAGAAACACAATAGCAGTATTCCGGAGTATTCGATCAATAAAGCAAAAAAGTGGGATTTCAAACCAGGAAGTCCTTTTAGCAGCAACCAAAACCGCCGCCGAATGTTTGGATCGGCAAAATCAAATTGGTACCATTGAGCTGGGGAAATTGGCAGATATGTTAGTCTTAAAAGCTGATCCTTTACTTGATATCGGGATTTTTAAAGATCAGTCAAATATCCAGCATGTCATTCAAGGTGGTCAGGTGTTGAAGTAATCTAGAACACATTTTTTATCAAAGGGGTGAAAATGGTTTTTTAATTGGTAAATACGATAAAGAGGTTATTCATAAGGGTAAAAGGCATTTAAAGAAACAGCGGGGACTTAATTCACTTTATACTCGGTGGAATTATTTGTTTGGTCAACTGATTGTGACCCTAATAAATATGGAAAATATGAGCTTCCTTTTGAAAAACCAAAATTAGGTATTAACGGGCCTTTCCATCCTTTTTTTCTTAACTCAGTTGCAATAAAAAGATTAAAAAAACCGTGTCCAACCAGAATAACATCCATTTTCTTCAGGGCATTGTAAATAAGTAAATCAGCTGCCCTTTGAGCACGTTCCTTTGTATTGTATACCGATTCTACCTGGCAATGAAATCCTAAAATCCAAATAATTCTGCATAAGGTCATCCACATCATAGGCCGTAAGCGAATGGGAAGAAAAATTTTTGGTAGAGAAAAATCAACCTCTCTAAAGATGCTATTGGAGACTAAAACAGGTGACAATCCTTTGGCAGTTTGTATGGAGCGTGGTAGATCACTTGAAAAAACAGCTTTATTAATAGAGGTAAGCGTTTCAAATGAAGATGGGAAAATAAAACTTTCATCCAAATCTACGTTTTTGTATGCCTCTATCCATTGCTTAAACTGTGAAAACCTAAGCCATTTATTTCTGTCACAATTTGGCTTCCCATGGCGAAGCAATGTAATGCGCATTGTGAATACCCTATACCTATATAAAAACTCAAAGTATTTGATTTATTAATCAATTAACAAAAGGTTAATCTTAAACTTGATAATATACTTTTACTAATTTGATTCGTAAAGGGTTTAAAGCATTTGATCCAATATTTAGTTAGTGGCTGAACGAAAATTCAATTATTGGATATAAGTCTGGTAATTAGGGTACACGTAACAACTTGGTATTTAATTATTAAAGTGTTTTCTAAAAATTGTACATGTCCCCAAATTACCTACTTTTCGTTCAGACACT
>JABHWU010000071.1 GCA_018657625.1 Deltaproteobacteria bacterium | reverse complement strand
CGAATAATTTATTTAACTCAAAATCAAAAACATTGATTCCCTATTTTGAAACGGATCAATTTGGGAATGCATATATCTTTGGCGCAATGTATGCCATGTGTTCCGGAGTTACCCACAGTGTTCAGTGTGGACTACAGGCTATACTAAAAGCTACCAATAACGGTGAATATGATTTTTGTGTTCCTATCCGGGAATACGCTACACGCGCCAAAGTGATGAAAAAACTGTTCACTGAAAATGGCTTTAAACTCGTTTATGATTTTGATGAAGATCAACCATTAGCAGATGGATTTTATTTCACAGTTGCCTTTCCTGGTTTTTCAGGAAATGAATTAGTTGGGGAATTGATTTATTATGGAATCAGTGCGATTTCATTATCAATTACAGGAAGCGAAAAAATTGAAGGTATCAGAGCTTGTGTTTCAATGACGGGTTCTGACCGATTTGACGATCTGGAAATCAGACTCCGAAAATTCCAGGAAGATCATCAAAATGGTGAAAGAATTATTGATTGACAACGAAAAGTTCTAAATCAAAACAGGTCTCCGGTTTAAACTAAACCGGAGACCTGGAAATCTGCATATAAAAGTTATCTTACCTATAGAGATTTATGTAAGTGTCCCCATATTATCTTCATCATCAAATTCAACTTCGAAAGGTTCCGAATCAATAATAATTCCGGGCAGTTTACTTAAAACAGCCACACAAGGTTTCGAAACAATCATTTTATCAAGTGTTTTTGTATTCTTGATCCAAACAATTTTCAACTCTTCCAGCGGCGTCATCCCGATGGTAGATGTCGCTGCAAAAATCGCCTCAGCGTCATTGACCATGGTCATTGGAATCTTAACATGCTCGGGATCTGAAGCGGTTAAGGCATTAACATTCATCGCCTCCCGGTCAATTTTATTAAATAAACGCTCTGTAATAATATCTGCCAATCCCAGGCCAATAGCATTTCCTTCTGATTTTTCAGTCAAATCACGAACAATGATTCGTTTAATATTGGGCGAGGTCGGATTTTCACCTAAAAGCGGCATATCGAGCCTCCCGATAACATTACAATCAATACCAGCCCCACTGATATCTTTACCCATTTCATCAACAATCAGAACATCAATGTCCTCCAAAGGCAATTGTGGTTCCAATGCTTTAGATTCAATTAAATATTTGGCCTCTTCCAAATCCAGTTGCGCCGATTCAAAAACACCAATTTTAGCCGGACGACAATAGGCATTTTCAACCACTCCCACACCAAACAGCACTGATTTATACTGCATAACAACTTGTGCTACGGTCTGCAGTACATGTTCCAGACCAAAATTAAAGGCCGATTTGTGATACACATCCGGTCCATCTCTTTTACCCAGTCCAACGGATAGCATTTTGATTAAACCACTTTCGGTTTTTCCGTTAAACATGGTATGGGATTTAATACGATTAACAGGAACAATCCAATCTGCGGCAGCAGCCTGCTTATCCAGAAAAACAGGAATCTGATCTTCAGTCTGACCGATTTCCACTGTGTCCATAGAGGAGTGGATCGGAACACCCATTTTTTCTTCTGTGATACCTGCCTTTTTCAATACTGACCGTTGTCCGGCAGCAGTTCCACCACCATGGCTACCCATGGCAGGCATTATAAATGGCTTCAGTCCAGCTTCTTTTAAACATTTGACCGTTGCCCCCACAATGGTTGCATGCTCAGCGATACCTCGGCTACTGCAAGCAACTGCCACAGTTTGACCGGCTTTGATTCCATGGGTTAGCACCGATAAAGCTTTTATCTTTTTTTCAATTTCCTCAGCCAGATTCTTAATTTCAAATCCATCGAATTCATGTTGAACATGATACATTTTGGGTAAAATCATTATAACCTCCTCTACTTTCAAATATGAAAATTTTACTTTAATGCTAAAAGCCATCCTCTAAAATTGCCATTCATTGTTTTTCCTCTATTGGCAGGAAATATACCACGCACCTTCCAGTGTCAAGCTGTTAAAATACTCTGTAAGACAAGATATTTCAATACGCAATTTCCTTTAGAGAGTTATACTGACCCGACACATTAATGCGATCTCCTAAATTAAATCGCATGCCAGCATATATATACTGACTAAATGTTGATATTTTTTTTAAACAAAAAGTGCGTCGTCTTAAACTGAGACAGGGCTCCAAATTTTTCAGCGGCACTATTATGTATATACTGATTTCAAAATTAATTTTTATTTTTTATTAATAAAACTAAATAAAAACAGAATAACTAATTTTTTATTCTATTATATCTGTATATTGAAACATTTCTACCAAAAGTGTTAAAAAAGATTGACAGTGGTTAAAAAAAATCGGTATATACAGCTACATTAACCAAGTTAATTTGTCAGCCAGGGATTCAAAAAATGTCGATACTCCAGGAATACTGTGGGGTAGAAAAGAGAAAACGAATGCTCTGATAATACTTTCTTTTAATACAGGCTATTTCCTGAACCAACCGTTTTCCGGTTGAAAAGAGAAGGTTTTTTTAAAAAAAAGATGAAAGGAGATGAAAATGTCAGGAAGTTTACGCGTTGAATTACTTTCCCCATCGGAAATCGATTCCATTTATGAGAAATGTTTGACCATTTTGTCCACCTACGGAGTAAAGGTTGACTACGAAAAAGG
>JABHWU010000001.1 GCA_018657625.1 Deltaproteobacteria bacterium | reverse complement strand
GCACCAGCTGCCTTGGCGGCATCGATAATTTTAAAAGCGTTATCAATGTTCCCATTATGATTCGCAGAAAGCTCCGCTATAACATATGGCGGATAATTTTCTGAGATTTCTCTGTTATTGATGCTTAGGCAGCTCATTTCTTTTCTTTAACCATTCATGATGCATTAAACCAAAACAATAGACTGAGGAATAACCATTTTCATCATAATGATGGTCTCGTAAAACACCTTCTTGAATAAAACCTATTTTTAAATGAAACTTGATCGATCCAGTATTATAATCAAGTACTTCTCCAAAAACTTTATGTGCCTTTAATTGTTCAAATGCAAAATCTAAAGCCAATGTAGCCATTTTGGTGCCTGTCCCTTTAGGAGCAAGGGGTGCAGTGTAAAACCCCCAGTCAGCAAATGAATTTTTACTTTTATTTGAGGAAAACTGTACGAATCCCATGGGCTGGTTGCGATGGGTGTAGATTAAAAGTGTTTTTAACTTACTTTGGGTAGTTCTTTCGAACCATTTTTGGTGCTCTTCAGGTAAAATTTCATTTTTGGAAAACATATACTTTCTGATTTCCGGATGATTTCTCCAGTGACGCACTTTATCCAGATCTTTTTGTTCCATCGGTCGAATATTGTGGTCCATTTCAGTTACTAAAGTGATAATAGTTCGTGAGTTGTGCAATAGACACCTTGTCCATTCACTATTTTAGCTGCAGAATCAGATAATTTATTTAATCTTGATTTGTCCAATTGTACTAATAGATTTTCAATATGTACCAATTCGCTTTTTGTTACTAAGAGTGCCGCTCCAGCTTTACTTAATGTTTCAGCGACCAATTGTTGATTTTTGGCTAAATCAATCATTATAGAGGGTAACCCCAAACAGCATCTTTCCCAGGCTGTTGATCCTGCTCCACCAATCGCCAAGTCACTGTTTGCCATCAACTCAGCCATATTTTTTTCATCTACCTTAACTTCAACTTTGAATGATAGTTGCTTTACCATTTGTTTTATGTGTTTCAAATAGGGGGCTCCTCTTCCCATTACCACCACAAATTTAATGAATCTAGGTAAATCACTGTTTTGTATAACATTCAGTACTGCACCTGTTACATTAAAAGCATCTACGCCTCCCATTGTGATTAAAATTTGTTTTAATTCTGGTTCAGTACGTCTTGAAAGGCTGTAGTTTCTCCATTTTGAAAATTCTTGTCTTAATAAAGCAAATGCCGATCCCATCAGTAATTTGGTTTGTGTACTTACAAAACCATGATAATCCCCTTTTTTTCTTCCATAGGTCTGATCTAATAACATATCACAATCATGTTTCCTATCTGCAAGGTCATCAATGACCATGATTTTTTTTACCCAAGGGCGCATCGCTTTTTCCCACTGTTCACCCAGGGCGTAGTGATCTACAATCAGAACGTCGATGATCTGGGAGTTGGATTGAATCGCCGCAATGCAGTCTTTGGCATCTTTACTTTGCTCACATCCCAACCATTCAAGGTATGGTTTACGATTTTCTTGAAATGTTTGATTTGAATGCAGAGGAAGTTCAATGACATCAAATTTTTTTTCTTTAATTAAATGATTCAGATTTCCTGCATGTTTACGGGCAAGAAAAGTAATAAAACAACCTTTCTTTCTTAGCTGTTCGGCTAATGTTAAACACCGCATCACATGACCGAATCCAATTTGAGTAGAGGCGTCAGCCCGAATTAATATTCTTTTCAATCTTAAGTTAGACGTTTGAATCCAGAAACAGCGGGTTTACCTAAAAGTGCTTTGGATAGTGTCCCCTGTTCTTTTAATATCGAAATCTTAGCAAATATCTTTTCGCAGGATTTTAGATATGAATCCACATGGGTATTCTGATGGGTAAGCATTGAATAAAAGGAGCTTGAGGCTAAAAATCCCTCGTGTAACATTTCTTGGATAAAAAAGGCTTTTATGGTTGCCGAACTTTCTTCTTCAAATGAAAAATGACTTAGGGGTGGAATCCCACCAACCTGAACCTTTAAATCATGCTTTTTTGCACATTCCCGCCAACCTTTTTGTATCTTTGAACCGATTTTCATGAGATGGTCGCCTGTATTCAGAGACTTATGCTTTCGTAAGGTTGCTAAAGCTGCCACAAATCCTACACGTTCTGTCCAGTAGGTGCTACTGATAAAACTCTTTTGGGCAGTCTCCATTATTTCTGCTTTACCGATAATTGCAGCAATAGGATGACCATTTCCTAATGCTTTAGAAAAGACAGCAATATCCGGTTGAATTCCCAATAGTAAATGGGAACCGCCCGTATTCATCCTTAAGCCAGCAGAAATCTCATCAATGATCAAAATAGCTCCCGATTCGTTCGCTAAATGACGCACACCCTCAATAAATTCTGAGGTGGGTTTTGCATCACGGATGGGTTCCATAACAATGGCTGCTAAACCTTTTCCGTGTTTTGAAATGATAGCCTTTAATTCCTCTAAGTTATTATAGCGGAAAGGGAAAGCAGTATCGGCTAGTCCTTTAGGGACGCCTGCTGGGCTTAACCCCGGAAGCAAATGTTCCCCCAATGCATTTTCAGTCCCTAAATTTGCTGCCAGATACCAATCCTGCCAACCATGGTATCCACAAAAAGCAATTTTATCTTTACCTGTCGCAGCTCTGGCGATGCGTACCGCAATGGCCATCGATTCTCCTCCGGTACGTCCAAATCGAACTTTTTCCGCCCAGGGATGTAATTCACACATTAAATCAGCTAATTCTACTTCTTCTGGTGAATTCAGTGAAGAACTACAACCATTTTGAATAGCATCTATAACAGCCTCATTGACATCGGGATCTGCATAACCCAACACATTGGCACCGATACCACCAATGCTCATATCGATATACTTGTTACCATCCAAATCCCAAATATAAACACCTTTGGCTTTTTTAAAATAACCAGGCCAGACTCCGTAGCTGAACATATCTGGCCGTTTTGATAGCAGCTGAGAGAGCCCAGGTATTCTTTGCTTGGCATGTTCCTGTAAAGCAAAGCTTTTTTGAATATTAACCATAACTTAAAGTATGTATTGTTTATCAATATTTAAAGATTTTTGAAGCCCTTCATTTCTTTTGAACCGATTATTGATCAATAATAAATCAGGATTTCTATCGAGCAAATTTAAAATATCCTCTATTTTGAAATCAGGTGTTTTTGGATATAGTGCTCTATAAATTTCCGTAACAAATTGAAAATCTTCTGGCTCATCTACTGTCCAACGCAAATGTGAAAGGTTGGAAGAATGTTTATAAATTCCTACTTTAAATCTTTCAGTTTGGCGGTTGATAAATGGAGTGACATGCTCAAGCTGAGATGGCAGTTTGGCTTCTTCATAAGCTTCTTTTAATGAGCGAAAACTAAAAATTTCAATATCAAGCCCATCCGGGAAAGTTGCTTCCAGACTATTTGAAACATAATCGAAATTCCCTTTTAAATAAAAAGAGATTGTTTGATCAATGACCTCAGGATCTGTTAATGGGCAATCACCCGTTAACCGTACGATATGGGTTGGATGATATGAAATAGCGGCTTTATAAAAACGATCCAAAACATTATCAAGGTTTCCACGGTAGCAGTCTATATCTATTTCTTTTGCCAGTAATTCCAAAGGATCGTCATCTTTATTGATGCTGGTAGCTATGATTAGTTTATCAATTTTTTTACTTTTGAAAATCCGCTCGATCTGATGCAATATCATCGGTTTGCCGATAATTTTTTTCAAGACCTTGCCTGGTAGTCGGCTGGATGATGTACGAGCCTGTAAAACTCCCAAAATCATATTTGTTCCCAATTAGCGGGGTTAAGCAATAACTCATCATTTGAGAAGATGCTATCCGGTATTATACTTGTATCAGAATCACAGGCCATCCTCAAAATTTCTTTAAGATGCAGTACATTATCAACTCCAATAACAACCCTATTGATTTCCTGGTGAGATAGTACAAAATTCAAGGCAGCCTGAACAGCAGAAATATCTTGTGATTTTAGCCAGGTATACCATTTTGACCAAAGGTTTTCCCATTTTTGAAATTTGGTAGGACGCGAGTCTTTATCCATCAAGAGCAATCCTTGCAAAAAAATAGATCGAGTATGAACTTCAGTACCCGCTTGATGCATTTTATGCAACCAGCCTGTCGCTAACAATCGTCGATCAAAAACACTGAAAGGTGCTTGTACGATATCAGGGTGAAAAGAATCCCAAAGTACATCTAAATCTGTTGGGGAGTAAATCGAATAACCAATTTTTTCTACCAATCCTTCTTGTCTGAGTTCTTTTAATACCTGATAGATTTTATCATAACCTGGCTCCAGTAGTTGTAGTGGTCTGTGCAATAACAGCCCAGCTACCTTATCCACTTTTAATCGTTTGAATGATGCTTTAAGTAACTGCTTAATATGGCTTTTTATATGCTTTGTCTGGGAAATTTCCGGTAGTTTGGTGATGACTTTTAAGTTAGTGATACCAATATTCCCAAGAACATCCTCGCTTTTTCCATATAAGATTGCAGTGTCAAGAGTATCAATTCCAGATTTTTTGGCAGCATTTATGATCTCCTGGCCCTTTTTAATTGAAATTTGTCCTGTTTGATTTGCGATTCCGTAATTCAGGCCAAATTGAGCTGTACCCAAAGCAAGTCGGTTCATTATTACATTAAAATATGGTTTGATGGTGTAGTGGTTTTGTAACAGTATCAACAATCATTTTTATTTGTTCTTCAGTCAATCCGGGATAAATAGGCAAGCTGATTGCTTCAGAATAATATTTTTCTGCCTCAGGGAAATCATTTTGCTTATATCCGAATTTTTGGTAATAGGGGTGATGGTAAACAGGAATATAGTGAAGATTGACTAAAATACCACTAGCCCTTAACCGTTCAAAGACCATTTTGCGGTCCATTGTTTCGCTTTGGGGAATACGAATCACGTATAAATGAAAGGCTGAATAATAGTTTTGATTCTGATCAGGGAGAATTATAGGGAAATCCGCAAAGAGTTTTTGGTAAGACTTTACAATCGTGTGGCGCTCTTTTACGAATTCATCAAGCCGATTCATCTGACTAAGTCCTAATGCTGCAAGTACATCTGTCATACGGTAATTAAAACCCAGCTCTAACTGCTGATAATACCATGGGCCATCAGGGACATGGGTCATTTCTTCCGGGTCTCTGGTAATACCATGGCTACGTAATCTTTGAGTTTTACTTGAATAGTCGGAATTATTTGTTGTTAACATGCCCCCTTCACCAGCAGTGATAATTTTAACCGGATGAAGACTAAAGACAGTGATATCACTATACTTACAACTTCCGATGGGTTCCTCTTTAAATTTTCCTCCAATGGCATGTGAAGCATCTTCAATGATTTTAAATCCATATGTTTGACTGAGTGCATGAATTTTTTCCATATCACAGGACTGGCCACAAAGATGGACCGGAATAACGACTTTGGGTAGACAATTTCCTTTTTTAGCTTTTTCTAATTTTTTTTCTAGATATTCCACACTCATATTATAAGACACTGGGTCGATATCAACAAAATCGACTTTTGCGCCACAGTATACTGCACAATTTGCACTAGCGACAAAGGTAATGGCACTTGTCCAAACAATATCTCCCGGCCTCAGGCCAACCGCTAAACAAGCTAAATGTAGGCCACTTGTAGCACTGTTGACTGCAATGCCATATTTGGCTCCGCAATAATTAGCAATTGCTTTTTCAAACTCGGGGCCAATTGGTCCTTGGGTAAGAAAATCTGAGCGCAATACATCAACGACAGCTTGGATATCGTCTTCGGAAATATTTTGGCGACCGTAAGGTATCATGTTAATCCTGTGAGAATTTATATTTTCTGCTTGATACTGTAATAAATCGTACAAATCCATGCCTGATTTGAGTATATAGTGTGATATTCACTGTGATTGATCTAATCTAATTACTTAGTAGCTTTTACTCTTCCATGGTTTTCTTTGCTTCTTCCAATTCCAATTGGATTTTTACGTATTCTGTTTCTTTTCGCACGATGAAAGCTTTGGTGATTTTTACTTTTTCAGAAATCCCTTTTGGTGTCAGAATGTATGAATATTGGGTTTTATTCTTATTATGTGCGAAGTTATCCATTTTAATAACACCTACTTCAACCAGAGCCTTGATTAGAAAATTGATTTTGCCCAGGCTAAACCCCAATTTATTTGCCAAATTTCTTTGAGATTGACCGGTTTCTTTTTCGAGTTCTTTTAGTAAATAATATTTGTCTTCGATTTCAGGCATAATGGAATAATAGGAGGTTGATCCAATAATTATTAAAGGAATACGGAATGGAAGGAATGACTTTTAGAAAAGATTTGTTATTTGAGGATCATTGACTAAACAATTGCTGGAATTTTTTTTCAATTTGCCAATTTTATTTTAACGTCAGTCAACTAACTAATCCTTGAACGAAAATTCAATTATTGGATATAAGCCCGGTAATTAGGGTACACGTAACAACTTGGTATTTAATTATTAAAGTGTTTTCTACAAATTGTACATGTCCCCAAATTACCTACTTTTCGTTCAGACACTAACTAGCGGAATTAAATTTATTTTAGGATAATGCCGCTTTTAAAACCGTTGATAAGTCTAAGAATGCCTTTTGATATGCCACTTTTTTATCTAAAATCCCTCTGATTTCAAATTCATCATAGACATATGACGAAAGATTTCTTTGCTCAATCATATCTAACCAAATAGCTTCATCTGTTAAGATTTCCTGAGTATAGGCTTCTTGAAAAACAAATCGAGGGCTTTTGGCTTCAATTCCTAAAAAACTTAAATACCTTTTTAAGGCTTTCCAGCTCATTTCAAACGTGAATTCAAATCGTTTGACCACCAGATCCAGATAGATATCATTGAATCCCGCTTCTTTTAATTCAGCTTCTCGATCTATAATACTGCTAAATCTTTCAAAGGCATTTGAAAAATTGTGCAGACCATCTTCGGCCCGTAATTTTTTACTGGCACTGTAGATTATTTTTCCCGTCGCTTTAACTCTTTCTTTAAAACGTTTTTCTGAATTAGCAATATTATGGACATCTATCTTGACTAAAGTCCTTAGTTTTTCAATTTCACCTAAGATCAGGTAATGATCTTTAAATTCTTTATCATCATAAGCAATATCGATATCACTCCCTTGTTCAGTCTGGCCAATAGCATATGAACCATATAAATATATACGTTCTGGATTAGCGTGCTTTAAAATGATTCCTTTTACGTCCCTGATCAATCTATTGGCATTGCTATTCATGCGGTTACCTGGCTAAATATTCATTAAAGATAACAATGGCTTTTTAAAAATGTGTTTTAAGGTGAAATTGAATTGTCAGTAACAGAAGATAACTCATAATTTAGGCAAGCTTCGCCATTTAACGTTCAGTAGTTGAACAATAATAGGAGTACTGAATAAAGCTTGTCAAATAAAATGTTCATCGTTTGAACAGCCTTTGAATTTGGAATGAAATGTAGTCCTTAAAAAGGTTCCAGGTCTTCAGAAGGAATGTGAATGGAAACAGACCCGGGGACAGATTCGATCCCTAATTTGATGTGGTTTT
>JABHWU010000002.1 GCA_018657625.1 Deltaproteobacteria bacterium | reverse complement strand
TTTTCTTCGATTAACAGGGCTCCTTCCCGGAAAACCGCGCCTTTGATAAGCACATAAATAGGTACTTCCGGAATATGTAAAACATCACCATCCTGTAAATTGATATCCTTATTACTATCTTTTAATTCTCCAATGTGTTTAATTTCAAGAATAATGCGCCCCTGGTTGACAGTGACAAACTGTTTTGATTGTTCAAATTCCCCTTTTTGAAGCGCGGCGAGTTCTTGCTGCTCCTCTTTTAATTGATCGTCACTGCTTGAGTCTGACTTTTGTATATCTTTTTTTTCTTCAATTTCCTGTTTTTGCAAACTACTTTGTTGCTGAAGGCGTTTTTCTTCTTCTGCGTTTTTAGCGGATCGAATTTCTGTGATGGCAGCAATCTGTGCCGTACTTTCAGTGGCAGCTGCGGATGCCAGCGTCGCCTGAACTAAGTTCTTGTCTTCATTTTTGCTGATTACAGCATCAATGGTATTTTCCTGCACCAGGATATTTTCCCGGGTGAAAACAGCACCCGGTAAGAAGGCTTTTGCTGTGAGGCCCCCGGCTTTGTTAATTAAATCACTGATTTTTTCGCCCTCTTCAAAGGGATATTCTCCTGGAAATAGTACTTCTCCTTTAATTTCAACAATTTTGCTCTCTTTGTAGAAACGCCTTTTTCTTAAGAAAACTTCATCGTCTGTTTGCAGGTAAAACTCCGATTTGCTTTCCAGCGTGTTAATATCCAATTTTAAATGAATAACTTCCTTTTTAGAGCCTTGTTGTGTGTTTTTCCAGCGCCAAACGGTGACATCAGAATCGATTCCCAGATTCACCAATCCACCAGCCATCGCGATCGCGTCTTTGATGGTCATATTGGGAACCAGTGGATATGATCCCGGTTTTTTAATAATATGGCCCTTAATGGTCACAACGGGTTTTAAGATATCCGTTAATTGTTGCCCTAGTGTAAATTCAGGACGCTGTCGAATAAATATTTCATCATTTTCCTGAAGGTAAAAAGGAATTTTTGTTTTTAAGGTTTCAACATTCAATTCCAAATCAATGATAGACCGTTGGATTCCAACTTGAGTGTTCTTCCATCTCCAAACGGTAATTTGGTCATCAATGGCACTATTTAACAACCCCCCAGCCGCAATAATGGCATCTTCAATCGTCATATTAGGGATTAAGGCGTAATTACCACTTTTTAGCAGTATATTCCCTGATATCCTAATTTGTGGTTTAATAGGCGGACTAAAGGTATGCCCCAATTTGAATTCCGGTTGACTTTTTAAAAATATCTCATCATTTTCCTGCAGATAAAACTGCTGTATGGTCTCCAATGAGTGAACATCCATTTCCAGTTTAATCGTTTTCCGTTGAATGCCGTTTTGTGTATTTATCCAGCGCCAAATAGTAATATCAGAATCGATGCCTTTGTGTTTCAATCCCCCCGCGATGGAAATAACATCTTTAATGGTCATATTAGGAACCAATGGGTAGGCCCCGCTTTTATTTAAAATATCGCCGGAAATCCAGACCCTTGGAGTGGTAACATCATTTATGGTAAGGCCTTTAGCGAAATTGGGGTGCGCGCGGAGAAATACTTCGTCGTTTTCCTGCAAATAGAACTGGTCTACGGTTTCCAAAGATTGAACATCCAGTTCCAATTGAATGCTTTTTCTTTGAATCCCTTGTTGGGTATTCCTCCAGCGCCAGACGGTCACATGCGAATCAATACCTTTATGTTTCAATCCTCCCGCGATTGAAATAACATCTTTAATGGTCATATTAGGTACTAATGGATAAGTACCATTTCTGTTTACGATATCACCGGAAATCCAGACTGTTGGTTTGGTAATATCCTTTATGGAAAAGCCCCTGGCAAATTGGGGACGTGTCCGCAAAAACACTTCGTCGTTGTCCTGCAAAAAGAATGATTTTTTGGTTTTCAGTGTTTTTACGTCCAATTCAAGTTTGATAATATTCCTTCGGACACCATCCTGGGTATTTTGCCAACGCCAGACAGATACTTCCGAGTCAATACCATCATGGACTAATCCACCAGCGATTTTGATGGCATCTTTAATGGTCATACTGGGAAGGAGAAGATAGGTCCCACTATTTTTAAGGATATCCCCTTTTATGCGAATTTGGGGCTCTTTAATGGGTTCAATCTTGAAATTTTTGGCGAAATCAGCTCTTTGATTGATGAAGACCTCATCATTCTCTTGTAAATAAAAGGTACCTTTGGTTTTAAAAGAAAGAACATCCAATTCCAATTCTATTACTTTTCGTGTCATCTGATCTTGTTTATTTTCCCAACGCCAAACGGTGACTTTTGGATCAAGTGGAATTCTTTGATTACCGCCAGCCTGAATAATCAAGTCAGATATTGTCATTTTCCAGTGAAGAGGATAAGGCCCCTGTTTTAATACACTATTTCCGTTAAGGTTAACTGTTTTAAAAGCCGTTTCTCCATCGAGAATTTTATAGATATCATGATTACGAATCT
This sequence comes from Deltaproteobacteria bacterium, assembly GCA_018657625.1. Classification (GTDB taxonomy): domain Bacteria; phylum SAR324; class SAR324; order XYD2-FULL-50-16; family XYD2-FULL-50-16; genus JABHWU01. Next base: position 16,473 of record JABHWU010000002.1, on the reverse strand, counting down.
CACTGGTTGAAATAACTTGATTGTCTAATGATATCGAAAGCGGAATAATTTCTGAAACAAGTGAATTTGACTTGGAAATTCGTTCTACAATGGTAAAATCCGTTCTGGCATTGGCTAAAAGACCACCGGCAAACCGGTTTAATATCTCTGCGACGGTTTGTTCCTTCAACACCTCAAAAATATTCTCTCTTCGTACTGAACCTGCAATAGCGATGGTTTTTTTAACCAAGGGGATGAATAGCGTATCTCCGCTCTTTAGCGTTCCTTTGATTTCTTTGCCATCAATTAAGTAGTCATAAAGGTCAATTGTATTAAGCAAACGGTTGCCACGCCGCCACTGAATTTGTCTTAAACTTCCGGATTTCTTAATACCTCCGATAAAAGAGAAGGCTGAAATAATGTTTGAAGCCGCAGGTAGTCGGTGAACACCTGGTTGATTTGCCTCCCCGACGATATTCACTTGAATGGATCGTAATTTGGTCAAAGTCAACTTTGTCAGTTTAGATCTTCGTTTTAATTCCTTTCTAAGGTTTGCAATGGTTTTTCCGATGATATTGATTTCCCCTAGTCCGGGAACAAACAGGATCCCATCTCTGTTGATGATGATTGGTGTGGGAATTTCTTTAATCACAGGATTAAACAACAGGATTTCATCTCCAGGGCCCAGAATATAATCATTTTCGATGGATGGCAAAGCAATTGGATCAAATTTAAAACCGTCACTCTTCAATTGGTCGTAACCAAATTGACGGATCGGCAGTCTTTTGATTTCTGAATGATATAAGGGATATTTGGGTTGTAATTTTTTTTCAATAACAGACAGGCCTTGTAACTCGGTTTGGTCTGATACAGGACCTGATTGCGCTGTTTTTATTTTATTTATCGAAACTTCAGTTAATATCTCTTCTGTCAAACATTGGTTAAACCCATCAATCGTTTGTAATTGAGTGGTGTTTTGGCATTTACTAATAATTAATTCATCAAGTAATTTTTCTTTTGCCAGTTCAGTTTCGACACAGGATTGATAATCTTTAAATATTTGCTTTTGACTAGGAATTACCTGTTCTGAATTCTGACTCGTAAGCAAACACTTGTTTGAAATTATTTCTTTAAGTTTTAGTTTTTTTCCCAAAATAGTATCTGTTACGACTACTTTATTGTCTATCAAGGCTTGTCTTTCATCCATTTGACTAAGGCTGTTGTCAAACAAAACCTCTTTTTTTTCGATGACAGTGGGTTGTGACTGAACTATTGGTGTCTTTGCGTCAGTTGTTTTTATTGATGGCTCAGATGCTGATTGTTGAGTCATTCCCGGCAATTCCCTGTTTTGAGTTTTCTTTTGATCAATACAATTTTTAATATCCTCTTGCGAAGAATAGGTAGAAGTGCATGAAACGATGTTTTGTTGTTGTGTTTGGGCAAATAGTGCTTTGCTAAAACAAAGGATAAACACAAAGGTAATAAAGGTTTTTCTTATCATTGGCTTATTAATGAAATGGTTGAACAGAATTATTTTTAATGTGTTGGTTCTCATTTATTTTTTGGATCAAAAGTCAAATAGACCTTTTCCATTTTTTTGGTACTATTCAACAGGTTATATTCGTTTTTGACCTTTTCTCTAGCGAGTTGTCCCATTTGACTTGCATATGATTCGTTTTGAAAGAGATGTTCAATCGCTTGAACATAATCTGATACTAGATTGCTGCTGATAAATAGCACTTCATTATTATCTTTTCTTTTCAATTCTTCATTTCCTGTTACTTCACTGAGTATCACTGGTATTTCCATTGCCATGGCTTCAATAACTCCCAGGGATAATCCCTCCCAGCGAGATGTGCTGATATAAACATCAGCTAATGATAGCAATTGATGGATGTTTTTTTGATTTTCCAAGCACAATAAATTATTCTGAATACCCAAAGATTCAGCTTGTTTTTGAATCTTATAGTCATCTTTCGAAATACCAATTAACATTAAATAACTGTTAGGATTATTTTTATAAATTTTCGCAAAAATATCCAAAGTTAGTTCCGGATTTTTTTGATAGCAGACACGTGAAATTGACAAAATTACTTTAGCTTCAAGGGGAATTCCATTTTTTTCCCGGGTTTTGGCTTTTGATTCCATTGATGGCTTAAATTTTGTGGTGTCAACGGAATTATTAATGACAACAGATTCTTTTTTATTGAACAGTCTTAACTTTAAACCTTCATCGCGTTCACTTTCAGAAACACAAATAATCGTTTTACTCCAGTGGGAGAAAAACGATTCTAAGGATAGATACAAAAATTGAATTATTTTGGGGTACTGTTTATAGTGTATCCCGTGCAGTTGGTGGATCACAGGAACACCGGTAATTTTTCCGACAATACGACTATAGACCCCGGCTGCTTTGCCATGGGAATGGATTAAATCAAATTTTTCTTTTTTTAAAAATCGAACCATCTTAATTAAGCTCAAAAAGTTGAATGGTATCAATTTTGATGAAATAACGGTGCAATTAGGACATTTTTCAATATCACTAATAATTCCATTTGGTTCAGAAGGGCAAAAAACCGTGTGCGAGAACTTACTCGAATTCATCTTTTGGAGCAGTCTTAACATCGCAATTGGGCCGCCACTTAAATCAGATCTACCGTTAACTTGTAAAATTTTCAATGGATTAAATTGTAAGTAATGAAAAATATTAGTCTGGTTAATTGAACGTATATCTTAATATAGATTAATTTTTGAAACTATGATATACCAACTAATTTGAAAGACAAATTATGTTTTATGTTGTCAAAAAAAAGAAATTTTTTATCACTAGTATTCAGTGCCTATCCCAAACTTTTTGCACAAACAAAACAGTCTGTAAAACGTAAAATGTGATTGAAATATTTCTATGTCAATTTCTGTGGTGCCTAAACAAACGATACTCATAATAAAAATATAGCTGTAATCTTAAGTATTTTCACGGTAATTAGGGGGCATGTACAATACTTAGCAAAGACTTAACCATGAAAAACCAGGTTGTTACGAGGATCGTGAGACTTCGTAGCGATACCCCTAATTACCGGGTTGATAGCAATTAATATCTTTCTCGGCCAGACACTACATTAGTGCCTGAACGAAAAGTAGGAAATTTGGGGACATGTACATCTGATGATAGTAGTTCAACTTTTAATATTAGATCGTTACGTGTACCCAAATTTCCGGGTTATGAGCAACCAACCTGAATATTTGGTATTTCTCGTTCAACCACTACTTATAATAAATAAGGATCCCATTTCATCCATAAATGAAAAGCACTATAAATAAGCAAGGTCAACAGTAAATAATTATTAATTATGAAAAACTGCCAGTTGGCGACACTAATTCCAAAGAAATTTTTAATCACGAATTATATAACCATCTGATTCGAATATGCATTACCGGTAGCACTATTGATTTATTTGTCCAGTTAACGATAAATCGTCTCCTTGCCGCCAAATTACACTTGCCATAACAGCTCTAACTATGGGAGAAACACAGTTGGATAATTCTATAAATAAAACTTAAATATTTATACTTATTTTAGAAATTCCTCTATGATATTAAACCACTGAGCGTAAAAATCAACTTAGATTTAGATTTTTGCAAAAGCGTCAAAGTTTGCTTGACACCAAACTGAAGCGATTTGTATTTTATAAGATAAGGAAAAGATACTTTTAAGCGAGTCTTTAAATGGCGAAGCTTGGCCTAAAATACTGATTTACATAGACGTCCAGATTAAAACATTTTTAAAGTAATCTGGAACAGAAACTTTTAAATCGTTCACCTTTTGTACCTTTTAGCATCTGTTCTCTAAACCTTTAACCTTTTACCTTCTGTTCCTTTTACCTTTTTTAAAGAAAGCGTCTTTAGAAGAGAGTGTTGATATTGTGAATTTCCTCACCCCCTTGCCCTCAAAGAACAGTGACAAAGACCAACCTGGAATATGAAGAAAAATATGAAAGGATCGTAAAAGGTAAGATTCTGGAGCTCTATAAAAATACTAACGCCAAGATTTTCCTATTTGGTTAACGAGCCAGGGGTGACTACAAAAGAGGATCCGATTTTGATATCGCAATTGAATCAGTTGATTATGAGATATTTCAAAGATTAAACAATCTTTTTTATGATTTTTGGGAAGAGAGCATAGTTCCTTATAAAATTGACATTGTTCATTTTGATACGGTGAATGCGGATTTTAAAAGAGAAGCGAAAAAGAACATCGTACATATGGAAAACCGACTAAAATATAAAATCCATCAGTATGCGGATGCTGTACAAAACTTTGAGGAGTCATTATCAATCGATTTTAACAAGTATCCGGAAGTGGTGATTGATAGCTTAAAAAGTGGAAGGGTTCAGAAATTCAAATTTTGTGTTGAATTGTTATGGAAAACCATAAAAATTTATCTATGGGAAATCAATGGAATTGATTCCAAGAGTCCAAAAATAGTCGTTAAAGATTTTTTCAATTTAGATAACTGCTCTGTGCAAGAGTATGAAAAATTGATTGAAATGCTGAATGATAGAAATAAACTGAGTCATATTTACAGCAAAGAACAATTTGAGGAAATATATAATCGAGTCGTACAAACCTTACCAGTATTCTTAAAAGTTAAGAAGGTATTGTTGTAAATCAGAGGACATTTACTTGTTCTTGTTATACGTGTACCCTGATTTTGGCCATTTTTAATATAACCATTTCTACATTTGATAACTCATACAAAAAAAATGCATCAAAATAATGATGATCTCTCGGTAGTTGAAAAAATATTGAAAGATTAAAAGTTATTTAAGTTTGCAAAAACAGTATTTCAAATTGTTCACAGCCTCAAAAAAGCAAAATAAAGATATTTACGCTTAACCGGTTTTTGATCTTTTACCCTATACCTTAGACCTTTTACCCTTAGACCTTTTACCATCTGTTCCTTTTACCAGTTTTTGACCTTTTACCCTTTACCTTTTGTTCCTTAAACCCTTTAACCTTTTGCTCCCTTTACCTTCTGTTCCTTTTACCGGTTTTTGATCTTTTACCCTTAACCCTAAACCTTAAACCTTTCGTTCCCTAAACCCTAAACCTGTTGTTCCTTTTACCTTTTATTCCTTTTGCCTTTCGTTCCTTCTGCTCCTTTCACCCCTAGCTATTAAATTTATAATGGATACAAAAAAAATAATTGAAATTATAAAACTGGGAGAAAATGCAGCAGTGGAGTTTAAATCGGGAGCTGTCAGACCGGATGGAATCGCTCGTGAATTAGTTGCTTTTTCAAATACATTAGGGGGAATTTTGCTGATCGGAATTGAAGACAACGGAGAAATTACGGGTGTGCCTGAACATATCACTGAGGAATGGGTTGCCAACATTGTCAGAAATAATCTGGCACCGCCTATCTCGCCTGAAATAACCAGTAAGGTAATTAATAATAAAAGAATCGTTAGTGTTGAAGTACCAAAAGGGTTACATAAACCTTATCAAAGTCTGGGTGGAAGATTCTGGATTCGGGTGGGTTCGACAAACCGAACAGCTACCAAAGAGGAACTAAGTCGTTTATTTCAGCAAGCAGGGCTTGTTCATTTTGATTTGGCTCCGGTAGAAGGGACAGCAATAAAGGATTTGGATCCACACAAGCTGAATGATTACTGGTCGGATTATTATGATATTGCGTATCTCTCCTTGGAAGAAAGTGAGCAGCAGAAGATCCTTAATAATGCTGATATTATTGTTCCTTTTGATACCGGGTGGGCAGATAGTGTCGGCGGATTACTAATTTTTGGCAAGTATCCGCAGAAAAGACTCCCCCAGAGTTCAATTATTACCGCGGTTTTTCGAGGAACTGACATTACGGACGAATTGTTAGATAAGAAGGAGATTACAGGCACTATTCCGGAGTTAATCGACAGGTCTTTTTCCTTTGTTCAATTATTTGTACCAAAACCTTCGATCATTGAAGGAATGAAACGGTCGGAAAAAGAAACAATCCCATCTGGTGTGATCAGGGAAATTCTTGTCAATGCAGTGAGTCATCGCGATTATTCAATAGTCAATAAAAAGAGTTCTATATATATCTTTGAGGATCGTATTGAGATTACTTCCCCAGGTAAGTTGGCAAATACTTTAACTTTGGAGAAGATAAAAGTCGGTAACTCCGCTTTAAGGAATCATTTTATCATTAAGTATTTGGATAACATGAGGTATATTGATGGCTTGGGCAGAGGTATCCCCAGGGTAATAAAAGCAATGGGAAATCAGGTAATATTTGAAGAAATCGGCATCCTTTTCCGAGTTACACTGTTTTTCAATGACCCTATACCCTAAACCTTTTACCCTTTACCATTTGTTCCTTATACCTTCTGTTCCCTTAACCGATTTTTGATCTTTTACCCTATACCTTTTACCCTTAGTCCCTTAAACCTTTTGTTCCTTTTACCCTTTGTTCCCTGTACCCTTAGCCCCTAAATCCGGCGAAGCCTTTACCCCTTCTTCAACCATATGAGATTGGATCCCATCGAAAAAGAAGCGCTTGATCATGCCTTGCAAAATGTAAAGGGAGAAGTTTTTTTATTTGGTTCAAGAGTCGATCATAGCAAAAAAGGCGGAGACATTGACATTTTGATATTTTCTCCAGAATCCCCATTTCATCTATCCAGGAAGGTTAGTGTCATGTTTAAAATGGTTTGTGATGAGAAGATTGACGTCATTGTGATGAATCCACAAAAAATGACTGAAGAGCAGCAGGTGTTTCTGAACACATTGGTACTGGAAAAAATAAAATGAGAAAGGATCAACACTATATTGTAAAATCTTCTTTGGAGAAAGTCTTTGCGGCTTTGACTCTGGTAGACGCTTCAGTGAGTAGCATTGAACGATATAATAGTGTTACACAATATTCGCCGAAAGAACGTGAACCATTTGATGCGTTGAGTGACCGATTTTCGAGAGCAGTCGAGATTTGTATCAAATTTTTTCGAAGTTATGATTTGTATCTTTACGGTGAACGTTCGGAAACACTACGAGATCTATTAAATAAAATGGAGAAATTGGATTTGGTTTCTTCAGTTCAATGTTGGATGGAAATGCGAGATGTCAGAAATAGAATTGTACATGAGTATCTTCCCGAAGAAATTCAGGAAATCTATGATATAATAATGGGGGAATACGCAATTGAACTTCAAAATTTTGAGTCAAAAATTAAGAAAATAGCAACCACTTTTTAATATCTACCCTATACCCTTGTACTCTTAGCCCTTTCACCCTTTATGTCTGTTCCTTTTACCAGTTTTTGATCTTTTACCCTAAACCTTGTACCCTTTACCTTTTGTTCCTTTTACCAGTTTTTGATCTTTTACCCAATATCTTTTACCTTTTTTTCCCTAAAACGATAACTATGGAAACTGGAGAATTAAATATCTTTTTTGCAGAATTTGATGATCAACTTAATGAAATTGGCAAAGTTATTGAGAAAATCGAAGATAGACGTGAAGGAATCTCTAAGGATGTTCGTTTAGCCGAAAGCCTGGCCTACCAGTTTCATAACTTGTATTGTGCCATAGAAGATCTTTTTAAGGTTGTTGCCAGGTTTTTTGAAAACCACATTGTAAATACATCCGGATATCATATTGAATTACTTAACCGTATGACATTAAGAATAGAAGGAGTTCGACCGGCTTTAATGAGCAAAGAAACAGCAAAATTAGTAAATGAATTTAGAGCGTTTCGTCATTTGTTTCGGCATGCTTACAGCTATGATATTGATGTTGACAAAATGCAATTACTCATAGCTAAACTTAAAAAATTCAAAGGAAAATACCAACAAGATGTCTTGGAATTTAAAAAAGAGATTACCGCTTCACAAGATAAAGAAAAATGAGCAGTTCTCAAACACCTAGGCCATTTGGGTATTTTGTCGAAAAAAGAAAGGATAATTCAAAAAAAAAAATGGAGCAAAATCGGCAAAAAACCTTATTCAAGCTGAAAAAAGTATTACTGGAATTAAGCAAACAAATTGAGTTTAAAGAAGTAATTTTCTTTGGTTCATTAACACAACAATATCGATTCGCTGACAATTCAGATATTGATATAGCGTTTCGAGGATTAAGTAACGCTGATTATTTTAGTACGATAGCTTTTATATCGAATCGATTGAAAAGAGACATTGATGTGATTCAGTTGGAAACGCAGTGTAGGTTTAAAGAAAAAATTATTAAAACCGGTATCAAATGGCAAAAACCTGAACTCTTATAATTCCAATGCTCTTCTGTAAGTGATCGTCCTTGTAAGATGGGCAACATGCGGTGAACAAACTTTATCCAATTGATATCGACAAGATTGTAGAAATACTAAAAGAAATTAAAAGCTGTCATAGTTTTCTACATCTAACATGGTGTTTTCAGTATATCCTGGGTTCAGATGAACTCACTATATTTGTAATAGTGTAAAATTTTAAAGTATATATCAAAGACATAATTCTAGAGCTTAAGGAGCAAAAAGTAATAATCGATAAGGACGTAGCTGAAATATATGGGATTGGAACCAAAAGAGTTAATGAGGCGGTAAAAAATAATCCGGAAAAATTTCCAGATGATTATTTCTTTAAAGTGACAGATGATGAACTTGATTATTTGCGGTCGAAATTTTCGACCGCAAAGTTTGCAAAAACAAGTGTAAATCCAAATGTATTTTTCATGAATTTTCACGGTCTTTTTCTTTTACCCATAGACCTTAAACCTTGTACCCTAAACCCTTTGTTCCTTATACCCGGCGAAGCCTTTACCCTTTGTTCCTTATACCTTCTGTTCCCTTAACCGATTATTGATCTTTTACCCTATATCTTAAACCTTTTACCCTTTGTTCCTTTAACCGATTTTTGATCTTTTACCTTATATCTTAAACCTTTTACCCTATGCCCCCACTCTTGAGAAAAAAACTGAAGCGGTTATTAGAAGCGCAAACTGATCTTGAACTGGCGGTATTGATTGGTAGCCAGACAAAAGATGATGCAACGCCGAACAGTGATTGGGATATAGCGATACGATGGGTAAAACAAATTGATTCAATGAAACGTTTGGGTAAAACAGAAATGCTACGACGACTTTTGGCAAAAACATTGAATCAACCGGAATCAAAAATTGACCTAATCGATTTGACTATTACGAGATTGACGATGAATGCGGTGGTTGCTGAAGAAGGGGAAATATTAAAAGGGGAAGACACTCTGGCCTGGAATCATTTTTTACAGCGAACCTGGCGGGAATTGGAAACGTATTACTGGAGTAGCATCTATGCGCATTGATCTGTATCAGATTGAAACAGTGCGTATAGCAACTGAGCAAACCGCATTGTTAGATGAAGCCCAACAGATAATCATGAGTGGTAATAAGTTGTCGAGACTGGAACAGAGTGGAGTATTGCATGCCTGGCAGGTGTTGGTCGAAAATGCCATTGGTAAATCCAGGCAACTGCTAAAAGCAGCGAAGGAACCTGTTCCAATTTCAGCATATGATTCATTTGACAGCCTTGTAAGGTGTGGAAAAATAAGTCAAACAGATCTTGAACAATGGAATTCAGTGATTGGATTACGAAATCGTATTGTACATGACTATATGAACATTGATATGAAACTTGTGATTCAACTGATCAGAGATAAACAATATCTGTTTATAAGCGATTTTTTATGCCAACCAATACCTGATCTCGATTTGGACCGATGAAAATCTATAAAGTGTCATTTTGACCCTTAACCCTTTTATCTTAAACCAGTTTTTTATCCTTTACCTTTAGACCCTTAGACCTTTGTTCCTTTTGCCGATTTTTTATCTTTTACCCTATACCTTAAACCCTAGACCTTTTACCTTTTGTTCCTTATACCTTTTGTTCCTTTTACCTTTTGTTCCCTTTACCTGTTCTTTATCTTTTACCCTTAAACCGTACACCTTCCTTTCCTTTTACCTCTTTTAAAAAAAGCATCTTTGGAAGAGAGTGCTGATATTGTGTTACAATTTTTAATAAACAGACACATATTAAAAGATTAAATATACGAAGAACAAATGCGGATTACTATCAAAGAGAGACAAGCGATAATACAAACGATCTTATCTATTGATTCAAATGCTTTGATTTATCTATATGGTTCCCGATGTAATCCAAATAAAAAAGGCGGTGATATAGATATTGCTATTTTATCCTCAAAAATAGATCGTAGTGCAAAAAGTAGGATTCGATTACGACTTTTTGATTTAATTGGGGAACAGAAAATAGACATTATTTCAGGAGATTTATTGGCTTAACAGATCTTTTGAAAAAGCTAAACATATCAACCTAAAAGAAAATATTTCTGAAGACGAATTTGATGTGATGGAAAATCTTACCTCTCGTTATTCCAGAACGATTGATTTGATTGTAAATAAGGTATTTAGAAGTATTGATTATGTGGAGTTGGAAGATTCGGGAACGTTAATTGATGTAGTAAATAGAGCTGAAAAAAGGGAATTGATACATTCAGCTATAAAAAACCTTTGATAGAACCATAAAAAACATTCCGGAAATTTTAGGAATTTCAGAAAACATTAAAAAATATTGCTAAAAAAAAAATATACAACACAGTGATGAATCTGCTCTGAAAAATAGTTTTTCAAACGAGTGATCTTGGATAAGCCAAATGGATTTTTTCGTTTGGCTGGTTATTTGAAAACTGATTTCTAATTATTCAATCTGAATAGGTGTCATCTTGTTATTTTTATTTTTTATGGTTAATTGGTATCACATCTATAATAATTATTTAAGGTTTCAAAGAGGATTTCTCTTGTTTGTTTTATCCCAAAGCAACTTCTTGGGCTTTATTTGAGTTTTTTACATAATTTTTGATTCGAACCAGGTTCATCCACATGGCTCTTGATAACGCCCATACTTTGTTTTGGAATTGACCACGATATCTCGTTTTGTTGTTCCGAGTATGAAAGCAAAGCTGAAATATGGTGGCTTCGACATTGTTCCGGCGATTTTTGATTTCTTTGGGCATACATTCTATCGCTCGTCTGCGTTCGTAGCAATCAATTTCGTCTGGTTTGAAATAGCGCCACTTGCCTGAAGACAGTTTTATTTTATAATGATTGTCTTTATATTCGGTGGCATTAACGGTTTCTCCTGTTTTTCTATTGGTTACTTCAAGACCTGTTTCGGTCTTTTTAAACTCAAAAGTACCTTTACTACCGGATATACCCGTATAATATAGTTGAATTTCGTTTGTTTCACCATAATCACGATTGTCCGATGATTGATAGGCACCATCCATATAAGCTTCATTGATGGGATCTGAAATTTCGGCAGTGTTGTCCAACGCCGGCTGAACATAGTCTTTATCAGCTTTTGTTGCCGGTTCGACTTGAATATCGGTAACTAAATTGAGACCTGTTTTATTGCAGGTTTCGGTTACGTTTACCGAATAACCTGTTACGGTTTGGGTGTCTTTGCGTCGGTAGGCAGCATCCGGGTCATGGGCAGATTGAATGGAACTAGCTGAGATCTCTTTTGCAGGTTTCAACGTAATTTTATCATCCTGTTCCAACTGGTACTGCTCATCTAATATGCGTTTGATGAGAAAGTATTTGGTACTGTCCGAATCGTCGTAACTTTGTTGCAGTCGATAGAGTAAATGTCCGAGTTCTATCAATTTTTGAGATTTTTCATCTTCGGATAAAGGATATACGATGTTATTTGGTTTTTTTTCACTCAATGCGTTTAATAGAGAATGATCGGTTTCCTTCAATTTGGTTTTGGCTTCTTTTGACAATGATTTCCAAAACGATTGTAGACAAGAGATGATCAATTGCAATCGAGAGCAGCGAATGATATTGGAACCGATTAATTTACTGTCCATGCGGATCATGCTGCCATCGACACCCATGATTTCAAGTTGAGCTTTTGTCAGTTTCTTAAAAGCTTCATCGATTAAATCTCGACCATGATCGATATGATACTGATAAACAGCTTGCTTGAATAAATAGTAGGTCGAAGCAGCTGGAGCTTTGTCACTCAATTTAACAAATCCAAGTGCTTTCATCACTTGTAGATTGAAGTGAACTTGTTCGTATAATTGTGCATCACTCCAACCAAAACCAGATTTGAGAGCCATCATGGCTAGTAAAATTCGAATTGGAGCATTAGAACGGCCCATATGTTGATGGTACAATACAGAAAAATGATTTTCAGCCAACTGCTTGGTGACGTTGTTGAAAAATTGATTGAACCAGCTGTTGGGATCGTTTAGCACCTTGATTCTTTGTTCATCGAGGTTGAAGTCGAAACTTCCGAAGAAATCCTGCTGATTATCGGTGGTTGATTGCTTGAACATTTTTTTATCAGATGAGTGTTAAATGCTATACTGTTTAATTTCAGTATATTATACATTATTTAACTGATATTACAAGTATTTAATTTAAATATTTCAACTTTTCTACTTTTCGGAGTGGACTCAGTGATATTGTCAAACTAAGATAATATGACTAGTTTCAACAAATGAATATCAAAGAATGTAAAAGATCTTAATGATCGTATTAAAATGAGTCGTAAATTTAATATAGACTAATTGAAAACCAACTCATTTTAATTTCAGACGATTTTAGAACTGCTGGTAAAGAATTAACAATATACTATAAAAATGATTCCCAAAGCTGAAAACCAATATATTGAGTTTAAAAGAGAAGAAGTAAGTAGTCAGACGCTAGCTGAAGAGATTGTAGCTTTTGCTAATGGAGAAGGTGGTGAAATATGGCTTGGCGTTGACGATCAGGGTGTTGCGACGGGGATCTCCCGATCATATGAAGAGGATGTAATGAATCTCTGTCGAACGGCTGTAATACCACCCGTTACTCCTGAATATGAGGAGACTGATTTTGGTGAAAAAAGGAAAAGTGTTAAGATCGCACGGATTATCATTGCCAAAGGAAGTGATCGTCCCTATTACACCTCAAAAAATCGATATTTCATCAGGGTTGGTTCTACCAAGCGCATCGCATCCAGGGAGGAGTTGATGCGATTGTTCCAAGCATCGGGCTTGTTTCACTATGATCTCGTTGAAGCAGCTGGAGCATTGCAAAAGCACTTGAACCAGTCCGCTATTTCAGGCTATTTCTCCAGATACAAAATTGACTATCTTGAGGAAAGCGAGGAGGAACGGGAACGATTGACAATGGCAAGCGATATTGTGAGTAAGCAATTGATTCCTACTGTCGGTGGGTTGCTGGTATTTGGTATTGCACCGGAAACATGCCTACCACAGTCGGGAATCTCACTTGCGGTATTTAACGGGTCCGAGATTGGTTCAGAGCTCAGAGACAAAAAGATTTTTACAGGAAGCCTACCGTTACAGATTGATAATGCTCTCTCAGCTATCAAAGCAAATATAGCAACGCCTTCGACAATTGAGGGCTCAAAACGAGTCGAAAAGGCATCCTACCCAGATAAGGTTTTTCGTGAATTATTGGTTAATGCATGTGTGCATCGAAATTACAGCATCATCGGGTCTCAAATCCGAGTACTTATATTTGATAACAAGCTTGAGTTTATAAGCCCGGGACGTTTGCCCAATACTGTGACCATTGACAAGTTGACAACGGGTACCAGTTTTGCAAGAAACCCGCTGTTAGTTAAATTGATGGAGAATCTGGGTTATATGGATAGGCTAGGTAGAGGTCTACCCATGGTCTATCAGGAAGCAAAAAGACTGGGTGAGGAGCTCAAATTTGAGGATTCAGGTGAAGTGTTCAGGGTTACTTTGGGGTGCCGAAGTCGAAACTGACTCAGTCCCTAAACCCTTAAACCCTATACCGTCTGTTCCTTTAACCCTTTGTTTCTGTTCCTTTTACCAGTTTTTTTGTTTTTTACCCTTAGACCCTATACCATCTGTTCCCTTTACCTTTTGTTCCTTAAACCAGTTTTTTATCTTTTACCCTTTACCATCTGTTCCCTATACCTTTTGTTCCTTTTACCAGTTTTTTTGTTTTTTACCCTTAGACCCTATACCGTCTGTTCCCTTTACCTTTTGTTCCTTAAACCTGTTGATATCAGCAAAAATTGACAAAAAACTCAAAATTATCCCGGGTTGAAAAATTACTACATCAGTCTGAAAGCGACTCTTTGGAATTAAAGACATCATTTGGGCGAGAATCAATCGAAACACTGGTCGCATTTGCGAATGCCAAGGGCGGAACCATACTAATTGGGGTGAATGACGAACATGAAGTAATAGGGATTTCTGTTTCGAAAGAAAGTACACAACAATGGATAAATCAGGTTAAATCGGCCACATCACCATCCATTATTCCTGAAGCGGAACTGTTTAAGTATCTGGGGAAAAATGTTGTAGCTTTGTGGGTACCTGCTTATCCTGTTAAGCCGGTAAGCTTAAAAGGTAAGTATTTTATCAGACGATATGCTTCCAATCATTTGATGAATTTAGAAGAAATCGCTAATGAACATTTGAAAGCCATAAATCTAAGTTGGGATTTTGCTCCCGACCTGAATCATAGCATTAAAGACATCTCATTTGATAAAGTGAATTGGTTTGTAGAGAAAGCAAATAATCTTCGGGACCGTCCTATTGATGATGATCCTTTAACAGTTATCAGAAAGTTTGAGCTACTTCGAAATGATACCATTACATTCGGTTGTTTTCTTCTTTTTGGAAATGAACCAACGCTATCAACCACCATTGATGTTGGAAGATTCAATTCCGAGACGATCATTAAAGACAATCGGACCATTCGCAATGATCTGTTCAGTGAGGTTGGAGAGTGCATAGATTTTATATACAAGCACATCAGTAAACAGTTTGTGATCACTGGAAAGACTCAACGTGAAGAAATCTGGGAATATGCGCCAGAGGCTGTCAGAGAAATTGTGGTAAATATGATTGTCCATAGGGATTATCGTGCAAGCGCAGATTCTACCATAAAAATCCACAATAACCGGATTGAGTTTTTTAATCCAGGTTCCTTACCTGAAGGAATTAATTTAGATGAGATTCTATCCGGCAAAAGTGCTTCAAGTCCCAGGAATAAACAGATTGCTTCTGTCTTCAAGGAAGCGGGGATAATTGAAAAATATGGGTCAGGGATTAAAAGAGTTATACAGATAATGCTAGCAGGTGGTGCGGAGCAACCTGTTTTTGAATTAGTGGGAAAGTTTTTTAAAGTAACATTGTTTCCGATTGGTGGCGGAGTAAATGAGGGAGTAAATGAGGGAGTAAATGAGGGAGTAAAACAACTTTTTGATCTGATAGAAAAAAACCCAAACAATAGAGCTCCTTTTTATGCAAAGGAATTAAATACTTCCGTGAAAAACATCGAGCGATGGCTAAAACAACTAAAAACAGAAAGGAAGATAGTATTTCGAGGCCCACCAAGAACAGGCGGGTATTTTACAGTTGATTAATAGCCGATTATTCACAGAATCCGGGGGCCTGTACCTGTACTTGTTATTGTTACCCTAAACCCTTGTACCCTTTACCCTTTGTACCCTTTACCTTTTGTTCCTTTTACCAGTTTTTTGTTTTTTTACCCTTTACCTTTAGACCCTTAAACCTTAAACCGATTTTTTATCTTTTCCCCTTTACCCTTAGACCGGTTTTTTATCTTTTACCCTTAGACCTTTCACCGGTTTTTTATCTTTTCCCCTTTACCTTTTGTTCCTTTTACCAGTTTTTTGTTTTTTACCCTTAGACCCTATACCTTCTGTTCCTTTCACCCTTTGTTTCTGTTCCTTTTACCAGTTTTTTGTTTTTTACCCTTAGACCCTAAACCGGTTTTTGATCTTTTACCCTTTACCTTCTGTTCCTTTCACCCTTTGTTTCTGTTCCCTTGACCCTTGTTTTTTACCCCTTACTTTTACTTTAGAAATTTTAAGATTATAAGAAAAGTCAAGAAAAGATCTGACCCCTTTTTCTGACCCCTTTTTTGTTCCTCACATGTTTCATAATGTTAATGTGAGCAAATGTGAGAATGTGAGAACGATGTGAGAAAAGGATGAATTTTATTCAAAAATTAAAACAACCGGAAAGCCGGAAACTTGAATTTAAAAGGGAACTACCCCGTAAATCCGATATATTGAAAACGATCATTGCTTTTGCTAATGGTGGTGGTGGGGAGTTGTTTATCGGTATTTCCGATCATCATCGAGAAATTATTGGTGTCAAAGATCCTTTGCTGTTGGAAGAAAAGATCTCTAATATGGTTTTTGACGGAATCCAGCCCTTTGTTTCACCTTTCAGTTCTATAATGAACATTGAAGGTAAACCTATATTGGTTATAAAGATTCTTCCGGGAATGGATCGACCCTATTATAAGAAATCAGAGGGTGTTAGGGAAGGCGTGTATGTGCGAGTAGGTTCCACCAATAGGCGTGCCACACCTGAAATGATAGATGAATTGCGTCGTCAGGGAAGAGGGATCAAGTTTGAAACTGAAATC
>JABHWU010000082.1 GCA_018657625.1 Deltaproteobacteria bacterium | reverse complement strand
TCCAATTCTAAAAGAAGTTAAGAAATTACAAAAACCGATTAAAATTCCTTGGTTAAATAATCGAACCATAGAATTCATTTGGACAGCATAATTAGGGTATGATTCTGACGGTATTAATGTCTGTGAAAATCGGTGTTTAACAATATTGTTGGGCAAAAAATCATCTTAATCCATTTGACATACTGTAGCCATAGGGATACAATTTCCCCATGATTGAAATTCGAAAAACAGATAAATTTACTAAATGGATTGATGCCTTATCCGACATTCGTGCTCGTGCACGGATTCAGGTAAGAATAGAACGTTTAACTTCAGGTAATCCTGGTGATGTCAAGCCAATTGGTGAAGGTGTTTCAGAACTTCGTGTTGATTATGGCCCCGGTTATCGAGTTTATTACAAGAAACAGGGAAGCACTTTTATTATTCTGTTAGTCGGTGGAGATAAACGAACACAGAGTAAAGATATAAAAACTGCTTTACGCTTAGCAAAGGATTTATAGGAGTAATCATGGCAAAAACAAAAACAACTCTCTACGATGTTTCAGAGCATCTTCGTACTCCAGATGAAATGGCAGCATATCTAGAAGCTTGCATTGAAGAGGCAAATGGTGATGCTACATTTATTGCAAAGGCTCTTGGTGATATTGCAAGAGCAAGAGGTATGTCACAAGTTGCACGTGATGCAGGTTTATCAAGAGAAAGTCTTTACAAAGCGCTATCAGGAGAAAGAAGCCCAAATTTTGATACAATTCTCAAAGTTGTAAAAGCGCTTGGTTTAGAATTACATGCCAAGGCTGTTCATATGCCTAATTCTGTTGCTCAACAAATGCGTTAAGTTGAATTTTACCCACCGATCATTCCTCGCTCTGGGCACAACTATTAGATCTGGGGTATATATAATTATTTTGATCCAGGTTTCTTTTTTTTGAGTTCCCGGTCGGTTAAAACTTCTACTTGATTAACAAACAGTTCTGGTCCCAAGGGTCTGCCGGTTTTAAAATGAATTCTCATTTTATTGATGCCATATGGTTCCTTTTTTAAAAGCTTTTTCCATTCTTTTTCAAAGGTAACACCTTTATATTTTGATTTTATTAATGGATCATTCCGACTCGTTCAGCCTGGTGACTCAGTAAGTATAGATATTCCACACGTTCCATTATAATTGCTTCCAGTCCATTCAATTGATTGAATTAAATTTTCATTCTTATAATTGTCAGAAAAAAAAACAAATAATTAATTGTGCTATTAGTCCTGTCTTTTACATCGTAGTTACACACTTGGCCAAATACATTCTTTGTAATTGGAGTTACTATCACCATTTTTAGACCAACAACTAAAAGGGAGTTAAAAATGATGATTCTCTTACTTTGACTGATTGATATCACCATGTATTTTGATATAGACACATAGTGCTGCGGTGCATGGGTCAAGCATTATGCTGAGCCGATATATGCCTTGCTTCAATATAACATATTTGTTACTATTAATCTATGAAATGGCAAATCAAGTATTTTAACAATAATCTAGAAGACGATATCTTAAATTTACCAGAAGGTTTACTGGCGCGTTATTTGCGGCTAACCGATTTAATGCTTCAATTTGGAGCCAATCTTGGCTTACCTCACACAAAAGCAATTGAATCAGGCTTATTTGAACTTCGGGTAAAGAGCAAAGAAGGTATAGCTAGGGTTTTCTTTTGTACAAAGATTGGTAAGAAAATCGTCATGCTTCATTCTTTCATCAAGAAATCTCAAAAAACGCCAAAAAAAGAGATTAATATCGCAAAATCAAGAATGAAGGAGGTAAAGGAAAATGAAACATTCTGAATTAAAAGAAAAAGCATTAAAAAGAAAAGATGTAAAAACAGAATATCAGGCATTAGAGCCTGAATTTACAATCCTTTATGAGCTGCTTCAAGCAAGACAAAAAGCTGGATTAAGCCAGGCTGAAATTGCTGAACGAATGGGGACTAAAGCTCCTGCTATTACAAGGTTAGAATCTTCGCTCAATAGTGGAAAGCATTCACCTTCTATTGCAACCATTAAAAAGTATGCAGATGTATTAGATTGTCATTTGGAAATTAGGATTATTGCAAATAGTTAGTTACAGTTTTACCCGCCGCTCCTGCTTCACTCTGAGTAAAACCACTTGCCAGTGTTCTCAATCCTCCATTCTCAAATAGTATGCTACGTGGTACGGGTTCGACCCGTTACTCTTTTGGATTTATCATCCATCCGTTTTATCCAGCGATACAAAGTGGATCTTGAAATACCAAAGGTCTTTGTTATTATAAAAAACGATAATCGCGCGTTTTTATATTACTTGCAAGAGTTTCTAAATCGCACTATCTAATATGTGAACTCATAAAACATTAACACATAGAGTAAGGTCTGATCTATGGTAGAAGAAATACGAACCGTTTGTAACCGTGATTGTCCCGATTCATGTAGTATTGTTGCCACTGTTAAAAATGGAAAAATAGTTAAACACAAAGGTGATCCCAAACACGGGGTAACACGCGGATTTCTTTGCTACCGTGGGAATCATTATCTGGACCGTTTATACAGCGATGATCGTATTTTACATCCCCTACGTAGAACTGGTAAGGGCTGGGAACGGATATCCTGGGATGACGCTTTGGATTTGATGACTGAAAAGCTTTGCCACTTTAGGAAGCAATATGGAGCCCATTCAGTTACTTATATCAGCTATTCGGGAATTCGAGGACAAGTGGCGCAGGTTATGGCGAGAACCTTTTGGGATCATTTTGGTGGTGTCACGCAAATGAGAGGTGGGTTGAGTGTTGAGGCATGTTATGAAGCTCAGGTTTCCGATTTTGGCGATGAATGCACCCCAACACCAGAGGATCTTGCCAATAGTGATGCGTTTATTATTTGGGGCAAAAATGTAGCCATAACTCGCGTCCATTGCTGGCCATTTATCAAAGCGGCTCGAAAACGAGGAGCACCTTTGGTGGTTATTGATCCTGTTCGATGTCGAACGGCAGAAAGAGCAGATCTACACTTGGCGCTCAAACCAGGTAGTGATGGCATGTTAGCCATTGGAATTGCCCGTATTTTGTTGAAAAAGGAACAGTTCGACAAGGCGTTCGTCGAGAAACATTGTGCTAATTTCCTGGCTTATCGCAAACTGATCTTATCCATCTCTATGCAGGATGTGATCAATGCCACCGGTATTTCATTAGAGAACATCGAAAAGGTAGCAGCGCTTTATTTGAGTAAAAAACCTTTGGCAACCTTGATCGGGCTCGGGCCTTCATACTGGAAGCAGGGAGTTGAGTCGGTGCGTTTAATAGATGCCTTAGCGGCTATGACTGGCAATATTGGAATTTCTGGTGGAGCCGTTCATACGGATATTAATGGTGGCGCAGGTCTTGATCACTCAATCCTCACCCCTCCATTGAAAAATGAACATCGTTCAATAATGCTACCCAAATTGGGTGATGAGATTCTATCAACAACTAATCCTCAAATAAAAATGGGAATCGTGGCTGGAGCAAATCCCGCTGCAACCTGTCCGGATACTGGTCGCGTGCTCGAGGCGCTCAATTCCTTGGAATTTTTGGTTGTTATCGATCACTTTAAAACAGCAACCGCTGAAGCGGCGGATCTATTTCTGCCTTGTACCACTTATCTTGAAATGGATGATCTCGTTACAGCCTATGGGCATCATTGGCTGAGTCTCAGTCAGGCGGTTATTCCACCATTGGGTGAGGCCAAAAGTGATGTGAGTATCTACAAGGCTTTGGCCGAACGATTAGGATTCGGTGAAGCACTCACTGGTGAACCATCGGAATGGATTGATCGAATGTTGGCGCCATTGAATAAACAGGGAATCAATCGTGAGGCTTTGATTACGCAACCAATGCTTAATCCTGCGCACAATCCCATTCCATTTGTAGATCGTAAGTTTCGTACACCATCCGGTAAGTTTGAGTTTATCACTGAATTTGATCACAAGACAATTGTGGGCCCCTCCGACAATCAACTATACTTCATCGCCACCAAAACCTTAAAGATGGTTAACGCTCAAATCAATACTGAAGACCTTCCCTCCGAACCTCGTGTGAAAGCTCATCCGGATACAATTTTCAGATTCGGGTTGAAGTCCGGGGATCTCATTGTGGTAGAAAGTAACGTTGGGTCTGTTATTGCTATTATCGATGCGGATGATGACATTCATCCAGAAGTACTTTTGTTTAATCCAGCGACTTGGAAAGGCGATCTTCAAGGAGTTAATCAACTTCGTGAATCACACATCAGTGATATTGGTGAGGCAGCAGCAATGCATGAAACTTTAGTAACACTATATAAATGTCCCTCCGCTCAATCTGTGTAAATAAACACATAGGAACCCATCAAAGGATTTTCAAACAAAATGAAATAACAGAAAATATGGCTAATTTTTAATCGTTAAATTAAATGGAACTAGTTATAAGTTATTCTTTGGAAAAAGAGAGAAAACGGATATTGAAAAACTGTAAAAAATGCGGTAAATGTGCCAAGATATGTCCCAGCATTGAAATTGGTGGGATTGACAGACTTAAATTCTCTGAAATTCAAAAGTACCTTTACGACTTTGTCACAAATCCAAAAAAAAATGAAATCGTTTCAAAAAGAATCGATTCCTGTCTTGAATGCTTCAAATGTGTTGATAGCTGTCCTAATGATATCAATCCGCTATCCTACATTGAAATTGCTAAATCATTGTCCTATCAAAATGAATATGCTCCATATGTGAATTGTGATCCCGGAAATTTTGCTTCACAAAACCGGTCCCTCGAAAATGAATTAACAAAAAAAGAAAGCAAATCTGTACTAACCAGCACGGATTATAGCAATAAAAAAATTGTGTTTTTCCCTGGTTGCAACGTTTACAATCATTCACCCAGACTTTTGAAAACCAAAGCTGTTTTAGATCTGTTGGACAATGATACCGCTTTTATTCCAGGTACTAAATATTGTTGTGGAGATCGGTATCTATTTGATGGCAGGTTACAAGAAGGAGAGGAGCAGTACCACAATTTGGTAAGTGAAATTCAAAAATATAATCCCGATACCATCGTGTTCTGGTGTTCAACTTGCCTTGCTCGAATGAAAAAAACATGGGGCAATGAAATGAATTGTGTATCATTCTTTCAGTTTTGCCATGAGAACATCTCAAAATTAAACTTTCTCAAACCAAATCGAAATCTTTCAGTGACATTACATGAGCCCTGTAAAACGACTTATACAAAAATTGACGATAGCCATCGAAGTGTCATTAATGCAATTCCGGGATTGAGTTTAACTGAGATGGCGTCCGGAACCAAGTGTTGTGGTAGTGGAGGTATCTCTTACTTTAAAGATCGTACCATAGAAGTGCTTACTCATAATCGATTAAGTGAAGCAAAAAAAACCGGGGCTGAGGTATTGATTACAATCTGCCATTATTGCCAGGAATTATTTGAATCGGAAAATGAAACCAATAACATTAAAATAGTCAATCTGATTGATTTGATCCATAGCAAACTTGAGCCAGCAAGTTTAATAAAGGAAAATTGATTAAAATGTGGTGTAAAAGCATTTTGGTGGATACCCCGTCCGCTTACAGTGGGGTAGTTCATTTCTTGAGGTTCTTTTTATATATATACAAGTCATTTGGAATCATTAAAACCAAGAAGACCTTAAAATATTTGCAAGGGGTTTTAAATTGCTGAACATTTAATTTTAAGACATTTTTCATGAACTCTTTTTACAAAATCCTTAAGATTACAATATTTTCCAATATTATTTTCAATTTTATTCATGAAACTTCTGATTTCATCAACAGAATTTTTCCTATAATCTTTACTTAAAACTGTATATTCATGACGGTATTCGACTCGATTGCCCTTATTAACAATAAAAAAGAATGAATTGTTTATGCTTTTATAAGTGTAATTAAATCTATAAACATTTACTAATGGATGTCCCCAATCATCTTCATCAGTTACTTTTTTACCAGCATAACGATATTCAACATTTTCTATATCGTGGAAAGCTTTTTTTATACAGTCGATATTTAACGGCTTTGAATATGGGGATTTTCTCCAAACACCAACAGGTGCACTACAGCTATAAATAAAAACAGTTGTAGACGCCAAAATCAATAATTTTAATTTTTTCATCAATAATTTTAGTTATATTGTTATAATTTCACAAAAATATCATTCAATATTCATTTATCATGGAAAACCATTATAAAACTAGGAAGACGTGCCACTCTAGGCCACTATTGATGATTTCGAACGGTGTACTTTTTCTTCCTGTTTCACTACTTGAGAGTGAGTGGTAGTAGCTATCGACATACTGTTTCAGATGAATTACTTTTCCAGTATTTCTGCTACTTCAATATTACCTATATCAAGAAAAGGGCATCTTTTTGCGATTTCCAGGGCGGCATCCATGCTGTCTGCCATTAAAATAGAAAAACCTGACAACTGGTTGTCACTATCTACATCTAAAATACCTCTGGAACTTAAAGTTGTTGAAGTTTTCAAGGGAGTTCCCGGATTGGCAAAAATATTCCCTAAAGCATTAACCCAGGCTTTCCACTTCTCTAAATGTTTAGCTGCTTCTTCAGGGTTCTCAGCTTCTTTTCCACCATGGTAAGCAAAAATATAATTTGGCATAAATTCTCTCATTAGGTTTAATCTATAAAAACCAAAAATTAGATAGGAAAAACACTACCATTATTTTGAGCACGTCTATTCTTTATATTCTTAAAGATATCAATCAGATTACATAGCTGAAATTTTCCTGGATTGATAGTTTTTCAAAAAGCTAATTAGTGTTCGAAAAGAATAAAATATGTATTCAATTTGATATCGTACACTAGAATGACAATTGAACAGGACCTGCGTCCGGTTTGGTAGCTTCTTTTTTTTCACTGGCTGACCAGTTGACTGAAATTCTTTTTAGCCCCAGAGTTTTATCAATATATAAAATATTACCTTTATCCCGACCATGTAAATAGACATCCTTTGTTACTTGAACATCCATTTGACAATAATCAGCGATCATTTGTAGTTTTTCTGTATCTCCGGCTAAATACTCCTGATACCATTTTAAAGCCAGTAAACCGTCGGCTGATTTACCGATATTCAAAGTTGCGCGCGCAACAGAATCTAGTTTTATCCGTTTTCCGATTAGCTCTTTAATATCAATCAATAAGTCGAAATTAGGTGCAGAAATTAACTGATTTAACGCATTCTCCCTTTCCGAACCTTTGGGAAAATAGCCACTGACAACAAGATAATCAAAACTGATATGGTTATAGCCGACCACCAGAGGTCCTGATATTAGATGATCATACAAAGCAATGGCATCGTCATGATAGTAAAAGTGATATTTTTCATCCCGGGAATCCCAAATGACACCCACTGACATTTTCATTTCAGGTATATTCTGCCATCCACCCACATCCTGGGCGGATCTTTGAGTTTCTAAGTCAAATACTAAGAAGTCCGTCATTTTGTCCTTGCTCATAAAGGTCATTTTTTTTAACAATACTTTAAAGTATTATAGTATAGTTTCAATGCTACGGGATCAAGCGTTTTTGTTAATAGCTAATTTATAAACCGATATCCATGGATTTAAACCATCTTAAAGAGTTGATTCAAAAAATAGCGATCAGTGAAGGATTTGTTGAAATCGGTTATTTAAATACGAATCAGGCGAAGTTTCCTGGCTGGTTAACAAATTGGTTAAAGAATAATTACCATGGTAATATGAATTGGATGCAAAATCATCGAACCATCCGAGAAAATCCGTGTACCATCATCGATAGTGGTAAATCGATAATCTCTCTGTTATACCCCTATAAGACAAGCAGTCCAAAGCATTGGAATCATAAACATATGATTAGTAATTATGCCTGGGGAAAGGACTATCACATAGTCATCAAAAAAAAACTAAAACGGATTTACCAAAATATTCAAAATCAATTTCCAGATTTTAGTGGTCGATATTTTGTGGATTCAGCGCCAATTCCGGAAAAAATCGTGGCCGCGGCTTCTGGACTGGGGTGGATTGGCAAGAACAGTATGTTAATTAATAAGAAATATGGTTCATATGTTTTCATTGCAGAGTTGGTTTGTAATCAGAATTTTGCATCGACTGATCTTATTAAACCGGGTTGCGGGAACTGCGATAAATGCATTAAAATCTGCCCGGGAAAGGCAATCGTTGATAATGCAACCATAGATTCCAATAAATGTATTAGTTACTTGACGATTGAAAAACGAGAAGAATTTACTGTAGAGGAACAGAAAATTATACAATATCAACTATTTGGATGCGACATCTGTCAGCAGGTTTGTCCCTGGAATAAAAAAACTACAGATAGTGAGATCCCGGACTATAATTGTTTTGACAAGTGGAAAGATCTCACCCCTCAGAAAATGTTAAGGATATCTGAAGCGGAGTTTGAAGATATGAAAATCAATAGCTCGCTTAAAAGAGCCGGCTTAGATCATTTAAAACGGAATGCTAAAGCAATCCTTAACCAACAATCTGGTTTAATTGATTGACTCACCAAAAATCAAAATACATAATTAGTTTACTTCAAATTACCACAATTTCAAATTTTTAATTTTTAATTTTCCCGCATATTAATCATGTTAGATGAAGATCCAGATCTGGTTTCCGGTAGTTTTCAAGAGGAAGATCAACAAGAATTTACCTTAAGACCACAAAGTTTCGGTGAATATATCGGACAGGACGATTTGAAATCAAATCTTCAGATTTTTATCAATTCGGCTAAAAAACGCAAAGAAGCTTTAGATCATGTTCTGTTGCATGGTCCGCCGGGTCTGGGTAAAACAACGCTCGCAAATATTATCGCAAAAGAATTAAATTGTTCTTTACGTGCCACTTCTGGACCCGTTATCGAAAAACAAGGTGATTTAGCGGCGATATTAACATCTTTGGAACCGAATCAGGTATTATTTATCGATGAAATTCATAGAATCAATAGAGTAATTGAAGAAGTGTTATATTCTGCCATGGAAGATTATTGTTTGGATATTATGATAGGACAAGGTCCCAGCGCCAGAACTATTAAACTGGATCTACCCAGATTTACGCTTGTGGGAGCTACAACCCGTACCGGTCTACTATCAACACCCCTACGGGAACGATTTGGGATTCCTCTGCATTTTGATTACTATCAGCCTGAAGATTTAAAGAAAATCATCGTGCGATCAGCCGGTTTATTAAATACGAATATTTATGATGAAGCCGCATTAGCAATCGCCAGAAGATCCAGAGGAACCCCAAGAATCGCAAACCGTTTATTAAAACGTGCCCGTGATTTTGCAGATATGAAAACTGATGGGGTTATTAATAGCGAAATTGTTGAAGAAACGCTGGATCGGCTAGGTATTGATGATATAGGGTTAGATCGTTTAGATCGGACAATTTTAAGGCAAATGATTGAAGTACACCAAGGAGGACCTGTTGGTGTTAGTACCATTGCCGCAACAGTGGCTGAAGAAATAGATGCTATTCAGGAAGTGGTGGAACCCTATCTGTTACAAACAGGTATGATTCGAAGAACACCACGGGGTAGAATGGTTACATCAAAAACTTACCAACATTTGGGAATTCCCGAACCTTCAAAGTAATCTTTAAACACTACCAAGATTTTTTACATGGACAAAGCCTTTATAAAGACCTTTGGCTGTCAAATGAATGAACATGACAGCAGTAGAATTGCAGAAATATTAAAGCGAGAAGGTTTTGAAATCATCCATCAAATGGATAAAGCTGATTTAGTAATGGTGAATACCTGCTCCGTGAGGGAAAATCCGGAAAACAAGGTCTACAGCATTATCGGTCGATTAACTATTCAAAAGAAAAAAAATCCGAATTTAATTATTGGTATCTGTGGATGCGTTGCCCAACAAGAGGGTAGAAGAATTTTAAAAAAAAGAAAGGCCGTTGATATGGTTTTTGGAACCGATAATATTTTTAAATTACCGGAAATATTAAAAGGTGTTCGGGGCGGAAATCGTGTTTTATTTACTGAATGGTTGCCCCGTAAAAAAAGTGTTCAGAATTTCATCCCTGATATGGAGCTTAAAACCGGTGTTATAGAAGGTTGCAAAGGTCAAATAGCCATCACCAAGGGTTGTAATAATTTTTGTTCTTATTGTATTGTGCCGATGACCAGAGGTAGATTGGTAAGCCGAGAGCTTGAAAATATTCTCGAAGAAGCCAAAGACCTGATAAATAAGGGTGCAAAAGAAATTATGCTTTTGGGTCAGAATGTCAATTCCTACTCAGCATCCAATAACGAGTTTTATGACTTGTTAAAAAAAATGGCCAACTTAGTTGGTTTGCAAAGACTTCGGTTTATTTCACCGCATCCTAATGATTGGAATAATGCGCTGTCTGATTTAATGTCAGAAGAAAAGGTTATTTGCAATCAAATCCACTTACCCTTTCAGGCAGGATCTAATAGAGTTTTAAAAGCGATGAAAAGGGATCACACTGCGGAAGAATACTTACTGAAAGTGGATTACCTCAAACAGAAAATACCTGATATCGTCATTAGTACTGATATTATTGTCGGATATCCTTCGGAAACGGAGGCTGATTTTCAGGAAACCTTAAATATCATGAAAACAGTACATTTTTTTCCCATATATGCCTTTAAATACTCTCCAAGACCTGGAACCAAAGCGGCCCAATTGATTGACGATATTCCAACAGAAATTAAAGAACAACGGTTGGAAGCTGTTTTGACGCTCCAAAAAGAAATTCAAAACAGCTTTTTTGAGAAAGCAATAGATGAAGAATATGAAATCTTCATTGAAAGCTTTCATCCCAAAGAAATTGGCGTTATGAATGGAAGAACCAGTGGCAATATATCAGTTTCAGTGAGTGGGAATTCATTGAAGATAGGAGACCTGGTTAAGGTGAAAATCATCGGGAGAAAGCAAACATCATTAATCGGTAAACCGTTGTAATTTATTCACCAATTATCTTAACCAAAACTCTTTTTCTTCTGCCACCATCAAATTCTCCATAGAATATTTGTTCCCATGGTCCAAAGTCTAGTTTTCCTCCAGTTATGGCGACAACAACCTCTCTACCCATAATTTGTCGTTTTAAATGAGCATCACCATTATCCTCACCGGTGTTATTATGATGATACCTGGAAATGGGAGCATGTGGAGCTAATTCTTCCAGCCATCTTTTATAATCATGATGTAGTCCTGATTCATCATCATTTATAAACACTGAAGCCGTAATATGCATGGCATTGATTAATATAAGTCCCTCCTGAATACCGCTTTCCTTCAGGCATTTTTCAACTTTATCAGTGATGTTCTTAATTTCCATGCGGGATTCTATATTGAACCATAGTTCTTTTCGATAATTTTTCATCTTAGTTTATTTGATTAGTGGTAACCTGATTGAAGCAATGGTTTTATTAAAACTAATCCTTTCTTTGTCTCTTTCTGAAAGTTTTGAAATCCCCTGTAGGGTTAAGTAGTCATCAATACCAGCTGTGGCCTTAGCACAATGCGAAAGTGCCTGGGCACGAAAGTTGGTTCGTTGTTGAACAACACTCGCTTTTTTTGCATATTCAGCAAACATCTTTGCCAGTAAAATATGGGTTTTTATGTCTGTATGATCGATTTCTGATAGTTCAATTAAGGTTTTGATGATTTTAGATACTGACATCCCTTTCGCTTTTTGAATCATCAATTGTCTTTTTTTATAGCGACATTCCAGTTTTACTATTTTTTCCTGCAGGTTTTTTTTAAACTGATTAATTAAAAGATCTTCATTACCATTTTGTTGTTTGGAATTTTTCTTCAACATTTCAATGGGATCTGTGAAGTCAAAATTGGTTTTGGCCAAATTAAAAACATATTGTTCTACAGCGAATTTTGTTTCCCTTGATGTCAAAAATTTGGCTAAATAAACTAAATAGATTTTATGTAAAATTACATTGTCGTTAAAACGTTTATATAGACCGTTAATATAGGGCAAGCTATTGGCTATAATTGTAGCAAGTTTATTATAGATACTTTTAGACTCTTCAAAGGTCTCCATAGCAATTTTGAGTTCAATATTTTTGGATTCATCTTTTGATGGCTGGGAATTCAAAATCATTAAATTTGATTTTCTAATTGAGGGCAAAATTCCCTCAATTTCCTCAAAGGCAGTCTGGGCGCTGATACAGGTTTTTTGACATTTTTCCTTAGCTGCTTCATCAAAAACTGAGGGTAATTCAACTTTATTCGAAATCGTGGTTTGTCCATTATTTGAAAGACATTGAAAAAGATAATCAGTGTTTTTTAAGATAGCTGGTGATTGATTCTTGATCGTTCTAAAATAATCTTCCGCTTTGGTATATGAAAAATAATTATTATTTTTAAGAATTTCATGAACGACTACATCCAGGAACTCTTTGTCTAAGTTATAGGCAGGTAAGGGTTCTTCAGCTGATTTATTTTCTGATAAATCTTTCAATATATAATGAAAACCTTCAGCAACTGCGGTTGTTTCATTTGGGTATTTTTTCCAAAAGTTGACCAGGCTGGTTTCACGATCATTATTATTTAATGGAAATAGAAGGGTGATCAGCTCTTTTCCTTTATTAGAAGCCTGATATTCTTTAAAAAATTCGGACATGCTGTTTCTTATTCATAGAAGTAATTAAAAGGTAATTTAAACCTTGATATTAGTAGCATTATCATAAATAGTTTGTAGTTAACAACAGTATATTTTAATCAATAACCAGTTAAAGGTATAGTAATATTTCCGCTTAACAACCTACTTGGTTGTTATCAAAACTTAATTTTTTTGGGTTCTGAATTTGAAATATCATCAAAAAATTTTCGATGTTGACAAGCTCCTAAACATTCTGGCGCCTTTACAAGCAGCAGGTAAAAAAATTGTTTTTACAAATGGCTGCTTTGATATTTTGCATATTGGCCATACCCGATATTTACAGGAAGCTCGATTCGCTGGCGACTTTTTAGTTGTGGCTGTTAACAGTGATGAATCTGTTAGAGCTATTAAAACCGACAAGAGACCGATTGTTAAACTGGCAGAAAGGATGGAAGTTTTATCTGGTTTTTCATTTGTTGATTTTATCATCTCTTTTGATGATCTGGATCCTTTTCGTATTATAAAACAAATTCAGCCGGATATCTTAATAAAAGGCGGTGACTGGCCAGTTGATAAAATTATTGGTAAAGACATTGTGGAGGCTAAAGGAGGGAATGTTTATAATATCCCAGAAATAAAAGGAAATTCTACTTCAAATATTATTAATACGATCTTAAACCGCTATCAATAAAGCTCAGATATTATGTTTGACAGAAGATTGCTTGAACAATTTGATTGGATATTATTGTTATTAGTTATTTCAATCTCAATCATTGGTTTTTTTACCATATATTCGGCATCGATTACTTATAATTCGGGAACATCCTATTATCAAAGGCAGATATTATGGTTTTTTATTAGTTTAATAATTATGTTTTTGGTGACGATGATTGACTACCATTTATTGACTAAGCTTTCTTTCTGGGGACACATTGTTTTAATTTTATTGTTGGTAATAGTGCTCATTTATGGAACAGGGGGACCGGGTAGTCGTGTACAACGTTGGATTAAACTGGGTCCGATCTTTTTCCAACCTTCAGAATTTGTCAAATTTACGATGGTTTTATACCTGTCCTATTATTTTTCTGATTCCAGAAGGATCAATAATCTTGGTTTTAAAGGTATTATCTGGCCATTAACAATCACTTTAATTCCTTTTGTATTAATTATTAAACAACCGGATCTTGGTACTGCCGGAATCCTAATTTTTGTTTTTGTCTCAATAATATTTTTAGTAGGGTTGAAATATAAAGTAATCCTGATTACAACAATTAGTGGTCTGATTTCACTACCTTTTATTTGGTTTTTTCTGTTAAGAGATTATCAACGTAGTCGGATCATTACTCTGATAAATCCGGAAAGCGACCCTTTGGGTAAAGGATATCAGATTATACAATCTAAAATTGCAGTGGGAAGTGGTCAGTTATGGGGAAAAGGTTTCCTGGAAGGAACCCAGGCCAAACTAAATTTTCTGCCTGCCCGTCATACTGACTTTATATTTTCAATTTTTACAGAGGAGTGGGGCTTTATCGGTGGATGTGCGTTGATCGGTTTATATATTTTATTAATTGTCAGATGCTTGAAATATGTCGGAAAATCAAAAGACAGATCAGGAACCATTTTAACAGTGGGTATTACTTCAGTATTAGTGACACACATCATTATTAACATCGGTATGGTATTGGGCTTGTTGCCGATTGTGGGTATGCCCTTACCTTTTATGAGTTATGGGGGATCTGCCATGATCTCAAATATGATCGGGATTGGCCTCATACTTAATGTAAGAATGAGGCGATTTCTTTATTAAAGGTCAATGCCATCCCTTTTTTCTGGCGATGGCACTTTTAAATACCTGATCATATTGTTTAATGGACTGTTTCCAGGAAAAGTCCTTTTTCATTGCTCTAATTTGCGCTTTCTTAAGCGCTTCCTTTTCGTGGTACCAACTATGAAGTGCCCATCCTATTGTGTTTTTTAGAGCATCTTCAGTCATATCATTAAAAGCAAAACCAGTCCCTCGGTTGTTTTTTACATCAAAATTTTCAACCGTATCTTTAAGCCCTCCAATTGCATGAACAATAGGAAGCGTACCATAAGTCATGCTGTACATTTGGTTTAACCCACAAGGTTCAAAGTAGGATGGCATTAAGAAAAAATCACTACCAGCTTCAATCAGGT
Organism: Deltaproteobacteria bacterium; assembly: GCA_018657625.1. Lineage (GTDB taxonomy): Bacteria > SAR324 > SAR324 > XYD2-FULL-50-16 > XYD2-FULL-50-16 > JABHWU01. Next base: position 51,939 of record JABHWU010000082.1, on the reverse strand, counting down.
GAGATAACTCAACATTAAATCCAATATAAGTACCTACTTTTCCAGGATACTTTTTAGGTAAATTACCAAATAAATCTGAATAATATCTGTCTCCTGCTCCTAGGAAAACAAGTTGGATATCCCATTGTAAAATATCATCTAAACATTTCGCCAGGATATCAATTCCTTTTTGATAGGCTAAACGCCCTATGAACCCAAAGACAGGTACTAGTTGATCTTTTTTTAATAAAAACTTTTCCTGAAGTTTTAGCTTTGAAAAAACTTTATTTTTCAAAGTATTATGGTTATAAGGTTTGGGAATATAATGATCCAACATTGGGTTCCATTCCTTAGTATCTATACCATTTAATATTCCAGCGATATCATCTTTTCTTCTGTTTAAATATGGGCTTAAACCGTATCCACCAGGTTCCATCAAAATTTCTTCTGCATATGACGGGCTAACAGTCGTTATTTGGTCTGCATAAAAGAATCCACCCTTTAACAGATTTATAGCCTGAAGAGCTTCGAATTCATCTTCGCGGACTTGCATCCAGTTTAAACCCATATATTTACTGAATGATAGATCCGTTTGACCTTGATAACTGATATTGTGGATAGCTAAAATAGAGGCGGTATTTTTAAAAAAATGATTTTTCCATTCCCAACACTTTAAGTAATAGGGAATTAGAGCTGTTTGCCAATCATTGCAAAGTACAACATCAGGTTTAAATGACAAATGAACTAAAATATCCAGACACGCTTTAGAAAAAAAAGCAAATCGAGCACCATTATCAAAATAAGCATTGTAACCATCATCGTAGATAGGTTCTCGATTAAAATAATAATCGTATTCAATAAAATACACCCGCAGATGATTCATGGGCTGGTATAACCATACATTGCACTCCAATACCACATCACCCATTTGAATCGACTTCTTTTTAATCGCAATGGAGTAGTTTTTAGCTTTTGCACGAATTGATTTATAAAATGGCAAAAGCAGTATTACTTCATGTTTCGCTTCAGAAAACTCAACTGCCAAATTACCGGCCACATCTCCTAAACCACCGGTTTGAATGAATGGAACGGCTTCAGAACTAGCAATTACAATTTTCATTATTTTTTTTCCTTTTGTAAGAATTCATTTATTTTAGATTCAAATCGGTCTGGATTTATTTGATTAAATTTTGCGATAACCTGTTTTAACACACTTCTGGCAGCGACTTGTTTATGAGTCATTTGTACCATATCCAGGATACTTTCTTTGGTGTAATGTTTTTTATATTTATCAACAACAGGAGCCTTATTTTTACGAATCGGTTTTTTTATCGTTTTTTTAGACTTTTGGAACTGGTTAGATGCAGTAAACTCAGGTAATACATGTTCTTCAATAAAATATTTTTCAAGATCTTTGGTGATTTTCTGAATGACCACTTTTTTGTTTTCTGATTCAATTTTAGCTGTGATCTCTGGCTGATCTTTAATTAAATGCTGAAGTTCCTGCCACGAATAATCTGTTTTTAAGTTATTTACCAACAGCTCCAGGTTTTCTTGATATTTATTATACAGCAGAACTTTCTTCGACGCTGCTGTTGGGTCAGAATGATTAATTACTTTAAGTAGCTTTTCTAACTGCATTGCTAAAAGTTCTATATAAGTAATGATTTCATGCAAATGCATTTGGTCGTTTTTATAGTTTTGAAATTTCTTAGGTTGTAAATGCTATTATAATATACAGGAGAACGTTTTTAGTAAACTTGAGAATCGGTATTAATTTAAATCAACATTTGTAATTTTCCGTCTATATATTATACCTGTATCAATAGAGAAAAAAATAGAAATGATCCGGTTATCTATGATTTATCAACTAAGGAGTGATTTTTTCCAATAGCCAGGAATTAAAATCATTGACTAATTTTATGTTTTATCCAAGAATCGAAAGTAGACAAAACCCATATAAAAAATTTATTCATGTAATAAATTTTATCATTTAATCAGGAGGTAGATTGGACGTTCCGTCGAATAGTTCGTACTTTTCAAAATTTATAAATTTCTTCAAAAAAAATTGCTTATCCCCTTTGCCCAAAAAAGTTAAAAAAGATGAACAAGAACTGATCGAAAATTTGGACGAATACTTCTCAACCTCTAACAGAGAAGTGATGATACCCAGAACGAAAATGGTAACGATCGAACAAAACTCCAGCATTTCCGAAGCAGTTAAATTGTTTGACGCTACAGGGCACTCACGTATTCCTGTTCAAAATAAAAGAAAAGATAATATCGTTGGTGTTTTGTACGCTAAAGATTTATTCAAATATTTTGATACCGAAGAAAAAGTTGATGTTTCAATGGTTATGCGGAAGGCACTTTTCGCTTCATACAGCCAACCGATTCATCAGTTACTCTCTAACTTTAAAAAATCTCATGTTCATTTAGCAATTGTTGTAGATGAGCATGGTGGCGTTGATGGATTAATCACAATTGAAGATGTGTTGGAAATGCTGGTTGGTGATATTCCTGATGAATTCGATAAGCATACTGAACCCAGCTATGAACATATAGCAGATGGTTTAATTATTATGGACGCAAATTATCCATTAAATGATTTTAACGAAATGTATCACACTGATTTCGATAAAGAAGGTATTGAAACCATCGGTGGTTATGCTTGTCATTATTTAGGGAAAATTCCATCAAAGGATGAATATTTTCAACTAGACGACATAAACTTTTTCGTTGAAGAAAGCAGTACCAGAACCTTGTTAAAACTGAGATTAACTGCTCCTCCTTCAATTTCTAACGATGAAAAAGAAGAATGATAGTAAAATCTGAATTTGTTCACCAAAATTACTATCATCAATGACACTTATATGGAATTTAGTGATTTTGGACTAAAAATTATCATTTTTAATAAGCTAAGCATCTCAAACCAAATCAAAATTAGATTGTTTTAATAGGATAGAAATATCTCCTACTGCTTGACAAGTAAAGTGTTTTATGTCATTTTCTGTTATATTTAACATTATCACAGTATTATCTACCATTATGATATTAAAGGTTATTTGATTATGGAAATTTTAAGAGAGCAGACGAAAGGTATCACTCATCAATTAAATCCGGTCGAAAATGATTTAATTGATGAATTTGTGAAAATCAATCATCAAAAAAAAATATCAGAATTAAAACATGCTGCTTATCATTCCCGCTCAACAATCCGATCAGCCATTGAAAAATATCTTAACTCCAGGGTAAACAAAAACACAAAATTAGCGCATCGCAGTGATTTATTACAATTCAATCAATTTTTAAAGGAAAACAATATAAAACAGTTAAAACATCTGGCACAGCTACCAGCGCATCATTTAAAAGCCTTATGCGAAAGTTGGCTGGATTTTTTATTGCAAAACAAATTATCTAAGATCACTGTACAACGCAAAAAGGGCACTTTGCAAAGATTTTTCAAATATTTAAATCAAGAACTCCCTCAATTGATTACTGCAGTTCCTCATCTAAATAGTGAAAAACATAAAACTTTTTATTCCAGAGCCAAAACAAATGCATTTACAAAAAGCGAATGGAAACTTTTAATTACTTACTTAAAAAACAATCCAAAAACTTATCGCTTATTTGTAGTACTGCAAACAGCAATGTCTTTAGGAGGCAGAAGAGTTGGAGAAATTTTATCATTAAAATGGTCGGATATCGATTTTTTTTCAGATCGTGTTTACATTGTACCCAGTAAAAAAAGGGAAGATATTACAACACATGTCTTACCGCTAACTGAATCACTTAAAAATATTTTAAAAGAATATAGAAAAAAACTAGGGTATAAGTTAAAAACCGATGAACGTGTTTTTAAAAAAGAAACTCAACAGCGAATAGATAGCAAAATAAAATATTATGTCAAAAAAGCCGGTATTAATAAAAAGTTCAGTTTTCACAGTATTCGAACTTCTTTTGTAACCTGGGCCAATGAAGCCGGACACAGTCAATCAGAAATTTTAAATGCAACTTTACACAAATCCACTAAAATGATCAGATATTATGATCAAACAGAACCAATGACGGTCAATTCGATTATCAAATTAAGGATGGATGAATAATGAAAACTAAGATACTCTCTTCAAATGTTTTTAAAACAATCAAATTTTTTATATTGATTTTTCTGACCATACTTAACGTAACAATAGTGAATGCCGCAGAAAACAGGGCTTCAACTTATATATCCTTTGGCCAATATGTAACCAGTGACGGCGATGATACCGTAACCGGTTCAAGATTATCCATTAGCTTTATTAATCCGATTACAGATTTACTTTCCTATTATCTAAAAATTGATACCGGTTCCGCTTCCGGAAAACATACCAATAGTGATGATAGTGAAACAGAAATAACATCAAGTCATACCAATGCGGGTAGTGGACTTCAGGTCAATTTTGATTTAACTGATAAAAACAGATATATGTTTTTCCTGGGATCTGGATTGTTGTTGCAAAGTTACCAGTATGATTATAATTATCCTGACAGTCAGACAGGTAAAACATCCGGGATAGGATATGGGTATACTGCTTATATAGGAATTAAATTTAAGGCGGCAAAAAATTTCATAATTATTCCTAGTTACAATTATGAACAGGTCAATATAAAATCAGAAGAGGGTGAGCAAAGAACGACAACGACGGCAGGTGCAAGCCTGGCCTTAGCAATTGCCTTTTAAAATCGTTTTTTTAATCAGTATAGGGTTTATATAATTACGAGTAGTCGATAGGAGTTGTGCAGCTTGGGGCGGAGTGAGAAGCAAGGGCAATATTTACTTCCTGCTTCTCTTTTAGAGACAATCAAAAAATTAGTTTAGTAGTGACTTAATTGTGGTAACTAGTTTTTTCAATTAACAGATTCACTTAAATTTTTTCCTGGCTTAAACTTAACAACGTTTTTAGCTGGAATGTTAATCGCTTTTCCTGTTTGTGGATTTCTACCAGTACGAGCAGCTCTGTTTACGACAGAAAATGTACCAAACCCTACAAGTGTTAAATTTTCACCTTTTGATAATCCTTCATGAATGCTTGTCAACGTTGCATTCAATAGTTTTTCAGCAGTAGCCTTGCTCACTTCAGCTGTTTCAGAAATTTTTGTAATCAGTTCCGCTTTATTCATGATCTTCCTTTCAGATGGATTTTAAAATAATTAGTTATGACCCATATCACAACCAATGCTGGGAAATTATGAAAGCCCTGTTAGACTAAAAATAATTCTAAACTCAATAATAGTCTGAATGTAAAAAAAAGCGCCTCAGTTTATCTCATTTTTTTAAGATTTGCCCAAGTTGCCTAATACTAAACGCTTTACTAAAAAAAATCAATCTAACATATTAATAATCTACTATTTAAAAATTTTCAAAGAAAATCTAATCATTTAAGGTTTTTTCTTATTAATATGAAAATATAGATTTGAATTCTACTGGTTTTTAAAATTCCTTCGAAAAAAAATACCACTTATATTGCCAATAAGTTAAATTACACGACTATCTTAATACTAAATATCGTTTTATACATATATTTAATTTTAAGCGTATATAAGTGCTATTTTAAAAATATCTTGATTTTTAAATTTTTTATAGGTATAAGTGTGATTATATCTATATAAATTATTTTCAACAGGCAAATCCATGGAAAATTATCCTGAAATTTTAAACTCTGAAATTATAAAAGACAAACCAATGTCTTATTCGGAAACTATTTCAAAGAAACAAGATTTTATTTGGAAAAAATTTGCGAGCATTAGTATTTTAGAATCTATTGAAATTTGGCTGAAGACACTTTCGCCATTAACAAGAAAAAACTATGCTTCTGCTTTACGAAAATTAATTGCGTATAATTTTATTGAACCTAAGAAAAACTTACAGCACTTTAGTCTCATCAATCATGAAAACATAATTGATGAAATCAAATTATTGCCAGATTGGAAAGAGGCCACCCGCCAAGCCAGAGTTGCGGCTTATATTTCTTTCACTGGATATTTACAAAGAAAAACTCAGGGACTGATATCCAAGGCAATATCTAATCGTGAAGGTGCAGCTAAAACATTTTATAAAATTCGTGAAAAAGTAAAAACAAAAGCTTTGACTGAAACGCAAACAAAAAGTTTTTTAGAAAATTTAAAAAAAATAAATAACAGAGATGCACTAATTGCAAAAATTATTTTACAAGGAGGGAAGCGAAAAAGTGAAGTTCTGGAGCTGGCGATCAAAAATATTAATTTTAAAAAAAATCAAATTCGCTTTAGACAAACCAAAACAAAGGGAATTTACAAAGAAACTATAATAACTTATCCAGAAACAATAATGCGGGAGCTAAAAGAGTATATTGGTAGACGATCTGGACTAGTATTTATCACTAGAAACAACAGGAAAATTCATGCTCAGCAAATTGATCGTACTTTCGTAAAGGCTGGTTTATTAGCTGGTATTTCTTTCAGGACTACTCCACATGTATTACGCGCTACCTTAGTCACCCGCTTAAAAGAAAAAAAAGTTCAGGATAGTGATATTATGAAAATTACCGGTCATGTCAACCCGACGCAATTAGCTGCTTATGATAAAAGCGATATTGCTGAAAATGCCAGTCGCTACTATAATATTGTGGATTAATATAAGAGAGAATTTACTTTGGGGCTGGATTATTTTTATCCTCCCGCGGTGGGAAGATAAAAATAATGGACTATATCGGTAGACTTATTAACCTTTTGAAGTCTTTTTTACTTCAACTAATCTTCCATTAGCTCCAGGTATTCCACCTTTAACCAAAATAATATTTAGATCTTTGTTAATATCTACAACTTGCAACCCTTGAGTTGTTTTTGTTTGGTTTCCGTGTTGACCATGCATTTTCTTGCCTTTAAAAACTTTGGCCGGAGTAGCACTTTGACCGATTGATCCAGTTCCCCGATGAAGTCTGTGTCCATGACTGGCACATCCACCATGAAAATTGTGTCTTTTGAAAACACCAGTAAAACCACGTCCTTTAGATGTTCCGGTTACATCTATTCTTTCACCTTTTTCAAATAAGCTAACATCAAAAACTTGTCCAACTTCGATTTCCGCGATCTTATCAGTAGAAAATTCTTTCAAATAGCGTGTCAAGGTTTGATCCTTAAAATGCTTTTTAAGTGGTTTGGCAAAGTTTTTTACTTTGTTTTCTTTTACAGGTTCAAAACCGACCTGGACAGCTTCGTATCCGTCCTTTTCAATTGTTTTTTTCTGAATAACAGTTACAGGTCCGGTTTGAATTACTGTTACAGGAATACATTCACCATCTTCAGTGAAATGCTGAGTCATTCCGAGCTTTTTACCTAATAGTCCATTTAACATAAGTAAACTCAATAAATATATACGTCTTTCAATAATTTGTTAATAAAAAGAGAATTGTCACTTTATTATTGTATTGTGTCAATAATATTAAGGAAATATTAGCATTATACCTGTTTTTTGATTAAAGAAAATGAAAATAGAAGCAGAATAAATCTTTTCTGCTTTTATTTTATATTAATTATGGATTTCCTGATACTCAGCATCCACAACATTGTCTTTATAAGCGGTTGTATTTTCTGCTGTTGGATCAGGTTCAGCTTGTGTTTGATCTGTTTGATAAATTTTTGCTGACATATTTTGAAACTCCTGATTTAAATTATCCAGAGCTAATTTTATTTTTTCGATATCATTTGAATCTTGTTGAGATTTCAGGTTCTCAATAGCACTCTCAAGATTGCTATATTCTTCAGCTGATATTTTCTCCTTGATATCCTTTAATGCTTGTTCTGATTGGTATATAAGAGTATCTGATTGATTCTTAACTTCAATTAATGATCTTTTTTCTTGATCTTGTACAGCATGAAGTTCTGCTTCCTTAATCATTTGATCAATATCGTTTTCAGATAAACCACTTGAAGCTTGAATTTTAATTTGCTGCTCTTTACCTGTTCCTAAATCTTTTGCTTTAACATCCACGATACCGTTCGCATCAATATCAAATGACACTTCAATCTGTGGAATACCTCGAGGGGCTGGTGGTATTCCTACAAGTTCGAATCTGCCAAGAGTTTTATTATCGACGGCCATTTCCCGTTCTCCCTGCAACACATGAACACTAACTGAAGGCTGGTTATCTCCTGCTGTTGAAAACACCTGACTTTTTTGGGTTGGGATCGTTGTATTCTTTTCTATCAATTTTGTAACAACACCACCGAGTGTTTCAATTCCCAATGACAATGGTGTTACATCCAAAAGCAAAACATCTTTAAGATCTCCCTGCAGCACTCCGCTTTGAATAGCTGCCCCTATGGCGACGACTTCATCAGGATTGACACCTTTGTGGGGGTTCATTCCGAAATAATTCTCTACTAACTCACTAATTTTAGGCATCCGGGTCATTCCACCTACTAATATAACGTCCTTAATATCATTTTTACTAACACCGGCATCATTGATGGCTTTTTCAATTGGTATTTTACATCTTTCAATAAGCCCTGCAACAAGTTGTTCAAATTTAGCGCGTGTCAACTTAATGTTAAAATGTTTTGGACCTGATGCATCGGCAGAAATAAACGGTAAATTAATATTAGTTTCCAGTGAACTGGATAATTCAATTTTAGCTTTTTCAGCGGCTTCTTTTAGTCGTTGAATCGCCATTTTATCATTACTGATATCGATTCCCTGTTCCCGTTGAAACTCTTCCAGAAAATACTTTATTATTAATTGATCGAAATCTTCACCTCCCAGGTGAGTATCGCCATTTGTTGATTTTACCTCAAAAACACTATCTCCAATTTCAAGAATAGAGACATCAAAAGTCCCTCCTCCCAAATCAAAAACCACAATAGTTTTTTCTTCTTTTTTACCTAATCCATATGCAAGTGCTGCTGCTGTTGGTTCATTAATCACTCTTTGAATATTTAGCCCTGCAATTTTACCTGCATCTTTGGTAGCCTGTCTCTGGGCATCTTTAAAATATGCCGGTACTGTAACCACGGCTTCTGTGACTTTTTCACCCAGGTATTCTTCTGCTGTTGTTTTCATTTTCTGCAAGATTAGCGCAGATATTTCCTCTGCTGTTTTTTCTTGTCCTTCGATTGAAATAACAGCTTGATTATTATTGCCTTTTTTAACCTTATAACTCAGAGATTTTAAATCGGATTGAATTTCATCAGAATCAAAATTTCTTCCAATTAATCTTTTAGCAGCATAGATTGTTTTTTCTGGATTTGTGATAGCTTGTCGTCTGGCAACCTGTCCAACGAGTTTTTCCCCCGCATCATTAAATGCTACAACGGAAGGAGTTGTTCGATTACCTTCTGCATTTGTAATCACTTTCGGTTCTCCACCTTCAAGTACTGATACGCATGAATTTGTAGTACCTAAATCAATTCCAATTATTTTTGACATGATATTCTCCTTATTTTAATTTGTTGTGAAAGATAATTTGATAATACGTTACAATATCGCAATTTAGAGACCTTTTTTTGTATCATGAAAATTCAGTAGGATAGAAATATCTTAATTCAGAATAGGTCAATTTGAATCGGTCATAATGTTCATCGGTCCCCCTTGGGGTGTTCTGTCATCTTGAACACTGAATTGCGATATTATGGCCAGAATGAGAGATCTTGCCCTTCCTCAGAGGAGATAGTTCTCTTTCTTAGAGCGACAAAATCTTCTTACTTAGCAAGAGCAATATTTACATGGGGAATTTTTGTGATCAGAGTAGGAATTTCGATAATCTTCTGTATATTTTAGTTCCGGAATCTTCGCAAAATCAGGTTGCTGAGCCAAATCAACTTCCCTGCTTTCAAAATCCAGATACTGACAAAAATTAAACATATCAGAATTATTGATTCTAAGTAGTTTATCTGCCGGACTATATCCTTTATGGGTATATTCCTTAAAAAATCGCTCAGCATATTCAAGAAGGCTGTCTTCAGCATAGTAATCATCTGAATTTAAAGCGATTTCAAAAACATCACTGCATATCTGCTGAAAGGCCTGCACACCCATTATTGAAGCTTTCCATTGCATAGCATCCAATTGATCAATATATGAACCCAGTTGTTCATTGATTTTCTTCCGGGCGGACTCACTGTACATGATACGGCTCAACAAAATAGCAGGTATCGCCCACCAGGCTCTTGACTGGCCATCAATACACCTAAATTCAAAAAATCCTTTAGGTCTAACCACAGGAAACAAAGTGGTTATATGATTTTTCCAGTCTTCAAGGCTTGGGTAGTAACCGTTAATTCCTCCTGAAAACCAGTCATTAAAAGTGATATGTTTTCCCCAAAATCCTTTCTCTCCTTTTTCGTTTGGAGACATGATCACAAATGCGTCAAGTGCAAATTTCAAGTAACGATCAATAAAGTTTTTTTGATTTGAATAGACCATTCCAGTGCGGCTACGATCCATATTCTGCCATATTAAAGACCGAAAACTTTTAGCAGATGCGTTTTGTCCTGAAGAGAAAGGCGAATTACTAAATATGGCTGTCAAAACCGGCGCCAGAAAATGTGCCGTTTTCCATCTTTCAATCATTATGTCATCTTTTCCTAAATCAAGATTTACCTGAATAGAGGATGTTAATCGCATCATTTGTTGTCCATAAGGGCCAATGGATTCCAAAAATCGATCCATGTGAATATATCTTGATTTTTTTAATTTCAGTTCGATGTCTTTTACTGAATTGAAAGGATTAATGGCACCAAAAAAAGTAAAAAGATTTTGTTTATTTAATGAGTTTGTAATCGCTGAAACATTGTACCCTGTTTCGGATATTGCACTTTTTATATTTTCCCGGGCGGAAGAACTATATTCAATTTGTCCACCGGGTTCAAAGGTAATATTTCCTTTTTGAGCATTAATAAATTGTGGAACTCCTGCATTATTAGGTGCATAAAATATTTCTGTTGATTCTTCAAATTCTCTTCTTAGAATATCAACTGTACCATCACCATTTGGTGTATTAAAATCCACACTTAAATTCTTACCACTTGAATCATAGTGAAAAGGTGTTGTTTCTAATTCAATCCCAACTGATTCTTTAATAGAATTTTTATTTAAAAAGAGAGCTTTTACTTCTTGCATTAACTCAAATCTGGTGATTTTCTTTTGGCTCAAAGTCATCCTTTACCTTAATTTTAATATTACTTAATTTATTCTTAACTTTTAATAAAATTTTTTCCAGCTTTTGTTGATATTCCATTAAACAATTCGTAGATGCTTGCTCTAGATCGTCATCTGTTAAATCGTTAATACTTGTTGAGTTCTTACAACTACAAACTTTACTAAGTACCTTACGGCAATCTTCAAGTGCTTCCTCATTAATTGTATAAGGAATATGATACCCTTTACGTTGACAATTAACCAACCCCGCCTGTTTTAAGATCTTTAGATGCTGTGAAACTGCTGCCGGTGTAATATCAAATTGCTCTGCAATTGATTTAGCTCCTAAGGCTCCTCTTGTTTTCAACAATTCAATAATCTTGAGGCGTGTGTCTACACTTAGTATGTTAAATTTTTCAGCAGGGGATATATTCATGATTTAATTTAGTTTATTTAAGTATTTAAGTTAGTACTAAATTAAATTTGCTAATCAAACCTGTCAAGAAGTGAATGTATAATTTGCAGTTTAGTTAAAATTCTGACCAACCTTGTTCTAATTTTATTGCGGTAAGCTCATCATGTAAAACACTGGCTTGTTCATATGATCCCTTGGCTTGACCTCTTTTGCCCATCACAATATTGAGAAGATTAATACTTCTGATAATCATAGGTTTGAGTTCAAGTTCGAGAAAGAGCTCCCTCGATTCTTTTACGATCCAGGCCGCTTTTAAAAAGGGGTCTATTTCATACGGCTTATTGAGTATGGAATATTCGAGATATTGATTTATAATTTCATTACAACGAGCAAAGAGATCACTGGCTTTTGTTTTAGCGAGTTTTTCATCTCCACTGGCGTAAGCAATTCTAAAATCCGTAAGGAAATTCATGGTGTTTACCATTGCTTTTTGAAGAATCAAGTCACGATTTAAATCAGGTACTTGGGAGAGCGTTTTTTGAGTTAATTCTTTTAAAATTGGGATTTTTGCAAATAATAAATTTAGCGTTATTATCACCCAGAAAATATGTTTAGCTGTTTTCCCTTCTGAAATAATTTTTCCTTCTTCTTCCTGCATGATAGCGAGAGCAGCTTCTTTGATGTCGTTAGGTTTCAAACCTTCCTTAAAAAAAGGCGTCCCCTGCAATTGTTGATTCAACAGTGTCAGTCCGCTCAATTTATCTCTCACGGTTATGAGAGTCAGCAGCTGAATTTGCTTTTTATGGAGTTCAAATGAAAGGTTCTGAATTGAATTTAAATAATGCTTTGAAGTGGATGCATGTTGATGAACATATTTATCATTTAAAGATTCCAAATATTTTAGATAAATTCTGATAAACCAGGTAATATTAAACAAACTGGTTCCATTGTTACACAAGGCATTTGCCATCTCTATCATCGACTCTTTGATTACCCGTAATTTTTTTTCATCTAAACCACTTTGGGCGGTGTCATTAAATACCTGGATAGCGTGCAAAGCATGGACATCCGGATGAAATTGATACTTTGCCATCAATTTGTTAATTTTCAGACGTGTAACACCTGCTTCCAGTTGGCCTTTTTTTGTAACAGCTTCCCGGTATTCGGCCAAGTCAGGTAGTTTTTTTTCAAAGAAAAAAAACCGTTTGGTTGGGTGTGGGTATTGAACGTTTTTACCAAGGAATTGAGGGGAGCCCGGAAACATATTGATCAGCTTATTCAAATCCTTTTTAAGGTTTTTTTCATCAGTCAACTTATTCTCTGAGTTGCCGAATCTTTTTATGGCTTGATTTGAATTTCCGTTTTTATTTATCGCCTTAACAGCATTTAATATTGAATCAAAAAGTGACATGAACCATTTTCAATAGTAATTATTTTTGAATATAATTTTTTAAATGGGTACTAATTATTTAGTGTGATTTCTTTAAGGTGAAAATAGTATGTTATGTTGATAACTGCAAATATAAAGTTTAATTTAGTGAAAATACAAATTGTTAAGCTAAGTTTTGGTACGAAAAATAAGTAAATTAAGTAAATTAAGTAAAAATTTGGAATTAGATTTAGAATCTTTACATAAGCACCTGGTTTGTCTTAGTAGCAATTGATTCAAGTATTCTTTTTATAAACAGCCGGGAATAATAAAATTCTTTATGTGAGGGACCCAACTTTATATGAAAGCCATGATTTTACATTCATTAGCTCTAAAATTTACCTTTTTGTTTTTAATGTTATCCACAGTTTATAATAACTGATGTTCTGATAATGCCAAAAGAATACAAATATTTATTAAACAGAAAAAACAAAAGTATAGCACTTACGATGTTCTTAACTGCGTTGAGGATTGACGCCAGCTATAAACGTTCATTCTAATAGATCTCGAAGGTTTTTTTTAGTAATTATTGAATGCTCTCTAATCTGGTATCCAATGTAGCTTTTCAATTTGTGTCTATCTTTTTTATAATAACTGACTGACTGAGATTCCAAAAATTTGATCATACTAAAAACTTCTTTTATAACAAACGATCTGTTTTAAAATAATCGTTAAAGATCAAATTGTGCTAATAGCTTTTCGACATCTGCCTGATCTCCACCAATTGTATCAGCGTCAGCCTGATCACTTAACTGTTCATCCTCTTTTAAGTCTGAAAACTGGTTCTTTAGTTTACGAATCCATTTTAATAAATGCTGAACATCATTTAAACTGTTCATTTCCAATTGTTGAAAGTCATCAAAATGCCCGTTCAAAACATCTTCAACCATTTCCTTGGGATTTTTATTGGCATTGAATTCAAGTTTTTCCACGGTCATCAAAGCGGATTCAAAAATTTCGATTTGTTTTTGCCGATTCATATCGATTTCGTTAATGGCCCGATCAAGTTGTACACTTGCTGAAAAAACCAAATCTTTGAATTTCCTTTGGATTTCAAAGTTACCGATTACCATTGCCATATAGTCAAGAAAGCGGTAAGTCGTACCCTGAATTACTTCCCGATCTGATTCTTCTTCTAATCCAAAACCTATATCAATCTCTTCAGATGCTTTTGGAAAGTTATTAATTAATAAACTGATCCCTTCACCTGTTTCTCTAGTTTCCCAAGGAACTGACCAAATGACTTTAACAGAATTATCATCGTCGTTTTCTTCTTCAATAAAAAAATTATCAAACGCTTGTTCTAAAAACTGATCGTTAACGGAATTTTCCTCTACATTGACACGAACAGATTGTTCATTAACCTTAAGTAACAATGCCGGTTTTAAAGGGGGCCAATTTGGAAAAATTAAAGATTCTATCGATTCAATCAATAGTTGACTCAGCACTTTATAATCACCATCCCAATGGGCTCCAGACATTTCAAATGATATAAATTTTTCATTGTTAAAATCACTTATTTTTATTTTACCTAACTGATCGGAAATTTTTTTGAACTCTTTTAGCGTGGATTGTGTAATTGCTTTATCTTTACTAATATTTTTATACTTTTTGATAAGATTATCACTCCAGACAATCAACTCACGGTCAAAATCTTCATTGGCTTTACAAATATATTGATTGACACCTAGTTTAATGCCTTCTTCACGTTCTTTTTGAAAAGCAAGTGCTGTTAACATAATTATCGGGATACTACTTTTAATGGCCCTAATTTTAATCGTCAACTCATCACCGTTCATTACTGGCATCATGCGATCCAGAACAATCAAATCAAATTCTTCTTTTTGAAACAATTCCCAGGCTTCCAGTCCATTTTTTGCCAGAGTAGTATTATACCCGGCGTCGCTTAATATAATATTATTGATTTTTAAACATGATTTTTCATCATCAACAATCAGTATGTTTCCCTTATTATCAGTCATAATGTCATATTTTATTTGTTAGTAATAGTACTGTGTTTTAACTACTATTTTATTATATATTTATCACAATGTAAATTCTATAAATTTGAGTATTAGGTTTAACTGGCGTTATCCTTGGTTGTAAATTAAATAAAAACTGACATAAATACAAATTAAAAACGTATCTATTCACTATACTATTACCATAATTCCATGAAGAACCTGTAGGTTGGTATTTCAGGAATCTCAGAAGCCAAGGATGGCTTCTCGAAACTCTAGGATAGATTCATGTGTTTCCTGAAACACCAACTAACAGGTGGTAAGCATACTGAATAGTTACTTAAAAACTTAACAAAGTAGTTTTTAGAACTTTATTTATTGCAGATTTACCAGGAACTTAATATGGTCAAATTTAAATTGTTTCGTGGTAAATCGAAATTATAGTGTCATTCGTCAAAGAAATAGTACAGTTTATCAATTTTATTTTGACCGGGTTTCAATCACTACTATTACTACTGAAGAAAAAATTTTAAAAGATATTAAATCATCAGATAAAATTGAATTTATTTTTTTAGTACACAAATACATGGAAAAGTTAGTTTTTACAGTTTTATTAATATTAACCTCAGTCATGATTCTTGGGTGTTCCCAAAAATCCCCTGAAAAAGACAATCTTTCAAGTGGTCAGATCAATCATCAATCAAACATTAATCAGGACAATTCGAATGTAACATCGGAGAATACCCTCCCCAATGAGACAGTACCAGTTTCGAATGAATCTGATGAAATGGGAAATGATGAATTTCGTGATTTCAATGAGGAAGAAGATGAATTCAGCGATGTTGATGAACTGGATGAGATGGGTGATGAATTCGGTGATTTGGATAGTCTGGATGAGGGAATAGAAGATAATCAGGAAGATGAAATATATGATCCATTCGAAGGGTATAACAGGACAATGACTGATTTAAATGATGGATTATACCTGTATATTTTAGATCCAGTAGCCAGTGGTTATGCTTATGTTGTACCCGAAGGTGGTAGAAAAGGGGTTAGTAATTTCATTGATAATCTGTTTTATCCGATTCGTCTGGTTAATAATATACTTCAGGCAAAATTCTATTGTGCTGGAAAGGAGACCTTACGCTTTGTTATTAATTGTACCATCGGTATACTTGGTATTTTTGATCCTGCTGAGGACTGGTTCGGGATTGAACCATGCGTTGAAGATTTTGGACAAACTTTAGGTTTCTGGGGAGTTGGACCAGGGCCTCATTTTGTATTGCCTTTTTTAGGACCTTCCAATTTTAGGGATATGTTTAGCCTGTATCCAGATTCATTTTATGACCTGATTGCCCGAATCAAACCTTTAGAAAGGCAGGTTCTATTTAGAGCCTTTAAAGCTGTAAATACGACATCGTTGCATTTAGGCGAATATCAGCTCTTTAAAAAAGATGCCTATGATTATTATCTTTTCTTCAGAGATGCGTATGAACAAAACAGACAAAAACTAATTGAGGAGTAAAAATGAGAACTTTTGCGATAATCTGTACAATTTTCCTGGTCTTTGGTCAAAATGCATATGGAAATGTAAAAGATGATATCCGAAATTTGGTGACGAAAACGGTTGATTCTGTCGTCGTTATTATTAAAGACAAATCAATTGAAAAAGTAGTAAAACATCAAAAGATTATGAAATTACTAAAACCGATGATCGACTATATCGGATTTGGATATAAGAGTCTTGGCAAGAATAAATGGCGGGCTTTGAGCAAAAAACAAAAAAAAATATTTATTGGGTATTTTACAATGCGGGAAAACAATTTTATTGTTGATATTTTAGATAAATATACTGATGAAAAAGTCAACTACGGTAAAGTGACAATACTTTCTGATACAAAGATCAATATGGACCTGATTATTGAATCAAAAGATAGTAAAAACGAGGTAAAATTATTTTTTAATTACAATAAAAAACTAAAACGCTGGAGAGCTTTTGACATTGCTGTTGAAGGTATTGCTCGCTCTAAAACCAATTATACGCAGTTCAATACTATGATAAAAAAACTTAAAGTTAATGGCTTTTTGAAAGCGTTAAAACAATTAGCTAAAACCTCAACATCGCCTAAAAAGTAATAAACATATTTAATAAGGACATAAATGCTGGTCAGAAATTTTTATAACTATGTAGTTTTAAGGTATCCTTTAGTGGTCCTGGCCTCAATCATACTAATGATCACTTTTTTGGGTTACCAGGCTCAAAACCTGCAGATTGATGCTTCATCAGAAACACTGGTAATGGAAGGCGACAAAGACTTAGCTTATACCCGGGAAGTTAATAAAAGGTATGGAAATCAGGATTTTCTGTTTATTACTTTCACACCAAAAAATGAATTATTATCTAATCAGACATTAGACGCCGTAAAGCGCTTAAGGAACGATTTAGAAAAGTTAATTTTTGTGGATTCTGTTTTTTGTATTCTGAATGTTCCCTTATTAGAAAGTCCTCCACAACCAGTCAGTGAGCTAGTTAAAAATGTTCCGACACTTGAATCGCCAAATATTGATAAGAGGTTGGCAAGAAAAGAATTTTTAAATAGTCCCATTTATCAAAAAATGCTGGTTAGCCCGGATTTCAAAACAACAGCATTTCAAGTTAATCTGATTGAAGATAAAAAATGGATTGATTTTGTTAATCAAAGGAATCACCTAAGAAGTAAGGAAAAGGATGGAAGCATTAGGGAATCTGAAAAGCTGGCGTTGAAAAAAATAATTTCAGACTTCAAGATTCATCGTGATGAAAACAGAGCAGAGGTACACAAAAATATTGCAGAAGTTAGAGCACTCATTGAGAAATATCGTGATGAAGGCGAACTTTTCTTAGGTGGTGTAAGTATGATCGGTGATGATTTGATCACTTTTCTAAAAAATGATTTATCCTTTTTTGGAACCGGTGTTTTAATTTTTCTGATCATCATGTTACTTTTTATTTTTCGACAAATACGCTGGATAATAATTCCAGTTGTTACCTGTACATTTTCTGTAATTGCTACCGCCGGTCTTTTAGGAATGTTTGGATGGGAAGTGACCGTTATTTCATCTAATTTTATTTCCATTCAAATTATTATAACGATGGCCGTGACCATCCATTTGATTGTTCGCTACCGTGAATTGATGAGGTTGAATCCAGAGGCAGATCAGAAAGAACTAATTCTCGATACTGTTTCATCAATGTGGAAACCTTGTTCATATGCAATTTTAACCACCATTGCCGGCTTTAGTTCTTTGATTTTATGTGACATGTTACCGGTAATAAATTTCGGTTGGATGATGAGTGCGGGTATTAGTGTATCATTAATTTTAACCTTTTTAATTTTTCCATCAATATTAATGTTGATGAAAAAATTACCAGCCAGCGCTTCTTCGGAGTCTCATTTTACTTTAACTAAAAAACTGGCAACCTTTACTGAGAAAAAAGGAATGCTGATCACCTGGCTATCTGCACTGGTTTTGCTTTTAAGTATTATGGGTGGATCAAAATTAATGGTTGAAAACAGTTTTATTGATTACTTTAAAAAGTCCACGGAAATTTATCAGGGAATGAAAGTTATTGATCAAAAATTAGGTGGTACCACTCCTCTTGATGTCATAGTAGATCTTCCAATGGAAGAAGACGCAGTTATTGACAATAGTGAAACGGATGACTTTGCTGAAAATATCGAAGATTTTGATGAAAGTGATGAATTTGAAGACATTGATGATGATTTATCTACCCTGGATGAAATTGATGAAGTAGATGATGCCAATGCTGCTGCTTACTGGTTTACATCAGAAAAAATGAATACAGTAGAAAGGATTCATGACTATTTAGATGATATTCCCGAAACTGGTAAAGTCATGTCTCTTGGGACACTTTTAAAAATCGGACGAGTGATTAATGAAGGTGAACCCCTCGATAATTTTATGCTGGCGTTGATTTATAAAGAACTGCCTGAAGAATATAGAAAAATAATTCTTTCTCCTTATGTATCTGTTGAAAATAGTCAGGTTCGATTCTCCATTAGAATTAGAGACTCAGAACCAGATCTGAGACGAAATGAGTTGTTACAACGAATTCGACGGGAAATGACAGAAAAACTTGCACTAAAAGCCGAAACCGTCCATTTTACCAGCTTATTGGTTTTGTATAATAATATGCTTCAAAGTCTTTTTAACTCACAAATAATGACTTTAGGCGCTGTTGTAGTCGCTTTAATGGTGATGTTCTTAATCTTATTTAGATCTATCAAAGTGGCAATTATCGCTATTTTTCCTAATATACTATCTGTAGGTGTAGTTTTGGGCTTTATGGGTTGGGCTAAAATTCCCCTTGATATGATGACGATAACAATCGCTTCAATTAGTGTTGGGATAGCTGTTGATGATACAATTCACTACATACATCGATTTATCAAAGAATATCAAAAAGATCATAATTATATTGCGACGATGCATCGATGCCACGAGAGCATCGGATATGCAATGTATTATACTTCCATAACGATTATTATTGGATTTTCTATATTAGTTACTTCTAATTTTATTCCAACAATCTATTTTGGATTATTAACTGGCCTTGCAATGATAATAGCATTGATAGCGGCATTAACACTTCTTCCTCAGTTAATTATCTTAATAAAGCCATTTGGACCGGATATCAATATTAAAACTAGTTAATGGTCTATAATTATAAGGTAAGGACATGTTACCTTGTGATCGTTTTGAATTACTATTTGTATAAATACTCAGGCTAAGCATGCGTTTTTTTATTCTAATTTTGTTTTTTTTCTTTTTTATTAACTCCGCTCTGTTAGCTCAGGGTTATTATCAACAAATATCATTTGCCCAGGTTGATGACTTCGAAAACGACTCAGAAAACACGGAATTAGAAGATTTTGACCCTGAAGGTCTGGATGAAAAAGAAGAAATTAATTTGAATGACACCGAAAGTCAAAAAAAAGTGTTAAACAGCATGTATTTTTCTTTTGATATCGGAATTCCCATCACTTTTTTCCCACACCGTAGCCTTTGGGGTGCTTATCGGGATTCAGATTATCATTTCAATAGCCCAAGAGCTGCAGCATCCTTCACTGTAGATCGTTTCCGATTTGAAAGTGGTTATTTAAAAGCTAATTTCGAGGAAGGAGATCCCGATATCGACACTTATGATGGAAAACAAATTACTGATTCGAGTAGTAAGATGTCTCTTGATCAACACGAAGTTCTATTTTTCTGGTTAAGAAATGATCCCCATCGAATTTCCTTTATTGGTGGGGGATACATTTACCTGACTGTGAATGAAGAGTTTACAATGGATTACGTATCAAATAATCAGAGTCATAGTATCACAAGAAAAGAGACAGACAAAGTACGTGGTTATAAACTCATAGTAGGTGGTCAGGATACAGACTCTTTATTAAAAACTAGTTTCAGTTATACCAGTGCCTTTATTGAAACCAAAATAGGAAAACGCTACGATTTAGGAGGGTTTGCGTTCACGTTTTCCTTATCTTTTAACAGTTTATAGCGTTTATACCATCATTTAACATAATCAAAAAATTTCAATGCCTCTATTTCTGCTGTATCTTTTTTAAATGTCGTTTTTTCAGTACTTAGCACCTTTACCTGATTTAAAGCACTTTCCAGATAACCGTTTCTGATATCATCGATAATTGATATATCAACCTGCTGAGTCTTAAAATCCTGTTCAATTGAAAACAGTTGTTCGACCTTGTTATATGTTTCATGCTGCCACTCCGCCGTTTTCATATTAAAATTATATTTTTTTAAGAATAGATATCCATATTTTGCTATAAACTTGATAGCTGCAATTAAAAAATTCAAATCATCCACACTAAATGTATAATGTAAATTAATCCTCACCCAACCGGGTTTTAATCCGGAAAGGCCTTTTGCAATCAAATTTCGGTACATTTCTGACTTTTCATTATCTATCCCCATTAAATAATGACCATAGGGTCCAGCACAACTACATCCGGCTCTGGATTGAATACCAAACAGATCATTTAAGAGTTTTGTGACGAATTTAGGGTGCAATATTTTATTATGATGTTTTATATTAAACGAAATAATAGGGATTCGATCTTTAAATGGTATATTTCCGATCATTTCAAAGTTATCTTCTTCCTGCATTTGTTTAAAAAATATCTTTGATAGGTTTTCTTCAGCTTCAAGAATATTTCCAATTCCTATACTATCTTTTAAATCCATAACCAAAGCAGTTTTGATTGTTTGTAAGATTGCAGGAGTTCCTGCTTTTTCTCTTGTTTCAGTATCCTGGGAGAAATCATGAAATTTGTATCCAACATAGTCAACCGTTCCGCCGCCTGCTACTGTCGGTGGTAAATCACTCCGATATAAATTGTCATTGAAGATTAAAACACCGCTGCTACCGGGACCACCTATAAACTTATGGGGAGAGAAAAAGATCGCATCAAAATATGACTCAGCATTATAATTCATATTTAGATCAACATAAGGAGCAAGTGCTGCAAAATCGAATAGTATTGGCACATTATTCTGGTGACAGATAGCTGCGATTTCATATGTTTGAGACTTTAAACCCGTTATATTTGAACCCGCAGAAAGTGAAGCGATTTTTGGGCGGTTGCGATACTGTGGATTTGATAGTTGTTTATCCAAATCAGTAAGATCTAATTTTCCACTGCTATCCATTTTGACCACAACTGTTTCAGAAAAAGATTCCCGCCACAACAACTCATTGGAATGATGTTCATAAGGGCTTATAAAAACAACAGTATGATGATTCTTAATATCTTGAAGCAATTGAGTGTCCTCTGGTCTTACTCTTGCTATGATCTCATATAATCTTGATTTAGTAACTGGTGGTATATATATCCCTAAAATTTGTTGAAGTTTAACTAAAGCCCCTGTTGCGCCAGAACCAATAGAAATAATTTTAGCATTATCACCCGCATTAACCAGTTTCTTAATTTTAGCCTCTGCCTGATGCAAAAGATCTGTCATATACTTGCCGGTATAATCATCTTCTGTATGCGAATTTGCATAAGATTTTAAAATATTTCTTATTTTATCCTCTATGCAATTAAGACCTCGCCCGGAAGCTGTATAATCTGCATAGAATAAATTTTTTAATCCGAATGGTGTTTGATAAGCGGTTGAATTTCCGATGATATCTCTTTTTATTTCATCGATAAGGTACTGTTTCATATTTTATTATTGAGTTGCAATTAGAAGAAATACTAAAGCGGTTAAAATAAATCGAACTGGTTCAACCTAGCATTGCTTTTACACTTCATGAAAGCAAAAAAGCATTCTTTGGAGAGAAACTATAACGGAGAAAAAGTACTATCTATTAAAAATTAGTAAATTGTTCATTATAATAGTCACAAATTTTTTATAAACAAAACATGACAGTATCCTTGTTTTATTATTGACTTATTTTATAAAATCAAGCAAATATTTATATTACATTTCAACCCCGGTTTTCAATTATCTAATTTAAAATCGGACAATAAAACTGTTTTCTTAACAACCTTATATTAAACTTAAAACCATGACAGAATTAACAACTATCGAAACTTTTGAAGGAAAAATCGATTTTATAGATGAAGAGTTCGATTTTGATCAACAGGTTTCCGAGAGATTAGAAAAAATTAACGAAGGTGAAATCGTAACTGGAAATGTGACACAAATTTCCAAAGATTTTGTAACCATTGATTTCGGATATAAATCTGAAGGTCAGGTTTCCAGACAAGAATTCATGAATGAAGAGCATGAATTAACGGTTCAACTATTAGATAACGTTGATATTTATCTGGAAAGATTTGAAGATGAGCACGGGCAAGTAGTAGTTTCCAAAGAGAAGGCCGATAAATTGAGAGTTTGGGAAGAAGTTGGACGTGTACATGAAGAAGATGGAATTGTATCAGGTGTAATTACGGCCCGAATTAAAGGTGGTTTATCTGTAGATATCGGAATTAAAGCTTTCTTACCCGGATCTCAGGTTGATTTAAGACCAATCCGGAACCTGGATAAATTACTTGGAGAACGTTTCGATTTTAAAGTACTGAAGTACAACCCGAAACGCGGAAACATTGTACTTTCACGAAGAGCTATTCTAGAAATCGCCAGAGAAGAGCAACGTGAAAAAACACTTGAAATGCTGCAGGAAGGCGCAGTTATTACCGGAGCTGTTAAAAATATTACTGATTACGGTATCTTTGTTGATTTAGGTGGTGTTGATGGTTTGTTACACATTACTGATATGACCTGGGGAAGAATTGTTCATCCTTCTGAGATGTATGCAATCGGAGATGAAATCGATGTAATGGTTTTAAAGTTTGATGAGGCAGATGAAAAAGTATCACTTGGTTTAAAACAAAAAACAGCCAATCCATGGGATAGTGTTCAGGAAAAATACCCCATTGGTACAGAAGTACAGGGAAAAGTTGTCAGCCTAACCAATTATGGTGCATTCATTGAAATTGAAGAAGGTGTTGAAGGTTTAATCCATGTTTCTGAAATGTCATGGACTAAGAAAGTTAGACAACCATCAACTGTTGTTGCAATGGGTGATCTGATTACTGCAGTTATTAAGGAACTGGACGTTGAACAACGTAGAATTTCATTGTCTATGAAAGAATCCATGCCTAATCCCTGGAGAGAAGTTGCTGAAAGAAATCCTGCCGGCGCTATTGTTCATGGAAAAATTCGAAACATCACCGATTTCGGAATTTTTGTTGGATTAGATGAAGGTATTGACGGTTTAGTTCATGTATCTGATATGTCATGGAGCCAACGACAAAGAAATCCCAATGAATTGTACAAAAAAGGTGATGAAATCGATGTCAAGATTTTAAATATTGACATTGATAATCAGAGATTATCTTTGGGAATTAAACAATTGACTGAAGACCCATGGCAAACACTGGATGACGAGATCAAAGAAAACGAAGTCGTTACTGGTAAAATCGTTCATATCGCTGATTTTGGTGTTTTTCTTGAAATAAAACCAGGTGTCGAGGGTTTAATCCATGTTAGCGAGATTGATAAAGAAGTTAGCAAGAAAAATTTAACAATATTCTATCCCATCGGAAGTAACATCCAGGCGAAGATCATAAACCTCAAAGTTAGTGAGAGAAGACTGGGGTTAAGCGTTATCGGGTTAGTTGAGGCAAATGCTAAAGCTTTAAATATTGATTTGGATGCTCTAAGAGAAGAAGATGCAGAAGGAGCAACTGAAGTTGTCGAAGAAACAGTTACAGAGAAAGTAGTTGAAACGGCACCAGTAGAGGAAACACCAGATTCAGAAGAAACCACTGAAAAGAAACCCGTTATTTCTCTTGAACCTGAAGAAACAGAATAAATAAACTGTTTTTAATAACTAGCGGATAACCTCTATAGTTATCCGCAACACCTACAGGGAAAAATGGTAATCTCCATCCCTACTTCATTCAATCAAAATTTCTACTGGATACTGATTAGTTCAGCTATCCTGCATGTTTTTATTCTTTCATTTATTAATTTTTCTCAAGCTGAAAAACAAACGGTTGAAAAAATATTTGAAGTTCAATTACAAAAAATAACGATTCCAAAACCAAAAGTAATAATTCCAAAACCAAAACCAAAAGTAACGATTCAAAAACAAAAAAGACTTCTCCCCAAAAAACCTCAATATCTTAAAAAAACAAAAATTGTCTTACCCCAAAAGCCGTTGATTCAAAAAATTCAAAAAATTTATAAAATTCAAAAAACACAACACAAATTAAAATCCGACCTTGTTTTTAATGAAAAGAAAATCAATAAATCATTTAAGTTATTGGATAAACCGTTGCCAACGGTTAAACCGGTTGCAAAACCGAGTCTTAAAACACCTTTAACCAATACGATCGACAAAGTGGAGATCACATCAGAAATTGATGGTTTCTTAGATACTGATGTTAAACTGCCTGATTCAAAAAACCAACATCGTGAAATTCAACTAAAGGCACAAAATACCAAAAGAAAAGTAGTCGTAAAGGGTATAAAGGCTGACCAAATAAAACCTGGTGAGAAATCAGGGGACATTACAGCTGGTGAAATTACACAAACGGTTAACAATTATAAAATTAGTGAAAAAATAGACAAAGTCATTCCGCCAAATCCAATTAACAATAACACCTCAATTTTTAATGATCTCAAAATCGAAGGTGAAGTTAGCCACCGAAAACTAATCTACCAACCTCAAGCCCCTAATCTCGATATCGATAAAGATTTAACAATATCACTTAAGTTTTCTGTTTTACCTAGTGGCGTTGTTGATCAAATCATCCCATTTAAAAAAGCAGATCCGGATTTGGAAAAACTTGCCATTGGACTTCTACTCCAATATCGGTTTGAACCATTATTTGGTGAAAAAACAATCCAATACGGAATCATCCATTTTTCCATAAAACGATCTAATTGACATATTTATTGAAAAAAAAGTCCCGATTTCCAACTGGAGTTGGAATATCCGCTGAGGCTCCAAGAGGATTTTTCCAGGGTTTACTGAGTTTCAGGACATTGAGCGGAGAGATGACGTTTAAAGCTTTAGGTAAAATTGTAAAGCTGGCTGGTAGTCTTCCGATATGAATACCATCGGCAATAATGTTATTTTCATTGCCAATCGCTTTTATTTCCAGATCATTGATTTTTTTATGAAAAATATTTTGCTGTATAGGGTTTTCTTCGCCTGAAAACAAATTTGCCAGTGATATCTTCATATTTGAAGCTATTTGAGTATTTAATTGAAAATAATCAAATTTAGACATATTGATCCGGTTTTTATTTCGAATTCGAGGACCATCAGTTATTTTGTTCCCCAATAATATTAACCCAAGTAAATATCGACCATTATAAATGATGTTCTCGTCCTGTACCAAAGTTATATGATTTGGAGATCGGGTAAATGGTATAATAGAAGACGACCTTAACCATTGCATTATCGTTCGAAAAAAAAGAGGTATTTTTAAAGGTGGTATCCCTATCAGTATGTCATTTAATATAATACAATTGTCTGGTAATCCGTTTTTATTAATAAAATGTGACTTTATGATATCCAGTGGAATATAGTTACAGGATTTTATTAATTCAATTTTTTTTGATAAACGTAGGGGGTAGTTCAGGCCACAACATATCGAAGAGTCATTGGAATCTGGTAGAAAAGCGATGCACTGATTGGTAATATTCGGAAAGAAAAAATTAATCACATGATTGAAAAAAAGGTCATCGCCAACAATAATTATAATTCTATAAGATTTTAAATTGATTTTTTGTTGGGGTTCAAAAGCATCTAAAATGAAAATATCTGCAGCTGAAAATTGTTTTACAATATTTTCACTATTTTTGACCCAATACTTGGAAGTTTTTTTAGATAAATTAGAATTTACAATGATTAAGCAGTTTTCCATTACCCGCAAACCCTCTTAATTAACACCTTAGTAAAAAACAGCTATAATTATTAAATGAATCCGTTTTGTATCTTCTGCTATTGAAGCAAAAAAACAAAACCAAATCAACAATGATCTTCATTTTAAAAATTAATAAATTTGACCACAGCATCTACATCAATATTATTTAAGCATTGTCGTTCAACTTTATTTGTGCATTTCCCTTTTCCATTTCGACTACATGGGCGACAAGGTAAGTCTATTTCTATCAAATGACTCGCATCTAAAAACGGGCCAAACCCAAATTCTTTAGCCGTTGGCCCAAAAATGGAAAGAACTGGTGTTTTAACGGCCTCAGAAAAATGCATAATGGCAGAATCATTACAGATAGTGATTCTAGCTGCTTTTAAAAGCGCTGCTGACTCAAGATAACTTAGCTTCCCGGCCAGGTTTAAAACCCCTTCCTGAATAGCATTTTTTGCAATCCAATTAGTTTCAGGTTCATTATTACCTCCTATGATTACGATTTTTTGTTTCTGTTGAATGAGTACTGTGATCAGTTTTAGATAATTCTCTTTTGACCAACATTTTCCAGCAAATGAAGCTCCGGGCCCTATGGCAATAAATTCTTTGGGAATGAAGTTATGATTTGATAAAATTTTTAATATTTTTTTTTCATGTTTAACAGCAGGAAACAATTCTGTTTCAGTATTGTAATCATTAAAAGGCAGAACATCATTCAACAATTGACAATAGGCTTGTCTCTGGGAAACAATCTTATCGAACTGGTTGATTTTAAAAACCAGTAATAGATTGCGCTTTAAACTACGCTTATCTATCCGGATAATATTCTTTTTGAAAAATGATTTTAGACCATATAGTTTAAGGATAAACAATCGACTTCTTAATGAACGGTGTGCATCAAATACCAGGTCATAATTCTTTTTACGGCAATCAGTGACGATTTGGTTTAAGTCTGTAGATTTTCCTTTTCGATTGAATTGAATGATTTCACTTAAATGTGGATTGTTTTCCAGCACACCACTGAAGGTAGTTGAGGTTAAAAAATCAATGGCAGCGTTAGGGAATTGCTTTTTCAACTCTCTGATAAAGGCTGTAATTAAGATGATATCTCCTAAAGAAGAAAATCGGACCACTAAAATTCTTTTTATATGCATTTAAATGACTTTTTTTTTAAGAAAAATAAAATCTAAACCGAAAAAACTCTTAATCACCCGAACAGATCGCATTGGTGACTTTGTTTTAACACTTCCAGTATTTGAAGCTGTCAGCCAACAACTGAATATTGAATATTCAATATTGTGTCAGGAAGCAGTTTTGCCAATTCTCGAAAATAACCCGTTTTTGAATAGTGTCATATCAATTAAGTCAACAGACTCAAGCGAAAAAGTTTCTGAAATAATCAGACGCTATAACTTTGATGCCTTGCTCGTATTAGTCAACGACTCATTTTCAATTAACTTGTTACCCCATTTAAAACATATACCTGTGAGAATTGGTCCACTGAGTAAAGTGAAAACACTACTTTACTATTCACATCCAGTAATACAAAAACGATCCAGATCGATTCAAAATGAAGCGGAATATAATCTAGAGCTGTTCAAAATATTTGATCATAATATAAATGTCCAGATTAAACCAAAAGTATATGTTGAAACAGCCGAAAAAGAAGGATTTAAGAATCAATTTAACGATATTCAATTTGAACTGCGGAAAACGATTATTTTTCATTCAGGCATGGCAGGATCAGCACTTAACTGGAAAGATAATAAATATGAAAAACTATTGCGCAAATTAACTGACCTCGATGTTAACATCATATTAACCGGTTATTCAAAACAGGAACATCATAGAAACAAGGTACTATTTGAACAACAACAAAATCATCGGTATATTTACAATTTGACCGGAAATCTCAACTTAAGAGAGTTGATCATCCTATATTCCCTGGCCGATATTTTTGTTGGTCCAAGTACCGGACCAACACATATCGCAAACGCTTGTAATCTCAAAATATTTTCGTTTTATCCACCCATTCAAGTACAGTCAAAAACGAGATGGCAACCATATTTGGCCAACTCAAATATTTTCACTCCGAATGCAGTTTGTAATCAAAAATACAAATGTATCAAAGAAAAATGCCCTGAATTTTATTGTATGGACCAGATTTCCGTCTCTGAAGTATTCGAATCAATACTTACCGAAACCCAAAACTAAAAAATGGTCTAGTTTTATTAATGTTAAATTTGTGGATATATAATTATACTTTTGAATTTGAAATTTCAAATCGATTGTATCTAATTAATAATCATACTGCACCCTGGTACTATTTTAATCGTTGTGCCAATTATTTTTTACCAGTTATTGCGGAAAATGATATCATTTTATGTTACGAAAAACCCGTCCACATTCATTTGAAGCATTTAGAAAATACCATCGGACAACTGCCACATTATCTGGAACTGAATCATCCCTTTCTAAATAACCAGCTGAATTATCAGTCAAGTATTAAAATCATTAAAGAAAAATACCCTAAGGAACGAATAAACTTAAAACCCTGGGGTTGGAGTCGGGAATTAATAAAACTAAATAATCTTCTTTCTAACCAGCTTCTATCTGTTACTTACAATACAATCAAAATTTTAAATTCAAAATTGACATCAACTTATTTAAGAGAAGTATTATTAAAAAACAGTTATCAAATAGCTTCCAGCATCATTTCAACCAACGTTAAAACACTTCAAAGCGAATTGAAAACTACAATTAATGACTTCAAAAGTGTTTATCTCAAGGACTTTTTGGGCGTATCCGGAAACCTGATGGTTCCTCTGAGTTTACAGGATGATATCGAAATTTTCATAAAAAGGAAAAAGAAATTTTTTAACAATAATATCACAAACTTATTAGTAGAGAAAAAAATTGATATAGAAAAAGAATTCAGTCTTCAGTTTCAGTTCATTGACAATCAAGGTCATTTTGTTGCTATTACAGGACTTATAACTTCAAAAAAAGGGCAATACCTCGGAAATATAGTTAATTGGAAAAATGATATCGATATTCCTTCATTGATTTGCGATATAAAACCAATAACAGACTATATATTAGATATGGGCTATATTGGAAATTTAGGGTTTGATTTTGTAAAAACCAAGCAGGGCCAAGTTAAAATGCTTGAAATAAATGCCAGATATACCATGGGTATAGTTGCTCATCATTGGGTTTCCTTGTTAGATACAAAAAATCCGGGCATTTTTATCAATACGTTTTTCAAAAATACTTCAGCACCTGTTATCGATGAAATTCTAATGCTGATTAAAAAAATAGAAATCAGTCAAAACTGCAAAATAGTTCTTGTTCACTATGTGCGTCACGCTACTTCTCAAAGCAACCATTTAATTACATTGGCGATATCTGCTTCCTCACCTTCAAAACTTCAAACAGCTTTAAAAACCATTTTCAAAACTGTCTCCAGTAAATCTGTAATTTATAAAATGGTCAAAAATAATTCTCTTTTTTAGATCTATTTGTATAAGCATTTGTATTCATAGGATAATCGTAACTATTTTAATTTATTGACATTATTTAATAAATACATAAATATTGTACATTGTATATGTATACAAAACAATATTAACGAATATTGATAGACCATTATTAAAAGATTCTGATAGATTTTCGATGCGATCAGAAGAAAAGTGCTGATTTTAATTAATTGATTATTTGTAAATTTTGTATACAAATACAAATACAAGACCCCGATTTAAAGATGAAAAGAATAAAAGTTGTCAGAGATTTAAAAAGCCAGGTTTACAAAAACATTAAAGATAGCATTTTAAATCGAACATTATTACCTGGAACTCAATTAAAAGAGTCTGAGTTGGTCAATAAACTCGGGGTAAGTCGGACACCAATAAGAGAAGCACTTAGTCAGCTTTCACAAGAGGGGGTGATTGAAATTTTCCCGAATAAAGGTGCCTTTGTTAAGAGTTGGGAAAAAGAAGAAGTTTTGGAAGTGCTGGTTATTCGTGAAGTTTTGGAAGGATTAGCAGCTAAATTAGCCTGTGGCCATAGAACTCCGGACTTTATTTTACGATTAGAAACGTATCTGAAAAACCAAAAGGACAAGATAAGCAGTTATCAGGAAACGGATGAACAGTTTCATTCAGATATTATTCAAACGAGTAAAAGTAAACGATTGATTGATCTTATCCAGAGCACCCATGATAATCTGGAAATGATGGATATGAGAGAAGTTAGTTTTAAAAGTCCGGAACGTATTAAAGAGTCAATGAAAGAGCACCATAGGATAATCGATGCTTTTAAAGCCGGTGATAGTGAAAAAGTAGAATTTTGTGTCAGAGATCATTTCAGGATCATTCGATCTTTTTATCAGGCTCAATTGGAGTTAACAAAATAATTTTTTATTTTAAATTAGCATTTTATAATACCAAGTTAAGGTAAGTTATGAGCGAAATTAATGTTACACCGTTGAACGAATCCCACAAGGAGTTGGGAGGTAATATGGTAGATTTTCATGGTTGGGAAATGCCTGTTATTTACGAAGGAATTGTAGCTGAACATATAAGGACCAGGGAAACTGTATCTCTTTTCGACGTCAGTCATATGGGTGAAGTAATATTTGAGGGTAAGGATGCCTTAGCTGCTATTCAACGGATTACAACAAATGATGTTAGCAGTTTAGCTATTGGGCAGGTTCAATATTCTGCTATGTTATATGAAAATGGCACTATTGTTGACGATTTAACAGTTTATCGATTAAGTGAAGATCGTTACCAACTTTGTATTAATTCAGCCAATAAAGACAAGGATGTTGAGTGGATAAGAAAAAACGTTAACGGTGACATAAAATGGAAGGATATTTCGTCAGAAATAGGTCAAATTGCCATTCAAGGGCGAAATTCAGATGCGATATTGCAAACTTTAACTGGCTATGATTTAAAAGAAATCAAATATTATTGGTGTGCTGAAACTGAAATTATAGGTTCGCCAGTTATCATTGCAAGAATGGGCTATACAGGTGAAGATGGTTTTGAAATTTTTTGCCAAAAAAGTGACACTTTAAAAATCTGGAAAAAATTACTTGAAAAAGGTAAACCGTATAATATTGCGCCAGCAGGTCTGGGTGCCAGAGATACGTTAAGACTGGAAATGTGTTATTGTCTATACGGAAATGATATTGATGATGAACACAATGCCTTAGAATCAAGTTTAGGCTGGATTGTAAAGATGGATGCATCTGATTTTATAGGCAAAAACGCTTTACTAAAAGCTCAGAATGAAGGCATAAAAAGACGATTAACTCCTTTTATTTTGGAAGGTAAAGGAGTACCGCGACAAGGATACAAAATTTTTGATGAATCCGGTGAGGTAGAAATTGGTAAAGTCAGCAGTGGAACTAGTTCCCCCAGTCTAAAAAAAGGAATAGGAATGGGGTACGTCTTAACAGAATACTTTAAAAAAGGAACCAAAGTTACCATTGAAATCAGAAATAAAAAAGTTCCAGCGATTGTAACCAGACCACCGTTTGTTGATGTTCATAAATAATTTTTTAATATTTTATTATAACAGGAGGAAAAATGTCAGTTCCAGAGGGATTAAAATACACTAAAGATCATGAATGGTTAAAAGTTGATGGTGACGTTGTCACTGTTGGAATCACCGATTTTGCACAAAACAGTCTTGGTGATATCGTGTATGTAGAACTCCCTGAAGTGGGAGATTCAGTTGATGCCGGTGACAGCATTGGCAATATAGAGTCTGTTAAAGCAGTGGCTGAACTTTACTGTCCAATATCAGGTGAGATTGTTGAGATTAACGGTGATTTAGAAGAACAACCAGAGTTAACCAACGCATCTCCGTTTGATAAGGGATGGATGTTCAAAATTAAAACTGACGTAGCAAATCTTGAAAATGATGAATTGATGGATGCAAAAGCCTATGATGCTTTAGAGAAATAGGATAAGGATACCCAAGCTTAAAATATCCTGGTTGTTAATAAGTTAATAAAAGGAAGTCAGCTTAATTGTAATTACTAATAATTGAGCTGGCTTCTTTTTGAACCATCCACCTGCGTAAAACTTTGGAAGATATTTGTAAAGAATGCTTCCGGTATTCCAATTCCAGTATCAGTAACATCAAATTGGAGCATTGACTTTTTGGGCATTTTCTCACCCAATTTAATCGTTAAGACAATTTTACCTTTTTCGGTGAATTTGATGGCATTGCTGATTAAATTTGAGAGGATTAGTTTTTTGAAAGAAACTTATTCAGGGTTAAAAACTCATCAATATTCTTTAATAAAATACTTACTAAATCCGGATCAAACTGTCTTCCAGATTCCTTTTCCATATAATCAATAACTTTGTTTTCCCCCCAGGCTTCTTTATATTTCCTTTGATGTAACAATACATCAAAGGTATCCACAATATTGATGATCCTGGCTTTTATATCAATTTCTTCACCTTTAAGTTTATTTGGATAACCAGAACCATTGAAACGTTCATGATGTTGCAAAGCTATGATAGATGAATTTTGCATCACATCATTTGAAAATTTATTAAGAATATTAAATCCTGCCAGTGCATGATTTTGAACAGTATTAAATTCATCTTCGGTCAGCTTTGTTGGCTTATCTAATATTGTTTTTGGTATCAATATGTTACCGATGTCATGAACTGCTGAAGCAGTTACTAGAATTTCAATTTCCTTTGTGTTTAGACCTGCCTTCCGTCCCAATAATCCTGCAAATTCAGATACACGTTTAACATGATTATCCATATCTAAAGAATTATGCTCTAAAATATTGCTTAACATAAAGATGATTTCATTCTGGCTCTGGGATTTTGCAATATAAGCATTTACATTTTCAAAAGCAATACGGACATTCTCAGAAAACAATGTGATTAAATTTCGATCTATTTCAGAAATTTCGGAATTACTACTAAAATAAAGTAAATGAACACTACCTGTACTGGATTTTGAATAGGCAATATAACAATTATTGTCAAAGAAAGATTCTTTTTTCTGAATTGCTAATTCAAGATATTGAATAATATCTTCTGACAGCAATGAATCAGCATATTGGTCAACATATTTTTCAAACTTACCAGTAGCTGCATGGATTAAAAATCTATTTTTCCCTTCTTTTTCCAACTCTAGACTTAAACCTGATACATTGATGAATAGTGAATGTTCATCTAGCTTTAGAAAGGAAAGTAATTGCATTAATGCCCCAAAAGCAAATTCTTTCACAGATTTTGAAAGAAATAAGTCTGAAGTAGCATTGATAATATATTCTAATCCATTTTTACTCTTATTAATTATTTTTAAGTCCTGGTAAGATCTTAAGGATGATATTATTGCCGAAAACAACTGATTAACTGTAAGATCTGTTTTTGCTCTATAATCGTTGATATCATATTCAATTATGACTTCCTTTTCGGGGGATTTACCGGGTTGTCCCGTTCTTAATATTATCCTAACCAGTGTATTATTCAATATTTCCCGAATATATTTAACCAATAATAGTCCGCTGTTTTCTTCTTCCATAACCACGTCAAGCAATATCACCGAAATATCATAATTATCTTTTAAAACTTGAATGGCTTCTTTTTTTGAATATGCCTGCAGGAAATGTATTTTTTTCCCTTCAAATTGTATATCTTTCAATACTCTGATGGTTGTTTCATGAACGGATTCTTCATCATCAACAATCAAAATATTCCAATAGCAATCATTTTTTGAATCAGATTCACTCTGATCTTTTTCAGGTGCAAATGTCATTAAATTGTTATTTCCGGCCATCTTCGGCAAACTTTTTAATTATTGATTAAATTTTTATTAAAACGATGATATTAAAAAGGAAACGTGCGTGGTATCAATAAAATTGAAGAAAGTAGAAATAAAGTTATTGACGGATAAAAATCTTAATTTTTGCTAACAGTTCTTCATGTTCAAATGGTTTTGTTATATAATCATCTGCGCCTACTTCATATCCCATAAGTTTTTCGTTCAACATCGCTTTTGCGGAAACCAATAAAATTTTAATATTAGCTAATTTTTCGTTAGCTCTTATTTTTTTACAAACCTCATACCCATCGATTCCTGGCATCATAATATCCAGCAATAAAATTTCCGGCATAAAATCAAATATAATTTCAAGTGCCTCTTCTCCAGATAACGCTGCTATGATATTATATTCATCAGACAAAATTTCTTTAAGAAATTTTAAATTCATTGGATCATCATCTACAACCAGAATTTTCGTCTTATTTGCCATGGTTACATTAGTTTTGGTTTAATATTAAAGCTGATATGATTTTTCTCTGTAACTATTCAGCTTTTTTATATTTTTCTTTTAAGAGGCTCTGTACACTGAGCGAAGTCGAAGTGTTTTTGACCAATACCTCGACTTCGCTCGGTAAACAGGAATATGGTTTCAGATCAGTGATTCAAGAGTTAACTGAATAGTTACTTTTCTCTTTATTATATTGATTTGATTTTTTTCAAAATTCTAATTGATAATCGATGTTTAAGCAAACATAAAATCCGACATTCACTAGGAATTGGATTATTAACTGACATTAACTTAGAATATTGATATCTTGATTAGAAGTCAGGATGGAAAACTATCAAATCCAGAGAGCGGTTTATAGCCTGATTCAATAGTTATTATAATATAATCCCCTTTTTTTATTAATGTAAGGTATTACAGATTCATCGCATCATCAACAGTGAGAATTTTGGTTGTTAATAAAAATACTATTTTTAAAATTAGATGATTGTGATTTCTCTGTTTTTTAAGTATCTCGATAATTACTGATTGTAATTATTTAAGATTTTACCTAGGTTGGTCTATTAAACATCACTGAAATCAGTAAGGCTGTTTTACACTTAGGTTTTAGGAATAAAAATAGAAACAACATTAAGTTTTGGTAATCCTAACTTAAAATCAATTTTTTATCGTGGTTATAAAATGAAAAACAGAATTTTTAGTGGTATTCAACCGTCAGGAGATATTCATATTGGAAACTATATTGGTGCTATCAGAAATTGGGCCCAAATGATGGATGATTACGAATGTATCTTTTGTATTGTCGACTACCATGCAATGGCTGGGAAATACGATCCAAAAATCCTGCAACAAAGAATCATGGAAGCAGCAACGGTTAATATCGCTTGTGGATTAGATCCGGATCGATGCGCTTTTTTCGTGCAATCTCATGTTATTGAGCATACTGAACTAACATGGATGTTCAATTGTGTTACACCGATAGGTGAACTACAGAGAATGACGCAATTTAAGGATAAGTCAAAACACCAAAATCAAAACATTAATGTTGGTTTATTAGATTATCCGGTTTTAATGGCAGCCGATATATTGATATATAAAGCTGAAATCGTACCTGTTGGTGAAGACCAGATTCAACACATTGAATTATGCCGGGAAATTGCAAGAAAGTTCAATGCTACATTTGGGGAAACCTTTCCTGAACCACAGGCTCATTTAGGAAAACATAAGCGAATTATGGGTTTAGATGGAAAAAATAAGATGTCCAAAAGCCTTAATAATTATATCGGTGTTTTAGACACAGATGATGAAATCTGGAAAAAGTTAAAAAGTGCTTTCACTGATGAAAATCGCATCAAGAAAACAGATCCCGGTAATCCTGATATTTGTAATATCTATTCTCTACATGATGCACTAAGTGAGGCAGATACTATTAGCGAAGTTAATCAAGATTGCAGAAAAGGTCGAATAGGATGTGTGGATTGCAAGAAAAAACTTCACCAGAGCTTAAGTTTTCACCTGACACCAATAAGAGATAAAGCCGATTTTCTTTTTAATAACCCGGACAAGGTTCAAGAGATTTTAAAGCAAGGTGCCATGAAAAGTAAAAAAATAGCTGAAGAAACGATGCGGGAAGTTCGGATCAAGACTGGCTTTAGATAAACTTTACTAAAATGCTATTATATTTGTTGGGTGGACATTATACTATCTTAAAACCTGATCTGGTATAAAGATCCTGACAATTTCCCCCACTCCCTCCAAAGTAATACTATCCAGAGAGGCTGGTATCAATAAGGCCTCTCCTGGTTTCAGCACTGTTTTATTTTCAGCAGACAGATCACTAATAATGGGATTTCCCAGCGAACAAAACCACATCTCTGTTGAGAGTGGTTGAAATTGATATTGAGTATCCGTCAATTTCAATATCGACATACCAAACTCATTTACTTGGGGTTGTATGGTTTTAACCATTTCATTATCTGACAATTCAACAGCAATTTCTTTCGGAAGATTAAAATTAAAATTTAATACCTTTATTAATTCGTTAAAATCTATGTGCTTATTCGTCAAGCCTCCCCGGATAACATTATCTGAATTAGCCATAATTTCAAATCCGGAACCATTTAAGTAACTATGAATTTCTCCGGATTCTATAAACATACAGTCGCCAGGTAATAATTTTATATGGTTCATATATAAAGGGGCAAGGATCCCAAAATCTTCCGGGTAAAATTGATTTAAGTATTGAATTATTACGAATTCAGAATTAGATGAATCCTGACTAAGCTGTTGGATTATTTCTGAAACAATCAGTGATTTATCGCTTAGATTTAAATGCATTAATTTACTGTAAAACTTTTTGAGGGCTTCCTTTTGATCTTTGATTTCAAGATATTTGATTAGTTTTCTTAATATTTTTGAATTGATACTCAATATACTATTTATAATATTTTCAGGTGTTTTAAAATTATATAACGCGTTGAATTCAGTTAAAGCATATATTAATTCCGGTTTGTGATTTGGGTCTTTATAATTGCGATTGTCATCCATAGCAACACCACAACTGTTTTCTGCATCAAACCCACTTGATGCAGTTTTTAAATCGGGATGGGTCTGAATTGACAATGGTTTTTTAGCAGTTAATATTTTAAATAAAAAAGGTAAGTTATTATTATATTGCTTGGCTATTTTCTTACCTAAAATCAAGTCAGGATATTTGTCTATCATTGTATCCAAAGGCATTTTTTCATTTTCATTTATTTTAACCAATGATGGGGCTCTATGATGAGCACCAATCCAAAGTTCTGCCTGA
The DNA here is from genome assembly GCA_018657625.1 of Deltaproteobacteria bacterium. Classification (GTDB taxonomy): domain Bacteria; phylum SAR324; class SAR324; order XYD2-FULL-50-16; family XYD2-FULL-50-16; genus JABHWU01. The sequence continues at coordinate 14,406 of JABHWU010000082.1, read as the reverse complement.
GGATTATTTTCAATGTTAGTTATATTGAATAACCTACTTAATTCAGTTCTTGAACCCCAATCGTAGTTTTGTATCGGATTTTCCAGGTGATAAATTTTTGAAAGAAAGGGCTTCATAATAATTTAATAGCTAGGAGGTTTATTACCAAATCAGTTTTCGCCAAGATTGCTTTTAATTGGTTCTCAATTGCTATTAAGTAAGGCAAAAAAAAGGATGGTTTTTGTTTTTTGAGAACATAGTTAGGAACTGGCAATATTAATACTTTTGAATTTTTCTAAAGCTCTGCTGCCACTTCCAAAAACCTCATATTGATCCAAATCATTTTGAATTGATATCTCAGGGTTCATTTGAAGGTCTATTAGAGGGTGATTATCTAAATCCTGATTATAGGCATTACGAAAAACGGCTACGGTTGGATTTACCAGATCATTTTTCGGTACTGACATCACGAAGCCTAATGAATTATCATTCAGTTGCACAACTGTACCTTTAGGGTAAATCCCCATAACCTGTTTAACGTCTTCCCAAATATCAAAATCAAATTCTATACCAGCCAGGGCATCTAAATATCTCATTGCAGCGGCAGGTGACCAGGAACGTTTATATTTTCTTTTCCCAACAAGTGCCTGATAAGCATCGATAATGGATAATAATTTGGTTTCATAAATCGCTTTATTATAATCAAATTCTCTTGGATAACTGGTCGACATATTTGTATCATGTTTAACATGATGAAAAAGAGCCATATTGATAATCGGAGCAGGCATACTCATTTCATCTATTAATAACTTAGCACCAAATTTAGGATGTGCTTTCATTATTGTCATTTCATCACTATCTCTTGAAAACTGCGAAGAGCTATCGATAATATACTTAGGAATTTTTGCCTTTCCAAAATCGTGTAGAAATCCACCTAGCAAAGCTTCATTTCGTTTTTTAAAAGCGCTCCGATTCTTATTTTTCTTTAATAATTTAAAATAGACTGAATGAAACAGTGAAGCAACATCAATGCAATGACCATATGTCTGATCACTCTTCTTAAGATTTGTTATGGCAGATATTGCTTCTGGGGAAGCTTTTAGAGCAATATCATTAATATAAGATTTTATTTCATCCCCATCAATTTTACCCTTTCGAGCATTATCCATATAAAATTCAATCGCGCTTGATGCTTCGTTTCGAATTTCATCAGATTTGTTGACAGTTTCTACTAATTTATAGGCTCGATTTTCAAGTGTTGTCTGGCGTTTCTTCTTCAACAAATATTGTCTTTGAACTTTAGTAATGGGTTTATTATTAACACCTACTGATTTTTGTTGATTATTCCGGTTTAAAGAAACTTCAGCATTTAACATTTGCATTACATTCTGAAAACTCTCTTTAAAACCACTTGGTAAAGAAATGGCGTACTGTACTTTAAACTTAAAGAAACGACGGTCTTGTAGTACTCCGATGAGATTATCACTGACTTGTGTCAGTTTTTTGATAGAAGCCGGGAAGTGATAAATTTTGAGGATAACATCACCCGTTTGAAGGCGATTTATATTGATTTCAATTTTTCTTTGATGTCTTAAAATAGAAGCCTGGCAGCCCTTAAAATTATTCCTGAAAAATTGGCCGGTCTTATTATCAATTGACCCATATGAAACATCTAAACCCAAATATTCAATGATTTTCATACCTGGTTTGAGTTCATCAATTTCGATAATAGCTTTTACAAGGTGTGAGTTTTTTCCCATTTTTGATTATATGCCGATATAGATAGTACTATATTGTCATTATAGAAGCTTAAATAGAAACTGCCGGAAAGTTTATTCTTTCAAATTTTTCAGAGCGTTATTAGCCCAAAGGCTTATCACAGCCATAAAAGTTGGTTCCTCAAATTTTCCATGCACAAATATTTGAAAATATTTCTTAAATTTTATTTTTTCAATAATAGGTACAACATCGCGGATAAGTTCAAGCTTCTTGGCTGGAAACAGCTTATCTTCAACTGCTTTTTCCAGATAGAGAATGTGTTCTTTAAAGAAATTCCCTTCGTCATCTTTCAATTTTCTTTCTCCCAAAGGTAATTGCAAAAACTCCTCTACCGTTAAGTAATCCGGTTTTTTACTAAAACCAATTGGAATAATTTTTTCATTTAATATTTCAGTTGATATTTTTTTTGCTACATTTTTTTCTGCTTCTTCAGATACTTTCGATATATCTATACCAATATCATCTACTATTTCAGCTCTTTTAGCTTTGTTTTGATCGATTAATCTTCTTGATTTTCGACTGATACCTAATTTTACACCTATTAACCGCTTCGGTTCCAGAAACCCCTCACCTGAAATTTTATCAACGATATCTTTAGTTGTGGTGGCAAAATTTTTGATTATTTTTTCCTGATTTTTGCTGGAAATATCCCCTAAAACTGGAATAGCGGCACTTGTAAACATGCTCAGATATTCAGATACTTTATCATTGGTTAGTGCACCGTTAATTTTCACACGCTCGTACAATCTTTTTAATCGGTTTTCCAAAAACTTGCTAACCTGATCAGATTTCAGCCCTTTGTCTTTTCCACGAGTGGCCAATTTTTTTTTGGCAGCTTTTTGTCTGGAAGAGATACTGGTGAGATGAATTTTATCTTGTAATTTAACCTTTGTTAATTTCAGCGATTCGAATTCCATTAAATAATATATTTAAGGTTCATTAGAAAATAGCTATTAAAAAAACGGAATAATTAACGGTAATCAATTCTTGATAACTACTTTAATCTAATATCTTAATAACACAACAATAAACTGATTCCAAATGTAAATTATCTAGAATCAAATTAATTTTTTGTAAACTGCACAAAAAATTAAAACTATCAAAATAAATACATCAATAACAACAATGCTTTATAAAATAATTGCCATTCATATTCAACTTTGAAAAATGTTGTTAATAGGCAGACTTTAAAAGGCTAATATCTGGATCTAGCATGTCAATTTAATTTTTTGCAAAAAAATGGATCAGTTTTTGGTTGGTATTTTTATGATAAATTTTGTGCCGGCATTTACCACTGTTTGAACCATAATATTCCCGTTTATTTTCTTGATAGCTCTCTGAACGACATCCAAACCGACACCTCTTCCAGAGAGATCAGAAACTATTTTACTCGTACTAAATCCTGGGAGGAATAATATGGACATCACCTTTTCCCGTTGTAGAAGATATTCTATCTTTGTTTTTAATTCAAAATCTTTTTGTGCTATTTTTTTGGCTGTATCCACAATCATTTTTTTATTAACACCGGCACCATCATCTTGAATGGTGATCACATAATAATTATCGATGAGTTGCACTTGAAAAGATATCAGACCTGTCTGCCTTTTCTTAAGTATATTTCGCTCCTGGTATGGTTCTATTCCGTGAGCCGCACAATTCCGTAACAAATGTAGTATTGACAGTTTTAAACCAAAATGAATATTTCCCGGGATAGAAACATGTTCACCAATGATCTTAAACTGTATATGTTTCGATGTTGCTGCACAGATTCTTTTTAATTCCAGATCCCAGCCTTCAACCAGTTTGTTGGAGGATATTCGCTGAGCATTCATTAAAATTCCAGATGCAGCTTTATTGCCTTTGAGTTCTCTTTGTAAACTGATTACTTCCTGTTTGGTTAAAATTAGTTCAGCAGTCAATCTTCGTCTTGTTTCATCACTCATTTTCTCCATGATGCTATTGACGTAAATCGTTTTATTTTCAAGAGTATTGGCCTGATCGATATATTTATCGTAATATAAAGCTGGATTTTGATGATCTGATCGAATATCGATCACAATATTTTCCATTTTGTGGGCAGCATCTCCAATATCATCTAATTGCAGGAAACGGCTGGTACCCTTTAATGAATGAATATTACCTAACCAATATCTCAAATCATCCTGACTCACTTGTTTAGAGAGTATTTGCTGACGGAGTTCCTTAAGGTTCATATTAACTTCGCCAATAAGGCCCAACAAACTTCGGAATGTTTCTGAGTTTGTATATATTTCCTGAACAATCCGTTTTTCATTTTCCCACTCTTTATTTTTTAAACCCATTTCCCTGATAAATGTAACATCTTCAATACCAATATCCAGCCCATTTGCCTCTCCCTGATAAATACAAATATCATATGATAATTGATAAATTCGTAGCCCTTTTTGGGGATGATAATATTGACATTCTGTAGGTAATAAACCTAATGAAAGTGAAATTTGACTTAATGAAGTTGAAAACACCTCTTCCAGGTTATCACGCCATAACTGCTTAGACTTTTTACAATCTTTAAATAGCATTTTTGATAGTGATTGTTTATGGATTTCATTGACTTTACAACCGACAAGCTGAACAAACCCCATTGAAAATTTACTGGTTATTTTTCCATGCCTGTCAACCTCTACCATACCTTGCTTCACATGCTTCATGATCTCAGTCATTCTGTGATTTGTTTTTTCTAGCCGATCCGCCATAACTTCTGTAAATATTGGCCATAGATTATATCGATTAACTAAATGGATAAAATCTTTTCGATGAATGAATAATACGGTTGTATCACTAGCGGTTAAAACAGTTGCAGAAGCATTTTCATTGGTTCTTAAAGTTGACATCTCACCAAAACACTCTCCGGCATATCCATGGGTTATTAATTCCTCTTTTCCTGATTGAGAATTTGTAACTAATATTTGAACTTCTCCTTCTTTTATGAAATATACACCCCCGACAGCTTCACCTTCTATTAGCAGTTTTTTACCTGACCGATAAGAAATTGGAGTCATAGCTCTTATAAAATCAAGTAATTGGTTTTTTGATAGTTTTTCAAAAACTGGTATTTCCTGTACCAAATTTAATCTTTCACTAAATTCCTGATTCGATAAACGATTTAAATTTAACTTTTTTATTAGATCAATCATAATTAAAATTTTGGAATTTTTAGCAGCATATTTTATAATTTCTTCCGTAATTATCTATAATTACAGATTTAGTCTATTTTTTTAAAATTAACGTTATGGAATAATAAGGCACAAAGTGCTATTTTCCTTGAAATCAATAGAATGTAAGGATATTAATTATTTAAGATATTTTCACAGCATCAGCTTTGTTCTCTAAATTAACGACTACCACAAGCAGTAAATTAATAAAACCTAAAATCAATATGATTAAAAACATTATCATCCTGTTATTATCCTTAAGCATTTTTTTTAGTAATATGACCCTTATATTTGGACAGGCAAAAACCCAAATGCGTTACACCAAAGATTATTACAAATTAATAAGAACTTTGGAATGCAGAAATTGTGATTTATATAAAGCACCTCTAGCAAATATTGATTTATCCGGAGCCGATATTTCCGGATCAAATCTATTTCAAGCCGACTTAAGACAAGCTACCTTGAGAGGGGCTAAAATAAATGGTGCCAATTTTAAAAAAGCATTGCTTTCCGGAGCCGTCTGGGTTGATGGAAATGTATGTAAAGCTGGATCAGTTGGCCAATGTGTCACTCAATAATTAAATCAAAAATATTTAGTAATGAGAATAAAAAAGAAAAGACTAAAGTTCCTCATTTTAGGCGTTCTCTTCGGTTCCCTTTTTCCATTGTTAGGAACTGGATTGGTATTTATGGCGAACAACCAGGACTTTACGCTAACAAATTTTAATCAGGTACAGATAAATTCTCCTTTACTATGGATTATTGATATTGTACCTGTCTTTCTTGGTCTTTTTGCATGGGTAATCGGTGTTAAAAAAGACCAGGTGAATGCTTACACGAAATCTTTAGAATTTCAAAACATTGAGAACATAAAAGAACTTCAAACGCTTAACCGTCAATACGTAAAGGAAATTGATGAAAGAAAGCAAATTCAAATTGACCTTCAAAAAGCAAGAGATTCTGCAACAAACTCCAATGCCGCCAAGAGTGATTTTCTGGCTAATATGAGCCATGAGATAAGAACCCCTATGAACGGAATTATTGGCGCTTCAAAATTATTAATGGATTTGGAACCTTCAAAAGATGCTTTTGAATATGCGGCTCTGATAAACCATTCAGCAGTCTCATTGCTCACCATTTTAAACGACATACTTGACTATTCAAAAATAGATGCTGGTAAACTGACAATCGAACAAATATCAATCGATTTAAAACGGATTGTAACTGATGTATCAGAATTGTTGTCTCAAACGGCTAAGGAAAAACAATTGAAATTAAGTGTCAACTTTCAAGACTTTGAAAACAAATACTTTATCGGGGATCCCCACCGAATCAGACAGATATTAATAAATTTGGTTGGGAATGCTATTAAATTTACTGCATCTGGATATGTTCAAATTAGTGTTCGCTTCCAACCAATTGAGGATGATTGTGTTAATGTAATATTTGAAATTGAAGATTCCGGAATCGGTATTCCTGAAGAGCAGCTTCATTCTTTATTCGAAAAATTTACGCAGGCTGATAATTCAGTATCTAGAAAATATGGTGGTACTGGATTAGGTTTATCTATTTCTAATCAACTGGCAAAAATTATGGGAGGATCACTGTTACCTGTAGTGAAAAGCAGTCCCGGAGCACTATTTAGATTGTTGCTTCCCTTAAAAACAACCAATAAAAAGTTTCTAAATGAATCCACTACAAAAACAAACATTCAACGATCATACAATAAAAAAATTTTACTGGTTGAAGATAATTTAATAAATCAAAAAATTGCCATCAAAGTTCTTGAAAAAATGGGTTTATCTATTGAAACTGCTTCAAACGGATTGGAAGCTATTGAAAAAGCTCAGAATGTGCAATATGATTTAATATTGATGGATCTCCAAATGCCGATCATGGATGGCCTAACTGCTACCAAAAAACTCCGTCAATCAGAAACTACTTCAAAACAACCTCCAATTATTGCCATGACAGCAAATGTTATGGAATCTGATAAACTTAAATGTCATGAAGCCGGAATGGGTGGATACATTCCGAAACCATTTAAAATCGAAAATATTGTTAAAGAACTTGATAAGTTTTTTCTTCCTGCCTAATTTTTAAGACACAAGTATAATGTGTCTATTCTGCAACACTTTTCAGATGGTTTTTAAAATAGATAACAATATCAGCTTAATACGGCAAGGCATGTAACTTGTATTATACTGATAGAAAAGGAACCACCTAAAAGACTATAAGTGAAAACAGAGAGGTTGAAATGCTATCAATAGAAAAGAAAAAAAGAGTAACCGAAGAATCAATCGAGCAATTAGCACAATATTTTGGACAAGAATTATTAGAAAAAGGGTTTTCAAAAGGTGATTTAGTGACAGCTGCGACAATCATTATTGATCAGGCGATAAAGTCGAATTCATTTAATAGCGAAAACCTTACTACCAGCCCCAGCTACAATCAAAAACTTCAAATGGTAAAATAGATTTTTGACTAGCTTCTTTTACTTGAAAAACTTTGGACTTTGTCAATATCTTCGATTCCTGTTTTGATCATCAGTAATCGATCAAAACCGATTGCAATACCCGAGCAATGGGGTAAACCATGTTTAAGGGCATCCATAAAATTATAATCAATTTGGTAATCAGTTTGATCAGAATCTTTCCTTTTCTTTATTGTTGATTCAAATCGGCTTAAATGTACCTGATAATCCTGAAGTTCATGATATCCATTTCCAAGTTCCAGACCTTTATAAAATACTTCAAACCTCTGAGATACCTGATTGTGCATTGGATCAATTTTGGCCAGAGCAGATTGATTGGCCGGATAGTGATATACAAAAACTGGTTTTTGATGACCGATTTTTTTTTCAATGTAAAATCCCATCAGAAAATTTAACTGATCCTCAATTCTACAATTCTTTATCATTAAATCTTTTGACGGCGTAAGCCCGGATTCCTGACAACACAACAAAAATTTACTTTGCGTTAAATTAAATGGATCGATATTTAAATATTTTAAAAAAAGTGCTTTATAAGTGATAAATTCAGCTGGAGCTGTGTTTAAAACGTGTTGTAATAATTTATCGGTGGCTTGCATTAGCTGGTAATCATCAATTCCTAACTGATACCATTCAATCATAGTAAATTCAGGATTATGATAATTACCTAATTCATCTTTACGGAAAGCTTTACAAATTTGATATATAGATGGCATTCCAAAGCATAATAAACGCTTCATATGGTATTCTGGAGAGCTGATCAAATAACTGGGCGTTTTTTGACTTTTTAGATATACCTCAATAGAATCAATATGTTCGTCAATCGTTGGAAATTTTGAAATACTTGGGGTATCAACTTCGAGAATATCTTGATCAGAAAAGTATTTCCGAATTTTTTGAAGTAAAGTACTTCTTTCATGAAGCACTTTAATAGAAGCACCGGGTTCCCAATTGGACACTACGCTTTCACCCTTTCAACGTATTCACCCGTTCGTGTATCAATTTTTATTTTCTCGTTTTGATTCACAAACAGTGGAACATTTACAATCGCACCGGTTTCGACAGTTGCTGGTTTAGTCGCATTCGTAGCTGTATCTCCCTTAACTCCAGGTTCACAATAAGTAATTTCTAAAGCGGTAAAATTTGGAACTGTTATAGATACAGCCGTTCCCTTGTAAATCATAACATCGACAACCATGCCTTCCTGGACCCATTTCCAATTGTCGCCGAGTTGATCTTTGTTCAATTCAAATTGCTCAAAATCTGAATTATCCATGAAATGGTACGTTTCATCGTTGATATATAAGAACTGCATTGCTTTTTCTACAATATCAGCTGGAGCTACTTTTTCCCCACTCTTATATGTTCGATCAATGACGTTTCCCTGTAACAGATGCTTAAGTTTTACGCGACAAAACGCTTGCCCTTTTCCAGGTTTAACAAATTGGTTTTCTACAATAATAAAAGGTTGTCCATCAATTTCGACTCTTAAGCCTTTCCTGAAATCAGAAGTATCATACATTGTTGTTTTGCTCGGAGATTGTAGTTCGTAGTATATAAATTCTGGAAAAAAAAGTATAGTGCCATAGATGTGCTAAAAGCGCAATCTACTTTAATTAAAAGCAATTATTTTAGTTGTTTAACCAGGGTGGTAGAATTTTTAAGCAGATATTTTGTATTTCATTAAAAAGTAGATCTGCTCCTATAAAACAGATCTACTTTCCAAAAGAGGGAGAGAGGAATATTAAAATAGTGAATCCGGATACAAGGTATAATCTTTTCCGCTTTTCATTGCATCTTCCCAGGTTTCGTATTGCTCTTGATAAATATCGTTTAACTTTAGCCTTCGATAAGCTTCTAACAAAGATAAAGCCATCTCTGTTTCATCTGGATATTCCTTTAAAAAAGTTCGATATTGTTTAACTGCAGCCAACCACATATTATTTCTGGCGTATAGAGTACCAAGCATATAAGCGTTATCTGGATAGTCGTTTTTGATTAGTTCGATGTCCTGACTAAGTTTTTCATTTTCGGCTTTACTTAAAAACACAAGACGATAATTAATCTTTCGACCACGTTTTTCCTTTTTTAATGTTAAAACTTCCTGATCATTTTCAAAAGCCATAATATCATAATTCAGCTCAGCGTTAAATGGATCAAGTTTAACTTTGATTACTTTAGATTCCGATGCTGGTATATCATAAGTTTTATCACCAATAACAAACTTATAATTGTACTTTGGGTTTACATTTTGCCAAATAAAATATGGAAAATCTTCTGAAATTGTTAACTTCCTGACTGTTTCAAATTCAGCTCCTTTTGGCTTACTGGCGCTTCTTCTAACAGTTGTATATGACTGTGACTTGGTAAATCTGTTCAATAGTCCCGATATTAAATCACTTGTTTTTTGAACATCGGCTAATTGACCTGACTTTGCAACAATACCACTTTTTGTAATTTCGATTAAAGAATTTGGTTTCAAAGCAACGTTTTGTCCAGTTTCCTGATTTGTAATCATTCCAGAACCATTATCACCTGTTTTAATCTGATAACCGACAAATAAAAATTTATTTCGTCTGACCTTCCTCCATTTTTTACCATTTTTTGTATATTTAACATCACCAGTCACTTTGTATAAAACACCTAAAGGTTTTTGATCACTTTTACTTTTTGCAAAACCGATGTTCACGACAGAAAACATCAGAAGAAAAAGACTGATAATTGCTGTTAAGTTTTTCATTTAATCCTCTTTAAAATTTTAAATGGTTAGAAAGCCATCTATTTATTTATAGATATCTGCAGACAATAGATCAAAAAAGTCTGCAATTTTTATGACAAAAAAACATCATATTTTAATAAAACGGTATTAATAAAAATTTAAAATTCTAATGGGAATCATTTGCTTGTTAATGAGCGTTAAAAAATGCTCGCAATCTGATAATCCAACTGCTTTTTAATTTTCAAACTTTTGCGTTTATTAAAACGATATGTATCAAAATTGATTGAAGTTAATTTGTATCATTAAAAGAGGCATACTTTTAAAATTACCGGGTGAATGAAATCACATCTATTTTCGTTATTTTTTGGCCGTTACTCGACGATATTGTCCAGCAGCCTATAAAACCTATGAACAGAATTGTTGGAAATTTTTATAAATTCCCGTTTAAATAGGCTTCCCATTCAATGGGCAAAAGGTATTTCTTTTTATTATTACACGTCTTACAACAGGGGACAATATTGCTTTTTACTGAGCGACCTCCTCTACTGATCGGAATAACATGATCCATTGTCAATAATTTGGCTGGAAATCGATTTTTACAATAATAACAAACTCCTTTTCCTCTTAAGTTTTTCCACCACTGGGTCTGACGTAAATCTCTTGCTTTAGCTTTTTCTTTACGGAGGTGACCTTCATCGATCGGGAAAAAGTCACAATTAATCACCATAATTGTTTTCCATTTTGATTTTATGGTTTAGAAAAAGGTAAAAGGAAACAGTAATAATCATCTAATCAATAATAAATATAATCAATTCAATAATAAAATGAATGAAATAACACTTACTCAACAATTAATACGATTTAATACAATTAATCCACCTGGGAATGAGCAGGATTGTGTGTTGTTTATTGGTAAAATACTGCAATCCTTCGGAATGGTCACCCGATATTATGATTTCGATAACAAAAGAACAAGTCTTATTGCTAGTTATAGACCTCAAAAAAAACAATCAGCGATCTGTTTCAACGGACATGTTGATACTGTTCCGTTAGGGGAAGATTCATGGGATTTTGATCCTTTTTCAGGTACTATTTCTACAGATAAACTATACGGGAGAGGTAGCAGTGATATGAAAGCCGGTATTGCAGCAATCATAATCGCTGTAAAAGAAGCTTTAGAGAAAAACACAACTCAAAATATTGAGGTCATCATAACCGCTGGTGAAGAGATTGGATGTGAAGGTGCTCATTTTCTGAAAAATTCAAATTCTCTCCCAAATGACGTCGGTGCTTTGGTAATTGCAGAACCAACAGCTAATTATCCAATAATTGGACATAAAGGTGTTTTATGGCTACGCGTCAAAACTAAAGGTGTTACCGCTCATGGTTCGATGCCTGAAAAAGGAAAAAATGCCATTACAAAATTGATAAGAGCCTACCATAAACTGGATAATTTTTTATTTGATGATCCTGAAGATCCTATATTTGGAAAGCCTACACTCAATATTGGTATGATTAGAGGTGGGCAGAACATAAACTCTGTCCCGGATGAAGCTTATTTTACACTCGATGTCAGAACCATAAAAAAACAAGACCACCGGTTAATCATAAAGCAATTAAAATCACTATTTGAACAGGATACTATTCTGGAAACCATCGAAAACGTTCCTTCTATCTATACTGACCCTGATAATTCCTGGATTAAACTCATTTTTAAGCGTTTATCAAATCAATTGAATATATCTATCCAACCGTCTATAATCACCTACGGGACTGATGCATCGTATTTAAAAGAAGGACTAAATCACCCACCTACGATTATCCTCGGTCCTGGAGAACCTCAACTTGCCCACAAAACAAATGAATACTGTTACATCAAAAAAATTACCATAGCGAAAAATATATTTACTGATATGATAGAGCAATGGTCACGGTTCGCTTAATACTAACTGATATCAAACAATGATTAGTATCAAGAATGTTTTTTTGGATAATTTAAATTACCCAATATCCTTTAAAGTTCAACCGGGTCATTGTTTAGGCATTATGGGTGATTCGGGAATCGGTAAAACCAGATTGTTAAGAGTGATTGCTGACCTTGAGGAAAGTCCGGGTATCATAACATTTAACGATCTAGACTCCTATCAATATGATCCCACAGTTTGGCGAAGCATGATATCTTATCTGGCGGCAGAAAGCCTTTGGTGGTTTGACATTGTTAAAGATCATTTCATTTCAAGAAATAGTCTTAATTTAGAAAAATTGCACTTACAAAAATCTATCTTATCAAAACCGGTTGTTGAACTATCCACTGGAGAGCGTCAACGACTGGCGCTATTGAGATTACTCAACCATAATACACCGGAAGTGTTGCTATTGGATGAACCAACCTCAGCTCTGGACGATAATAATACAAAAATACTCGAAGATTATATTTTATCCCTCAAAACCAATTCAAATTTGCCTGTTATCTGGGTGAGTCATGATCTCAATCAAATAGAACGGGTGAGTGATCGTGCTATCAAATTAACTACAAATAAGGTTATAGAAATAATATAAGTTATGGATATCGTATCTTTAAGCTATTATGATTTGTTGTTAGGATCTTCACTGATTATTTTCCTCTCTGTATTCAGCTTTTTGGGAAGGCTAAAAATAGAAAAGCAGCTTCTGGTATCTGCCATTAGAACAACTGTCCAATTAATGTCTATCGGATATATCTTAAAATTTATTTTTACCCAAAATAATATGATTTTAATTATTTTGATTTCCCTCGTAATGCTGTTTATTGGTGCCAGAGAGATAAATGCACGGCAAAAAAGAAAAATGAAAGGGGTTAAATATTTTTTTATTTCTTCTTTTTCTATGTTTGTATCGTCCTTTTTGCTAACGATTCTAACGCTTTATTTTATCATTGAAACTACTCCCTGGTATGAAGCCAGATACGCCATCCCGCTTCTGGGCATGCTCTTAGGTAATACCATGACAGGAATTGCATTATCACTAAATTTTTTAATCGACACTACTATAAAAAACAAACAGATTATTGAACAAAGATTATTGTTGGGGCAAAACAAAAAGGAAGTATTATTAGATATTAGAAAAGACGCGATTCGCAATGGTATGATTCCAACCATTAATTCTATGGCAACTGCTGGACTAGTGAGTCTCCCAGGCATGATGACAGGACAGATTCTGGCTGGAAACCCACCAGTAACAGCAGTTATGTATCAAATTTTAATCATGTTTTTAATCTGTGGTGGTACTGGATTTGGTGTATTTATTACCGTTTTGTGGGTATCTGATAATTTCTTTGATACCCGTCTTCGATTGAAATTAAACCAGTTTACTTAGTCCTTGAACGAAAATGTATCAGTCCGGTAATTAGGGGTATCGCTGCGAAGCCTCACGATCATAGTAACTATCTGGTATTTCATGATTAAGTCTTTGCTAAGTATTGTACATGTCTCCGAATTACCTATTTTTCGTTCAGATACTACTTAATAAATATTTTTTAAAGTCTATTTCTCTTCTCATCTATTGTAATTTCGCTACATAATTGTTTAAATCTTTCTCTAATCCAGGATCTATATCAGGCTTGATATAGCTTGCTAATCGCTGATTAACTTTATCACCGGCAACTTGGTCGAGGCGTTTTGATCCAGCTTTTTGCCAGGTTTCATAATTTGACCGACACATCAAATCTGGAATAAAAAACTCAGTTCGACAGCGCTTGAATGTTGTGGGATGGGTTAAGTATTGCCCGCCTGCACCGACATTTTTGATAACATCTAAATCAATTGACGAGGCTGATGCTTCTACTGGTTGCAACATTTTTCTGGCAACACCACAGATTTCCTCATCGATGATAAACTTTTCAAAACTCATTGCGATATACGATCCCAGAATTCCACAGGCATGGAGAATCACGTTAATTCCTGCTCTAGCAGCTGTACTAATTGCTAAGGCAGACTCCGCACCAGCCTGGGCATCCGGGAATAGTGCATCTGTTAAACCACCACCTGAACGACTTGGAAGCTCATAATAACGAGCCATTTGTGCTGTATAAGAAATATTTCTGGACAGTGCCGGAGCACCGATGGAAAGGCCACCACTTTTCATATCCATTGCAGAAGACGTTGAACCATATACAACTGGAACTCCTGGTCGAACCAATTGAGAAAGTGTAATTCCAGCTAAAATCTCGGCATTTTGAAGGGCCAATACACCATCCAAATTTACTGGAC
>JABHWU010000066.1 GCA_018657625.1 Deltaproteobacteria bacterium | reverse complement strand
TACTTAAAAAACCAACCCCTGCTTCGCCGGCAATCGCTTTGGCCAGCATCGTTTTTCCGGTCCCCGGGGCCCCAACCAATAAAACGCCTGTCGGTATTCGACCACCCAATTTCTCGAATTTACTAGGGTCCCTCAAAAACTCAACAATTTCAGTTAATTCAGCTTTAGACTCTTCGATACCGGCAACATCTGCGAAAGTAATCTTTTTGGCATGATCTTCAATTTTTTTAGCCTTTGATTTGCCGAATCCCATAACCTTGTTGCCTCCCTGCATTTGTTTCATAAAAAATAGCCAGACACCAATTATCAAAATAATCGGTAGCCAGTTACTCAGTATGGCAAATAACAGTCCATCTGAATCTGGGGATTTAACGCGAAATTGCACGTTTCGTTCATATAAAATTGGAATTAAATCACCATATCCACGGGGAATATTTACAAAAAATGATTCCTGATTTTTATTAATACCATATGCTCGAGAACCCTTAATAGTTACATCTACCACTTGTCCCTGATTGACGGCCGTTATAAACTGTGAAAAGGATATCTCCTCATTTCTTTTGCCTTCAGAAGACACAAAGTATAAAAAGCTGATTCCAATAATGAAGGAAATAATCAGCAATACATTTCTAGATAAAAAGTTCATATTTTTTATTCACCGTGATTAGTAGAAAAAATAGACCAAAACAAATTAAAATTGTGTTTCCACCATGGATTTAGTGGTTAATATTTTAGTATTACGTAATTTATTATTTGCAGCAAGTTGGAAATTCAATAAACGTGCAGGTTAACTAACTTTTTTTTTCATTAACTCGAACTGCTATCGATTTACCGGGAAAATAATGTTATGGTTGATTTTTAGATAGTATAATCAGTATTATATCACTAAATTTAAAATGAGCCAATTATCAGTAGGCGTTAGAAATCTCCACTATTAAATAGTCCCGTTAAATTTAACCTACGTTCTTTGTCCACCCTTCGTTCTTTGCTCACCCTTCGACTTCGTTCAGGGAACCGCAAATTCAGTGCTCAGGGAAATGTAAGAAAGACAAATACTGACGATAACCGCTTCATAAATCGGGGTTTAATACTGATGAAAACACTTATGGTTTAATGTTATCAAATAAAATAGGTGATTTTGCCAGAGTTTTCACTTTTTGATATCCTGTTTTATAATTTTTTTCTATTTTTTAATAAAGTAACATCCACCATTCTAATTAATCTAAACTCAATACCCAAAAATGTCCGTTAGTAAAAGACTATATCAGGTTTTTAAATCACTCACTGCTGATCAAGTAGACACATTCAGCGAGTATCTCGATCAGGGTAATCAATATATAGATGATTTATTATCCGGTTGGGAAAAAGAGCACGCTTCCGATTTTAAAACAAAATCCAAAGCACATTTTGAGGAGCAAACATTTTCAAAGAGTGATTCAGGTTCAAAACCCAGGGCTGATTACCCAAGGCAGGTCATCGAGGACCTCAGTCTTTTTGAACTCAAGCCACCTGCTTCTTTACAAATTGTCAAAAAAGCCAGGAATGAAGAAATCAAAAAATATCATCCGGATCGTTTCAACAATGATAAAAGTAAACAGGATACTGCGAAGCAGATTATGCAGATTTATAATAGTGCTTATGAACGATTAGAAAAATATTATGCAAATCAGGGGTAGAAGGCAGGTACTACAGATAGAAATGAGTAAGATTTTCCGGTTTAAGTAAAAAAAAGATGAGCCTGACGCTCATCTTTTTTTATAGAATTACTTAACTTCTGCTGTTGCGCCAACTTCTCCAAGTTTCTTAGCAACGCTAGCAGCTTCTTCTTTATCAACGCCTTCCTTGATTTTACAATCAGGACCAGCACTTTCAACTAGTTCTTTAGCTTCTTTTAGTCCTAAACCTGTCAGTGCTCTGATTTCTTTAATGACGTTAATTTTCTTTTCGCCAAAAGATGTCATAATAACATCAAATTCGGTCTTTTCAGCGGCTGCTTCGCCACCAGCAGCAGCACCTGCTGCTGGGGCTGCGGCTACTGCTGCTGCGGCACTAACACCAAATTTTTCTTCAAATTCTTTTACTAATTCAGATAATTCCAATACAGACATATTTGAAATAAATTCAACTACTTGATCTTTAGTAACATCAGCCATTTTTAATCTCCTAAGATTTTAATAATTAATTTTTTGATTCAGCAACTGCACTTAATGTACGTACAAAACTAGCCGGTACTTCATTTAACACTTTAACAAGTCCAGTAGCCGGTCCGTTCATAACATATAGTAGTTTAACCAGTAATTCTTCACGTGTTGGCATTTTGCTCAGTGCTTCAATACCATTGATATCCAGCACTTCACTTTTTTCACCAGACACCAAAACACCAGCTACCATACTTAATTTCTTATTCGTTTTAACTTCATTAGAAATTATTTTAGCGGGAGCTGTAATATCTTCATCACTATAAACAAAAGCTCTGGTCTCGACGAAATGCTCACTCAATTCTTCACAAGGTGTGTCTTTGGCACCAATCTTTGCCAATGAATTTTTAATGACACGAAACTTGCTGTTTTTCTCGTAGAGCGATTTTCTCAGGGTTGTCAGTTCTTCAACTGTAGCACCTTTATAATCAACCAAAACACCTGATACGGCGTTTTTAAAAATATTACCATACTCCTCAACCAATTCTTCTTTGGTAGATCTGTCCATTCAGGTCTCCTAAATGTGATTTTAATGTAGTGTAACCGCATTAAAATACATAAACATAATCTCAGCTTATAAAAGCTTGAGGTTTAGTAAAATTAAAAACGAAATGTTGAAGGAAATAAGAAGATATAAAAATCAGAAGCTTTATCTGAGGATTATCTAACTATCTCGGCGGGAATTTTAAGCCGACACTTCGGCACCTGCTTTCTTCGATAAATTCGATTTTAATGGGGTATAGATGGACAAAGTTGTTGCCTATCCATCTTCTATCAACTGAAATGTTCTCAGTTGCGTTCGTTTGCTATTGTTTGAACTGAAAAGGATCTACTTTCAAACCAGGTCCCATTGTACTTGAGATAGCAATATGTTTGATAAATGTCCCTTTAGCGTTCGCCGGTTTTAACTTTACGATACTGTCATGAAAAGTCTGTAAATTATCTCGCATTTGCTCAGCCGTAAAAGACATCATTCCGATAGTGGCATGAATGTTAGCACCCTTATCTGTTTTGAACTGCACCTGACCTTGTTTGACTAATTTCACAGTTTCTGCAATTGCCGCAGTCACAGTTCCAACCTTTGGGTTAGGCATCAAGCCTCTGGGTCCTAAGACCCGACCGATTTTTCCAACCACGCCCATCATATCGGGAGAAGCTATCACACGATCAAATTCAAACCAACCACCTTTAATTTTTTCGGCTAAATCATCACCACCAACAAAATCTGCCCCGGCATCCAATGCTTCTTTTTCTTTTTCACCTTTAGCAAATACGAGTACCCGAACTTCTTTTCCGGTTCCGTGTGGTAGTGAACAGCTTCCTCTTACCATTTGATCTGATTTCCGGGGGTCAATTCCCAGTCGGATAACCACATCAAATCTTTCTTTAAATTTAGCTTTTGTAAATTTTTTCAGAATTTCAGCGGCCTCTCCGAATTCATATTTCTTCTCTCTGTCGAGTTCGCCTTTCCACTCTTTCATTCTTTTAGACAATTTTGCCATTTTAATCCTTTTAAATAACTATTTATGTATCAGATGAAAACAAATTTATTTTTTTACCGGAGGCTGAACACCCATGCTATTAGCAGTCCCAAGCACTAATCTTTTAGCTGCTTCAAGATCATAGCAATTTAAATCAGGCATTTTAATCTTGGCAATCTCTTCCAATTGCGCTTCAGTGATCCGCCCAACTTTAATCTTATTCGGTTCAGCAGAACCTTTGGCCAACCCCATTGCCTTTTTAATCAGGATAGGTGTCGGCGGCGTCTTGGTAATGAATGAAAATGTACGATCTGCATATACAGTTATCACAACAGGGATAATCATTCCTTCCTGCTTTTGAGTTTTTGAATTAAAACTCTTGCAAAATTCCATGATATTAAGACCATGCTGTCCTAATGCCGGGCCAATTGGAGGTGAAGGATTCGCTTTGCCTGCCTCGACCTGCAATTTGATGTACCCTACTACTTTTTTTGCCATTTTAAAACCTTTGCTTATTCAATATTTAACGATAGCCGTAGTGATATATCGCTTTGGAAATAGTGTATCTAAATTATTCAGCCAGTTTTACCTTATCAAACTCAAGTTCTAAAGGTGTCGATCGACCAAATATGCTAACTAATACAGTCAATTTACTGTGCTCCTGATCAACTGCATCAATGATTCCATTAAATTCAGCAAATGGTCCTTCGATCACCATAACTTTCTGACCGGCTGAGAATGTAGAATCTATTTCTGCCTGTTTTAAACCACTTTGTATTTGACCTCGGATTTCTTCGAGCTCTTTTTCTGACACAGGCATAGGGCTTTTTTGTTCACCCCCGACAAAACCGGAAACTTTTGGAACACTTCTAAGTACGTGCCACAAGTCATCGGTTAACTTCATTTTTATGAGAATATAACCGGGAAAGTAAGTAACTTGATTCGTTCTGGTTTTTCCGTGTTTTTTAGTAGTAACTTCTTCGGATGGGATAAAGATTTCTTCAACCAACTCAGCCATTTTCTTAACTTTCAACTGGCTTTCAATCAGATGTTTAACCTTATTTTCATGTCCAGCGTAGGCTTGGAGAATATACCATTTGAATTCTTCGCTGTTGGTCATTATGTGTTATCCCATGATGAGTTTATACAATTCAGACAATCCCAAATCCACAACACCTAAAAAAACAGATGTTAATGCAACTAAGACTAGAACAACTCCAGTTTGTTTAATCGTCTGATCTCGAGTTGGCCATGTCACTTTTCTGAATTCAGCGCGGACATCTGCTATAAATTTTCTTATTTTTTGAATCATTTCTGATTTTCTAGGTGATCTGTGTTAATATCATCAAGTGTGGCAGGCCAGGGGGGATTCGAACCCACAACACCCGGTTTTGGAGACCGGTGCTCTGCCAATTGGAGCTACTGGCCTACAACTCTATTTTTTTACTTCTTTATGAAGCGTGTGCTTTCTGTCAAACCGGCAATATTTTTTTAATTCAATTTTTGCAGGATTGTTCTTCTTATTTTTAGTAGTACTGTAATTCTTTCGCTTACACTCAGTACACTGTAAATGGATAATATCTCTCATGTTTTTGTAATTTTGTCTGGAGCCTGGGAGCAGATTTGAACTGCCGACCTCTTCCTTACCAAGGAAGCGCTCTACCCCTGAGCTACCCGGGCTCAAATCTTTGTCTCAGCGTAAGGCATGGTGGGGAGGGGAGGATTCGAACCTCCGAAGGCGCTGCCGTCAGATTTACAGTCTGGTCCCTTTGGCCACTCGGGAACCTCCCCACTATTTATGTAAGTATGCTGGTGCTGGCTGGAGGACTCGAACTCCCGACCTGCTGATTACAAATCAGCTGCTCTACCATCTGAGCTAAGCCAGCAACTAACAACTTTACATTAAAACCGAATGCTAAAATATGGTAAGAATCTTGTCAATATCTTTTATATAATTTTATTTTTAATAATATAATTATATGACTACAGCTATATTCAGGTTAGAATGATAGCTATAAAAATAGAAATAAAAAAAATTATAATAAAAATAGCTAGACAATATGTCATCCGTTACAGAAAATCCCTTTCTTGATAAAAGTAGATAAGGATTTCTACTGGAATAAAATTGTTAGTTAGCCATATCATTTCAGAACTATTAAAGCGTTTCTTTTTATTAAAAACCAATCATTCAGTCAAAGTAAAATGAAAAAAACTCGTTTCCACTCTGGTTTTATTACACTTTTAGGCAGGCCTAATGTCGGTAAATCTACCCTGTTGAACCATTTAATCGGACAACAGATCTCTATTACAGCCAATAAACCACAGACAACCCGTAATAATATCCGGGGAATCCTGACCCAGGATCAATACCAGGCGATATTTATAGATACACCAGGTGTCCATTTACCGCAAAACGAACTGCATCGCCGGATTGTCAATTATGCAACACAATCTATTCGGGACAGTGATTTAGTTTTTTTTCTTACCGAACCCTTCCGTTCATTAAAAGATACCATTCCAAAAGCTGATGAATTGGTGCTTGAATATTTAGATCAAAAACAAAATCAGGTTGTTTTAATCATCAACAAAATAGATCTCAGTGAAAGCAAACTGCTATTAAAGACCATTGAGGTATTTAACCAAAAATATCCCTTTCTGGAAACATTACCTGTCAGTGCCCTAAAAGAAAAAGGAATTGATCATATCAAAGCTATTTTACCTAAATATCTGCCCGAAGATATTCCTTATTTCCCTGAAGATCAAATGACGGACACTCCAGAACGTGTCATTGTTGCCGAATTTGTCAGAGAGCAATTAATGCGGCTTTGCTTCCAGGAAATTCCTTATGGTACTGCTGTTACCATTGAGGCCTTCAAAGAAACTGAAAAAATCATTAATATTTTTGCAACGATCTACATTGAAAGAGAGGCCCATAAAAAAATTATCATTGGGAAAAAAGGGGCAATGCTGAAAAAAGTAGGGCAAAATGCCAGGTTCAAGATGGAGCGAATGCTGGGGAAAAAAGTTTTTTTATCATTGCATGTAAAAATCAGTAAAAACTGGATTAACAACCCCAGAAAACTGAGTGAATTTGGTTATACTGAATCCTAAGCTAAAAAAAAGGTACTGGCCTAGTGTATCTCGGTGTATTCGGTTTGAAGCGATACACTAGGGAATTTTGCGGAATAGAGTCTGGGATAAAATAAGTTCTAATACTAATAACCCCAACCCAAGATATACAAATAGCCTGAATTGTTCTTTATAAGTGGTGAACTTCTCCTCAAATTTTGATTTTTCCAACAGGTTAATCTTCTCATAGATTTTAATCAAACCTTCACCACTTTTAGCTTTGGAAAACAAGCCTCCGGTTATTCCAGCTACCTCTTCGATCAGGCGCGTATCAACCTGCGACGGATTTAGGGAAAAAAACTGACCTAAGAGTGTGTTATTTTTCTGATATAATTCCGAATCGGCAATCGCAATGGTATATATTTTAATATTATTTTCTTTGGCAAAATTGGCAGCCTCGATGGGGTTCATCCCACCTCTGGTTTGCTGCCCATCGGTTAGCAGGATGATAATTTTGGATTTGACATGATAATCCGGTTCACTTTTTCCCGCTTTTTTCAATAACTCATCAACCGCAACCAACCTTAGAACCGCATAATAAAGTGCATCTCCAATCATAGTTCCATCTTCAATTTTTATAGCGGGTGTAATGGTTCTGGCAAAATTAACAATATTTTGGTGGTCCAGTGTCAGCGGCGTATTTTCTTCCACAAAGCCGGCAAAACTGGTTAAACCAATCATATCATTCGGGCGCCCCGGCAATGTATCCCGATTACCCAATACAAAAGCTTCAAAGACTTGTTTAACACCTTCCAAACGATCCATTTCCTGCCCCTGATAAGTAAATGGTTCTTTCATACTGGAAGAACGATCAATAATCATTTGTATGGCAATCCCTTCTTTGGCTGTTTGAACGGTTTCCAAACCCATTCGGGGACGAGCAAAGGCGATTAAAAGAATTATCAGAGTGAAGATGCGTAGGAAAATCAACAAACTTCGAAATTGAATCCGCCAAGTGCTACCTGATTCTTTTAGTTGATCAATTCCTGAAAACACTAATGCTGCCGTTTTTTTCCTTTTTTGACTCTGCCACAACCATATCGAGCTAAAAAGCAATAAACAGATTAAGGCGATTAGCAATGAACTAATATCAAATTCCATTTTTCTTCCCTGTAGTGAGCACGAAATTTTTAACACTTTTAAAAGCGTTCTGACTGGCTTCTGAACCGGGTTCAAAAGTAGCAAATTTTACCAGATCGGCTAATCTCAGAAATTGTAGCAATAAATTCCGCTGATCTCCCGTAAATTGGCTGGAATGGGAAATATCTCTAATAAATTCTTCAGTTGTTTGCTCTCTGGCTTTCAACCTAAAATAATTTTCAAGATATGACCTTAATATATCTGATAATCTTGTGTGCAATGTATCGATTTTCTGCTTCTCTATTAAACGATCTGCATCTAACTGATCCAAAGATTGTAAGGCAATTTTAACATAATCCGGAATTTCAATTTCTGATACTCCCGGTTTATCTCTCAATAAGTACCATTTTACGCCAAAGTAAGTTGAAAATAAAAAAAGTGAAATCAAAAGTGCAATTAACAAGGGATACCAGTCAAAAGGAGGTAAAATAAATCCTCTAATTTCGGCCAGTTTAGCGTTAGGGTCAATATCAACAGCTTCTATTTCAAATGCAATAGGTTCCGTCACTATCTTGTATACCGGCCATTTAGAGAGGTCATTCGGCCGGTCCTTTTCCAGTCGAAAATAAACTTCAAACGGTTTAATACTGAATTTCCCTGAATCAAATGCTTCAAACTTAAACTGCCATTTTTGCTGAATATAACTATTATTTTGCAACCACTGTTCTTCATAAGCCGGTTTTTCAATTAAAACGAGGGGCTGATAAACCTCTGCGTTAATCAACAAAGGAACAGGTTTTACACCCTCCTGATATTCCAATAATACTGTCATCGTCAGAAAATCAGTAATGGGAAGACTGATGTCAGATAATCGTACTTTTACCTCAATGGGAGCGCCACCCAGGGTAAATGTTTTTTCCAGGATCTGATCCGGAATCGTATCCGTAGTTGGATCAGAAGTTTTGTCACAACCCACTGTTAAACTTAAAAAAAAGAGTAATAATAAAACTAAAATTTTTTGTTTATTTTGCATTTCAACGATTTCTACGGGCTCTGTTTTTAAAAAACTCAGTTAACTGACGGCCATACGGCTGGTCACATTTAATTATCAAATGATCAATACTATTTTTTTTGAAATAATTCATTTTCGTTTCATTAAACCGCAGCCGGGATAAATAATAACGTCTTTGCCATATTTGACTGTTGGTATCCACCATCTGTGTCTCACCGGTTTCAGGATCCATCAATGACACGATGCCAATATTCGGTAATTTTTCTTCATGGGGATCTTGCACCTCAATAGCTACCAAATCATGACGTTGATTGGTAGCACTCATATTTCTAAAGTATCCGTCGTCCAGATAATCAGAAACCAGAAAAACAACTGTTTTTCGTTTATTCAGTTTGTTAAAGTACTCCAGTGCTTGATTAATATCTGTTTTTTTATGCCGAGCTTTAAAAAATAGTAACTCCCGAATAATTCTACTGACATGGGTTTTCCCCTTTTTAGGGGGCACATACAGTTCAATCTGATCTGAAAACAGAATTAACCCAATACGATCATTTTTCTTCATAGCATTGAGTGCCAGCACACCGCATAATTCAGCAATAACTTCCCGTTTTTGCTGAATTTGAGTTCCAAAAACACCGGAAGCTGAAATATCAACCAGGAAAATAACCGTCAGTTCACGTTCTTCAATAAACGTTTTGACATAAGGGTGGCCATACCTGGCAGTGACATTCCAATCTATCATTCTCAATTCATCACCATCCTGATATTCGCGGACAGTATCGAATTCCATCCCCCTGCCTTTAAAAGCACTCTGATACTCTCCTGCCATTACGTCATTAACCATTTTTCGGGAATGAATCTGAATCTCCCGAACCTTCCTGTACAATTCTTTTTCAGGATTACTGCTTTTGGGCGGAGTAAAAACGCGATTAAAGAACCACATGGTATTTTTTTATTAAAGGAAATTAAAAACCACAAATGAAGAAACTTCAATACCTTTCAAGCGCATTGTAAATTATGTCGTACAAATCCTAATCGTTTTTCTGCTAAAGAAAAATTAAAAAGATTAAAACGTGTTTCGTCAAGAGGCATTTACAAAGGTTAGGTGTAACACTATAAAGTATGGTGGATGAGCATAGTTTTCATTTAGGGGAAGGGAGTATCAAAATCCCCGCTGAATAACTAGCGTAAAGCGAGGAATAAGACCTTAGAGGAATATTAATGGCTGAATACGGTGTATTTTGAAGTATTCCATTTTTGGCAATATGTTTTGCCCTGGTTTACTCTCCGGGGAACACATTTTGTCTGATCAGTAACTCTGTTCCAAACCAAGCAATGATTAATTTTAATGCATGCTAATCTTTTTCGTTGAATATCCGCAGGGGGATTTGCTTGCACAGCAATTGATGTAACAAATAATAACATTAGCGAAAATAGTACCGTTTTCATGAAAACCTCAATTCTTAATTAATTAAATTGTTGAACAAAGCAAAAAAAAATTCCGACTGTTTTATCTATCATAATTCACAAAAAAAGCCTTTTCAATCATTTCTTTATTATTTTTTTTTGTCTCCATGATTGAGTTATGTTTTTTGTAAATTTATAGATATAAATAATTGAGTTCATAGTTGAACTTCTTTCAATTTTTTTTTATTCACCATTACTTGCTATTCGAGACGATTTGACAGATCTTAATTTAAGCATTAAATGAATAATTTTCGTTATAACCAAAACACTTATCAAATTATTAATTTTCAGATGACAAAAGAACTGATATTTAAAATTTTCTTTATTAATAATGGAAAGCTATACGAAATGTATGCCAAAAAAGTATGTCAAAGTAGTTTGTTTGGTTTTATTGAAGTGGAAGAATACATATTTGGTGAAAATAGCAGTCTAGTCATTGACCCTTCTGAGGACAGGCTGAAGAAAGAATTCAATGGGGTAAAACGTTCATACATCCCGATCAATTCTGTTATCCGTATTGATGAAGTTGAGAAGAAAGGGTTGAGTAAAATTTCCAAGCTTACAGAAAACAGTTCTAATAATGTGATCACCCCCTTTCCAAACAGTACAATCATCCCACCTGAATCAGGGGGTAAATCCTGAAACCGGCAGGTGATGGCCGTATAAAAATAATTTCTTAATCAATTCGAAGTGACCAGTTATTTTCATCCTCAATTTGTCCGTATTGAATCCCCATCATGGTATCAAATAATCTTTGAGATAATTGACCCGTCTGACCACCGTTGACGATATAATTATTGGATTGATAATAAAATTCGCCCACCGGTGAAATAACAGCTGCAGTCCCGGAAGCAAACGCTTCAGTTAAGCGATTGCTTTTACAAGCCTCAGTAACTTCATCAATTGAGATTTTTCTTTCACTGACTTTATACCCCCATTTTTTCGCCAACTGTTTTACTGAATCACGGGTAATACCATTTAAAATGGTTCCTCCAAGGGGAGGGGTAATCAATTCGTTATCAATCAGCAAAAAAATATTACTGGTACCAACTTCTTCAATATACTTTTTCTCTTTAGCATCCAACCACAATACTTGTGAATATCCTTTTTTAATTACCTCCTGAGATACAAAGATGGTTGGTCCGTAATTCCCTGATGTTTTTGCCTGCCCTGAACCCCCTTCAGCCGCTCTGGCATATTGATCGGAAACAAAAATCCGGGTGGGAGCAAATCCTTCGGGATAATAGGGGCCCACCGGGCCTACAATAATATAAAACAAATATTCTTTTGAGGCCCGTACTCCTAAAGCTGCTTCAGTCGCAATCATGGTTGGCCTGATATACATGGAGGTTCCCGGTAGATTCGGGATCCAATCCTGATCAATCATTATCAATTGCCTCAACCCTTCCATAAATACATTCGGATCAACAGGTGGCATGGCCATTCTCTCTGCTGATCTGTTAAAACGTTCAATATTTTTTCCAGGGCGAAACAAACCGACCCCCCCTTTTTCTAATTTATAAGCTTTAAGCCCCTCAAACACTTCCTGATTATAATGTAGCACCAGAGCTGCCGGATCCAGATATAATGATTGATAGGGAACTATTCGAGGATCATACCAGCCTTTATCAACAGAATAATCCATCATAAACATATGATCGGAAAGATATTTTCCAAATCCCAGTTCATTGGGGTTCGGTTTAGTTTTTAATTTATCGGCCTTTTTAATAGTAATATTCATATGCGTCACTTCTATACAAATTTTAACCAATCTCCCTAATGATCAAAACCTTAGACCTAACTTAGTGTCTGATATCCAGGGAACTATAATAAATATTTATATTTAAGTTGTTGTGGAAATAATACTATTATGAAGAGTAGAATGATTCCAATTAATTATTATCATATTTAACATGAATATTGCGCATAATAGATTCTTAACAAACTAATAACATTGACTAATTGTAATGGCTACAATTTTAATATCAATAAAATTAAACCCTCACTTCGGTTTTTTAAAATTCTTATAAGAAATGAAACATCTATCATGAACAAACAATTCTTAATTTAATTAACGTGGAAATACAAAAAAAAGATTACTGATCTTATATTTGAAACGATAGCACTTTTCAATCGCATTGAGCCTTTTGTCATCTCGAACACTGAATATGCTATTCCCTGAGCACTGAATTTGCGATACTTTAAGCAAAGAACGAAGGGTGAGTAAGAATGAGAGATCTATTCAATCAACCAAGATTTCTCCTCGTTCCTCGTCGAAATGACATGGGCAAAGAAATTCTTTGTTTCTTCAGGTAATATGTTCAGCCCAATTGCAAACTGCTAAGGTTAACGATAGAGTTTAATGCTTCGGTTGTTCAAAAGGTAATATAAAATTAAAGGTTGAGCCCCCGTTGGAATTATTTTCCACCCATATTTTTCCCTGGTGAGCGATAATAATCTGCTGACTTATAGCCAGCCCCAAACCGGTACCCCCTGCATTTGATTTTGTTTTGCTACTTTGAACAAATTTGTCAAAGATAGTATCTAATTCATTTTCAGGTATTCCCGGCCCCCGATCTTTAACCTTAACCATAAGTACTGAATTATGGTTTGATTCAGATTGCGTTTGTCCATTAGGATTTTTGCCCAATTCAAAAGAAATATTAATTTTTTTGCCTTTTTCTGTAAATTTAGTTGCATTAGACAGCAAATTGCGAATCACCTGACTAATTTTTTGTTCATCGCAAACAACTTGTGTTGGCAAATCATTATCAACAGTCTCCAGAGTTAAATCTTTTTCATTCATCAAAGAAACAAACTCAGTAGATACATTCTGAATAATATGTTTTAAATCCCGCTTTTGCATATTATATTCCAGTTTACCCGATTCAATTTTGGAGAGGTCTAAGAGATCATTTAAAAGTGAAAGTACATTATTCCCTATAGAGCCAATTTTTGAAAAATAGTGTAGCAACTTTTCTTTATCAACTTTATCTATTTTTTTGACACCAAATTGCGAATAGCTAAGAATTTGATGCATCGGTGTGCGTATCTCATGGGAAATATTGGATAGAAATTCAGATTTGGTTTTATTGGCAAATTCGGCAACTTCTTTTGCTTTTTTTATCTTTTGCAAGGCTGTCGTTCGTTCAGTAATATCTATATAACTGCCGGCGTGTCTCAAAGGTAGCCCCTTTTGATCCTTTTCCACAACTCTTCCTCTTGCCAGAACCCATTTCCAGCTACCCGATTTCGTAAGTAATCGATGTTCCGATTCGTAAAATGGTATTTTATCTTCCAGATTCGCTTTCATCACCTTTAATACCCTTTCTTTATCTTTAGGATGTATTAACCTCTCCCAGGTATTTACATGGCATTCTATTTCTTCTAACTGATAACCAAGATTTTCTGCCCAACGCCTACTAAAGTCAACTTCCCCTGTTTGGATATTCCAATCCCATAATCCTATGTCAGCGACATCCAGGGCTAGCTCTAATTGAATCCGGTTGTTCTCTAACTCCCTTGTCCTTTCATACACCTGAGTTTCTAAATTATCTTTCACTTTTTTGAGATCTCTTTCCGCTTTTTTTCTTTCAGCATCCACTTTTTTAGCATACAACGCCATGTCAATAGTCACTTTGAGATCACGATCCTGAATAGGTTTTAGCAGGTATCCAAATGGTAAAATTAATTTAGCTCTTTCCAGTTTATCATCTTCTGCATGGGCAGTTAAAAATATAATGGGGATATCGGATTCTGATCGGATCTGACTTGCCGCATTAATTCCATCAATATCACCTTTTAAGCGGATATCCATTAGAATGATATCTGGTTTGAGTATTTTTGCCCTTGCTATAGCAACCTCACCAGTATCAACAATAGCAACCACTTGATAACCTAACTTTATTAAACTAAGTTCGATCTCCATCGCGATAATCGCTTCATCTTCTACGATAAGTATTCTTGCTTTACCCATATTATATTGGATCAATATTGAATTTAATTGTGAACTTCGTATCGTTTTGTTTATTAAAATCGAACGATCCGTCTAATTGATTTTCAACAATAGCCTTAACTAATTTAAGACCAAGACTATTACTATTTTGAATATCAGAATCTTTGGGGATCCCAATACCGTTATCTGAAACACATAATTCAACAATATTTTCTTCATCCGATTTCAGACCAAGATTGATTTCACCACTACTCTGATCTGGAAAAGCATATTTTAATGAATTGGTGATCAATTCATTGACAATCAAACCAATTGATGAAGCTTGTTTAATGCCAATCATAATATCCTCAGCTTTAACATTAATATTGATATTGTTACCGATCGAATAGCTTTGCAGAATTACTCTTCCAAGTTCTGATAGATATTTTTCCATACTAATTGCTGATATATCATCAGTTCGATAGAGCGTTTCGTGGATCATACACATGCTATTTACCCTATTTTGACTGTCCTGTAGAGCTTCCTTAGCCTTTTTACTGGTTACATTCACCATTTGCAATTTCAAGAGGCTGGAAATTAATGTCATGTTGTTCTTAACCCTGTGATGTATTTCATGGAGCAGGGTATCTTTTTCCTGCAATGAGGTTTTAATCTTCTGTTCAGTTGCCTTTTGTATTAAAATATTATCTTGGAGTAGTTTGTTTGCTTTCAGGAGGTCTATTGTTCGTTCTTCAACTTGTTCCTCAAGATGAATTTTCTGCTTTCGGAGTTCTTCTTCAGCCCTCTCCCGTGTGGATATATTATTAGACAGCCGATCAGCCATTTCATTGTATGATTCAGCCAACGCTTTTAGTTTTCCCACTTTATCCACATCAATTCTTTCATTCAATTGACCATCTGCAAGTCGATTAATAGCGTAAACCAGCCTTTCAGCGGGTTTCTCTATCAGGTTTTTAAAGAAACTGATGATCATTAGAAAAAAGACAACAAATAAAACCAATACCGGCCAATATCTGGCTAGGGCATCTCTCCAAACATCCTGATATGATATTTTTAAAGGTACTCCAACAGAATACATCGTCACATCACCGATTTTTAAGCCAAACGCATTATTTGGTCCATATTTATCCAGAAGTGATTCGGGAGCGTCCTGGGGGTTACCGTGGCAACGTAAGCAACTTTTTTTAATGGGAAATGATTTGGCAACGGTGAAGTAATCTTCACCCTTTCTGGAAACAATCCCTTGCCAGCGGATTTTTTTACTATCAGACTGAAATTCTTTAATAATCCTGATGTCTATAGGGTCAGCTTGATTTAAGAGATTCCGTGGATTTAAACTGGCAAACTTAATATGATAATCTGGATATTTTTTTAAAAACTGTTCAAAGACATTCCTGGCCACAAAACTAGCAGACATCATTTCGGGAACAAATTTACCGGGACCAACAATACTTGCCATTTTAGGTCTTAAAATATGACGAACATAGGCACGACTTGCTTCAACCTCATCCACTAGTATTTCACTTATTTGAAAAGCCTCCTTTTTAGCCCGTTCTCTTTCTGCTAAATATGATAAAATTCCAAAAATAATCAGCAAAAAAATAAGTGACAAAAGGGAGTATAATATAAATTTTTGGTTTAGAGCCATCGCGTATTTCAATGATTTGTTTCTTTTTCACAATGATACAATTAGCGGCTAATCTAGTATCCCATGGTCGTATTCACTTCATCCCTGAAGTCAAACCATTAATGAATATTTAGGTTAGCCGCTGTCAGCTCCACTATTTCCACATCTGCTTTTACTATTATGTACAAATCTATCGAAAACCATGCTTAGATCTGTACTATGACCATCAAGCAACGGCCTGTTGAACGAGCTCTAATTCAGAACTTGAAAAAATTTTATCAATATCCAAAATGATGACAAATTGCCCGTCGTGCTTTCCCATACCTTTAATAAATTCAGTATTTAATTGTGTTCCAATTTTTGGAGACGGTTCAATATGATCTGAATCCAAATCCATCACTTCTTTGACTGAATCCACCAGGGCACCGATCATAGTTTTTTCCTCTCCCAGCATTATTTCTATAATGATAATACAGGTATCAACAGTGTTTTCAATTTCTCCCATATCGAATTTCAAGCGCATGTCAATCACAGGAACAACGCTTCCTCTTAAATTAATGACGCCCTTCATCATTTCTGGCGTTTGTGGCACTTTCGTGATTTGAGTTAATTCCAGGACTTCTCTGATTTGAGAAATATCAATGGCAAAAACTTCTCCGCCTAAAATAAAGGTAAAAAACTGATTTACCTCAAGTGTAATTTGTGTTTCCATAATAACTCCTTCCCTTTGTTTTTCAATCAACTATTTAAAAGCTAGTATTACTGATACTAACCTGGTATCTGTTCATTTATTTTCTAACCCCAGACACCAGATAAATGGTGTAATACTATTTTTTATCGTTACTTTTTATTGTGATTATTAAAATCGATCAAATTCACTATCTGATATTTCTTTGTTATCATTCATCAT
This sequence comes from Deltaproteobacteria bacterium, assembly GCA_018657625.1. Classification (GTDB taxonomy): domain Bacteria; phylum SAR324; class SAR324; order XYD2-FULL-50-16; family XYD2-FULL-50-16; genus JABHWU01. Next base: position 2,995 of record JABHWU010000066.1, on the reverse strand, counting down.
CAGGTCAATTCCCTTAATTCCGTTATTAAAAGTTTCATTTGCTTTACTTTTAGGGATCATGGGTATTTTACCTACAATTGCTTCATGACTGATCTTAGATGGAACTGGTGCAATTTGGGGAGATCTGCTGAATTCAACTCTATTGTGTAATGATTGTTGATTAGCAGTACCATCACCATTAACATTGAAAAATGAAATAGAATCTTGTAATTGCTGAGCCTGAGATGATAGTTCTTCTGATGTGGCAGCCATTTCCTCTGTGGCACTGGCATTTTGCTGAATAACCTGATCCAACTGTTGAATAGCCTTTGAAATTTGTTCCGCTCCTGAACTCTGCTCAGTACTGGAAGCACTGATTTCCTGAACCAGTTCAGATGTTTTTTGGATATCCGGTACTAATTTAATTAGCATTTCACCTGCTTTTTCTGCCACTTCAACGCTGGTTGAAGATAGTTCAGAAATTTCACCGGCTGCACTTTGACTGCGTTCAGCTAACTTACGAACTTCTGCGGCGACCACCGCGAATCCTTTGCCATGTTCACCGGCCCGGGCTGCTTCAATAGCAGCATTTAGGGCTAATAAATTAGTTTGACGGGCGATCTCTTCAATAATCGAAATCTTAGTCGCAATTTCCTTCATGGCATGAACTGATTCAGATACAGCTTCACCACTTTCCTTAGCATCCTGAGCCGCTTTTAAGGATATTTTCTCTGTTTGCTGAGAATTATCAGCATTTTGTTGAATATTTGATCCCATTTCCTCCATTGAAGCACTGGTTTCCTCTACTGATGAAGCTTGTTCAGTTGCTCCCTGAGAAAGCTGTTGAGATGTTGAACTAAGCTCCTGACTGCCACCAGCCACATTATCAGAAGCCGTTCTTACTTCAGTCACCACCTGAGTCAGTTTTTCAACGGTTATTTTGAGTTCTCCATATACCCCTTTAATGTCACTTTCATCAAAGACGATATTTAAGTCCCCTTGTCCAATTTTTTGGGCGATTTGCGCAATCTCCTGAGGGTCTTTACCTAATTGTTTTAAAACCCCACGAATGATAAGCCAAGCAGCAAACACTCCAATAGCTATTGATATAATAGCAATGATTGTGATGACCCAAATGGCCTGATCATTAGCTGCCTGAACTTTAGGTCCTAAAATATCCTGTTCTGCTTTGACAGACAATTTAGTGTCTTCAACTGCTTTAGCAATCACAGGCCCTAATCGATCCAGAGTACCTGAAATCGTCTGATTGCGATCAAAGATAACGCGGACCAGCTCAGTAAAAATTTTTGTATATATTTTCTTTTCCTCTATGACTTCTCCAAGCCAAATGCGACGTTGGCTGTTTTGTAATTCCTGGCCTAATACTTCTAAATATTTTTGCATCTTTGAAAATTCTTCATTAACGCGATCAACATGGTTTTGGGCATTACTATCCAGGAATTTTGCCATATATAACCGGCCTAATAGGAGATGTTTCAGTGCCAGAGCGGTGTTGTAGGCTGCCGACATATCGGCATCTTTTTCTGCGGTCTCCAAAATATCACTTAGCGTGTTTTCCATTTTAGGTCCTTTGATATCCAGGATCTCTTTCACCAAGTGGTTTCGCGTATCTTTGGCTTGTTCAACTTTTTTAAATCCAGCCTCATATTCTTTCAATGATTTTGTTGCCAGGGCGACCAGACGCGCCCGTTCCGGATTTTGAATTTCAATTTGAGCTTGTTCAATAAACCCACCGGTTTTTTTAACATAATCATCATATTGTTTTTTATCTTTATCGCTGCCAGTGATGATAAAGTCTTTGACATTCATTCTTATCATCAACATATTTGCCTGCACTCTACCCATCAAGTTGGTATCTTTAGCCAGTCCCCGATAGCTAGTAAAATCTGTCGATGCGGTTTCAATGGTAAAATATGATAGTACACTGATTACCGTCAGTAAAAACAGTACGGTAAAAAATCCCAGGATTAATTTTTTTGCTAAGGTTAAACCTGTTTTCATCAGAATCTCCTAAAAATATGTTGAATTTTACAAATCTAAGTTGAAGCAGTTTTCTTCATTGACCAAGTATTTTTTAAAAAACCATGCCCAAAAACTTTTAATTTTCTAAGACATGGGCAGTAAAACTAATTAAATAATACCCTCTTATCGCAATAGAGATGCCAAAATAAAAATAGCATTTAATTCTTATTCTAAGTTATTGTTAATAATGAAATTTAATTTAATTAGTGAACAGACAGGAATATTAAAGTCTTTAAAAAAGAATTAAAACAGTGCTGGTATATCGGCACTTGTCTTTATTTCGGCAGTTATTCTGTTTATGTTGAGTATCGATTTCAATAAATACGTAGATAAGATTAATGAACCGACATTAAAATTTTATTAGCTGTTACTAGGATGGGTTATCAAATCTTTTTAAATTTCCTGGTTGGTATCAGATTTTATTAGGCTCAATGGATATCACTCATTAGTGTCTGAACGTAAAGTAGGTAATTTGGGGACAGGTACAATTTGTAGAAAACACTTTAATAATTAAATATCAAGTTGTTACGTGTACCCTAATTACCGAACTTATATCCAATAATTGAATTTTCGTTCAGCCACTAATTATAAAGTAGACTTTAAAAAATGGATTTGTTGCTATATTTGATCTTCAGGTTTTATTACTTTTGAATTTAATAATAAATATGGTGCCATTTAAGTTGCAATGTCACTCTCTCGAGTGCATAAAGGTTTTCCTTACTATCAAGGAGAAGCAATCCAAGTATTATTGGATAAAGTTTATTTTTTTTAATTAGAGTTTCTGCTCCTGCAGACAAAGTCCCCTTACTTTATTCCCGGTGAATTGTTATCATCGGGTATCATAAATCCTCACACACAATTAGAGTTTAAAACGCTCAACGATCTCTTCCAGACCTTTGGCATATTTAGCGATCGTCACAGACTGGTTTCTAACTTGTTCAATCCCTTTTGCAGTTTCAGATACAACCTTATC
>JABHWU010000003.1 GCA_018657625.1 Deltaproteobacteria bacterium | reverse complement strand
TACCCTGGAAGCCAATATTGCGAGTTTAAGTATCGCGAAGGAGAATCTGATCAATTCCGAATCAGTTTTAAGAGATACGGATATGGCGGCAGAAATGTCAGAATTTACAAAATATCAGATTATGTCTCAGGCTGCGACAGCAATGTTGGCACAGGCTAACCAGACACCTAATAATGTATTGAGCTTATTGCAGTAATAAAAAATTGATTGAGTAACTGAAAAATGAGAGGACAATATGAATCCATATTATCAGCAAGTTGCTCCTAAATTGCGAATTCAGGAAAAAGATAGAAATGTAGATCGTAACCTTTTTCCTGAAAGAGGAGAATCACCAAATAAAATCGGGCCAACCGGAGTACATTCCAAAGGGCGATTTTATATGATTTCAAAGCTGGAAAATTGTGTCTCTATTTTACAAATAGCTAGAATTAATATTGAAAAAATTAATGATCAGTTAAGTGAAATGGGGAAATTTCTTGAAAAAGAGATTCGTTTTTTTCCAGCGTCTAATATTCCGGTTTCCGTCGTCAATAATTACCTGACTGAAAGAATATCTAACATTAAAATGATTTCTGAAACGGCCAGCTTTCAAGGGAAAGCGCTATTAAATGGAAACTGTGGTGTTAAATCAATTACCAAAGGAAAAGGTTTAAGATTTGTGAAAGGATCTCCACATGTTACTTCATCTGATGAGGGTGGTTATCCTGTTAAAATAATAGAATTACCTGAATATAGCGGACTAATTGGCAATAAAGCTATTTCGGCTGAATTATTACAATATGAAGAATTAATTATTATTTCTGATGATGAAAAGGAATTTAAGTATAGAATCACTAAAGAGGAGACCATTGAAACGTTAATTCCTAATCTTCAACGTGGATTACATGAAAATGGATTTAATATCAGTGTGTATAAAACAAAAAATAATTTTCTGTATTTCAAACATAATCAGTTGGGTATAGCGAATGATTTTACCGGCACCAGTTTAAAAACACAATTAATTTCAAAGTATCCTGGGCAGCCAGTAACCGCGAAAGTGGGGAAAAATATTATGGGAGAAATTGGAAATGAACCAACAATTGGTGAAGGTGGTTACTTGACAGGACTTAAAACAAATAAAAGGACGCGAGGCTTAACGCTTTATTTTGATGGCACAAGCACTGAACAAGCTGGTCAGATTGTTGGGCATGTTTTAGTGAAACAGAATGGATTAGTAGTGCCGTTGGATTTGGAAGGCAAAAAAGCTGAAATACTCAGTTTACCGTCTTTGACACCAGAGTTATTAGCGACAGGTATTCCGAATTGTAGTGGTTTTTTAAATTTAAAATCAATTAGAGTTCATTCCGCTGAAGAACGAAAAGATGCATTAATGTTGATTTACAGCTCTATTAAAGGGTTGAAATCCTTAAATAAAGACCTAGTTAGCAAGGAAAACTATTATGTGAATCTTGCGGTTGAAATGCTAAGACTCACAATGAAACCAAAAGTAGCAGGTGTTGAAATATTATCTTTATCTAAGGAAAAAGCCAGTGAAATGGCGGAACAATTAAAAGGGATGTTGTCACCACAATTGATGGTGGAATCGACAATGTAATACCAGGATTCAACTGTAAACAGGAAGTTTACAATTAATTTTCATGGAAGATGTAGACAGGCTGTATGAACAATGCCTGATACAATCAGTAAATACTTTAGAGTATATTTTATGTTTTTTTTTGTAATGTACGAACAGGGACGTTCGTATTTAATGTGATTAACAAGGAGGATTAAATGACTTATAGAATTAATCACAATGTAGCAGCGTTAAATTCTCACAGAAATGTGATTGCAAATAATAATGCAATGAACAAAACTCTGGAGAAATTATCGTCAGGGATGAAAATTAATCGAGCAGCTGATAGCCCAGCTTCTCTAGTTATTTCAGAACAAATGAGAGCTCAAATCGCTGGTTTGAATCAAGCGATAGATAACTCAGAAACAGCTGTTTCATTGATACAAACAACAGAAGCAAACATGGCTGAAATCAATAATTTATTGGTTTCTATTCGCCAACTGGCAATTCATGCTTCTAATGAAGGTGTTAACGATGAAGTGATGCTGGCCGCAGATCAAAATGAAATTTCCAATGCACTGGAAACGATTAATCGCATTGCGAACCAGGCTCAGTTTGGTACAAAGCGTTTATTAGACGGTTCCCGTGGTGCATCGGGTAGTACGACTGGTGAGAATTTGGAATTTGTCAATGCCTCGCTGGCATCTGGTGATTCCAGAGAACAGGGGTTTGATGTTAAGATCACTCAGGCTTCAACGAGAGCTATTGTTACCGGTCAGGTTGCTATTACCGATGAATTGGTAAAATCGGGTGAAAAACTGACCATCATCGAAGATGGAAAAATGGCTACATATGTTTCCAATTCAGATGATACTCAAGCAACCATGATTCAGAACTTACAAAATGAAGTTAATCGTAATAATTTAGATATTACAGTAAGTTTGGATGAGACTGGGAAAATTCAAGCCAACCATAATAAGTTTGGATCAGATTTTAAGTTTCAGGTTTTAAGTAGTACTGATGGTGTCATGGGCGATATCGGTGGTGAAATTAAAGCGGTTGAAGCCGGTCTTGATATCAAAGGAACTATTAACGGTGAATCGGCGATTGGTAAAGGTCAAGTCTTGACCGGTATCAAAGGTGCCAAGTGTGTGGATGGTTTGAGTATCAGATATTATGGAGAGGGGAAAGAAGATTTGACTCAGGAATGCACCGTTGCGGATCGTTTTATAGAAGAAGGCATAGACGGCCAGCCACCAGCAGAAATGGAAATGCCACCAGATGGTATTTCAGTTGGTCGTGTTTTTGTGGCCCAGAATTCCATGCGATTTCACGTGGGTGCCAATCAAAATCAAACAGTTGGTATTTCTGTGATGAGTGCTCATCCTGAAAGCCTGGGGAGAGGTATTGCCAATGCATCTGGTTATGAAAGTTTAAATGATGTTGACGTTACCTCATTTCAAGGTGCACAGGACACATTGGCCTTAGTGGATTCAGCCATAGATTCTATTACAAATGCCAGAGGTGATATGGGTGCCTTCCAGAAAAATACCCTGGAAAGTAACCTTTCTAATCTGCGAATTCAGAATGAAAATATGGTTTCCTCTGAATCAGTTATCAGAGATGTGGATATGGCGAAGGAAATGGCGACATTTACCCGTAACCAGATCATGTCACAAGCTGCAACAGCAATGCTGGCGCAAGCGAACCAATTACCTCAGAATGTATTAAGTTTACTGAGTTAATAAAACGGATAAAAGAAAGATTTCTAAAGTGAAAGAAACTCTTTTTTTTAAAAACCTAATTATTTAATATATCTCCAGGGAGATAAAAATGACATATAGAGTCAATCATAACGTACCGGCTATTAATACTCATCGCTGGATGAGTAATAATCATACCGGTATGGTGAAAACCCTGGAGAAATTATCTTCTGGTCAGAAGATCAATAGAGCTTCTGACGGCCCGGCTTCATTAGTTATTGCGGAGCATTTGAAAACGCAGGTAATGGGGACAACCCAGGCAATCGATAATTCAGAAGCAGCTGTATCAATGATTCAGACTGCTGAAGCGAATTTATCAGAAGTTAATTCTCTCTTGGGTAATATCCGTCAACTCATTTTACATTCACTTAATGAGGGGGCACATAACGATTCAAGTTTAACCGCGAACCAAAAAGAGATAGATAATGCTATTGGAAATATAGAAAGAATAGCCCGATCAGCTCAATTTGGTGAAAGGAAATTGTTGGATGGTACAAATGGCACATTTGGAAATGCCACCGGTGAAAATTTGAAATACATTTCTGCATCAACCAATACTGGTGATTCCAGGGAAGAGGGTTTTGATGTAAAAATAACATCAGCTGCTACTAAAACCAATGTGTTGGGATCTACTGCGGTCACACAGGATATTTTAGACGCGGGTGAAACGTTGATCATCATTGAAGACGGTAAACAAGCCAGATATACGTCAAATTCTGATGATACGGCTGATACTTTTATTCAAAATTTTAGAAATGCGGTTGATCAAAAAGGGATAAAAGTTGATGTTAATTTGGATGAATCAGGAAAAATTAACATGACGCATAAATTATATGGTTCCAGACACGGTTTTCAGGTTGTCAGTAGCTCTTCCGGTATTCTCAGTGAGATGGGAGGAGAACTAAGAGTGGCTGATAAGGGTGACGATGTCCATGGAACAATTAATGGTGAAACTGCCACTGGTAAGGGACAGTATTTAAGCGGAATTGATGGTGCTAAATGTGTTGAAGGACTGACTGTCCGTTATACAGGCGGCGACTCTGATTTGATTCCACCTTGTCGAATTGCAGACAAATGGGTGGAAGGCGAGGAACCACCAAATGAATTAGCAGAAATTCCTGAAGGCGGTGTCTCTGTTGGTAGAGTTTTTGTAACCCAAAATTCCATTAAATTTCAAATTGGTGGAAATGGTAAGCAAAACGCCGATATTGCGATTGGCGGTGTACTACCTGAAAACATTGGGAAAGGGGTTGCAAATGTATCCGGTTTTGATAACTTGGCCGACATTGACGTCAGGAACTATCAAGGAGCTGAAGATGCATTAATGCTGGTTGATCAGGCGATGCAGGATACATTGGAGGCCCGTGGTAGTTTGGGAGCCTTTCAGAAAAATTCATTGGAAAGTAACTTGTCAAATTTAAGAATTGCCAATGAAAATTTGATATCTTCTGAATCTGTTATCAGAGATACGGATATGGCAAAAGAAATGGCAACCTACACAAAAAATATGATCAAAGATAATACTTCTGCAGCAATGTTTGCCCAGGCAAACCAGTTGCCTCAAAATGTACTGCAACTATTACAATAAGTGGATTGCTGGATGAGAAATCAATTCTCGATTTCTCATTTTCAGAAGTATTAAGATGATTGTCAATTGCTGCGACCACTTATAATAATGGATGATTATATAGCGGCAATAAGGGGATAATAATTATTCACATGGATGCTAGGATAGTTATTAAAATTGATTGTACAAGGAGGTTTTGCATATGAGTATGCGAATTAATCATAATGTAAGTGCTTTAAATTCCCATAGAAACCTGGTCAACAATAATAAAGAGATGTCCAGGACTCTTGAGAAATTATCTTCAGGATTGAAGATAAATAGAGCAGCAGATAGTCCTGCGTCTTTAGTTATATCTGAGCAAATGCGAGCTCAGATTGCTGGATTGGGACAGGCAATAGATAATTCTGAAATGGCGGTTTCTTTAGTGCAAACTATGGAAGCTAATCTTTCAGAAGTTAATAATTTACTTGTTTCCATACGGCAGTTGGCAATTCATGCATCAAACGAAGGAGTGAATGATGAAGTGATGTTGGCTGCGGATCAGGGAGAGATTGATAACGCTTTGGAAACAATTGCCCGGATATCCAGTCAGGCGCAATTTGGAACGAAGCGTTTGCTGGATGGATCCAGAGGTGCTTCCGGGAGTACGACCGGTGAAAATCTGGAATTTGTCAATGCTTCATTAGAAACTGGAGATTCCAGAGAACAAGGTTTTAATGTCTACGTGACACAGGAGTCATCGCGTTCAACTACGATGGGCACAACTGCCTTAACCGAGGAAATTGTTACAGCTGGTGAACAAATTACCATTATTGAAGATGGTAAGATGGCTGTTTACAAATCAAATGCAGATGATACCAAGGAAACCTTGATTCAAAATCTGCAGAATGAAGTTAATCGTAATGGACTTGATATAAATATAGAGCTGTCAGAAGGTGGTCAAATAAAAGCCACTCATCGAAAATATGGTTCTGATTACAAATTTCAGGTCATGAGCAGTACTGCAGGTGTTTTGGGAATGGAAAGTGGTCAAATTGAAACCACTGAAGCTGGAATGGATATTAAAGGGACCATCAACGGAGAATCAGCCATTGGAAAAGGTCAGATTTTGACCGGAGTTAAAGGTGCTAAATGTGTTGATGGATTGAGTATTCGATACTATGGAGACGGTAAAGATGAACCCATAACAGGCTGTAAAGTTTCTGATATGGAAGATCCTAATGCTGAAGAAGTAGCACCGGGTGAAGAATTTCCAGAAACAGGTAAATCTGTGGGTCGTGTTTTTGTGGCTCAAAATTCAATGAAATTTCATGTTGGAGCTAACCAGAATCAAACAGTGGGGATCTCAGTTCGAGGTAGTAATCCTGAAGGTTTGGGAAGAGGTATCGCTAACAAGTCCGGCTATGATAGTCTGGCTGATGTTAATGTTCTCACATTTCAAGGTGCCCAGGATTCAATAGAATTGATTGATGAAGCCATTAACCAGGTCACTTTTGAGAGGGGTAAATTAGGTGCTTTTCAGAAAAATACCCTGGAAAGTAATTTAGCTAATTTACGTATCCAAAATGAAAATATGATCTCTTCTGAATCGGTGATTAGAGATGTGGATATGGCTAAAGAGATGGCTAATTTTACAAGAAACCAGATTATGTCTCAATCTGCTACTGCTATGTTGGCGCAAGCAAACCAATTACCGCAAAATGTTTTAAGTCTTTTAGGTTAATATTGGTGGTTGGATAAAATAGGTTTTTGAAAAATAGTGCAAAACGCTGGTAGTGGTTTTGCACTTTTCCTTTATTTATGACTATTTAGCTTTGATGAAGAAATGTGTTGAACCACCATCTTCTTCCGATTCCACTAATTCATGACCTGTTCTTTTACAAAAAGAAACAATATCTTTACTCGATCCAGGATCGGTTGATGTCATTTTTAAAACCTGTCCGGATGATAATCCCTTCATCGCCTTCTTAGTCTTTAGAATTGGTACGGGACATGATAGCCCGGAACAATCCAGTACTTCGTTTGCTGAAATATCGCTCATAGTATCTCCTTTTAATTTTTGATTGTGATATTCAAACACAATAGAATCTTCTGTTTTCCTATCTTTGGCCAACTTATACTTTATAGCAAATATCATTGATATAAGTCTGATTACAACTATTGGTCATTCTACGGGCACCGAAGAATCTCAATTGTATGTGCAATAGATTCTTCGATCAAAGCCACAAGTTTCGCTTTTCAGGCTGCGCCTACTCGCAATTCAGCGCTCAAGGATGACAGTTGGTTGACATATCTAATTATGAGACAATAACAATGTCTATTGCTATAGTTAAAATCACTTAGATTTCACTATTAATAAATTTAGATTATGGAACAAATTATGTCCAGTATGCAAGACTATTTTGCTTGTAAAATAAAAAATTCAGATTTCTCTAAAAGTAATTATTTGATAATTACACTAATGAAATCAATTTATTATGAATAATTTGATGAAATTTAAATACACAAAATGCAGTTGAAAAACACCGAAACTGTAGACAATAAAATAATATTGGTTTTAAGTAAGCCTTAAGAAATGCAATAAAAAAAGCAGATTTGATTAGAAATTTGAATTAAATAACCTCTCTTATTTTATTATCCATGAATAAAATTTCCGAAAGTATTATTCAATCAATCCGTAAAAATGGTTTTCCTGAAAAGAAGGTAACACTGCCATTTCAGGCAATTTATGATTCTTGTAAAAAAAATGACCTGAAGCTTTCCGATGTTCTTAAAACATTGGCAGAAGAAGATATTCAAAGTGAAATTGGCAATGATAAAATACTATTTTTTAAAAAATCAGAATCAGCAGCTGTAGAACCGGATATGAATGATAATAGTATTTTTAAAGCGGCCATGGATAAAATCAAAGGACTTGATCCCAAAGAACTTGCTTCACTTAAAGATAAAGTGATGAATATGTCTGAGGAAGAACGGTCAGCTCTGCTTGGTAAAGCTAAGGACTTTTTTAAGAAAAAGTAAAAAAAACGAATTAGGGGCATCTCTCAGATGAACTAAATCCTTCAATGTAATGGTTCACTTTGAATCACAATTTAAAAAATAAGAAGATACTGATTGTTGACGATGATGATATCAATCAAATGGTTTTATCAGGTATGTTGAAAAAAAAAGGTTATCAATATGATACAGCATCTAATGGCTATGAAGCATTAGAAAAAATCAATCAAACAGAATTTGCTGTGATTATTATGGACTGTTTGATGCCTGAATTAAATGGTTTTGAGGCAACCCGGAGAATCAGAAAGATGGAACAAACCGGGGAATTGAACTATTTTACACCCATCATTGCAGTGACAGCTAAAACGAAGAAAGTCGATATCGAAAGGTGTTTAAAGGCCGGGATGGACGATTTTATAGGGAAACCGGTGCAGATAGAGACATTAGTTGCTATTATTCAAAAGCATATCAGTTAATCCGGCAACATCGTACATAACTTCAAAGTAATTTCATCAGTCAAAAGCATTCCGTTTGTAGATAGTTTTAATTGGTTATTTTGTAGAATAATCAATCCCTGACCTTTCATTTGATCAATTGTTTTTTGACAATACTGCTCTAATTTACAATTAAAATTGGTCTTGAAAATATCTAAGTTGATACCGTCTATCAGGCGTAAATTAATCATCAGGTATTCATCTCTCAATTGTGATATGGTCAACGGATCAAAAAACTCAATAGGAAGATCTTCTTTTTTTAGGTTTTGTTGATATTCTTTCCACCGTCTGAAATTTCCCCATCTGCAGTTATTAATGAAGGAGTGTGCCCCCAGACCGATACCCAGATAATATTTCCCTTTCCAATTAATGATATTTTGTTTGGATTCAAATCCTGGTTTGGAAAAATTACTAACTTCATATTGTTGAAGTCCGTTTTGGGATAATATCTCAATAACCTTTTTATACTGTTCAGCTATCAATGATTCATGTTCGATTTGCCATTTTCGCCATTCAGGTTTCCGATTTAGTTTCGTTTTAGGTTCGATATTCAGAATATAAGCTGAAATGTGTGTTGGGTCATATTCAAGCGCAATACATAGATCTTTTTCAAGGTCATGGATGGTTTGCCCCGGGATTCCAAACATGATGTCAACATTAAAATCGGTTAAGTTTATTTGTTGAACACGATTTAAAACTGAATGGCAATGTTTTACAGTATGGTTTCGTTGGATGGATTCAAGAGTAGCTGGGTTAAAACTCTGAATCCCAATACTGAAGCGATTAAAGCCCAAGGAAACCAGGTTTTCCAGATATTTTAGGTTTCCATCTTCCGGATTAATTTCTATTGACCATTGACAGGCTGGATTAGTGACTAATGATTTCAGCCGATCCATGATTGATTTTAACTCGTTGATAGCTATCAACGATGGGGTTCCACCTCCCAGATAAACAGTATTTGTTTTGGAAAAATCAGCTTGTAACTCTTTTTCTAGCAGAGCGAGTTCGTTTTGAATCAAATGCAAATAATTGGCATGTTTTTTTGGTTGATCGGGTAAAACAGAAAAGGCGCAAAAAGGACATATGCTTTTACAAAAAGGCATATGTAGATAAATGCCATTTAGTGTTTGAAATTTAGGAAGCATATCGGTTGCTGGTTTTAAATTACCAGTCTTTTTCAACCGGTAATTGTTGAGGTGACAGTGTTACACCGTATTCTTTTTCACGTTTTTTTCGTTCATCTTCAGCTTTTTTCTGTAATTGTGCCAGTAATTTAAGTGCTTCTTCGGCACTTAATTGTTGATCTGCTTTTTTTTCAGATGGCTGTTGTTGGTTTTTTTGATTATTTTTAGTTTGTTGATCCTGATTTTGCTTCTGGTTGTTTTTAGTTTGTTGATCCTGATTTTGCTTTTGGTTGTTTTCAGGCTGTTGAGGGGATATCAATTTCAACGCTTTTTCTATTTGGTCCAGGGCTTTTTTTTCTGCTGAAATGGCCTGTTTAAGTTGACTGTTGAGTAAATGATTGATTGCCTGATTTTCATTTTTTAAAGCTTGATGGATGTAATCGGACAGCTGGTTAATAGTATCCACTGTTTTAGGTTGCGGTTTAGGTTGAGAGTCATTATTTGCTGTAATATTGTTTTTTTGCTGGGCGATAATATCCCGGGTTTTTTGTGTGTCGTTCCTGGTTTCGAGTTGTTCCTGGATAATAGTTTGATTTTGGGTTTCTTGTTCCTTTGGGGTTAGCGGAATATATTGATCTTCTAAATTTTTTGTTTTGTTCAGAATTGTTTTTTCTTGTTTTTGTAGGGCTTTTAGTCTTTCTGTTAAAGGCATAAAAACATCAATTAAAATTTTTAGATTTTTCTTAATATTTTCAAAATCGCCATTTGTATGGGTGAGGTTGTTGGTTAAAATATCTTGATTGTGCTTCACCATTTGTTGTTCAATCTGGCTCAGCAAGTTTGCCAGGAGCTGATTGGGGTTTTGTGGAATTTGGTTTTGTGCCTTAATTTGTTCTGGGTTAATACAGAATGTCCAAATCAGGATAAAAAGACTGCTATACACTAATTTTGTGTTGATGTTTCTGATAATCATTCAGGTAACCAGGAATTAAATTTTGCTAAATTGATTTTTTTTCTATTACCTGCTTTCCATACCAGGCAAAGGTAAATTCAGATATTAATACTATAATCATGGGAACAAGGTTTTTATACTGACACCAAAAACCGTCCCAGATATAAAACAGCTAATTCCCTGATTTTATTTGAAAATAAAAGAATGTGAATAAATAATATATTAGATATAAATTTACTACTGAGGTTTAATATAAAAATTGGAATATGAATTGGCAAGTGGAAGCATGTTAGGAATTGTAAAACAAATTATTTTTTCGCTAATAGATAAAAAAAATAATTTTGGAAACAGTACCACCGGCAGGTTATCAATGTAAATCCTCAATGGTTTCGTATTGTTTTAATTGTTGGTAAAGAATAAGATATATGTAGAGTGATATCTCAGACAAAAAAAATAGTCAATCTTTAATTATATTAGTTATATAGCTTGTGAATTACTTATGGAGATTGGTGTGTATTTAATTATTGGTAAAAAAAATAGTTAGTACTGAAAAGTCATAATTCTGAATAAAAAATATAATTTGTTAATAAAAAAAACATTTAATAATTGCTGAATAACCCTAAAAATCAGGAATAATCACGTTTAAAAAATTGACACATACCTTGAAATTGATTTAGATAAAATGAAATTCTATAATCTATTTTATTTGGTAAATACGTTCTCGCATAAAAAAATGAAAACCTACCGATTTTCAATATGGAGCAGAATTTATATCCTTTTTTTAGCTGTTTTTGTTTTGAATATTATCAGTTGTGATCAGGTTAGGAATCTTTTTTCTGGTGAAAATCAGGAATCATCTGTTGTTCAAACCCAATGGGAGGATCCTGAGCAAGAAAATATAACACTTCCTGACCCGGTTCTCAGTACAAAAAAGCCAACGCTAACGGAAGAAGTACCTGGGTTGGATAAAAATGATCAGCAATATTATTATATTCAAGCAGGGGCTTTTAAAAATCAAATCAATGCTGAAAATTATATTAAAGATCTCAGGCAAAAGAATTTCAAACCCAATCTGTATATTCAGGAAACCAAAACCAGAACCTGGTTTACAGTTCGCTTGGGAGCCCATGAAAAATTAGCGAGGGCGGTTGAAGCTGGTCAGGGTTTTTCAAATAGTCAAAACACAGAAGTTACAGTTATTTATGAAGATAAAGTTATCCGGGTGATTCGACCGGCAAATACAGAGAAAACAAAGATAGTTTCTTTAAATCCTGATTCAAAAAAAGTCGGGGATGAAAAAAAGAATCAGGAAGCAGCAGTAGTTATTAAAAAAGAAGTTGTACCTGGAAAAAAATTAAAACAAAAATTGTACTCCTTTCAGGTGGGGGGGTTACTCAGTAAAAGAAACGCACTGAGACAAAAAAAGAAACTAAAACTAAAAGGGTACAACACATTTATTGGTGAGGTCAGAGACCAATTAAATAACGAACTCTGGTTAACAGTACAGATTGGTTACTATCAAACACTATTGGAAGCTGCTAAAGCGGCACGACAGTTTACACTTGATGAACAATTGCCGGCATATGCCCGGCATATTTATGATTATCATAAACATTTTTAAGTATTTTTACTGATTTCAATTTAGAAAAACATCTTTAAATATTTGATTTTGTACTCCGATTCATATTGACAATACCATTGTATTGGTAGAGAGTTTCATTGATTAACTTATGAATTTTACTGGTTGTTGAGGACTTCAAAATCCGAATTCATTAATCAGGTTTTATGGTATGATACCTTCATTCATGTTTTGTGATCACAAGATCAGTTAATTTAATTTGAAAATAAGAGATGCAGGACGCACCCTATAAAGACGGTAGAGTAGTTGTAGGATTAGATATTGGTACCACTAAAATATGTGTAATTGCAGCAGAAGTATCACCTGATAACAATTTTAGGGTAATCGGTTTCGGAGAAGCTCCTTCTGAAGGCCTGAATAGAGGTGTCGTTACCAATATACGTGCCGCGGTTAAATCTATACGGAAAGCCATTGATGAGTGTCAGTTAAAAAGTGGTATTGAGATCAATAATGTCTACGCAGGCATCGCCGGGCACCATATCCTGGGCCTGAACAAGGATGGCGTTGTCGCAGTCACTGGTGATACCATCACTGAATCAGATATCCAACGTGTTATTGAATCTGCCAGAGCTACTAATTCCCCGGATAAAGAAATACTACATACTTTAATACAAGAGTATATTGTTGATGGACAGGATGGTGTCAATAATCCTGTTGGAATGGCTGGAAGACGGCTAGAAGCCAAAGTACATATTATTTTAGGTTCTGTTACGTCGGCGGCCAATATTGTGCAATGCTGCAACAGTGCAGAGCTTAACGTACAGAATATTGTTTTAGAACCATTTGCTTCCAGTATTGCTATACTTGAAGAAGAGGAAAAAGAATTAGGGGTTGTTTTATTGGATATTGGTGGTGGCACATCAGATATGGTCATTTATAAAAATGGCTCTATTATTCACACCAGTGTGCTACCTTTAGGCGGTAAGCAGGTGACCACTGATATTGCGATCGGTCTTAGAACCACTAAAATTGAGGCAATTCGAATTAAACACGATTATGGTACAGCCTTAATTTCCAATGTCAAAAAAGGGGAAACTTTAACCTTGAAGGGGATTGCTGGCCGAGAAGATCGAATTATTGATAAACGCCTATTGGCTGAAGTTATTGAAGCACGATTTAGAGAGATTTTTCATTTGATCCAAAATGAACTTAAAAAATCTGGTTGTGCGCCTTCCAGTGCTGCTGGAATAGTCTTAACCGGTGGCTCCAGCTTAATGAAAGACATTGATATTTTAGCTGAAGATGTTTTTGGAATGCCGGTCCGTGTTGGAGGTCCAACAAATATCCAAGGACTTAGTGATTTAGTTGAATCACCAAAATATTCAACTGCAATAGGTTTAATCAAATACGGTATTGATTCAGATTTGGAAACAACCTTTCTAAAAGAAAATACAGATAATGTTTTCAGTAATGTGGCAGTAAGTTTCAAAAAGTTGGTTAAAAACTTTTTTGGTTTGTTTTAATTAGCTTTCTTTAGAAAAATATTAGCTGATAAAAGTAAAGTTCAGCGATATTTGTTTTCGGGTTATTATTATTAATTAGGTGTTCAGATGGCAATTGATGTAAATAATATTCAGTCACAATCGGTTAATACAGGACTTCCCACCATTAAGGTTATTGGTGTTGGTGGCGGCGGTGGAAATGTTGTTAATCGGATGATTGAAGACGGTGTTCAAGGTGTACAATATATTGCTGGGAATACAGATGTAATGGTATTGAATTCGTCCAAGGCTGATATAACAATACCACTTGGATCAAAAAACACAAAAGGTTTAGGTGCCGGAATGCGACCGGATGTTGGTAAGATGGCTGCTGAAGAGGATGTGGATACCATAAAAAGTGTGCTTGAAAACACGGATCTTATCTTTATTGCCGCCGGTATGGGCGGAGGTACTGGTACTGGTGCTGCCCCGGTGATCGCTGAAATTGCCAAGGAAATGAAAGTATTGACGGTGGGAGTGGTAACCACCCCATTTCGATTTGAAGGAAATAAACGTGCTAAAATCGCTGATGACGGTATAGAAGAATTAAAAAAGCATGTCGATACACTAATGGTGATCCCAAATAATAAACTACTGGAAATCGCATCACCAAAAACAACTATGAATGAAGCATTTTCTATTGCAGATGATGTACTCAAACAAGCTATCAGTGGTATTACAAATTTAATAAATTTAGAAGGCGTCATTAATCTTGATTTTGCTGATCTGAAAACAGTAATGAAGAATAAAGGCCGGGCTATTATGGGTACCGGTTTGGCCAAAGGGGAGAATCGGGGTTTGGAAGCCGCCAAAAAAGCTATATCAAGCCCGCTTTTGAGTGATAAACCCATTAGCGGAGCCAGAGGTGTTATTATTAATATCGTGGCAGATGATCAATTCTCTCTGCTAGACGCTCAAGCTGCCGCTGATTATATTCAAAGTTCTGCTGATCAGGATGCCGATGTTATTTTTGGATTAGTTACCGATGATGCATTTGAAAATGAAGTTGTTATCACTGTTATCGCAACTGGTTTTGATAATCCAATTGAAGAGCAGGAAACCAGACCACAGAATTCACAGCCCCTGAGAATTGTTGATAGTTTGAAACATCAAAATCCGGAAAAAGTTAAAAAACTCAAAGCTGCTAATAAATCTGATTCTGAAGAAGAAGATTCAGAAGAATTGTCAGATCCCCATGACGCTACTGAAGATATTATGGAACTAGATCCCAGTGTTATTGGACTTCAACCGGTTGAAGACGAGTTGCATTACCCCAGTCAATTCGACAATAAGACTGAAGAAAACAGTGATTCAGAAACGATGAATCTTCAGAATTATGACATCCCGTCTTTTATGAGAAAAAAAAGGTTAAAGAGATAACCTGACGATCGAAAGACAGACAAACACTTAATAAATAATTATAAACAGTACATGAAAAAAAAGTTTTTCCCCTATTTAATTTTTGGTATCGCTACAGGTATCATTGCCTGGGCCTGCCAGGAGTTCTTATTTATATTGATTAAAGATGGCGTGATTCCGTCTTTTTTGCAGTCCGTATTGTCCGGAACATTACTTGGTGCAATAATAGGTGCTATCATCGGACGCCTGGAAGGGTTCATTGTTTACAATAAACCCCAGGCACTCAGAGGAACGGTTATTGGTGGTTTCTTTGGTGGAATCAGTGGTCTGTTCAGTTTTTATTTAGTTGATTATATCCAACAGCATTTACCCTCAATGGTGGCTGGAAATACCTATTATCTTGACTTTTTGTTAGCTTCACGTTGGACCATTATATCTGTTTTTATTGGGATATCTATTGGTATTCGAGATCAGAAAAATCACAGGTTTGCCAGAGGCGTACTGAGCGGTATTATCAGTGGTCTCATTGGAAGCGGACTTTCAATCCCTATTTTTAGTGAAATCCAGGATCCTTTTTGGGCCAGAGGTGTTTATATTGTTTCCTTTGTGGCCATTATCGCTATTGTTTTGGTATTAACTTCCACATTTGGCAGAAAAGAATGGATCAAAGCCTTAAATGGTAAGTATGAAGGTATTGACTTCGAACTAACACAAGATATTCATCTTCTGGGTTCCCAAATTGACGATGACATTAATTTATCAAGTTATCAGAACGTTAATCGTACCCATGCAAAATTATTAAAATATTACACCGGTTATTCCTTAGTTGATAACGATCCTTTTGGCCAAACTTTTGTAAACTATAGAAGCATCAAAGAACAACCCTTAAAAAATGGTGATATACTAAAAATTGGAAATGCCATTTTTCAATATTGTAAAAAAGCTTCCTAAAAACGGGTTTGACATTTTATCACTTTGTTTTACATCTAATTTCACAATATCAATGAATACATCTATTAAATTATGTTTAGTGACGATTGTTTTAATGCTTACTCAGGTGAGTACGCTATTAGCCGATAATTATTTTAAGCACTCAGTCAATGAAGATACAGTTATCTTAATTGTTCCGTTATTTATTGGAGGGATCTTTCTATTTCTTTTTTCCAAAATCTGGTTTATGACCAAACGGGAAAAACGTCATGGATTTTTATCCATTACCACACACCGACCACAAAGATTTTTCCCTCTGGATAGCAATGTTAAGAATATGGAACCGATTGTTTCTGCATTAGCGGATGAACAAACAAATGTATATAGCAACTTGTCCAAATTAACGTTATCGGTTAAATCAACAGGTGTTTTCCTGGAAGACAAGAATTATAAGATATCAATATTAATTAATCGGCGACGATCCCGAAGGTGCTTTTTAAATGATGGCGATATCATAGATATGGGTGAATTAACCTTGATTTATCAATGTCCACGAAAAAAGAATGCCAAACAAGAACAAAAAACTAGTACTACTTCAGGCCACCTGATACCAAGAGCCAGAAGAGCGCATGCTAAATTACTCAAAAATTGCCCGACACTGGTACCTGTGGATACGAGAAAGAAAACATTTTATTTGACTAAAAATGTAACGCACATTGGCCGATCAGAAATGAATGATCTGATACCAAAATCTAAATCTGTTTCATTGATGCACTCAAAAATCGAGCGTGTTGGGGGAAGATTCAAACTGGTTGATTTGAACAGTTCCAACGGAACTTTTGTAAATGGTCGACGGATTGATAGTAAACTCTTAAAAGAGAAAGACGAAATTTCATTTGAATCTATTAAATATATCTTCACTACTACCGGAAGAATTCGATAAATTAATCCGGTTGATATTAATTGACTATTGACCGTTTTACTTCCCGCTTTCGCATTTCTAAATTTCTTTTTCCGCCGGGTAAAACTTCTTCATTTCCCCTAGGTCAGATTAATTTCGCTTGAAGCAGAATATACTGGTATTCAACCCCAACACCTGTTATTAATCTTCATATACCCAATTATTTATTCCAGGTTAAAATCAACAGATTAACCCCTTATCCTAATAACTTCAGTAATTCAGAATTATGACAGATAATACCATAGATCAGCCCAACACCGATTTAAATAGTATCGGGATAGCCTTAAGAAATAAAAGAGAAGAATTGTCATATACTCTTGAACATGTATCTGAAATTACACGAATCAATTTAACCAGTCTGCGTAATATTGAAGAGGGTAACCTTGATAATTTATCAGGTTTGGTTTTTGTTAAAGGATTTATTCGAAATTATGCAAAATTACTTGGTGTTGACAGTAACTGGATGATGGAAGTTTTGAATAATGTTTATTCACCGAATACGCAAAGTGACAATAGCCCCAATGAGGATATTAATAAGAAAGAGAATAGATCTGGTGGTGTTTTTTTAGCTTTTGGTGCGATTTTAATAATTGTGTGTATTGTGGGGTTCTTATATTGGAACTCACAACAAAATATTCAAATTGCGGGAAATAATGAACCCATTGAATCTGTTGAAGATTCAGGAAATGAAAAGGATAGCGAAATAAATCGGGAGAAAACGACGGAAAATATCGCTCAAATAACCAAAAAGATATCTGATCAAACTGAAGTGCAAGATGTTTTAGAAACACCAATTAATGTGATAAACCACGCTTTAAATCTCGTATTGGTGTCAAAATCTAATGATTGGATTAGATTGGCAATTGATGATAAGCCAGCTATGGATGTAAAATTATCAAAAGGTGAGAAATATGAATGGCCAGCAGACGAAAATTATTATTTAATTATGTCGACCGGAGATAGTGCAATTATTTATCTTAAAGGAGAAGAAATTGAAATTGAAGATTCAGTCAGGGAGTCTTTGTTTGAAATGAAATTAAATAAATTTTCTTTAACACAAATGAATAACTAAAAATAACAGAGTCTCATCTAACTGATATTATAAACTGAATTAAATATTATGAAAGCATTAATATTGGCTGCTGCAAGAAGTGAGAAATTAACCCCGTTTACAGATACGCTTCCCAAATCAATGATCCCCATTGCTGGAAAACCAATACTCCATACCGTTCTTAATCAGCTATACGAAGCGGGGGTTCGGGAAGTATGGGTTGTTGTAAATTATCTACAAAAAGCCGTTAAAGATTATTTCCACTATGGTAAAGATCTGGATATGAAAATTGAATATCTGGAACAGAAAAATGAATCCGGAATTGGTAATGCAATATCTTTATTTGAAATTGGATTAGCGGAAGATGAAAATTTTTTATTGGTTTACGGTGATACTCTGATGTCAGGGAATCATTTTAAACACTTACTTAAAAAACAAAAACGTTCTCCCAACAGTACTCTGGCAACGATTTGCCACCCGGTATCTAAAGGGAACTATGGAAATATATATCTGGGACACGATATGAAAATATCGAAACTTCTGGAAAAACCAGAAGGAACCCGGATGTCCAATTACATATTTGGTGGCAGTTTTATTTTTCATAAATCCTGTTTTCAGAAAATTAAGGCTTTGAACTTTGATATTGTTGCGTATTTTCAATTCCTTATTCGGGAAGAAAGGTTAGATGCTGCGCTTTGGGAAGACAACTGGATTGATATTAGTTATCCCTGGCACATACTGGCTGCTAATAAAATGATGATGTCCCGATGGACCGAATCTGTCATTCCTTCATCTGTGGTCATTGAAGCTAATGTGAGTATTTCAGGACCGGTAATTATTTCTGAAAATGTCCATATCAGTAATGGAACATCCATTAAAGGTCCCTGCTATATTGGTCCAAATGTTTACATTGGTAATAGTGCTTTAATCAGAAAAAATGCAGCTATTGGTATCAATTCAAAAATTGGTTTTGGCACTGAAATTAAAAATGCCGTTTTATTTGGAAACTCAACAGTCGGTCGTTTGTCATTTATCGGGGATAGTGTCATCGGTAAAAATGTAAAATTAGGGTCTGGTGCAATTACTGTTAACTATTTGACATCAGGAAAAAGTATCTATTTTAATTCACAAACAGAAGGTGAATTAAATACAGAACTGTTGAAGTTAGGTGCATTTATCGGAGACCACTCCTCTGTTGGGACTGGTCATACTATCGCTCCCGGTACAACTCTAAATCCGGACACGGAAATTGTTGATTTGATAACCATCCCAAGCCAGATTAAATCATAATTTAAATCACAGAATAAAAAATAAATATGTGTGGAATTAGTGCAATTGCCAGTTATCAACCGGTGGCAAAAAAATTATATCAGTGTTTGATTAACCTTGAATACCGTGGATATGATTCCTGTGGTATGGCAATTTTTGATCAACAGGAACAGCAAATAAATTTACGCAAGAACATTGGGAATGTGGAAGAAGTAAACGCCGTGGAAAACTTTGCAGATATGCGGGGAATAATTGGTATTGCACATACACGCTGGGCTACTCATGGTGGAGTAACTCCTGAAAACTCACATCCCCATTTTTCTAATGATTCTAATTTTGTGATTGTTCACAACGGCATCTTTTCAAATTATCAAAGTATTAAGAAAAAACTGATTGCCGAAGGATTTATTTTTTCCTCTGATACAGATACAGAAGTATTCGCGAATCTTCTGCAATCTAAATATCAGGAAGTTAACAATGTTGAATTGGCATTTATATCAGCTTTAAAAGAACTGGAAGGTTCTTTTGCAATTTCAATGATCTGCACATTTGAACCGGAAAAAATTTATGCGGTTAAAAAGGACTCTCCGCTGGTCTTAGGGATTTGTGATGGTGCTAATTATGTCAGCTCAGATATTAATGCATTTATCGCAGAAACTAAAGATGTCATCTTATTAGATGATTACGAATATGTGATATTGACTAATAAACAGTATGTCATCAAATCATTAGCTGATCAAAAAATTGTTAAAAAAAATATCATTAAAATCAAATGGGATCAGCAAACGGCGCAAAGAGGTGGTTATTCTCATTACATGCTGAAAGAAATATTTGATCAGCCTTTGACAATTAAATCGGCCATGCATGTCTCCGATGAAGAGATTAAAAAAATTGCCAGGAAATTTATTGATAAAAGTCAATCTTTTTTAATTGGTGTTGGGACGACTTATTATGTTGCTATGGTTGGTACCTATTTACTGGCTAAATATGCTAAACTTTACGTTCCTGCTATTTCGTCCGATGAATTTCCAACGCTCGTTCAGGCGCACTCCGATCAACATATGATCTTTTTTTCCCAAAGTGGCGAAACTTATGACACCAGAATGGCAATCAAAGTATCTCAGATGGGTGGTGCAGAGACATCTGCCATTGTGAATGTTGTCGGATCTTCCATCAGTCAGATGGTGAATGACTGTATTTATCAAGGATCTGGCCCTGAAATTTGTGTGGTTTCTACCAAAGCAGCAGTTTCTCAAATGGTAATACTCTATCGTATTGCTATGGAGACAGGAATACTCAATGGTACCCTAAGCATTGAAAAAGCAAATGATATTCAATCAAATCTAAAACTGTTGCCAGATATCATTGAAAAACTGATTAATGAAGAATCCGGTTTTATACGCCAATTAGCCCAGGAAACAAATCAGAATAAAAATTGGTTATTTATGGGGCGGGGAATTTACTATCCAATAGCCTTAGAGTCTGCCTTGAAAATGAAAGAGGTAACATATATTCATGCTGAAGGGTTACCAGCCGGCTTTTTAAAACATGGAACCCTGGCCATGATTGATGATTCACTCTATAGTATCTTTTTCCTTCCTGCCAATGATGGTTCTGAGCTTTATAAAACAACTTTGATGGCTATTGAAGAAGTAAAAGCAAGAAGTGGTAAGGTAATCTCTTTTTGCCTGGTTGACGATTTGGAAACACAAAACTTGTCGGACCATTATTTCGTGATTCCTGATGTTGATTCTGATATCATGCCGCTGATAGAATTAGTGATTGCGCAGCTGTTTTCATACTACTCAGCTTTACATATGGGATTGAATATAGATAAACCCCGAAATCTCGCAAAATCAGTAACTGTCGGATGATTAAAACGCTTTTAAATAAGCAGTTTCATATATTTGATCTGGATGATACATTGATCAATACCCGGTGGTCTTATCAAGAGGCCCAGAAGACAGTTATTCGGGAATTATGGCCGGAAAAAACCACTCCGCAAATCGATAAGTTACATGACTTGTTAAATTGGTATTGTCAGCAAACAGGGTCTGGCAATACGGAACTGTATTTTGATCTGTTTATTCGCTCGACAATATCTGATTCACGCCATTGGTCAAAAAGTTTATCTAAAGCTCTGGATTGTTATGAGGGACAATTTGAATCCCATTTGAGCCTTAATCCGGTAGCTTTTCAATATTTGAAGAAACTCTTAACTTTAGAAAAAAGAATTGCGCTTGTCAGTAATGGCGGGTTGGAAAAGCAGTTGAGAAAACTGCACTTGACAAAACTGGATCAGTTTTTTCAAGAAGAACAAATCTATATTTCAGGTCAGTATCCCCGGAAATGTAAAAAACCTTCCCCTTTTATGATCCAAAAGGCCTGCCATGATTGGAAGTGCCCTTCGAATAATACAGTATATTATGGAAATACATTTAGCGATATAATAGCAGCTAATCTGGCCGATGTTTGTTCAGTGTTTTTAAAGACAACAGATAAAATTGATCCCCGAAAACCTAAAATCGCACAACCGGATTACCAAATCAAAGATTGGGAAGCCTTAAAATAAAAAAGCCGGAATCCAGTCTAGAATCCCGGCTTAATGGTTATGGGTTAAACCAAAACAGATTATTATTCATTATTCCAATAATCTAAGTACCTTTTTTGGAATCTGATTCGCTTGCGCTAACATTGCAGCACTTGATTGCATAATCAAGTTATGCCGAGTAAACTCAGCCATTTCTGCTGCCATATCAGTATCACGAATATTTGATTCCGCTGCCACCATGTTCTCCTTAGCAACCTGCATATTGGCCACATTGATGGCCAGGGTATTATTTTGAAAAGCTCCTAAATCAGCCCTTACTTTAATAACCTGTCCAATTGCCTGATCAATAAGTGCTAAAGAATCAATGGCTTTCTCTGCCGAAGTAACATTAACATCTGCCAGTGAATTAAACCCACTGTTGTTAACGACTCCTCTAGACAAAGAGTTAGCTGCAACATTTTGCAAAGCGACATTAACAGATTGACCTTGAGATGGACCTATCTGGAAAGTTAAAGCATTTTGAGTCACTTTAACCTTACCCACATTTAATCCACCATCAGGGATTTCCTGTATTTCAATTTCCGGTGATTCATTACCGTCTTCATCAGCTCCTGTAATGCATTCTATATCTGATTTCATATTCATCAGAACTTCATGCTTAGGAATATAGCTGACGGTTAATCCTTCAGTATTAGCATTACCCTTGATACCGGTCATGGTAATACCTTTTCCGATCATTGCTTCACCATTAACTGTACCTTGCAAATCGGTACCCTTCATAGCTTTTTGGAAGGTGTTAGCTTCCATGGAAATTACACCGGCAGTGGTACTGGATGCTGCAAACGTTTTATCGGAACCATATAAATTATGTTCAATTTTAATGGCATCCTCCTCCGTCTTGGAAATATGAACATCCAGTCCAGCTGCTTTGGCAGCTGCTGAAAAGTTCAATATCGCCGCATCAATTGTATCACTTTCCTTCGTAACATAAGTGGCAGTCTTACCACCTTCTGTTATTGATAGCATTTCTCCTGCATCAATTATTTCCTTGGTTAAGGGTGCATCTCCAACCAGTGATGCTTTGGTAGCAAATGCTTTAATCACTACATCATACCCCTCAGGACAACTTGATTTTGTCTGAGTGGCCGCATCAACATATTGAAGCCCTTCACCAATAGCCATTCCGGAAACACCATTTGAGCCATCCAGCAATTTTTTCTGCCCAAATTGTGTAAACTCTGCAACTCGATCAATCGAAGCAATCATACTTCTGATGGATGTCTGGTTAGCTGCCAGCATCACATCATCGTTAGAGCCTTCATTGGCTGATTGCAAAGCAAGTTGCCGCATGGCAACCAAAGTATTATTCGTTTCGGCTAAAGCCCCTTCTGCTGTTTGCACCATAGAAATTGACGATTCCGAGTTTTTGATGGCCTGGTCAATACTGGCAACCTGTGCTCGGAGTTGTTCAGATGCCATCAATTCTGCAGCTCCATCACCGGCAGAATTGATCCTCATTCCTGAGGATAATCTTTCCAGTGATTTCGATACTCTGGCATTTGCTTTTTGTAAATTTCTATGAGCATTCAAACTATTAGTATTATGATTTATTCGTAAGCTCATAATTTACCTCCATATAGAATGTATGCGGAAATTCCGCTGAGCCATTATAACAAATCCATGTCAACAGACCCATGATGTCGCCAGGCGACAATGAAGCGCTTTTTAATACCAAGATACGTTAATATTTTACATTAGCGCATCCTGAAAAGCGGCTCCCGTGAGCCACATTCCAATAGTGGAGCTCGCGGCAACCGCTCTCTCAAGCCGGTCACCACAAACATACATTCTAACGGGTGTAACCTTAAAACCTCCTTATTTTATGTTACCTTAAACAATTGATTGTGGTTTCCAATTGTTTTTCCCAATTGCCTTTCATCAATACCTCCATGTATTCATTCAGACAGGTTCACAACTAATCATCCATAAACACCATTGGTTATCAGCTATCGATTATTATTCCTTTAACACCCGGATATCTATAATAACTGCAGGTTTATATGTTTATGAATGCTATTGACCGTAACATATACGGTCATCCATTTAACTTGAAGACAGGTTAAATGGATGGCCATACATTTACGGATTAGTTGTATAAAATATTTGATTTCAAAACTTAAGATGCATCTTTTTTTGCCTGTTTTATTTTAACAAAAAAAGGTGGTTCATCCAAAGCAAATATCATTTTTAAACCAGGTGCAAAACGATCAATTGATTTATTATCAAAACAAAGATTGATCACTTTTTGTTCATATTCCTTTCTGGCTTGCTGTTCAATGTTTATTTTATCATTCATTTGAAATCCATTTCTAAAAATATACCATCAGGCATAGTAATGGCATATCTGTATTTATGATTTATTCGCAAACTTATAACACTTCAAACACTATTTCCAATATTGTAGTATTGTAAGGTTAAGTTTTCAGTCGGGTTCCCAGCCCGACTGAAAAATTTTCTACATATAAAGGCCATTTTCAGGACGGACTTCTCTCACCCTCTGAATAGAATCATCTTATTTCAGGCAAAGCAACCCCCCTGAATTTACATTTGTAGCCCAGGCTAGACTTCAACTCTCTAAAACGTCCTCCTTTATTATTTCAATTATAGTCTTCGTTTAAATTTGATCCATCATTCATCACAACCCCTAATTATGGAATTTTGATTATTGCATCAAATTTTATCCAAAAACAATAACTTAACCCTGTATTTTCAAAGGTTTTACTTCACTTCTATTATTGAAACCACTGACCTGTTTTTTGCTTTCAATGACACCTCGCCAACCTTCCCGGAGCTCTTCCAGTAACTCCTGTATTTCATGAATATATACGGCATCTTTTTGTATATTGGCGTCAATTAAACGATTAAACATATAAGTGTATAGCGACTTTAAATCTGTGGCTACTTTATTATTGGGATCTGCTTTCAATGATGTCATTAATTCTGAAACAATATTTTTGGCTTTCACTATATAGTGGTGCGCCTTTTCCAAATCCTGGTTGTTTAGTTTATTAATAGCAGTTTTTAAAAAGCGAATGGCACCATCATACAACATTAAAATTAATGTCCCCTGATCTTTTGTGGTAACGGCTGCTTTTTTATATGCAACATTTCCTTTTAAATATTGATTCATGGTATCTTTTTGAATTAGTTGATGATTCAAATGAGAAGCATTTATTAAAAATGAGTGGCTACAGTTTAGCCAGTTCCTTAGTTAAATAGCTTTGCTCAGATTTTAATTGTCCTAATTTTGACTCCATTTTAGCAAATTTTTGGACCAATTTCTCACGTTTGTCCTTTATTCGCTCCTCCAGTATTTTTACTTCTTTATCATACCCTTTTAACTGTTCTTTAACTGTTTTTGTATAAATCCCTAAAGCACCAGTTTGAGGTTTCATAATTGCCCCAATATATTCCTTTACTTTAGTTCCAACACCTTTGGTAAACACCATTGTGTCTTCTGCACCATCACCTAACTGGCTAGCGGATAAAGAAACCAACAATTTTAAATCTTCATAGTCAGTACCTTCTATCCCAGCAAGTATCTGACCGGTCCCTTGAAGCTCGACGCCATTGATGTTTCCCTGGACGTCCTGTCCGTCTACTATTTTCCCTTCTAGTAAAAAATGGTCCAGATTGTCTTCTGGTTTTTCAACTCTGATATTGACTGTTGATCGACTACCTGTGACGTTTGATCGTATTGACATAATACCATTATCAGAATTCACCGCCACCTTCATCTTGCTGAGGTTTTTATCCTCAATAATTTTTTTCTGTAAATCTTTGGTGACATCTTCAATGGTCCAGGTACCGTTTTCAAGTATGATTTGCTCTGATTCCCGACCGTTGACTCTGATATATATTTTATTGTTAACATCGTTAATTATAATAGGTTGAGAAAACTGTTTAGTAGAGTATGTTCCCCTTGATGCGACAGCTGTCACGTCAATGTTGAATCCTTCAGACCCACTTATTTTTGTTTTGTCTGACGAACTTAAATAAGTAATACCACTATTTTCTGTACTGCCATAACTTCTGAATAAATTGGCAACTTGAGATAAGTCATCATTAATAGCATTCGTCAGTTTTTCTTCATCCAATACAATTAAACCCTGCCTGTTGATTTTGATACCAATGGAAATCAACATATTTTTGTCTTTTTCCAATCCTATGATGGTATCAATAAACATTCTATTCATTTCCCGCTGTATCTTGGGAAGATTTCGATCCCCCTGAAGTGGCCCTGCTTCACCGGTTTCCTGATTATATTTGGTTATTTCCTGGAAATAAGCCAGCATATCATTATAGGCCTTTACAAATTCAGCGATTCCACCTAAGGCTTTTTCAGTATCTCCTTTGATACTGATAATAACAGGTTTTTCATCCGTGGCTAGCAGGTTTAAACGCACGCCATCGATAACGTCTTCTAATGTATTGGTGGAGTTAGTGACCAGCAATCCTCCTCCTAATTCGGTAGCACCCAATCTAATTTCGGCATCCTGGGGTGGTTGGATAACAGGCGAATAAGTTCTAAAAGTAAAAGAATCTGTTTCAAATATATTGCCGTCGCCTAAAACCAATGATAGCCCTGAATCAAATTCAAGGGGTTGCCCGGTGGCATAGACATCTCCTCCAATATCCAGTGTCCCCGTATTTCCCTTATTATCTTCCCATCTCAGCTGTAAATCCTTAGTTACCCCAACGCTACCACTTTTTAAAACAGTAAAAGTATACACTTTGGAATCATAATCGTTATATTTACCGACAATCGCTTTTTCAGCGTTACTAACTCTGGCCCCAATAGGTTTTGTTTCCTCTACCGGTGCTACTGCTTCGTCTGCTTCATCTTCAACTTCCGGTGTAATCCAGTTGGTGAGATCAGTAATTTGGCCACCTTCATGTTGCTCGCTCTCATCTAACCACCAATAATCAGCTGTTGAATCAGCCTGGTACTCAAAGGTAGCATAATCGCCATCTTGTAAAATTCCTGGATTTAAGCTGATCTCTAATCCATGACCCAGGGACAATTTAGATCCTGGTTGGTACCCTTTTCCTATAAAGGCGGTACCCTGAATGCCATTTTCTGATATATATTCAATTCTCAAATCTTCTGCGATTCCAACTTGTCCCGTTCCGACGACATTCAAAGTGAAGAAGTCATCGTCTTCACTATCCATTGTACCGGTAATGATGGGGCCACCTTCTGTTGCCTGTCGTCCCCACGGGCTCGGTTGTGTGATCTGAGCGGCTCTCTCTTCATCGTCCTTCCACCAGATAAGATCAGACTCTTCATTTTTGGCGCTGGCTGTAAAAGTGTCATTCACAATGATTTCACCATCAGACATGATGAGTTGAATACCATCAATAACATCAATAGGTTCCCCTGGTGTATAGTTAAAAGACCCAATATCCAGATATCCGAAACGTCCACTGGAATCTTCCCACCGCATTTTTAAATTTTCACTGATGCCAACAACACCGGTATTTACAACTGTAAAGATAATATCTATCGGGTCTTCCCCCGTATATTCACCAATTAATTCAGGAACAACAGTAGAGGCTCCGGTACCAGTTGGTTTTACTTCTCCGGCATCTTCTCTTTTAATCCCTTGCCATTTCCCGGGTTGTGAATAATAAGGATCAAAAGTCGGTGGCTCTCCATTTCCATCAAATTGAGAAAATACTTGAATTTTGCCTTCTAACCCTGTTTTTTTACTGGTTAAGACAATTTGGAACGGCCTTTCCTTATTTCCTGTTTTAACAATATTAGCTGATACATCAGCATTTAGTGCGTTTATGGCATCAACAAACCCTTGTACGGTATCATTGGTTTCATCGATTGTTAATTTAAACTCCTGGTCCTCTCCAATCGTAATTAAGGTATTCCCTCTTCCAATTAAATCATCTTTATTGGCATATGTCTGGGATGCTATCTGGTGGCTCAAGGCCAACTTGTCAACGACAATTGTATGTTTTCCAGGTTTTGCACCTGATGTTGCTATCGCTTCAATAACTTCAGGGTTACTGGAGCTAACAATTTTTCCTTCCCACAATGATTTTGTTGAAAGTGATTCGGATGTGGTTTGCACATTTTTAATAATGGCTTCAACCTGTTTCCATGCATCAAGTTCAACTTGTTTTTCTTCTTTCCGGGCAATTACAGGCTCAATCTTTTTACGGTTTGCGGCCATCATTTGTTCTACGATACTCTTGGTATCCATCCCTGAGGCCAGACCAGTTATTACATTCGGATTAAAATCAGCTGCCATAAACTATCCAGAAAAACATTAAAAAAGGAGGAAAAAATCTCCACAATTTTGTTCGTTTAATATTTTGCAAGTAAAAGCGACATGAAAAATCGGTCTTCATAAAAGCTTGATGCTAATTTAATAGACTGATTTTGCAAGGGTAATATTTTTATTACCTTTAAATAGCTTGAAAAATATTTTTTCCCAAGGATAGTTTTACAATTATTATTCCATAGTATGAGTTTTCAGATGATATATTTATCAAACTGAAATCAAATCACACTTATTTTAATTTATTATCGGTATCTTAATTAAAAACTTTAATAAAAATGGTATTTTTTGGGGTATATTAGTGAACTTTTTATTCTGGTGGGGTATTCAGGGACTTTAAGATGGTTTCTATTTTATCTGTCTTGTCGAATCCGGAATCATAGATAAATTTTAACCGAGGTGTGTTTCTTGTTTTCAAACTATTAGAAAGCTTAGATTGAAAAAAACCTGAGGCATCATTTAATGACCGGGTGATATGGCTGATACTTTTTGAGGTATTAAAAATTGAGTAATAAACGATGGCCACAGAAGAGTCAGGACTGACCTTGACATCTGTAATTGTAATGCCTTCAAAGTTAGGATTACTTGCTGATTTTTGAAGAATTGAAGAGAGTTTTATTCTAATCAACTCTCTCCTTCTTTCTTTGTTAACTTTTGCCATTTGATAAAAGGTATGGAATTAACCTACAGTTTAGCAGAACTTTCTAAGCGAAGATATGATTCTATTTCATCTCCAACCCGAACATCTTTGAATTGTTCAATACCAATACCGCACTCAAACCCTTCAGAGACTTCTTTGGCATCATCCTTAAACCTTTTTAGTGAGGATAAGCGTCCATCGTGAATGACGATATTATCTCTTAAAATTCGAACAGGACTATTTCTGATAATCTTACCTTCTGAGACTTTTGATCCAGCGATTAAGCCTACTTTTGGAATATTAAATACTTCCTGTACAGTTGCTTTTCCTTGATATTCTTCTCTGATGATAGGTCTTAACATTCCCTCCAGGGCTTTTTTAACGTCTTCAATAGCTTCATATATAACGCTATACAGCCGAATCTCAATATTTTCATCCTTGGCTATTTTCTTGGCAGTAGGATCAGGTCTGGTGTTAAAACCAATAATAATGCCACTACTGGCAGTGGCCAAAGTAACATCAGTATTGGAAATGGCCCCAACTGCGCTATGAACTACATTAACGGCCACTTCTTCATTTCCCATGGTTGCTAATGATTCACTTAAAGCTTCAGCAGATCCAATCACATCCGCTTTAATGATCAAATTGAGCATGGATTTTTCTTCCTGACCGATGGAATCAAAAATATTTTCCAATGTCTTTTTATATTGGATGGCCTGCTTTTTTTCTTTTTCTTTATCGGTTCTTAAAACTGATATCTGGCGAACCTGTTTTTCATCTGTTCCGACATTGAATCTATCACCCGCATTTGGAAGGCCATTAAGACCGACAATTTCAACAGGCATAGATGGGAGTGCTTCTTCAACTTTCTTACCGCGATCATCCCACATGGCCCGAACACGACCATATTCAGTTCCAACAACATAATTATCACCCACTTTTAAAGTACCATTTTGAATCAGGATTGTAGCTGCATTCCCCCGACCTTTATCAAGTCGGGATTCAATGACAACTCCCTGGGCAAATCGACTGGGGTTTGCTTTTAGATCCATTATTTCTGATTGCAAGTGAATCATTTCCAATAACTCATCAATGCCTTCACCTGCTTTGGCTGATACTTTTATCATGGGAATATCACCACCAAACTCTTCAGAAATTAGTTCATGTTCCATGAGTTGCTGGACAACCCGATCCGGATTTGCATCCGGTTTATCACATTTATTGATGGCGACAATAATAGATACATCTGCGGCTTTGGCATGGTGAATCGCTTCCACTGTTTGCGGTTTTGGGCCGTCATCAGCAGCAACTACTAAAATAACAATATCGGTGACATCTGCTCCTCTAGCCCGCATGGAAGTAAAAGCAGCATGGCCAGGAGTATCTAAAAATGTGATTTTTCCATTATGGGTATCAACATGGTAGGCGCCAATGTGTTGTGTGATACCACCAGCTTCGCCATCCAAGACATTGGTACTTCTGATTTTATCAAGCAATAAGGTTTTACCATGGTCAACATGTCCCATAATCGTAACAACAGCCGGGCGTAACTTTAAATTGGCCTCATCATCTATATCTGTATCGATACTGTCTTCTAAAGAACTAATTTGAACTTTTAATTCGATTTTATGTTCATTAGCAACTAAAGCAGCTGTTTCACCGTCAATAGATTGTGTAATCGTCGCCATAATATCCAGTGACATCAGCGTTTTTATGATTTCAGGTACGCGGATACCAATTAGTTTTGCTAAATCACCGACAGTTATCAACTCTCCAACAATGAGTTCCTTTTTCCGGGGGTTAAAGGTATGTTTTTCCTTTGCAGGAATAAAAGCTGCCTTATGTCCTTTCTTTTTAAACTTTTTAAATTGTTTTTTCTTTGATGTATATCTAGGAATAGGTTTACCGTTATCAACATCATCTGGGATGAAACCTTTTACTTTTTTAGGAACGTGTTTACCCGGTTTTTCTTTCTTTTTCTTAAGACCGCTATCTTCTTCTAACGGAGCCACAACCGCAGTTTTTTGCTTTGCTTTTATCTCTTTCTTTTTAAGTTTAACTTTTTTCTCTTCTTCTTTCTTGGTAGAAATTCCTTCTTTCTGTGGTACTTTTGAAGGTTTTTCAGTTCTTGGCCTAGTGTCTACTTCCAGCTCTTTTTCTTTTTTAATGGCTTCAACTTTAACAGGCTGAAGTTTTTCTGTTTCTTTTACTCCATGTTTTTTTACTTTTTTGGCTTCGACCTTTTTATCTATTTTTGTTTCTTCGACCTTCTTTTCTTTTTTACCCGGTTTTTCTTTATCCGCTTTTTTATATTTTCCTTTTTTAGGGGTATCCTTTATTTCTTCTTTAGCCGAGTCTACCTTAGTAACTGTCTCAGGTTTTTCAATTTCAGCCTTCTTTTTGACAGGCTTTTCCATTTCTTCACGGGTTTGAACATCAGCTTCAAACGGTTGATCTTCAATTTTTAATGATTTTTTTATTTTTTTACTGGCAGTGGCCTTTCTGGCTGAAATAATACGGCGTCGAACTTTCTTGGGGCCATCTTCACTCGAAACGAGGGTCTCTTTTATACGGCTGCTAGGCTCCAGAAAATCCTTTTTAATCTTAACAACTTGACTATCTGTTAACACGGCAAAGTTTCCTTTTACCTGAAATCCGATCTTTGATAGTCTTTTAATCAGATCTTTGGTTGGTGTATTAAGTTCTTTAGCAAGTTCAAATACCCTTAATGACATGGGCAGTCCTCCAAAATGTGCCTGTCTACGAAAAAAGCCGTAAAAAATTAATTAAGTCAGTTAGGCGAGTTTATTCACGAATCATAAGCTCTACCTATTCTTTTTAAATCTAAAAATCAAGTGATGTCTTAAGAATCAGTTTTATTTTCTTCATCGGGGTTAGCGATGGTGTTATCAACCGGATCAAGTGGTTTTTCTTCAGTTAAACTTGTACTTTCAGCAAGCTTTTCCTCGTCTCCAGGTTTGTTGTCGGTGTCAGTCTCTGTAATCGGTTTATCCAACGGATTTGCTTCAATTTCAGGGGATTCCCATGCCACAATATTAATTGTAATTCCGGTAAGTTTTGATGCCAATCTTACGTTTTGACCCTGTTTTCCAATAGCTAATGATAACTGATCCGGCATGATTTTAATATCAGCTACCCTGTTATCACGGTCCAGTGCCATTTCAATAATATCTGCTGGAGCCAGGGCGTTAGATATGAACTGTTCTAATTCAGATGACCACTCTACAACATCGATACGCTCTCCGCACAATTCCGATACAACTGTCTGAATCCGGGAACCTCTTACTCCAACGCAAGCCCCGACCGGATCAACATCTATGTCATTTGTATGGACAGCTATTTTTGCGCGTTTACCGGGTTCTCTTGCGGCCGCAATTACTTCTATGATACCATCGTAAACTTCAGGAATTTCCACATCAAAAAGTTTGATTAAAAATTCCGGATGTGTTCTGGATAAAAACAGTTGTGGCCCTCTTCCTTCTGATTTCACTTCCAGTAACAAGGCTCTGATATTATCGCCGGGTTGTACTTTCTCAAATGGAATTTGTTCTTTTCTTTCCAGCACCGCTTCAACGGTATTATTCACCAAGACAATCGCTTTTCCACGTTCGAACCTTGAAACAGTACCATGGATGATTTCTTTAACTTTACTCTTATACTTATCAATAACGGATTCCCGTTCAACTTCGTTAATCTTTTGAAAAATCAATTGCCTGGCAGTTTGGGCAATGACACTTGCAAATTCGTTACTGTCAATTTCATATTCAACTTCATCACCACATTCAGCTAATGGATCGAGTTCGTGAGCTTCATCAATAGTAATTTCGTTATCGGGGTCTTCGATACTATCAACCACGATTTTATAGTGCATTAAATCAAATTTTCCAGTTTGTGGATTAAGTATAGCTTCAATATTTTTATAATTTTTGTATTTTCGGTAGGCAGCCCCAACAATTGCATCTTCAATTGCTTCAACAATCGCGTCCTGTTCCAATCCGCGTTCTTGACTTAACTCAGCGAGCGCTTCCAGTAATCCACTAGCTTTCATATGATACCCCAGATGACAACAATCGCATTTTAAATATTTTCAACACGATCGAGCGTAATTAATTGTAAGTAAAAGTTAACTTAATTTATTGATGTTTTGGCAGTAAATAACCCAAAGAAGCCTTTAAATATCAGGAAATAATTGAATTTTTTTGATATCATCGAAGTTCAGAGTCATATTCCCCTGATCGGTATTAATAATAATTGCATTGTCTTCATATGCAGTCAGAATACCGATCGTTTTTTTGTTTTGTTTTTTTGATGTGTAATGGTGAACTTTAATTCGGTTATTCATATTTCTGACAAAATCTTTTTCTTTTTTCAATTCCCTGAAAATCCCAGGAGAACCGACCTGCAACGTGTATGAAAAATTAATAATATCTTCAATATCCAAAACTAAAGAAATTTTTCTACTTGCTATGGCGCAGTCATCAATTGTAATTCCATCAACTTTATCAATTTTGACATCCAGAACATTCTGATCGTTTTCCTTTCTAATTCTAATGTCAACCAACTCATAATTCAATGCTGTTAGTATTGGATCCAGAGTTTCAATCAATCTGTTGAGAGTTGCTTCAGATAAAGTCATTTAAGATGTCTATTTTTGTTTTGTTTTATTAATTCAGCTGAATCTTGTCGCTTAAACTAATTTATCACAATAACATCATTAAAAAAAACATGCAATCTGATTTTGAATAAAAGCTGGATTATCCAGTAAATCACAATAATTATTAAAAACCATATATTTTATGTACCAAAGCGGTTTTTTCTTCTGATTGAATGATCAACAGATTTTTTATATCGTCCAAAAAAAACAAAAATTGATCTTTTATCAACAGAAACTATTGTTTATTCAGCCTTTTCTTTTAGCATAATTAGCCGAATGATGACCTTTAAAAGTAACATCCAATTGAGAATTAACAGAGCTTTTTGTAAAAATATATTGTATTAAAAAAAAATTGTTGATAGTTTTTGAATATATTATTTGTATTAAATTTTTTTCATCGAATTTAGCCAACACCATTAACCGTAATTACACGAGGTTTTTATGAAGAATCGATTCCTTTTTATTTCTGTTTTAATATCAGCCATGTTTTTGTTTCAAGCGTGTTCATCTGAACAACCCAAACCGGAACCTATTGCGGTTGAAGATTTTTTAACTCTGGCTGATGTAACAGGAAAGACCTCTTTCAAAGAAGATTCACCTGATATCAGAGTGATTAACGTTAAAGCTAAGGCGTTTATTAAAAAGAATGATACCAGAATGGCTAGACAGAAGGCTTTGGAAAGAGCCGGTAAAATGGCAGTAGACGAAATGGTACGTGAATTATTAAGCGCAGAAGTTTACAATAGAAGATTTCAGGAAATTGAAACCTATTTTTCAAAAAATGTTGATAAATATATTGCGAAAAGCGAAGTTAACAAAGAAATGAGAATTTTCAATGACGCATTTTATGGGATTTCAACCTCCTTTAAAGTCAATCGTCAAAAAGTTCTGGTAGCAATTCAAAAGGACTTGGGTTTCATTGACAAAAGTGCCAGTAGTTTGATTACTGTAATTACCAGTAAGAAGAATTTGGATTTATCGTCTGTTGGTTATCGCTTCTCTGATATTGAAGATGCTTTGATGAATCAAATTCAAACCGATTTAAATCAAAGAGGTTTAACCGCGATGGACCAGAGAAATGCGATTAATTCTCTAAAATCAGATCCCAAAAACTATAAAAAATACTCAAAGATTTCCAAAGGTCAATTTCTGGCGATGGTTTCGGGAAGTAAAGCTGCTGATGCTGAGTTGGATGCCCAGATTCAAAATGCAGAGGAGTTCTACTCAACCGGTTTAACACTAATCAAACAGTTAGCTAAAGTAGTGGTTGAAGTAAATATTTTAGCTCTCAGTAGAACCGGAAGCACAATGACCTTGAATCTTGGAGTGACAGCAAAAAATATTTCAACCAGTACGGGTGGTGCTTTTGCGAATGAGATTGTTCAGGCAGCCAGAAGAGCGGGTTCTAATACTGATCCGGCAGCAATGTTAACAGGATTGATTAAGGATGCTTACGAAGAGATGCAACAAAAATTTATCCCACAGGTGCTCAAGGAAATGTCTACCATTGATGTAAAGGGTAATAAATTGGTTGAATACGAATTGGTTTTTACAGGCTTTGCCGGTAAGCAACCCAGAGTTATCAAAAATGCTGTTAACAGAGCTGAAACGGAAGATTTTAGATTTATCAGTTATGATAATACCCTTGGCAGAGCTAAACCACCCATTAATTCTGTTGTCGTCAGATACTCAGGCTCAGCGGATAGTTTGAGTGAAAAAGTGATGAATATTCTTGATGAACTTAATTATGGTTTTAAAGAGCCTATTACAGCCCCAAATTTAAAAGATATTGTTTTTGAAAAAGAAATGGTAAACAACTAATTGGTGGTGATAGCTTGTGCATGAAAACTTGAGTCATGTACAAGTGGTTTTTTTAAATTTAAAATGGATAATCACATGAATAAAGTTAATTTTATCAAACTAGTAGTGATCATTTCCGGATTACTATTGATTCTTTCCGGTTGTGGCGCAAGTCTGGAAAATGCCAGAAAATTGAATAGTGAAGGAAAGCGTGCTGAAGCTCTGGCGATGGCTAAAGAACTATTAAAAGATGATGATGTCAAAGTCCGTATCGGTGCCGTTAATCTGATCGGTAATATTGGTGGAAAACAAGCTGGTGAAGCTCTGATCGATGTTTTGGATGATCCGCCGCCTGTTAAGGATGCCGCGATTAGAAACCTTGGCAAATTAAGGTATGAGCCTGCTTCTAAAAAGTTGGTATCTTTGATTCCTGACGCTAGAGGTGAAACATTTGAAGAACTGGCAAAAACCATCCGTAAAATCGGACCGGTAGCAACAGATGAATTGGTAGCCAAGTTTTCTTCTTTACCTGATAATGGTCGGGACCGCCATAAGCGGATGATTTTAGCAGTGGGGCCAACGGTAGCTGAAAGTATTGCTAAGAATCTGGCAGGGAAATCTTATTATGATAATAAGGCAAATTTTGATATTCTAATTGCATTCAAAAACCCGAAAGTAGCCAATTTATTGCTTGAGCATATCGGAAATATTGAAATTGCTGATATGATTGTGGAAGGTTTGACTAAACTGGGTTCCAGTGCTGTAAACGCTTCCATTAGCGCTCTAAGTATGCTGAAAGGACGCTCAGGTGACACAGAAATGAAAGAACGCTTAATTGAGGTGCTGGGCAATTTACAGGACCAGAGAGCTGTGCCCCTGCTTGAAGAAATGACATTAGATGACGCTGATAGAGTTAGAAATAAAGCGACAACAGCTTTACGGAAAATCAGAGGATTTTAATATTTTGTAGCTGATAATATTATCCAAAGCTCCGTTTTATTCTTTAAAACGGAGCTTTTTTTGTTTTTGGCTAATGAAACTTAAGCTTTAATAACAATTAAATTTATATAATATCATATAAATAATACACTTACCGATAATTTCATCAAAAGGGTTTAACTCTAACTTAAATTATAGTATTATGTCGCATTCAATCAATAGCTGTTTTTAGGATCTATTATCAGCTATCTGCTACGGACTATGTATTTAGTCTTAATTAATTTATATTAACGATTACGGAGCAATTTTTATGAAGGTTCTATATGTTCATTTAAAATACTCAATATTGTGGATGATAAGTGTTGGATTACTAATCGGTTGCGCATCAACAATACCGAAAACTGAGTTAAGTATTCAGCATCCCGCAAAACTCAGTTTAAAGAGAGAAATACGAAAAGTTTTTATTGATCCGGCTTTTATTCAAAACACAAACGATAAACTGGGGATAAAAAATCAGGTCATTGAAGCCTTGCAAAAACGACTAAATGATCTGGGTCGATTTGAGGTCGCCATTGGACCTGTTAAGGGAATCGATGAAGAGAAAGATACTGTTGCGCTGATTCAAGGGTCAATTGTCAGTGGTGAGCTGGTCGAGGATGGCCAGTATTCAGAAGTAGCAACATGTAAAGGTGGAATAGCCGGGTTTGTCGGTGGTGCTACCGGTATTAAAGCTACAAAACAGGGGGTTACAGTTAGTAGACGGGGACTACTGTGTAAAGTTGGTAATATTACCACAGCTGCTGCTGAGGTTGGTGTAAGTGCCTTATTCTCACTCGCTGGCATTGAAGAATCACGGGCTCCGGTCGATGAAGTGATTCGCATTTATAAATATAAAAATATTTCAATTTTTGCCCAGGTGAGTTTTAGTATTACCGAACTTGGGAAAACTCGGGAAATGATTACTATCAGATCCGATTCTGCTAATTTTGGTAGACAAATTATTGAATCAGCTAAAAATGTTCATGAGAGTTATGTGTCTTTAGCAGACGCTTTGCAGTTATTGTTAAGCCCTGTCGCTCCTTTGCATTATAAACGATACGCTTTGGCATCTGAAACCAACCGCGGATCAGCCAGAGGTAACTGGGTGAACTATATCGTGCCCAAAGCCTCCAGTATTCCTGCTAAAGAAAGAAAGTTAGTCATAAAACAATTAGTTATTGAATCTTTAAAACCATTTATTCGGACAATATCACCTTATAGAGTGAGAGCTTATATTACCATTGATGAATCAGGAAATGAATCAGCAGTTTCGCTGATAAAAAAACAAAAATGGAAGAAAGCCAGAGGTATATTAGAAAAAATACGATCCAGAGAAGCAGCAGATGAATATAATTATGGGTTGACTTTTGAGGGTGGTGCTGAATCAGCAGACGACTATCGAGATGCTAAAAAGTACTATTTTTCTGCCTTGAATATGGACTCCTCTAAAATGATTTATGCTCAAGGTGTTGGTAGAATGGAACGTAGACTTAGAGAATATAAAAAAATTCAAGACCAGCTAAATTAATGGATACGCATTGGATTCTGAAATTTAAACGTCAATTATAATATTTAAGAGGATTTCATGGTTTATTCAAATAAGAAAATACTAACGGTTCTGTATAGTATGCTAGTGTTTCTGCTACTATTATTGGTCGTTGGATGTGCACCTAAGGTAAACATTTCAGTGCAAATACCAGCTGAAATTAATACGGAAGGTATAAAAAAAGTTGCCATTGGGAAATTTGAGGTTGCATTTATAGAAGAAAGTGTACAGCTGGAACGAAATGGCAATTGGGTGATAAAAAAAATTAAACTCACAGAGGCGCAAAAACAGGCCATCAGTGATCAGGTCAGGGCAAAAATAGTTAATGTTTTAGGTGCGACACCTTATTTTTCTTTGATTTATACTGATGAGTTTGCAAAGTTGGAAAATGATGCGGCTCTCCAAGAAATGATTTCAGCAGAAGGATATAAATCAAAAGAAGTTGATGCAATCATCAATGGAAAAATTTGGCTGGAAATGCAAAAAACGGATGGTTCTGATGTCGCCAAAGCTGAGATGGAATATGTTCAGGGTGGAGGACCAAACAGCCTTAGTGTTACAGTGGATAAAGTGGTTTGGTGGCCATATAAAAGCATGCGTGGAAATATGACGCTTGAAATGAAAATGACCCGTCTGGTACCTACTGAAGTTATTGCCATTAATTTGGACACTCGTACATTTTCCCACCGTACCGGTGGAAAACCGGCGGGGCTTTTAGGTTCTTTTACCTCTGCAACCCAATCGTTAAGAGATGGAATGGGTGCCAACAAAGGAAAAATTGAAAATTCCGACGCCGTCTATCCATCTTTTGAACAATTAGTATCGGATTTAGCGACATCGATTGCGACGAATTTTGTTAGAAGAGTTGCCGTTACAGAGAAGGTCGTTAGTTATCAAATAGCTGAAGGTGGTGATCCCCAGGCTAAAATGTTGATAGAAGCTGGTGCCTATGAAATGGGAATAGAACGACTCCAATCTGTTACTGCCAGGGAAAAGAACCCTAACGATTTGTATAATTTAGGATTGTCATTTGAAGCTATTGGAGAATATGGTTTAGCGGGTACTTTTTACAATGATGCCTGGGAGAGAGATAAAGAAGCGCTGATTTTTGCCCAGGGAATTGGAAGAATTGAGCGAATACTGCGGGAATATCCACAAGTAAAACGTCAATTATCGGAAAAGTCCGAATAATATTATGTTCTTCTTTAATCAACAATTATATAATCGAAAACGGATTGATACAATGAAACATAATTATTTAAAAAACATGGGGTTGCTGGTAGTAATCCTGATTTCAGTGATATCATGCGCCAAAGATATTGTGACTTTCAATGTTACAAAACCATCTCAATTACAAATTGCTGAAGTTGAGTCTATTGCTATTGGGAATTTTGAAGATGTTATCGGTGAAATCATTCCACTTCCGGAGGGAGTTGGAAAGGTAAAGTCAAAAAATACTATTCGCACTTTTAAATCTAATAAAAGTTTATCTGAAATGGTGAGAGCTTATGTCATTTCTGAGATATCTAAAGGTGGTCAGTACAAAATTATTAATTCTACAGGAGAAGAGACTGGTTTCTCAGGTGTTATTCCTAATATGGCCAAAGTCGGGGTCATCAACGCCCGTATCAAGTATTATGAGCATGCCAAAGAGGATAATGACAAAAAGTTCTTTATATTGCTGATTACCAATAATGGAATGCCTTTGGAAAAGCGACTGATCATAGCGGGCTTGAAAGCTATTGCAGTTAAAGCTGCTGAACGATCAGGAAAGGGCTTTAAAATCCCGGTTCCTTATGTTGAACGCATCGGTGCGGTTGAAGTTCGTTTTGACTTAGTCCGAAAAAGTAATGGTAAGAAAATAATTCCCACTCAAACATTACGCTTTTACAATATTAAAAAGTGGGGTGGCGATGAGGATGTTTCCATTTTGGCTAGAGAAATTAAAAAAGTAATTTTGGCAAAATATGACGTTGATGAGAGTATTTTGGATGTGCTTACAGAGGAAGCCAGAAAAACTGCTTTAGTAATGATGGATTCTGATGAGTTTATCGCCAAAGGTTATCATTTAAAACAAAATTCAAACGTTCCCCTATTAGCACTGGATTTGAAACAAACGCTTGCTTCTGAGGTGGCAAAACAGTTTACCCGAAAAATTAGCAAGTACCATGTTGAGGAAAAAATTGAAATCGCAGATGGTGGTGACCCCATCGGTATTAGTTTAATGAAAGGGAACGCTTATGATAAAGCTATCGGCTATTTAGAGTCTTTATCGAAACCATTGGATTTGGATAATGTTTATAATCTGGCATTGTCTTATGAGTCTATGGGCGAATATCCACAAGCCTTAAACTACTATGAACAGGGACGAGATGCTTCGGATGGTGAAGAGCGGTTTAAATTTGGAATTAAGCGTGTGAAACGTTAATAAAATACTCCTATATCAGGTTAAAAAATTTGATATAGGAGTTTTCTGTTTGATCCGTAATGTATTTATTATTGATATCACCTGATTATGAAAACATGTCTGCGATTACTATTTTTTTTGATATTGTTAGTGCCTCTACTCCAGCCAATTCTGCTATTTGCTTTTAATCAAAACGATTATGATAGCGTATTAAAAACCAGAAAATGCCAGGCGTGTGACTTGCAAAAAGCTAATTTTCAAAATACAGATTTAACTGGTGCGGATTTATCAAAATCGAATTTGGATAAGGCCAATTTTGTTAAGGCAAACCTGACGGATGTTAATCTAACCGGCGCAAGTTATAAACAAGCTTATCTGGAAGAAGCGACCTGGGTTAACGGAGAAATATGTAAACAGGGATCATTTGGTAAATGTATTTTTGAAAGCCTGGAAAAAACCATCGGAACTAAAATATGTCCGGACTGTAAACTGCAATTCAGTATCCTTAAGAATTCTTTTTTAGGTGGCGCATTTCTGACGGATGCTAATTTAACTGGGGCTGATTTAAGTAAAGTCTCTTTTTCTAATGCTAATTTATCCGGTGCTGATTTATCTTATGCTAATCTGGTCGGCGCCAATCTGACTGGCGCTAATATTGTTGGTGTTGATTTTAAACAAACTAATTTGTCA
Organism: Deltaproteobacteria bacterium; assembly: GCA_018657625.1. Taxonomy (GTDB): domain Bacteria; phylum SAR324; class SAR324; order XYD2-FULL-50-16; family XYD2-FULL-50-16; genus JABHWU01. Next base: position 19,532 of record JABHWU010000003.1, on the reverse strand, counting down.
GGCGCAATCTGGATAACAGGTGAAACATGTAATAATAGGTCAATTGGGATGTGCTATACTCCTCAGGTGGATAATTTATTGAAAAATAGAGTATGTAAAAATTGTACCTTGGTTCTGGTAGATTTACCTAAATCTGATTTTTCAAAAGCAACCATTTTATCAACAAATCTTCGGGATGGAAATTTTGAAGCTTCCAGTTTTAAAGAAGCCATTCTACAAAATTCAGATCTTTCAGGCAGCAATTTAAATCAATCTGATTTTAATAATGCTGATCTTTCCAGAACTAAATTTCAAAATAGTAAACTGGTTGAAGCTCAGTTCCAAAAATCAATATTAGATAATTCAACATTTATTTCTGCAAATTTAGTTGGGGCCAGTTTTATTCAATCAAAATTAAAACATACCTCTTTTCAAAAATCAAATTTGTCCAAAGCTCTTTTTAAAGATACCAATTTATCTGATTCAGATTTTTCCGACAGTAATTTAAATAAGACCGTTTTTGAGAATGTAAAGTTTTCAGATGCTAATTTTACAAATGCTTTTTGGATCAACGGCTTGAGATGTTTAAATGGTTCAATCGGTTTTTGCGTCACAGACCTTGTGAAACAGGTAATTTTCAAAAAACAATGTGTGAAATGCAGTCTCCCTTTTGCTCCATTGCAAGGGAAGCAATTATCCAATTTAAATGTTGCCGAAGCCAATTTGGAACAGGCAGACTTTAGACAATCTGTATTAACTAAAGCTATTTTTGATGGCAGCAACCTCAATAAGGTTTTTTTTGATAAATCAGATTTAACCGGTGCCAGTTTTAAAAACGCCAGTCTCAATAATGTTAGCTTTGTCGGCGCTGTATTAACGGGTACCGATTTTGAAGACTCTGATCTGACCGGGTCCATTTGGTCTACTGGTGAAAGTTGTAATACTGGTTCTAAAGGTACATGCTTAACGGATTCTATATCTGATGTACTAAAGAACAAAGGTTGTCAAAATTGTAAATTGCAATATGCTAATTTTAGTAATGCTAAATTACAATGGTTTAATTTAAAAGGCTCAGTTCTTTTTGGCGCTAATTTTAAAAAAACAAATTTAATTGGTACTTTTTTAGTAAATGCAGATTTAAGAAATGCCAATTTTTCTGGGGCTGATCTTTCCAGTGCGGAATTAACAGGAGCAAAGTTGACAAACTCGGATCTTAAGGATACCAGATTAACTGGCGCAACCTGGACCAACGGAAGTGTCTGCTTAGAAGGTTCAATTGGCCAGTGTCTTCAATAAATCATAAGACCACATCAATCTTAAAATATTTCAATGGATAAAAATAAAGGTCCCACACTGTTAATTATGGCTGCCGGATTAGGTAGTCGATATGGTGGAATCAAACAGTTGGACCGCATTGGGCCCGGTGGGGAGTGTATTATGGAGTATTCTATTTTTGATGCCATTAATGCAGGTTTTGAGAAACTGGTATTTGTAATAAAGAAGTCCTTTGAAAAAGAATTTTCGCAAAAAATTTCGAATAAATGGGAAAAATTCATTGAAATTAAGCATGTTTTTCAGGAAATAGATGATGTTCCCAAAACGTTCCAAATCCCCTTTCACCGTGAGAAACCATGGGGCACTGGACATGCTGTTTTGTCAGCCCGTAAAATGATCCATGAGCCATTTACCGTCATTAATGCTGACGATTTTTATGGCCCTGAAGCATTTAAGGTGATTGCCAATCAGTTGAAACAAAAAAATATTCCTGAAAACGAACATTGTCTGGTTGCATATCAATTGAATAATACCTTATCTGATTTTGGTAGTGTTTCCAGAGGGGTCTGTACGGTAAAAAACAATTTTTTAACGTCTATCATTGAAGCAATGCATATCATAAAATCAGGCACTATTATTTATAATGAAACCAACAATGAAAAACAGATCCTACCTGCTGATACTTTGGTATCGATGAATTTTTGGGGATTTAAACCATCTATTTTTGAGGTAATGGTTGAGGAATTTGAACAATTTTTAAGCAGCAAAGGAAATGATCCCAAAGCAGAATTTTTTATCGCTTATCCATTAGATAAAGGATTGCAAAACCGGACTTTCCAGATTAAAGTACTGAAAACAAATGAGAAGTGGATGGGTGTTACTTACCTGGATGATAAAGAATATATCAAAAGCGGTGTCCTGCAAAAAGTACAAGCAGGAAATTATCCAATTCAATTGGTTGATTCTCTTTGAAATGGTAGTACAAAAGTTTATTTTTTTGTTTTACATCTATTTGAGGTCTATTTTTTTTAAAAACAATTGTACAATCCAGAACAATGATATTATGGTGGTTGATTAACTTAAATACTAATTAATTAACGGAGAATACCCACAATGAATTTATCTGACTATTTAAACGGATCAAGAATCGTTTTAAATCTTCAAGGTGAGAATAAGAAACAGGTTTTAGAAAAACTGGTTGAGATCTTAGGAAATCAAATATCAATCAATCAACAAAATATTGTAGATTTGCTGGAAGTCAGAGAAAAATTAAGTACCACGGGTATTGGTTTTGGTATAGCGATTCCACATTGTAAAAGTTCAGAAGTGAGTGAACTCCAGATTGTCGTGGGGCGATTTGAACAAGGTGTTGATTTTGATGCTTTAGATGATAATCCTGTTAAGCTTCTTTTTTTATTGGTAGCGCCTGAACAGTCCAGTTCTGAACATTTAAAAGTTTTAGCAAAAATTGCCAGGATCGCGAAGGATGCAGAAATTCGTGAACAAATATTACAGATCACTGATTCAAATGCGGTTTTTGATTATATAAAAGAAAGGGAATCAAAATTTGATTAAGCATTCATCTTATTAAACAATTAATCTAAAAATTATAATGACAAAAACCATTGTCATTACGCATGGTTCGCTGGCCAAGGATTTAGTGGAAGTAACAGATCAAATTCTGGAGAGAGCCACTGGTGCCATACCAATCTGTTTTGATTTTTTAAATGATTATTCTGAATTGAAGCATAAGATTGAAGAGGTACTTTCTACCATTGATGACTCTGATAAAATAATTATTCTAACCGACCTTTTCGGTGGAACTGCCAGTAATGTTGCCATTCCATTTGTACAAAAAGAACGTGTTGATGTGATCACGGGTTTAAATCTGGCAATGTTGCTCTATCTGTTTTCACAACCGGAAGATACAGCTTTTATGACATTATGCCAGGGGGTAAAAACGGCTGGAAAAGAGGCTATTATAGTAGCCGGAGAGTTCTTACCATAATTACTGGATATTACTTTTATGAAAACGGATCTATATTTCCCTAAGCTATTTCTTATCCAGCGAATGACCGCCCGTTTTATTGATATTCTGGTCATATTGGTTGTTTCAGCCTTCCTGGATGGAATTGGCCATAGTGCAAAATACAGTTTTATCATTATTTATATTTTATATAATACTATTGTAATTTTAGTTGACGGTCAGTCGATTGGACGATTTTTTCTTTCAATTCAAATAGTTACTAACTATACAGGGATATATCGACGCATTTTCCTATTACTCAGAGAATTTTTATTCTTGGCCCTTTTACCCATCATTGTATTCAGTTTGATTACATTTCCCCATTGTTTGATACACGATCGAATCTGTTTTACCTTTATAAAAAAAGATGAAAAATAAAGGATCAATCATTCGCTGTCCGATACATGGCTCTATTTCGCTCGATCGCCATGAACTTGCCTTAATTAATACTCCTTTTTTTCAAAGACTCAGACATGTTTCACAACTAGGGTTTTCTTCATATGTTTTTCCAGGCGCTGTACACACTCGTTTTTCACATTCTTTAGGTGCCATGCATCTGGCAGGATTGGTATTTGATCAATTATTGAAAGGACAAACACCCCCTTTGAAAGAATATTACCAGGCTGATCAATTAAAATATTTTCGAAAGATAATTCGATTATCAGCTTTATTACACGATCTGGGACATCCACCTTTTTCCCATGCAGCTGAAGCACTACTTCCGGATTTGAGTAGCGTCGATCAACCGGATTACCTGAGAGAACAGATACCCAGGAAGTCCGTTCATGAAGATTTTTCCTTTGCCATTATCTATGCTTTGGCCCGGGATGAGGCACTGCTAACTTTTGATGAAGCTTATGATATTATATCCATTCTTTCCAAAGAAATTCCTCCTTCTGACCGGATGAATGCCCGGACGGACTCTCCCATGATATTTCCGCTGTTAAGTCAATTAATTAGTGGTGAGATTGATGTTGATCGGATGGATTATTTATTGAGGGATTCCTATTTCGCTGGCGTTCCTTATGGGCAATTTGATTTGGATCGATTAATCAGTTCACTGACTTTTTGTATTGAATCATCCTTAAATCAGTTTTTACTGGCAATTGATGGGGAGGCGGTTCCGACCTATGAAAACTTTTTGCTGGCCAGGGTTCATATGTTTTCCCAGATTTATTTCCATAAATCTCTGGGTGCGTATATTCATTACTTACGTAAAGCCATCCAGGAAAATGAAATTAATTTTGAAATTGATGGATCATTAGACAATTTCTTGAATCTGACAGAATCGGGACTTTTGGAGGAATTTAGAAAAGCAAAATCATGCAAATGGTCCGGGCGAATTTTTAACCGAATTCCGGCCAAAAATTTGATCCGTATTATTAATAATGAAGAAAATAAAATTTCATTGTTGAAGAAGATTAACCGAATTCTAACTAATAATAGTATTTATACCATAATGTCCAATTCTTCCAATCAGTATTCCTCCCAGGTTAAGAATCAAAAAATCAATAAAAACACAATATTAGTGGTGGAAGAGGAATTTGGCCAGAGAAAGGTGGTCCCCATCGCTGACCGATCTACCTTATTAGATAAGCGTGAAAAAAAGATCGAAATTGTTCAGCTTTATGTTTTAAGAGAAGACTATAATAAAGCGATTCAAGCCATTAATGATAATGATAGCCTTTAAATGATACCCCGTCCGCTTGCGGCGGGGTAGTTCATTATTTTCTACTGAGAAGTATCTGTTTTGGATAAATCATGGAATGTATTGGCAATGTTGCAGGAATATACGATAATCTGTTTCATAATATCCATTAATTCCATATGAATTTCATGGGTTTCGATAGTGTTGGATTTTTCCGCAAATAATCGTTCTAAATGCCGGGCCTTATACTGCTGTTCCAAATTCAAATACTTTCTCTCTTTTAGCATAATGCGATTTGCTAATTCCAGATCTCTTTCAGCAAAGGATTCCTCCAGTCGTGATAACTGTTTGCAGGCTTTTTGATGATAAATCATTATTTCTTCATGCCCTTCTTCTGAAAAATCCATCTCCAATGATTTTTTCTTGATGATCAGAGGTAACAAATTCCGACTGATTAAATCACCGATATTTTCGATATCACTGACGATTGACATCATGGCAAATATTTCCTTGGCCTGATTTGAAGTCGGGTTTTCCTGTGATATTTTAATCAAATACTGACTGATTTTTTCCTCCAGAAAATCCAGTTTGTCTTCCCGCATATTAATGCCGTCCACCAGGCTTAAGGGTGGAAAGTACTCATCTTCCTGGGGTTCATTGGTAAAAAAAGGAACAATGACCGCCCGTAACATTCTTCTGAGTAATTTCGCCATCCTGGCTACTTCTGTTCTGGCCAGATCTAGTGCCATGGCAGGGGTTGTAAGTACTGCATCATCAAGGTGCCAGGTAACAGGTTTCAAATCAGAAACGGCCTCTTTCTCCGGAAGTATTTTTAAGATAAGGCGGGCAAAAAGACCGGTAAACGGGAGAAAGAAAAGACCGAGACCGACATTGAAAATGGTATGGGCATTGGCAATTTGCCTGGCAGTTCCTGAATCAAATTGAACGGCAAGGTTCCGTATTAGTCCGGCAAAGGTTGGTATCCAAAAAATAAATAGCAATACCCCCATTAATTTAAAGGTAACATGTGCTAAGGCGACGCGTTTGGCCTCTCTGGTGGTCCCGATTGAGGCCAGCCCGGCTGTGACACAGGTACCGACATTGGCCCCCAGCACCATTGGTATTCCTGCTTCGAGCGTAATCAGGTTTTGCTGCGCCAGGACGATGATGATACCGGTAAAAGCGCTACTACTTTGTATCAGGGCCGTAAAGGCTGCCGCTAACAATATACCTAAAATGGGATTTTCCAGACCTTTTAACATTGAAATAAACTCGGCATGGGTTCGGAGTGGTTTCATAGCATCACTCATCAGCTTCATACCAAAAAACAGGATTCCAAATCCTAAGATGGCATCTCCGATGTTTTTAACATTTTGATCTTTACCGAACATCCGTATCAAAAATCCTGATGCTACCATTAATAGTGCATAATCAGTTAACTTAAAGGCGATCATTTGGGCTGTGATCGTAGTCCCGATATCAGCCCCTAAAATAACACCTAAAGATTGTGTAAAGCTCATTAAGCCTGCCTGTACAAAACTAACCAGCATCACTGTTGTGGCACTACTGGATTGGATCACCATAGTCACAAAGGCGCCACACATTAGCGCGATGACGCGATTGCGGGTTAAGGCGGCTAAGATAGTTCTCATTTTATTTCCGGCAGTCTTTTTCATACCGTCACTCATCATTTCCATTCCAAAAAGAAATAATGTTAGTCCACCTAAAAGACTGATGATTAATTTTGCCCAGGAGATGGTTTCATTTGCCCCACTTGCATAAACCACTGAAGATCCGAATATAAGAGTGAACAACAAAATTCCAATTTGTTTAAATATTGTCATGTTTCACCTTTATTAGTATTTGTCATGATAGGCCTTGATCAGGGACGTTAAGTCAGCTCAAGAATTGTTAGTTTGGAAGATCATAACACCAATATTTTTTTTTTCCAATGATAATAATTTTATCCAAGGATTCTGAAAGGCTGCTTTTAGGTGATCTTGACTGGCTGAGTAAGTTAAAAACAAAGTTGAATTGTTCTTTCTTATATTAAAAACAAGATATTTCAAATACAATCTGTCTTCAATAAATAAATGTAGAATTATTCAATGTATTTTGATAAGGCTGTGGAAAGGTCTGGTATAATAAATATCAATGATTGATGTAAAAGTAGTGTTTTTTATTGGCTATCGCCTAATTTTATAGGATAGTCATTGAATTTGGTGATTTTTAAGTGCTATGAATTGGTAATTTAAGAACTTCAAATTAGGCTAAAATATGCAAACCACACTGCAAAAAGTGCTTCGCTGGGCAATCGTGCCGGCGATACTCGGAGGTTTATATCACCTGATACCCATTTTTAGTAACTGGTTTCCCTTAACATCTACTGACCACCAAGATTTATATAATCAAATACGTGTGCTGATTTATTATGGACTAATATTAATGTGGCTAACAGGTGCATATCTTTGGCATAAAAAAGATATGGGTAAAACCGGTCTGATTGGTTTTATAATTATGATCTGTGGTGAATTGCTAGCAGCGGTCTGGTACTTCAGTTCTGGTTGGAAAGGATTTGAATGGTGGAACAGTCTCTCGTTGATTTTATCGTGCTGGGGCGTTTTATTGTTCGGAACAGCGATAATGAAAGCCGGTCGCTTTCCGGGGCTTTTTATTGTGGTGTGGATGATAGGGCGAATCATGGGTTGTTCAGGTTTGTCTGCACAATGGGCTGGTCGACATTTTATGATGCTCATTGGAATGATCGGCTGTGGTATATTCTTCTGGATAAAATCTAACCCCAAACACTCCCCCTTACAAAAAAACAAACCTTTTAAAGATAGCAGATTTATTTCTTTGGATTTGTTAAGGGGCTTAATCATGATGATAATGGCTATTGATCATGCCAGCCTTTTTATCCGCAGAACACATCCTTTTGAAATGTGGAATACTTTGGTACCGGATTACTTCGGCAATAGTGGCGCTTTTTTGACCCGGTTTGTTACCCATCTTTGTGCGCCTGGATTCTTTCTGTTAATGGGAGTCGGCATGATTTTGTTAGCAGATTCACGTCGCAGAAAAGGCTGGTCTCCTGGTCAAATAATGCGTCATTTGGCTTTTAGAGGTGTTTTGATTATATGCCTGGAAAAATTAATTGTAAATCCGCTTCTTTTTGGTGGGTTAGCTTTTATCAAGTTTGGTGTTCTTTATGCTCTTGGTGGTGCCATGCTGGTAGGAGTACTTTTTTTAAGGGTCAACAGCTTCGGTTTGTTAATTAGCGGTTTGATCGGCATACTCGCTACACAGGTTTTACCACAGACTGTTGCAACGCTAGGTTTGTACAATCAACCTGTGTTGTATCTTTTGGCAGTACCTCAGCTTTTAGCGACCTGGAGTAATCTATATCCGGTTCTTCCTTGGTTAAGTATCACCTTACTGGGAATGGCTCTGGGTAAAGAGTTACTCAAGGACTCAAAAAAGGCTTATAATAAAATACTGGTATTCGGGCTGATCAGTTTGGTGCTTTTTCCAATTGTCAGATGGACGGGTGGTTACGGGAATTTTCAGCCAATTGCCGGGAATAGTTGGATCGATTTTTTTAATGTAGTAAAATACCCTCCCAGTCTTGTTTTTACATTGATGACTTTGGGTGTTAATTGTCTGCTGTTGGTTCTGTTTGAAAGATTCCAGGCGTGGCTGGGTCTATTAAAATACCCTTTATTGGTATTTGGCAAAACGGCGCTTTTTTTCTATTTATCCCACTGGTTTATCTATTCAACCATCGGTTCCGTTTTCTATTTGGTTAAAGCTAATTTGTTATACCTATACCTGGGATGGGCTTTGGGTTTGCTGATGCTGTATCCCATATGTCATTTATATCTGGAGTTTAAACGTAGAACAATTATGAATTCAGTTTGGCGGTTTATTTAAACGCCTTATTTTGCTTGGTTCTGTCCAGATAATGGGAGATATCTATTATAGCGACTATCTTTCTTATTGACCTTATCAAGAAGCCTTGCGATGTCTGTTTAAAAACGCTTAAGAACTTGTGCATTTCACAAGGCGGAAATTAATAACCCACGAGCGTGGTGTTTGCAATATTTAATAATTCTAAATGTCTTTTACTGAAGCTCAGGGAAGTAAATCATTTATATGGAGTAGTTAGGTGTTTGGACTCTACTTTGGATAAATTATTAAATGTATTGGCAATGTTTCCAGAGAAAACAATTATTTGTTTCATTAAATCCATTAATTCCATATGAATTTCATGGGTTTCCACTGTATTTACTTTTTCAGCGAATAAACGGCGAAGATGATTTGCCTTATATTGTTGTTCCAGGTCCAAATATTTTTTTTCTTTTTTCATCATACGATTAGCTAAATCCCAGTCTCTCTCTGCCAGGGTTTCCTCTAATAAAGATAACTGTTTACAAGCTTTTTGATGGTAAATCATCAATTCATCCTGTCCCTCTTTTGAAAAGCTTTTGTCTAACTCTTTTTTCTTTAAAATTAGTGGTAGTAGATTTCGACTGATGAGATCTCCAATATTTTCGATATCGCTGGCGATGGACATCATGGTAAATATTTCCTTAGCCTGCCCGGAAGTAGTTCTTTGTTGAGATATTTTAATTAGATATTGACTGATTTTTTCTTCCAGGTAATCCAGCTTTTCCTCTCGCATGCTAATACCATCCACCAGGCTCAGTGGTGGGAAATATTCATCCTCATGGGGATCGTTGGAAAAAAAAGGAATAATGACGGCCCGTAACATTCGCCTTATCAATTTGACCATTCTGGCCACTTCTGTCCTGGTCAAGTCAAGTGCCATGGCTGGTGTTGATAAAACGCTATCATCAAGATGCCATGTCACCGGTATTAAATCACTATCTTCTTTCTTTTCAGGGAAAATCTTCAATATAAATCGTCCAAATAAAGCAGTGAATGGTAGGAATCCTATGCCGAGACTGACGTTGAAGATAGTGTGTGCATTAGCAATTTGTCTGGCGGTTCCGGAATCAAACTGATTTGCCAAACTACGAATAATATTCGCAAAAGTTGGAATCCAAAATATAAATAGCAGAACCCCCACTATTTTGAAGATAACATGGGCCAAGGCCACTCGTTTGGCCTCTCTGGAGGTACCGATTGATGCTAACCCAGCAGTGATGCAGGTACCAATATTAGCACCCAGTACCATAGGTATCCCTGCTTCAAGTGTGATGAGGTTTTGCTGAGCCAGGACAATTATAATACCGGTAAAAGCACTACTGCTTTGTATCAAGGCGGTAAAGGCTGCTGCAGATAATACACCTAAAACAGGATTTTCCAGACCTCTCAGCATTGAAATAAATTCAACATGTGTTCGTAGTGGTTTCATGGCATCACTCATGATCTTCATACCAAAAAACAGAATTCCGAATCCCAGGATTGCTTCCCCGATATTTTTGACGTTTTGGTCTTTCCCAAACATTCGGATTAAACAACCGATAGCTACCATCAATAGAGCATAGTCAGTTAGTTTAAAGGCAATCATTTGGGCGGTGATTGTCGTCCCGATATCAGCACCTAAGATGACCCCCAGGGACTGAGTAAAACTCATTAATCCGGCCTGTACAAAACTAACCAGCATAACTGTAGTGGCGCTGCTGGATTGTATAACCATGGTCACAAAGGCACCACAAAAAAGTGCAACAACTCTATTTCGTGTTAAGGCTGCCAGTATCGTTCTCATTTTGTTACCGGCCGTCTTTTTCATGCCATCACTCATCATTTCCATGCCATAGAGAAACAGCATGAGACCGCCGGAAAGACTGATGATTAGTTTTGCCCAGGAAATGGGTTCTATAGATGCATTTGCGAAAGCTAAGGTTGATCCAAATATAAGAGAGAAGAGTAAAATACCGATGCACTTAAAAACTACCATTTATTTCCTCCAAATAATATCTAATTTATTTCGTACCTGGGCGCAAAGCTCAACCTAACCAGCTAATCAGAACGCTACACGAAAACCTGATTTTGAAAACCTTCTGTATAAAAAATAGGGACACAAATGAGATAATTGCTGCAATTACTGGTGTTGACACCCAACCCATGCTTATTTTTCCTAATACACTGTAATTAACACTTTTTGCCCCTTTTGCCAAACCAATACCAATAACTACCCCAACTACCGCCTGGGAACTGGGAACAGGAACCAAAGGCACCGATTAACATAAGGCCAAATGTTCTTTGATAGCTTCATAAAACAGTAACCCTGATTTTTGAATGACTTGTAAGTATGTATCTATTTCAGCGATTAAAGCTTTTGATTTGCCAAAAACCTTCATTCTTAACTCCTGATATCTATTAATATATTTATTGTTAGTCGTTCATCAGTTTTTACGATGTGTCATGCACACATTTATCTAACCAATAGATTTGATGCAGATAGTGAATTCGTTTATTATGATGATTTTTTTAATTCCGGTAGTCAGAAATAAATTAACTTTGAAATAGAAGGGGGGAGCCCCCTCTATTTCATTCTTTAGGAAATAATCCCAAAGCTTGTTATTTATTTTTTTTTCGAAGTTGTTTAATAATTGGATATATAAAAGAGATAGCGGCTAAACTAAGCATAACCAAACTGACTTTATCCATAAAAAAGGAACTGTATCCATGCATCATTACCGCCCGGCGATAATTTTCTTCTATCATTTTACCTAAAACAATACCCAATACAACCGGCGCAACCGGGTATCCAAATCGTTTAAACAACCACCCAATGACTCCAAACCCGATACAAGCAGCCACATCAAAGAGGGAACCGTTTACAGCAAAGCTACCGATGATAGCAATGGCTAAAATCATAGGATACATAATTTTAGCAGGTACTGATACTACTTTGATAAAGGCCCGATTTCCATAAAGTCCCAGAATCAGCATAATAATATTGGCCAGAATTAAACTGGTAAAAATACCATAAACGATCTCCGGACTATCCCTAAAGAGTAAAGGACCCGGATTTAGATCATGTAGCATAAAGGCACCCAATAAAACAGCATCTGTGGCACTGCCCGGTATTCCTAAGGCTAACAAGGGAACTAAAGCGCCACCGACTGAACTACTATTGGCACCTTCAGCTGCAGCGACTCCTTCCAGGCTTCCTTTTCCGAATTGTTCCGGTGTTTTACTGGAGCGTTTGGCGACATCATAACTGATAAATGAGGCGATTGTAGCGCCTGCTCCAGGGAAAATACCGATAATTGTGCCAATCACAGAAGAACGAAGAATGGTCATTTTGATTTTCCAGAATTCTGAAAATGAGGGCAGTTTGTTAGATACTTCAACAAGTCCTTTAGATCCCATTTTCCACTCTTCAACTTTTGCAAAAACGACACTGACAGCAAATAAACCAATGAGTGCTGGTATTAAATTGAAGCCATCATAAAGTTCATCCATACCGAAGGTAAATCGGGATACGCCGGAAATGGGATCAATACCAATGGTTTTGATTAACAACCCAAACAAAATTGCAATGAGCGCTTTGGCGATATTTCCGGATCCCATAGATGCGACTGTTGCCAATCCGAATAAAGCCAGAGCAAAATAATCAGCAGAACTGAATTGTAGCGCGATTTTGGCCAGTGGTACTGCAAATAAAATCAGGATTAAGACTCCCACAGCACCGCCAATGGTGGATGCGACTAATGCCGTTCCCAGTCCTTTTCCTGCTTCTCCTTTTTGGGTCAGGGGGTATCCATCCAGTGTTGTAACTGCTGCTGATGGCGTCCCTGGAGTATTAATCAGAACCGCCGTAATTGATCCCCCATAATTAGAGGCAATATAGATTGACGTTAGTAAAATCAATGCCATGCCCGGTTCCATTGTGTAACTGAATGGAACCAGCAAGGCCACTGCCGTAGAGGGTGATAATCCTGGCATGGCTCCTGCGATTATCCCCAGGATAACGCCAGCTACAATGATAAGGATTGGTTGCCAACCCGCCAAACTGCTAAATCCCAGTAATAAATTATTAATTAAATCCATTTTATATCCTTAGCTCCCTACTCGAAAAAAGTTTCATATATCACACCCAAGGGCAGTGCAATATACAACATTTTAAAAAATATGAGGTATGAAAATAGAACCCATCCGGCACTGATACTCCAGATTACCTTATGATTTCGGTAGGTTAATACATACATCAAGGTTCCAAGGAAAAGAAAAGAACTTAAAAAATAACCGATAATATCCATTGCAAAAAAATAAACCAGTAGTAGGAAAACCACCACCGCTAACATTTTCAGGTTGCCGGTTTTAGGATCAACATCAGCTTTTCGCCTGACAATGGTTAATATGACATACCCACAGAAAACAACTATTAACGTTCCCCATAACTGTGGGATAACAATGGGGCCAATATCTTCATCCGGAAAAGAACGAGAGACGGCCCACAGAATTAAAGAAAAAACAATCAGGGTAGCTGGAACCAAAAAACTCCCCAGCATATCCCGACGATTTTTGGCAATCCACCAGGCCGCGCTTCCTTCAATAATAATAAGCAATAAAGAAAACAGAGCCAGATTCAGGCCTTCACTGATATTAATCTCCAAATTTCCTCCAAAAAAATAATTCTTCTCCCGGCATCATTGTGTTCTGTCTCAATTTACTTAGTGATATTAATCAATCTGGTCACCGGGAATGTCATGTCGAGTTTGAAAGCGTGTCATCAATTTAGCTGAAATTGGGGGACATGTACAAATTCTGATACCAACCTTATAATTACAGTATCAAGCCGTTACGTGTACCCCGATTTCATTTTTGATGTAACACAGCACCAGTTCGTAAGAAAAATTGAATTACTTGATAGCGCCTATTTCTTTTAAGGTATTGGTAAACACTTCCCGATCATTTTTTACAATCGATGTAAATTTTGCTTGCTTGTAAAAAATAGGATTTGCACCCAGATTTTGAATATAACCCTGCCAATCGGAATCACTGTTCATTTTTGCAAACAGCTTATCATAAAAAGTTTGTGCTTCTGCCGGAATTCCTTTTTTGGTCATAAATCCACGCCACATAATTTCACTGTCGTGATTTTTTATTCCCAATTCTGTAAATGTGGGAACATTAGCAAATTTTCCTGTCAGCCTGTTTTTACTTGAAATAGCAGCTACTTTGAGATCTGGTTTTCCAATGACATCACCAGGGTTTCCAACGTAAGCGACCCCATGACCACCCATTAAAGCAGCCATTGCTTTTCCACCACTCCCATATGGGATCCATTTGGCTTTGATGCCGGCTTTTTGCCAGGTTTTGAGGGCCATAATATGATCATTTCCACCGGCTGCCGGTCCAACCCATAATTGGTTTCCACCTTTAGCTTTAGCATCTGCTACAATCTGGGCCCAGGTATTAATGGCTTGATTTCGATTAGTAATGACGGCTTCCGGGTCAGAAACCATCATGGCCATCCAGTTAAACTGATCAACTTTTAGATTACTCTTAGAGGAAACCATTTTACCGATATTGGAACGGGTAACAGCAGCCAACATATAGCCATCTGCTCTTTTAGAAAGAACATGTTTCATAGCAACAACACCACCAGCACCTGTTTTATTCACAACTACAAAAGTTGTGTCTGTATATTTCTTGGCAATTTTTTGAAACTTTCTGGCAAATACATCAATAGCCCCGCCCGGTTTAGTATAAACAATCAATTTGATCGGTTTTTTGGGAAAAGCGCCATAACTAGTGCCAACCAACAACATTGAAACTAATGTCAATGCTAAAAATAACATCTTAAAAGTTTTCATTGATAACTCCTGTAAAGTATTTAAGTGTATGCATATAACAATTTAAAGAAAGTCTTGAAATGATGCAATTCATATAACAAATTAAAAAACATACCCTGTTACCATTTTGTGAAAGGGTGTTTGATTAAATTGGAATTAAAGTATCGGGGATCTCCTGAAACTTCTTCTCCCAACCATGCAGGTTTATCAAATACCTGATCTTCACTTTCCAATTCAACTTCTGCTACTATCAGTCCTTCATTTTCTCCAAAAAACTCATCAACTTCAAATGTGAATCCCCCAAAAGGTATTTTATACCGTTTTTTTTCAATGAGTGGTTTTTCACATAATTCTGTTAACATTTCATCGGCATCAGATGCAGGAACTTCGTATTCATATTCCAGACGGGTGGCTCCGACAGTGATTCCTTTAACGGTTAAAAATCCCTTGTCATCAATTGTCCTGACACGAACAGTTCGCTCTTTAACACTGTTTAAATAACCCTGGCGATATTTTGTTCCTTCAACAGAACGCCACGCATCATTCTTAACTAAAAATTTGCGTTCGATCTCTTTTCCCATTTGGTCTTCCCCTTTAATTGTTTCAATATATTGTTATCAAATCGAGTCGAAATTTGGGGACATGTACTTTTTGCGTTACGTGTACCCTGATTTCATTAATTAGGGATATCTTCCCAACCGATAATTCGTTTGATGGCCAATAAATAGTTTACGTTCTCATACTCATTTAACCCCATCATCGATTTTGCTTTCAGAATGTCCTGAATTTCTGTTGATTCAACAGCAACAGATTGAATAGCAGCGTTGTTAATCAGTAATTCCGCTGATTCAACAATTGTATTATTAACAGTAAAAGCAAATCGTCTTTTAAAGACTTTGACTGCTGACAGTTCTGGATGAGGTTTAATAATTTCATCTAAGTACTGCACCAAAGTATATTCATCTCTTGCAAAGTCTGGCAAACTAACACCAAAAGCCGGGAATAAATCATCACGAATTTTTTCTGCTTTCATTGGGAATTCACCCTTCATTCTAGGATTCCATTGTTGCAATCCATCTTTTTCAGTTACAAATACTTTGATATCCATTTTGTTATCGCGGATCTTTGTATTATTTTCATTATTACCTGCAGACATAATGTAAATTTCTGAACTTTCCCGGATCTGTTCACATGGAGAAAGTTTTCGCATTTTCTCAATAACCATACCGAAATTTTGAGCAAAGGCTCGAAATTCGAATCTTGGTTTAATTTCAGTCATAGAAACCTATTTTATTAAAATATTAAAACATTGACGCTTAAAAAATTAAATTAATTATAAAGCAAATTAAATATCAGTCAAATTAATTGATTTAATGATTATCATTAAAATTATTTATCAAAAAAAACAGCTACCTGCTTGTAAAAACGAATGTTTCTGCTTATAGTAGCAGAAATAGGTACTTAAAAAAAAAATATTTGATAAATTATGTAAAGTAGATCTGATTATTAATGATCATTGACGATAGTAATAAGAACTTTTTTAACACTCCAGGCTGATGCTATATGAAAAACTGAAATCTTTTGTTACCATTGTTAATAAAGGATCCTATAAAGCTGCCGCAGAAGATATTCATTTAAGTCAACCGGCAATTACACACCATATTAAATCATTGGAATCGCATTTTAATGTAACTTTGTTCCGCCTATCACCTAAAAAACCCATATTAACAGCTGAAGGAAATCGCTTATATCAATTAGCAAAACCTGTTTTATCAACCATGAAGGATCTCAAATCGGCCATGGAAGAATTTCAGTACGCAAAAGAAAGAATTACCTTTAGCGCCACTTCTACTGTTAGCACCTATTTACTGCCTAAAATTTTGGGTAAATTTAAACTAGCCAATCCCGGTATTTTTCTTGATTTTAAAGTGGGGAATACGGATTTTGTTAAAAAACTATTAATTGCAGGAAAATTGAATTTCGGGATTTTAGGGACATCCGGAAATCTTCCCAAGCGATTTCAAAAATTACTTTTTCATCAGGAACCGTTGAAATTTGTGTGTTCTCCGAACAATGATCTGGCTAAAAAAGATCAGGTAACCTTGGCTGATATTAAAAAAAATCCCCTATTAATTCGTGAAGAAGGAACAAAAACCCGGGTTTTATTTGAAAAGTGGTTAAAAAAACATGAATTTAAAATTGGTTTAAATAATGAATTCGGGCAGATGGAAACCGTGAAACATGCTGTTGAACAGGATTTAGGAATATCAGTTTTGCCATTAATTGCCATCAAAGACGAAGTCAAAAATGGTCGCTTATATATCTTGAATGTCAAAGATTTTAAACTGGTCATCGATTACTATCTGGTGGTTCAACCTAAAAAATACCTTCCTGTGGCTGCCATTAATCTGCTTAACTGCTTAAAACCGGATCTGGTATTTTAAAACAGTATTAACCAGATTAATCTTTTAGATAATCAATAAAATCCGTCCCCAAAGTAGACGGTATTGTCTTAGCCCCATAGGGGCATATCGCATTCTTGGATTCAAACGAAATCGACGCAATTTTAGCTGTCATTTATGAACCTGTGATGACCTTTATCTGGTTATTATTTTATAAATCGAACCACGGAATACTCAGAAAATATGGAAAGATTTTGTGTTTCTGTGATTGAATTTCAATATCTCTGTTTTTTTCCGTGTATTCAGTGTGGTCCGTGGTTAAATACTCCTACAGAACAGACCCGCGATGCACACCTAGCTTTTTATAAGATAACCAATTGGTAGTGTCTTTGGTCTCTGACCAGCCTCAGATAGGATGGTTTTAAGCCTTAAAATAGATTTTATTATGCCGGTGTCGACATCCGAAAATATTTTTCCAAAAACCCTATTCTTGACACCAAATAGGTTGAATGTAAAAATAGAAGTGTAGAAAAAGAATGTGTACTGAAGAAATTTTAATCACTATTTTTTGGGGGTAAAAAATGATTAAGAAAATTTTGGTACCCGTAGATGGGTCGGAACATGCTATAAAAGCGATGAGACTGGCGTGTGATTTGGCAGAGAAATATGAAGCTGATGTCGAGATTGTAAATGTTTGCCGAAAAAACATTTCAAAAAAATATCAAAGTTTTATTGAACTTGAATATCCAAAAGATGAGCGAACCCGATATGAAAAGGATTCAAAAGAACTGGGGAATAAGATTTTCAAGGATTTGGTTGATATGATTCAACCTAAAATCAGTGTCAATAGTCTTGTCTTGTTTGGTGATCCGGCTGAAAAAATTGTCAATCATTCCAAAAACAACAATTTTGATACTATTATCATGGGAAGCCGGGGGATGAGCGATATCAAAGGGCTGTTACTGGGGAGTGTCTCACATAAGGTCAGTAGTCTTTTCGATGGAACCTGTATAACGGTAAAATAAAAATTTGGCAGATCAGATGGATAATTTTCGACCACAACCCAGGTTGACTATCTGCCAATGACTCAATTTCTGGTACATTTCCATTGAGATGCATATCAGCCAGGCTTCTGTAATACTTATGTCATAGAAATATAACGAAATCCGGGGAAGTTCCTTAAATTCGGAGGATTGCGGCAGTTAACAATATTTGGCGATAATTCCATCCAATTAGGTGTTTCTAAGCTGCCTGTGCGGCAGTTAACGTACATCTGTTACTTTATCAATGGGATCTACTTTTCTAAGCTGCCTGTGCGGCAGTTAACACGGATACCTAATACCAGACCTGACCGACACTTTTCTAAGCTGCCTGTGCGGCAGTTAACAGGGATAGTGTTAAAGGACTGTAGGCGTATTTTTTCTAAGCTGCCTGTGCGGCAGTTAACATATCGCTTGGCGCCCATATATGAAACCGTGTTTTCTAAGCTGCCTGTGCGGCAGTTAACTTCAAAAGTTGGATCAATCATTACCATAACTGTTTCTAAGCTGCCTGTGCGGCAGTTAACTTGATGAAAGTTTTCCAAATCGGTCAATTATTTTTCTAAGCTGCCTGTGCGGCAGTTAACTACTGGTTTATGCTCATAATTACCCACCAAAATTTCTAAGCTGCCTGTGCGGCAGTTAACATAAGGAGGGAAGAGTCTAGAGCAAGATCAGATTTCTAAGCTGCCTGTGCGGCAGTTAACGCTTCTTTAGGTCGCTCAACCTCAAAGTAAATTTTCTAAGCTGCCTGTGCGGCAGTTAACTGGTGTGACGATCGTGTTAGGTGATAATGATATTTCTAAGCTGCCTGTGCGGCAGTTAACCATCCCACCAGACGCCTGGACTTTCAAAAAATTTTCTAAGCTGCCTGTGCGGCAGTTAACGATGCTTTCCAGAAAACACTTTCCGCCAGGCATTTCTAAGCTGCCTGTGCGGCAGTTAACTTTTAGTCCAAGGCTATTTTCATGGGGGTTGTTTTCTAAGCTGCCTGTGCGGCAGTTAACGTTTGTACACAGGTAGTGAAGATCCAATTCAATTTCTAAGCTGCCTGTGCGGCAGTTAACATATTGCTTATTTTGATGTTATTCCTCCTCATTTTCTAAGCTGCCTGTGCGGCAGTTAACATTTAAATATTCTAAATACTCAACTGTTGCTGTTTCTAAGCTGCCTGTGCGGCAGTTAACTTTAATGGGTATGTCCTTGATCGTTTCCGCATTTTCTAAGCTGCCTGTGCGGCAGTTAACCTAACTAAGCAATGCCCTAGACAGCTACTAAATTTCTAAGCTGCCTGTGCGGCAGTTAACCAATCATTGTATCTGTCTGGATATGCGAGGGCTTTCTAAGCTGCCTGTGCGGCAGTTAACGTACTATCAATACTTGGTCCAT
>JABHWU010000046.1 GCA_018657625.1 Deltaproteobacteria bacterium | reverse complement strand
TTTGATCAATCGAAAAGCTATTTTTTTTGAGTATTCAAAAAGAAATGATTCATCTATTTTGAAAAAATATGAATGTTTCCTTCGAATTTTTTTATTTCAAAAAGTGAGCATTTTACAAAAAAAATATGTCAATTAAGAGAATCATTAGTCCTTCAGATTTTCCGCTGCCTAAGATCAATGAAAATGTTATCCTGTTTTTTAACTTAAATCATTTTTTCATGTTTAGGGATTATTGTTCAGCAACTAAGATTAAATCATTTGGGCCATCAAAAAAATATAATTTTCAGCATAAAGGTAAAAGTTACACAGCTATCGGTGGTTGCATTGGTGCTCCTTTAGCGGTCATTACTCTGGAAAATGCTATCGAAAGTGGTGGTAAACATTTTTTTACCTTTGGTAGTGCTGGTTGGTTGAGTGATAGTGAAGAACAACCCAGTCTCATTAGTAGAATTTCCGTTGTATTTGATCAGACCGGAATTTCAAAAGATTATGGTAGTATCTCAACGACACTACAGCTTGAAAATCAAAAAAAGACGGAAAAGGATTACCAAATCGTGTCTGCCAATAGTTTTTACCAATTAACTAAAGAAAAAGTGCAAATTTATAGAGAACAGAATATCGCACTTATCGATATGGAAATCGCCCCTTTGTTTTTCATCACCACACTTTATAAATTAAGCCTAAATCCACTATTTGTGATTAGTGACTTTGTCGATAAAGAATTCAAATGGAATAATATTAGCCATTCTCCAGCATTTTTGGAAGCATTGGCATCAGGATTTAATCGTCTGATCAATTTTAAATAGCGAAAAGTCAATAAATTAAGTAATTTGTGTAAAACTTCTTATTATTTTTTTAACAAATGACTCATTTTACTTTATACATATAATTTTCTTCAGGAATTTAAAGAATAATTCAATTAGTTGAGTCTTAATTTGACTGATTAACCATATGAATATATGATAATGCGGTTATCAATACAAAATTAATTTTGAAGTTCAGGAAAATAGCGGTTTTAAAAACTTAATACGCCTAAAACGGAAACCTAATGTCAACAATAATTTCGTTCGTTAGCCAAAAAGGAGGTGTCGGTAAAACTACCAGTGCTGTTAATTTAGCCACTGCTTTTGCTTTTGGAGGATATTCCGTACTATTGGTCGATTTAGACCCCCAAAGTTCGGTTAAATTTTCAATGGGTATTAAAAAACGAATATCGTTAGGAACTAAGGAGCTGTTTTTAGAACCGGATGTTCCGATTAGTGATTTAACCGAGCAAACCGAGCAGGACAATTTAAGTTTTATCTTCTCAAACATTGAGTCTATTAAAAGTGAAAAGAAGGTTTTTAAATTGGCCAGTGATGAGACAGTCCTTCAAAAGCGGCTGCAACCCATTCTAAATCAATACGATTTCATTATATTGGATGCACCAGCTTCCACCAACAATATGGCAGTTAACGCTATTTACTGTTCTGACCTGATTGTTCTTCCTTTGCAATGTGAAAGCCTTGCCATTAAATCACTAAAACGCTTCCTGATATCGTTTACGGAATTACAGCAACGTTTAACCGGCAAAGATCTTAGACTAGCAGGTATTTTGCTGACCATGTACGATCGTGATATTGAAGTGCACCGAAAAGTCAGTCAGCAGGTTTACAAAGCACTCTCAGATTCTATCTTTGATACCATAATTCCCAGAAATGAAGCGATTATTGAGGCCAGTGCCCTAGGTAAATCGGTAATCACCTATCAGCTAAATTCAATCGGAGCTACTGCCTACATCCGATTAATGAATGAACTTGTCGATAAGTTTTCACTTAGATAAATCTATGCCCGGAATATCTAGAAGAAAATCCAGAGAACTAGCTGTTATGCTTATCTACAGCCGCGATAGATTGGACGACTCCAATGAAATGGAACACTTCATTCATCCAGACTCACATCAGGGTAAAGGTGTTGATGAATTTGCCAATGAGTTAGTAGAAATAGCCTGGAATAACCTCGTTGTCATTGATGAAATGATCCAGAAAAATTTAAAAAACTGGAAACAAAACAGGATTTCACCCGTTTTAAACTCTATTTTAAGAATATCTATCGGAGAAATTCTGTTTTACCAAAAAACAGACGGCAAAGTTATCTTAAATGAAGCCATTGAACTCTGTAAGTCTCTAGTAGGAGAACAAGCTACTAAAATTTGTAATGGGGTCTTGCATGCTGTTTGGTCAGCCACCAATCATCAAATTGATATCTAGTCTAGTGTTGCCTGTTTATTTGCGTTTAAATATAAAATTACCTACTATTCTTTGATTCATGAGACTGACCCCGTTTGAAGTAAAATCAATAAAAGAGTCTGTTTCTAATCATTTTGAAGAAGGTTCCAGGGTTCATCTTTTCGGAAGTCGCGTAAATGATCAACTAAAAGGTGGAGACATTGATTTATACATCCAAACAAACTCAACCAATACACTGGTGGAAAGAAAAATCAGCTTTTTAGTCGAAATCAAATCCAAAATTGGTGATCAGAAAATTGACGTTGTCATAGCCGAGGACCCTTCCAGACAAATTGAGAAAGAAGCATTGAGAAATGGTATTGAATTATGAATGATGACCTCAAAAATATTTTTCGTGAAAATCTTTTTGAATGTGGCAAACATCATCAAAAAATACAAGTTGCCCGGCAACATTTGACAGATCAAATGCCTCTTACGAAAGAAAAATATTTAAATATCAACGATATTGACATGAGTTTTATAGATCAATTGATATTCCGATTTTCCAAACTACAGGATTCTATGGGGGAAAAAATTTTCCCCTTTATTCTTCGAATGGCAGGGGAAGAAGTCAAAAAAAAGACATTCATCGACATTTTGAACCGAATGGAGGAATTAGATATTGTCGACAAAAACGAATGGCTTCAATTGAGAGAAATTAGAAATCAAATTGCTCACGAATACTCTTCAAATGTTAAAGAAGTTGTGAACAGTATTGTCTCTATTTTCAACACCAGTCAACAGTTGATGAACATCTATATTACTGTGATCAGATTTTGTGAGCAAAGATTTGGAATTCAAATGTAGTCAGTTTTACCAAAAAACAGATGGTGAGCGATCTTAAACGAAGTATCAGCCTGCAGATATTTAAACCTCTCAGCAATCTTCTGCTCGCTGGATAAATATAAATTTTGAAAATATATTTTTTGGAATATTCGTTAATTAAATTTTTTCCTGGTGCAACACTAAGGGTATGAAGTTAAAAGAACCAAACCAATCACAAATAAACTCTCACAATGCAATATGTTAACGGTCCTCATTGGTATGCCATCCGGGTTCGATATCGACATGAGGAAGTTGTTCAAAAAGGACTAGCCGGTAAAAATACTAAATACTTGCATCTCACCTATTGTGAAAAAAGCAAAAAAAAGAAGGTCATCCTGACCAAATCTTTTTTCCCTGGATATATGTTTATCAATCTTGAATTAAATAGGCACCTCCATGTGGAAATTCTTAAGTTACTCGGTGTCGTTGAAATAATTAAAAACAGTGACGGTCCAGTCCCCATTCCCGATGATCAAATCGCAAATATTGAAAAGCTGAAAGAGTATGAGGGCGAAATCTTCTCATCTCAGAAATTCGCCACGGGCATGAAAGTTAAAGTAATTAGTGGCCCTTTAGAAGGTTTGACTGGCTATATTGACGATGTTAACAAAAACCACATCAAATTAGGGATCGAATCTGTCCCCGGGTCTGTTTCCATTCACATTCCTTCAGAAGACCTGGAACCTTTTTAAGGACTACATTTCATTCCAAATTCAAAGGCTGTTCAAACGATGAACATTTTATTTGACAAGCTTTATTCAATAATCCTATTATTGTTCAACTACTGAACGTTAAATGGCGAAGCTTGCCCAAATTAGAATTATCTTCTGTTACCGACAATTCAATTTCACCTTAAAACACATTTTAAAAAGCCATTGTTATCTTTTATGAATATTTAGCCAGGTAACCGCATGAATAGCAATGCCAATAGATTGATCAGGGACGTAAAGGGAATCATTTTAAAGCACGCTAATCCAGAACGTATATATCTATATGGTTCATATGCTATTGGTCA
>JABHWU010000009.1 GCA_018657625.1 Deltaproteobacteria bacterium | reverse complement strand
TTCAGCCTGAAGTGTTGTGAAAAGCGTACTTTTTATCACTCGGGCATCTTTATCATATTTCCCGGAATGAGCATTGGAAATCTTTATCACCATTTCAAATTTTCCTTCTCTCTCCAGTCCATTATTCTGCAGCTCAATCACAGCTTTCAATATGGCGTCATCCATTGGTTCTGCGGTTACTATAAATGGACCTAATAATCCAAAAATTACAAATAAGATGGTTATTAGGTAGACTAAGCTTGATAATGATGATTTTAAGCAATACAGATTGCTGTTTGGTTTTAAACCCATATTATTCCTATATATTTATAATAACTCATTTAATGTTTCGACAATTTCAGCTTCCAAATGTTCACTAAATCCCGAAATAATTTTGTTAACACGCTTTTTTTTATCGATGATAAATAGGCGAGGAAGGGTGTCGGCATTATACTTTCGAAAGGCTTCCTTTTGATTCACCATCATTATGGGAATTGATATGTTGTATTGATTTATTAGTTTTTCAATTTGTTGTTTCGTCGGATTTGGATCGACATTTATGTAAAGGAATCGCACTTTTTTCCCTTTGAACCTGGAGGCGACTTTATTATAAGTAGGAATCTCTTTGAGACACGGAATACAGGTTTTTGAATAGAAGTTGAGTACGAGAACAAATTTTGTAAACTCCTTAACAAATTTTCCGTCTTTTTTAGCTAAAGCTCCGTTTTCATCTTTTTTAAAAGTCATTTTAATCATTAAATGATAAAGATTGAACCGTGAATCATCTATTGCGTTATAACCAATTAAGTTAGGAGCTTTATCCCCTACGTCAAGACCGAAAGTATTGGTAATTGGAAGCAATAATAAAATTGAAGTGGCTATAAAAAAAAGACGGATCTTATTTTTCATTGGATTCTAATGATAAATAGGTTTGCAAGAAGATCTATTCCTGTTTTAGAAACATTTATAATTAATTAAAAGAATTCTTTGAAATCATTAACAATCAAATATCCTGATCATTTTAAAGGATTCAAGCTTTTGGAAACATAACAGTTTAGCATTATTTTTTCAAGCAGTTGTTTTGTCCAAAATCCACGACCAAATTTTCAGACACTAATTTATGCTTTTTTAAAGTGCTAAATGTCCCCATAAGGAGGGCAGAATATTAATTATTTTTCAAATTTGCCTTCCACCTGATTTCAAGTGTTATATTTTGTAAATAGTGTTCGAACGAAAATGCCATTATTGGATATCAAACCGGTAATTGGGGGTATCGCTGCGAAGCCTCACGATCCTCGTAACTATTGAGTATTTAATTGTTTAAGCCTTTACTAAAAATTGTATATGTCCCCAAATTACCTACTTTTCGTTCTGATACTAAATAATAAAACTAACAAAGGATATAATTTGAGCCAATTAATGGTAGAAAAAGATATGGTCCACTTTCAGCTTTTAGATCTTTATACAAAAAATATATCACAAGTTTTGAAGCGGCAGAGGTTAACGCATGTTATAATTTTGGTTCATCCATTTCTGGTATTCACCACTTTGAATATGTTTCACCCACTCCAGATTATCCAAATACCAATCAACGGTCTTCTCCAATCCAACAGAAAAAGTTAGAGATTGTTTCCAACTCAGCTCTTTTTTGATTTTTTCACAATCAATGGCATATCTTAAATCATGTCCGGGGCGATCTTTTATATAAGTAATCAGTTTTTTGCAATCATCTTTGTCCCTATTTTTTCGATCCGCTAAAATTTCGCATAGACGATTCACCAGCTTAATATTAGTCCACTCATTATCACCACCGATGTTGTAGGTTTCTCCTAGTTTTCCTTTTGAAACAACCGCCCAAATACCACTACAATGGTCGTCCACAAATAGCCAATCCCTGATATTTTCACCATTACCATAGACCGGTAAAGCTTTCTGTTCCAGGATGTTTAATATCATTACAGGAATTAGCTTTTCCGGAAATTGATAAGCCCCATAGTTGTTGGAACAATTAGAAATCGTTATCGGTAACCCATAGGTATGATAATAAGCACTGACAATATGATCTGATGATGCTTTTGAGGCTGAATAAGGGCTTCTGGGATCGTACGGTGTTGTTTCCAGAAATAATCCCGAATCACCTAGAGAACCGTAGACTTCATCTGTACTAACGTGATGAAAAAGATAGGATTGATCAATATTTCTCTCTTTATTCAGCCAATGCTTCCTGGCAATTTCAAGCAGGTTAAAGGTACCGACTATATTCGTATTAATGAATTCTGAGGGCCCAGTGATGGAACGATCCACATGGGACTCTGCCGCAAAATGAACCACACAATCAATTTTATATTTTTTAAAACATATATCAAGTGCTGCTTTATCACTAATATCAGTTTTTTCAAAAAAATATTTGTTTCCTTCATATTGTTCGGTAATGTCTTTGAGACTTTCCAGGTTTCCGGCATAGGTTAGTTTATCCAGATTGATGATGTTTCCTTTAAAATCTGGCTGATCAAACAAATATCGGATAAAGTTCGAACCGATAAACCCAGCACCACCCGTTACTAAAATATTTGAAAATGATCTAACTGTATTCATATCAATCTATTTATTTGTTGAATGATGTGTAATAATTTGAGAACAGTGGATAACAATGCTTTGCTCATTTTTTTAAATTTTTTGTTTGAAACATTTCTTTCAAATATGCTTTTAAATTCACTTTCCAATCCTTGATTTCAAATCCCAATAAATTAATGACCTTCTGCTTGTTAAAACAGGAATTTTCAGGCCTTTTAGCAGGCAAAGGATACATATCGGTAGTGATGGGATTGATTCTGGGGTCTTTTGCTAACAAACCGTTTTCCTGTGCTATCTTTTTAATTTCCAAGGCAAAATCATACCAGGAGATTGATCCCTCGTCAGAATAGTGGTAAATACCATAAGGT
The DNA here is from genome assembly GCA_018657625.1 of Deltaproteobacteria bacterium. GTDB lineage: Bacteria > SAR324 > SAR324 > XYD2-FULL-50-16 > XYD2-FULL-50-16 > JABHWU01. The sequence goes on along the minus strand of JABHWU010000009.1, from coordinate 1,106 downwards.
TTCTCCTTAGCTTTTAATAGCTTTATAATATTACTGGCTAATTGTTTGGTATAGGTTGGTCCACCAATTTGATCGTTGATGATACCTAGTTCTGTTTTTTCATCAAATAACCTTAACATGGTTTTTACGAAGTTCTGACCATGGATACCATATAACCAACTAATTCGAATGATATAATATTGGTCCAGGTGTTTCCGAATTTCAACTTCTCCTGCCAACTTTGTTTTCCCGTAAACAGAAGTAGGAGAAACCGGATCTTCTTCCCCATAAGGACATTTTTTCTCTCCATCAAACACATAATCCGTTGAGAATTGGATCAGTTTTGCTCCGGTTAGTTTTGCCGCTTTTGCTAAGTTTTTTACCCCTTTTACATTTAAATGCTGTGCGTCTTGTGGTTCCGTTTCTGCTTTATCAACAGCTGTGTAGGCCGCACAATTAATGATCCATTTGATAGCTCTTCCGGAAATAAATTCATCAATTTTCTGCATACTAGTGATATCAACATTGATATCTGATGCAAAAAAAGGTATTTTCCGGGATTTCAGACCATCCCTGATATCAGCTCCCAGCATTCCATTTGCCCCTACTAACCAGATCATTCAAACACCTCCACATTTTTCAAAAAAGGTAGTTGTAGATCCCGATCTGACAAATGTATATCGAAATCAGGGAAATCAGGGGACATGTACTTGTTACGTGTCCCCTGATTCCCCTGATTCCCCTGATTTCCTGAAACTCGAAACCAATCTATGTTAATATCAGGGTCATCCCAGCGAATACCTTTTTCATAATCCGGATGGTATTCTGCCGTCGTCTTATAAGTGATTTCAGCCACATCACTAAGTGTTAGAAATCCATGGGCAAACCCTACTGGGATATAGAACATTTTTTTATTATCTGCGCTTAGAATATCACCCATCCATTTACCAAAATTTGGTGATGACTTTCTAATATCAATGGCAACATCAAAAATTTCACCCCGGATGCATCGAATCAATTTCCCCTGTGCTTTGGGATTGATTTGGTAATGTAATCCACGCAAAACACCTTTTGATGATTCGGAATGATTGTCCTGAACAAAACTTTCCGAAATATCATTTTTTTTA
>JABHWU010000078.1 GCA_018657625.1 Deltaproteobacteria bacterium | reverse complement strand
TAATGAGGGGTATCGCTACGAAGTCTCACGATCCTCGTAACAACTTGGTATTTAATTTTTAAGGTGTTTTTTACAAATTGTACCTGTCCCTAAATTACTTACTTTTCGTTCAGACACTAATTAACGGTCATTTATAAGAAATGGATACGATAACCGATATTTTCAATTTTCTTTCAGTTGAACCTATGCTTTCTACTTCAGGTCAACCAACTGAGGCCCAACTATCAGCGCTTGCGAATCAAGGTTACGAAGTCATTGTTAATCTTGCGCTTCACGATGATCCTCGGTACTCATTACCCAATGAAACCAGATTTGTTGAATCACTTGGAATGACTTATATTCACATTCCGGTGCAATTTGATGCTCCTTCTGAAAATGATTTAAAGTTCTTTTTTAACGCAATGGCGTCCAATAAAAATAAAAAGATTCACCTTCACTGTGCGGCAAACATGCGAGTAACTGCGTTTTTAGGGCTGTATTATTTAATCAAAGAAGGTAAGTCAAAAGAAACGGCATTTACTCCAATGAAGTCTATATGGCAGCCAGATGAAATATGGTCATCATTTATAACTTCAATACTGGCGAAACATGCCAATTGACAAATGGCTGAAGACAGACCACATCCGACGCTCCTGTATCGCTCTGGGTATGATGGTTTCGACCGGTTTTAAGAGTCTAAAAACCGGTAATCAAGAAATCTAATGCAGAAAGAATTTCATATCGAAATTCAGAAAGATTAGCAACTGTAGAACCAATATCAGACAAAGGAATTGCAGCTAGTTGGGGTGTCAACATTACACAGTTTCTGCCTCTAATATTAAAAATAGGAGATACATTACTAATTTGTTTTTTATTTATAGCGCTAGCAAAGCACAAAGGTACAATTACCCTTGTGTTTAAATTGCTTAGTAGATCATTTTGAACACAGAGAAGATATGGGTATGATGACTTACTATCAGGATTTGGGTTTTTATAGACGGTAAACTGACTCATTAGAAACTCCTGATATTTTGGCTAAAAACACCATTTTCTTCAACGAATTCATTATAAGTATTAATAGCCTCGGCATTTGCTTGTTTCCATTTTTCTTCTTGCTTTTTCCTGACTATTTCGACTAAAGCGTTTTCAAAAGTAGAAGAAAGGTTTATATTTAAATTTCGAGCTTTTTTAAGTAAATCGCTGTTAATACTTAGGTTTGTTGCCTTTTTGGGGGCTCTTTTATTATATATATTTTCCATTTCTAATTCCTGTTTTATAAGGTATGCGTATATGCTATGCGCATGACACAAATAAGTCAAAACCTTTAACATCATCAATTACCGGACCGTTTTTTACCCCGTGATGTAAGTGCTATGTATCATCAAAACTAATCTAATATGAAAAAACAATACTATCTTAATTTAGAAAAATACAGTTTACAAAAGTTTAAAGAAAGCCTTATTAATAGGAACATGATTCCAAGTAGAATCATTCTCAAAGAAGCCATAGAGGAAAGGTTTAGACTATTAGATCTCAATGGAGTTAAAACCTTAAAAGCGCTCATTGAAGAATTAAAAACAAAACAAAAAATCGAGGATTTTTCAAGAAAAACTGATTTATCTGTTGAATATTTGACGATCCTAAAGCGGGAAGCAAGCAGTTATCTTCCTAAACCCATTCAACTGAGGAATTTCCCCGGAATCGATACGACAACCATTGACGCTCTTGAAAAAATGGGGATTAGAAACACAAAACAATTTTTCAACGAAGTTAATATTAGTGGCGCAATCAATCAAATTTCTCAAACATCCGGTGTTTCTGTAGGCAAATTATCTGAATTGGCTTCACTTTCAGATTTAGCAAGGTTATATGGCGTCGGTCCGGTTTTCGCAAGAATTATATATGATGTTGGGATTACTTCGGTAAAAAGTTTTATAAAAAATACCGGTCAGGAGTTTATCAGGATTTATGAAAATAAAACAAAAAAGAAAGCTGATTTTGGAGAGAATGATATAAACTTTAGTATTGAATTAGCAAAGGAATTGATTCATAAAACACCATTTTCTTTTCCTTGACACAAACATAGCAACAGACTAGTCTGACTAGTATAATATATTTTGGAGAAGAAAAATGGAAACGACATGGAAACTACAAGATGCTAAAGCAAAGTTTAGCAAAATCGTTGAGGATGCCTTAAAACTTGGTCCTCAGTTTGTTACAAGAAGGGGTCAGAAAGCAGTTGTTGTTGTCTCAGTTGAGGATTATGAAGAATTGGTTTCAAACAAACCATCTTTCAAAGATTTTTTACTCAATTGTCCCAAACTTGAAATTGATTTTGAAATTGAAAGAAATAAAGATCTTCCCAGGAGTATTGAATTTTGAACTATTTATTAGATACATGCGTCATATCAGAACTTGTTAAAGTTACCCCAAATGGCAATGTAGTAGCTTGGTTACATGCCACTCCAACAGAAAGATTATACCTTAGTGTTATAACGGTGGGTGAAATACGAAAAGATTTAACAAAGCTTCCTGATTCCAAACGTAAAGATTTACTTATAAATTGGCTTAATCTATTACTTGAAGATTATCAAAATCGAATTTTCTCAATTGATTTAACAGTTGCTGAGAACTGGGGCATCATTCAAGGAAAAGCGGAAAAAAACGGAATAGCAATGCCTTCTATTGACGGTTTAATCGCAGCTATTGCCTATACCCATAACCTTGTTTTAGTAACAAGAAATGTTAGTAATTTTGAGGCAAGTGATCTTCCTATAAAAAACCCCTGGTCGATTTGAAAAAGAGTTAACCAGTCACTTGACTTGGTTTTTTGCTGAAGCAAAAAACCGGTTCAGTGATTGATATAAAAACTACCAACTTTACTCTTTATCAGAAAGTTAAAGAAGGTGGGGTAACCAAATGACATTAATTCAAACAGTAAATATAAAAAATTAGGTAGATTTTCTCCATACCCACTATTTTATCCTTTTGTCATATCTAACAGTGAAAAAGATATTAAGGATGTTGATTTAAAATCAGTACAAATGGACTATGAGATGTTTAAATTCAACCCAAGTTAACTAACCTCCAAACAATCATTGATCACACAACAAATTATTGCACCAGGCGCTATAAAAAATATAGAAGTAAACTAAATAATAAAGATAGGAAAGTAATGCATCTCATCATTGTATCTGATATTTTTGGTAAGACTAAGGAGCTAATAAGCTTTGTCGATAATTTCAAAAAAATGTATCAAAGCATCCGAATTATTGATCCATATGATGGAGTGATGAACAATTTTAAGGATGAACAGGAAGCGTATAATTCCTTTCAAGAAAATTGCAGTCTGGAGTTACTTTCAGAAAAAGTAATAAAAGCTATTTCAAAAGCAGAAGACAGTATTGATTTAATCGGTTTTAGTGTCGGCGCTTCGGCCATTTGGAAAATATCGGAGTTTGATTATCCCATCAGCATCAAAAATGTTTTCTGTTTTTATGGTTCAAAAATAAGAGATATGGTTGACATCAATCCCTCTTTTTTTATCAACCTGATTTTCCCAAAATCGGAGAAGCATTTTTCAATTGAGGAATTGTTCTCAAAAATTTCTAAAAAGGAAAATGTTTATTGCGAGATGACCGTTTATAATCATGGTTTCATGAACAAAAGATCCATTAATTATGACGCAGATGCTTATAAAATGTTCACAGATTTAATCAAAAAAATTATCAATTAGCTTTTTCCTTCACCTGAGTGTTTCACTTTGTTTAAAATCTGGATAAAATAGCGACTGAATTTACTGTCCCCTAAGCACTGAATTTGCGATACTTCGACTTCCTTCAGCATACTTTTAAGTTTCCTTCAGCAAACTGATAGGGGCAACTTAATTGAGAATTGTTATAACAATCAGAACATTTATTTACACCTGTTCAAGTGCTTGTTTTAAATCCTCAATTAGATCTTCCTGCTTTTCAATTCCCACAGATAGTCTCACTAAATTTTCACTGACACCAGCTTTAATACGGTTTTCAGGACTAAGTGCCACATGAGTATTGGTGATCGGCTGATTGGCCAGACTAGTGATACCTCCTAAACTAGTAGCAAGTGCAATCGTTTTTAATCGATCCATAAATCCTTTGGTTTGTTCAAAATCGCCGGCAATATCGAAACTAACCATTCCACCAAATCCGCTCATTTGTCGTTTTGCAATTTCATGGTCAGGATGGGAGGTTAAACCGGGATAATAGGTTTTTTGAATTTTTTCATGTTGGTCCAGATATTTAGCTACTGCCATTGCTGTTTCATTTTGCCGCTGGACCCGGAGTTCTAGGGTTCGAAGCCCACGTCTCAGTAAAAAGGCTGTCATGGGGTCCATGGTACCTCCCAGAATCTTCCGATGGGTCCAGATACTATGATAAAAGGATTTATTACAACATACAATACCTGCTAAAATATCATGATGCCCCCCCAGGAATTTAGTCGCACTATGGATCAGGATGTCTACGCCCAAATCGACCGGACGTTGATTAACCGGAGAAGCGAAAGTACCATCCAATATAACAATCGCACCTTTCTTATGGGCTGCTTCAGCTAGCATTTGTACATCAACTACCCTAAGCAAAGGATTTGTAGGTGTTTCAAGATATAAAATATCTAATCCTTTATCAATCTCATTTAACAAGCGATCTACATCATTGCAGTTGATCAGCACTGTATCTATATTTAAGGTGGGAAGCAAGTCATTCATTAATTCATAGGTAGCACCGTATATTTCCTGGGTACTTACGATTCTACTGCCAGCTTTTACCTGGGACAATACGGCGGAACTGATGGCTGCCATTCCGGAGGAAAAACCCAAAGCCTTTTCATAGCCTTCCATTTCAGCCATCACTTCTTCCACTTCTACCACAGATGGATTATCCCATCGCGAATAGATATAACCACTTTGATTTTGTACCACATCAATTAAATCATCCGAGTTTTCAAATTTATAGGTAGCTGATAAATAAAGAGGTGCAATGGCGGGTTTACTTTTCATCAGGAAATCTCCGTTGTATATTTTTATTATGGTAATCTTCAATTTCTTTGTTGATCGCTAGGGTAGGGAAATCTTAAGAGAATATTCAACGAAGAGCAATACAAACTATTTAAATCGGATAAATTTATATCTATTAGGTTTTATTCTCAATCATTTTGGATGGTTTGATTGAATCTTATAAGATCATTTGATTGTAGTCAGAATATCAATTTTTAGGTACGAACTGAATCAACTTGTTTGATATCACCTACTTTTTGGTTTCCATTTTATTAAGCGATCAGAACATGCACCTGATTTTTATAGTCTTATCCCAGTTTTTTTCAGGGTCTATCTGGTTTGCTGGTAATGTCACCTATGCAAACCAGGAGTTTCTATTGAGTGCGGTGCAATTTGGTTTCATTTTCGGGACATTATTTTTCGCTTTTTTAAATATTTCTGATCGATTTTCACCGGTTAAAGTGTTTTTTACCTGTTCGCTATTGGGTGCTTTTTTTAACTATTCGGGAATTTATTTGGGTGAACATGAATGGCTATTACTAATCTCCAGAATGCTTTGTGGCATAACTTTATCCGGGATCTATCCAGTCGGGATGAAAATTGCTGTTTCCTGGTATCCTGAAACCATCGGTAAAGTACTGGGTTGGCTAGTGGGTGCATTAGTTTTAGCTACCGGGCTTCCATATTTAATAAAAATCATCGATTGGCAGGGCAATGCTCAAATCATTTTACAAAGTACGTCGATACTGTGTATTGCAGGAGGATTCATTCAATTATTACTGGTAGGAGATGGCCCGCATCTTCCTAAAGGTTCAAAATTTGACGCCGGTGTTATTAAGGAGGTCTTTCGACATCGAGGATTTCGGGCAGCCACTTTTGGATACTTTGGTCATATGTGGGAGCTCTACGCTGTTTGGGCTTTTATTCCTTTGCTGTTTTATACTTTAGTACCCGAACAGGTTGAAATCTGGTCTTTTGCCTTTTTTGTCGCCGGCTTTTTAGGTTGCTCGATGGGAGGTATTTGGTCTCTGAAAATAGGGAGTCGACAGGTTGCGCTTTGGGCACTTTTTGCTTCAGGTCTGTTTTGTCTCGTTTCCCCTTTTTTAAATCAGCTTCCGATTTATCTTGCCTTGTTTTTAACGATGGTCTGGGGTATTGCGATTACTGGAGATTCACCACAGCTTTCTTCCCTGAACGCTAAATTCGCACCCAGGGCGTATGTTGGCTCGGCACTTACTATCGTTAATTGTATTGGCTTTTTAATTACGATTGTTACGATTGAATTGTTAGCCTTTTGGATTGAATACTTTGGCATCCGATTCGCTTTTTTACCACTTGCGCTGGGACCTCTCTTCGGTTGGGTATCGTTGAAAAACAAATCGGATGTTAAATAAGCATCACTCAATAGATTTCATTCTAAAGCATATTAATTTATTTTTATCAGTTAAGTACCAAGTTCTGTGGAAATGAATAAATTTTAAATTTTACGACATAAATGACCTTGGTCATATCACACAAATAATTTTTGTTTGCAAAAATAGTAGCGATCCTGAAATAGTAAAAGGCACACCCTTGAAATTTACGGATTTGAATTAATACAGAGAGACCAAAAGATGAGTGAATTTGCCGGAAAACTAAATGAAATTCTTAACTATGGTGCTTTAAACCTTGCCATTGCTATCGGCTATAAAAATCGGATTTTCGATATTCTTGAAGACCTGAACAAACCAGTAACTATTAAAGAAATAGCTTCAGCTTCAAAACTCAATGCTCGTTATCTCAAGGAATGGCTGGGAGTAATGGTAAGTGGCAAAATCATTGAAATTTCCACTAACCCGAATGAAGAAGATATTTACTTGCTACCTTCTGAACATGCTCTTTATTTAACACGTAAATCTGAAAGTAATAATATGGGCGTCTACACCCAGGAAATTCCTTTACTGACAGCTTGTGCAATGGAATCAGTTAACGAGGGTTTTAAAACCGGTGAGGGGGTCCCCTTCTCAAAATATCCGGATTTCCAACAATTCATGGCTGAGACATCTGATGCAAAGCACAAGAAGGTATTGATCAATGATTTCCTTCCATCTGTTGAAAATGGGCAGCTACTTAACTGTCTTCACGAGGGGATTAAAGTATGTGATTTGGGTTGTGGTCAGGGTGTGGCCTTAAATTTGATGGCGGAAACATTTCCTAATAGTATATTTACTGGAATCGACAATCATGAAGCAGCCATTATAGAAGCCAGGAAAGCCGCACAAGAGATGAACCTTTCTAATGCAAATTATCTGGTTCTGGATGCCGCAAAAATTATTCAGAAAGAAGAATTTTTTGGACTATTTAATTATATTTGCGCCTTTGATGCCATCCATGACCAAAGCTATCCTTTGGAGGTTCTCAAGGGAATCCGGGCAATGCTGGTACCAGGTGGTATGTTTTCAATGGTTGATATCAAAGCCGGATCAAATCAGACAGATAATATAAACCACCCATTAGCACCTTTTTTATATGCTGTCAGCCTCATGCATTGCATGCCTGTGGGATTGAATAACAATGGCACCGGCCTGGGAATGATGTGGGGGCAGGAAAAAGCAGAATCTCTCCTAAAAAAAGCCGGGTTTGAACAGGTAGAAATCATAGAGATGGAACGTGATCCTTTCAATTTGCATTATTTTTGTAAAATTCCCTCTTTCCTAAGTGTTGAATTTACTGTTCCCTGAACACTGAATTTGCGATACTTTGAGCAAAGAATGAGGGGTAAAATTAATAATATGCTTCGTTCTTGCTACACCAGTTCGCAATTCAGTGCTCAGCATACAGGTAAAGGCAGCCAAAATTATTTTTCATTTTTCCTGCCATTACTTCCCAGCAAATTCTCAAAATCATCAACCATCAAAGGCTTTCCAAACAAGTAGCCTTGAGCCTGATGGCATCCTAATTCTATCAGCTTTTCATTTTGTTTTTGATCTTCAATGCCCTCTGCGATGACATGTAGGTCTAAATTTTTACCCAGGTTAATGATAGCAGAGGCTATCGTTGAATTTTCAACTACTTTGTCAACAAAAGCCTTATCAATCTTAAGATGCGCGACTGGAAATTGTTGTAAATATTTCAGGGAAGAATACCCGGTACCAAAATCATCAATAGAAGACTCTATCCCGAAGTCTTTAAGTTCTTGTAATTTTTTGATCATCTTTTTTACATCAACCATTAAAAGGCTTTCTGTAATTTCAACATTTAGGAATTTAGGGTCCAATCTTTGCTTTTTGATGGTTCTTTTTATCACGTCAACGATATTTCTCTGTTGAAACTGTTTGACTGAGAAATTCACTGAGATTGTAATTTTTTTATGACCAAGATCATGCCAGTATTTTGTTTGTCTGCAGGCTTCATTTAGAACATATTCTCCGATAGGTATAATCAATCCATTTTTCTCCGCGAGTGGAATAAATTCTGATGGAGGTATGAGACCTTGTTTAGGATTTTGCCATCTAATTAACACTTCTGCTCCGAAAACCTCTCCTGTGGCTGATAATACCTGTGGTTGATAAAGTAATTTAAATTCATTGTTTTTTAAAGCGTTGTGTAGACTTGTATTTAGAAATAGTATGCGTTTGGCTTTTTCTTCCATCTTCTTTTCATAAAAAACATAGCGATTTTTTCCTGTTTTTTTCGCTTGATACATTGCGTTATCGCCATTTTTTAATAAATCGGTTAACAGTTCAGTATCGTTAGGATAAAAAGTAACGCCAATACTAGCACCTATAAAAACCTCTATTTGATTAATAACAAAAGGTTTTGATATTTCGTCTATTATCTTGTTCGAGATATTTGCGGCATCCTCTGGAGCGCTAATATCCAATAATCCAATTACAAATTCATCACCGCCGAATCGGGCAACAATATCTGTTTCCCTAACAGATTTGTTTAGAATATCTGACACTTTCTTCAGAAGTTCATCCCCAGCATCATGTCCCATGGAGTCATTAATATTTTTAAATTGATCCAGATCTATGAACAATATAGCGGCTGTTTGTTTCTTCCTTTTATGAAATTTCAAATGCTCTTTTAAAGACTTAAGAAAACCACGGCGATTTAAAAGCCCTGTCAATTCATCATTAATTACTTGTTGTTCCAGTTGCTTTCTTTTATGGCTCAACTCTAGATGGGTATTAACTCTCGCTATCAAAACCAGACTATCAATTGGTTTTGTGACATAATCAACAGCTCCTAACTTCAATCCTTTTGCAATATCGGCTGATTCACTAATAGCTGTTAAAAATATAATGGGGATATTTTTTCGAGCAGGATCATCTTGTAAACGCTGACATACTTCACGTCCATCAATGCCTGGCATCATAATGTCAAGTAAGATGAGGTCATATGATTTTTTTTTGGTGAGTTCAAGTGCTGTCTCTCCATCAGGTGCTGAAGCAGTATTGTATCCGGCTTTTTGAATAATTATGCTTGCTAATTTTACATTTGCTGGGTTGTCATCAACAATAAGAATATTAAAATTTCCAGTCATCGTATCTATCATACTCATGTCAGTGTAACTCCTTAATGTTTATAATCAAATGCCATTTTCAGTTTAATCTTAGGTTTTTCAATATTAGAAGACTCAAAATTATTAACGATTCGCTTGTGCTCGATTCTGATTCCAATTGATGCTATCAACACACTCTACAGAGCTGATATTGGCGATAGTGTCTTCAACTTAAACTGTGTACAACCGCTACAAACAGAAAAGTGCTAAAAAATATCTGAACCGTAGTGGCTAACTTTCCATGTTTTAATAGTTTAGGTTAAAACGCACTAGAATTCATCTCTTTTCGTAAAATATTTGATAGGCTAAATACCACTATTTCCCTTTCTGAAATCTCATAAGAAATTTTCATTTTTGGATTTCTTCCAATTCGCGCTTTCTTATGCGCTATTTTGAAATCACCAAATCCTGAAATCATTACCCCATCATCTGATGCAAGTGTATTTTTAATATTTCTGAGTATTGATTCCACACAGTTTCTTACAGTATTTCGATCTTTTTTTTTTATCATGACATCATTTACAATGTCATCTTTAAATATTGTCATTTTTTATTTTCTAATTAGTGTTCGAACGAAAATTCATTATTGAATATTAGTCCGGTAATTAGGGGTATCGCTACGAAGTCTCACGATCCTCGTAACAACCTGGTATCAAGCAATACCCGTTTATCTGAAAATGTACATGTCCCCGAATTTCCCACTTACTGTTCAGTTACTAATTAGTGATAAATAACCTTATTTTAAAGTCGTAACATATTTTAAATCCTAATAAAATACAAAACAACCGAAGCCACTATCTAATCACTGCTTCTAATCCGACTTATCATCATCAGATATCCTAAACACTGCAATTGACTTTTTATCTCCTTAGCGATAATGGCTTCGCTTTGATAATTAACATCTCCGACAATTAGTACCCTACTCGCAATGAATACAAATAGCTGAAGATTTGTTAAGCTACTCCTCTCTTTGATTTCAAAAAAAATACTACAATGACCTTACAGTAAAATCTACAGTGTTCGTTCTTAATGCTATTTCATCTAACAATTTCAAATAGTTATTTTCTAATTTTTCAATTGCTAGACCTTGTAAAAACACTTAAGTCTGTATTAAAATGTGTGAGATAGACAGCTAACTTGTAATATTTTGTTAAATATATTTATGGAAAATATCAATAATCTAAAACCATTAAAATATTTTATGTACGATGCTAGTACTAATACTGAAATCAAGGTGAACGACGCACTTGAGGTAAATTTGGACGAAGCGTTAAAAATATTTTTCGAGTTAACACCTGTTAAAGGTAATTATGTCGGTTTTGTGATTGATAACACCAAAATATTACAATTTATGTCGGTAGGAGTTGCAAATTCTTATTTGCTTGACATCCCTGATACCGATCTTAAGGGTTCATTGCAGAAAACTACAGATTTTGAAGAATGCCGTTCCGCACTAATATCGTTATACGGTGGAAACACTGCATATGAAATTAAAGAAGTAACATTTAAAAAATGGTAACAACTTCGGTAATCATAGATTATCAAATAAATCTTTATCGATCCATTGGTTATTACCAACCAATTTGATCCCACGGGTGGATCTCGGCTTTCAATTTATTGGTGGCCTTTGATATCATAATTCTAACATATCAGTATTGTCCCTTCTCTAATTTAATTATATGGAATCGAGAATAGAAACGATTGGTCCTAAAAAACTAGTTGGCTTACATATGAAAATGTCATTTTCGTATGATAAAACACCAGATCTTTGGAAAACATTTATGCCCAGAAGGGGTGAAGTGCAAAACAGGGCTACTTCAGAATATATCTCTATGCAGATATTCGAGCCGGGCCAGGAACTTATTTTTTCTCCCTCTACCAGCTTTGAAAAATGGGCGGTGGTTGAGGTATTTAACGATGATTTTCTACCCGATGGTATGGAAGGATACTCCTTAAAAGGTGGTTTATATGCCGTTTTTGTCCATATTGGTCCGGCTAGTGATTTTCCTGAAACCGTGCGGTATATATTTGAGGACTGGTTCCCACAATCTGACTATCAGTTAGATAATCGGGAACATTTTGAAATATTACCTGAAGATTATCGTCCCACTGATCCAAAGGCCAGGGAAGAAATATGGATTCCGGTTAAACATTAATAATCCTGTTGTCTGATTAGGGACTCCAGATATTTTGATTTCATTTGACGGCTTGCCATCACCTGTTTGATCGGTGGTAGTTTTAATATCACCCCTAAAACGGAAGCCAACATCCGATGGGACCACAACACCTGGTTGTCAAAAATCAGGTGTTGTAATTTTCCTCTCTCAATAGCCATCACAACTGTGCGGTGGGTTGTATTTAAAGGGGTCAATATTTTTTCCGGACGACTTTTTAGAGATAAGGCTTTATTCTGGCAATTCCTGACACAAACACCGCAACCCAGGCAAAGATTTTCGTCAATCCTGATTTTATTTTTCTTTGGTTTTTGAGGATCATCCGCAGAAATAAGGGTTAAAGCATCAACCGGACAGGATTTAGCACACTTACCACAACCTTTACAGGTGTCACTATTACTCTGGATCAGGAAATTTGAAGTATGAACCGGTTGTAGAAAACCAAACTTTTGAGCCGCAATCATTGCCTCACAACAACATGAGCAACAATTACAAATAAAGTTAACCCCTTCCCTATTATTTTCTCCAAACTGAACCAAATTATTTTCCCAGGCTTGTTGCAAAAGATCCAGCCCTTCTTTCTGATCAACCAACCTGGCATGTCCATGTTGAATCAAAGCCGTACCAGTAGTATTAAAGGTCATGCAAATATCCATCGGAGCATCACAAGCCTTTCCAACATGCATCATTTTATGCCGACAATAGCACATGCTGATCCCAATTTTAGAAGAGGTTTTAATCACTTCTGAAGCCCGTTCATAATCCAGAACATGTAGTGCATTTTCGTTAGATAAAACAGCCTCCTGAACAAAAATCCGGCCTAATTGTGTTTGCCCATCTGTGAACAGGCTTTTAATAAAATCTTCCTCAACATTCATATATTGATAGTACAGTTGCCCTAATAATTTCTGATCAAGATCCTTTCTAATTCTCATCATAGAGAACTCTATAAAACCAGCCATCGGCGGTGGTAGAACATATTCAATATTTCCCTTATATTCCATATCCACCAATATTGCCCGACTGGCCAGCTCATCCAAGTATTTTTGAGTTTCCTCAAGGTCCAGCCTCCAGACCTGGCTGGCTTTCTTTGCAGTAAAGGGCTTGATGGGTAATTTGGAGACGAGTCCCGCTTCTCTTTGACTCAAAAGAATTTGCAATATGTTAAATAAAGTATCAGATGGCGGTGCTCCCTGTGGAAAAAGATTGAGACGATTGACAAGTTTAGTGTATTTATCTTTTGCGGTCTGATGGGCCATAATCCCCACTCCAGGAAAATATTAACTATTTCAATTACATGTATCATTGATAATGACAGGCATCAAAGAAACTGGATTTATCGAATCATTTATCTCTGGCTTTTACAATAATCCAGCCAATTTTTCAAGTCGTCTAACTTCCAAAGCCAAAACATCCCATTTAAGAAAATGTCAAAATAAGTCTTCATCCATATATGATCATCGTGCTATCTACCGGGATAGAATCGACAATAGGCTTGATATCGCTTCACACTTCTGTCATTATTGCCCTGATGGATCCATTCACTATAACCTACCTTTTAATTAAATCCAAAATAGTTGCCACAAATGAACGACGAAGAGATCTCACAAATCAAGATAAAATTGTTTCAGATGCAGTCGGAGCTTCTGGAATTAGAACAATCATCCGGGGAATCAAAAGGAACAGTTGAACTGGATCAGGCTAAAGTTGGACGGCTTTCCCGGATGGATGCCATGCAATTGCAGCAAATGGCACTCGAAGAAGCCAGACGCCGTCAACAAAAACTCCAAAAGATCGAAGGCGCCCTGCGTCGTATTGAATCAGATGAATATGGAGAGTGCTTTATTTGTGGTGAAGAGATAGACCCTCGACGGCTAAACTTTGATGCAACGAATACCCGCTGTATTGCTTGCGCCGATAAGTGAAATCATTGTTTTTCCGTTATTTTCAAACATATCAATACTGGAATCTTTTATTAGTATAAATTGTGTTCGAACGAAAATGCCATGACGCCAAACCAGAAAAAAATTAAAAGCCCACCAAAACGCTTTCAGCCCAGGGGGCTCTCTATTCTTTATGAGGATCGGGATATTCTGGTTGTGGATAAAATCAGCGGTCTTTTAACGATAAGTACTGCGAAAGTCAGAGAAAATACTGCCTATTTTCTTTTAAATACCTACGTCAGAAAAGGAAATCAAAAATCAAGAAACCGGATATTTATCGTGCATCGCTTGGATAAAGACACTTCCGGTATTATTATTTTTGCTAAAAATGAAGCGAACAAACGATATTTGCAGGATGAATGGCAAAATTTTAATAAAAAGTACTACGTTGTTATTCAGGGAACGATGAAGGCCAAGGAAGGTATCATTACTTCTTACCTGGCGGAAAACCGAATGCATAAAATGTACTCTGTAACTGATCCTCAAAAAGGGAAGCTGGCCAGGACCAGGTACAAAGTTTTAAGAGAATCAAAGAAATTCAGTTTACTTGAAATAGAGTTACTGACAGGTAGAAAAAACCAAATTCGGGTGCATTTTTCGGAAAATGATACTCCGGTTGCCGGAGATAAAATGTATGGAAAAATAGATAAGAGGATCAAAAGACTTACATTGCATGCGGCATCCCTGACTATTTTACATCCTGACACCAAAGAGAAGATGGTTTTTAATACCGAAATTCCTGCTTATTTTAATATACTTTTAAATGCTTAAAAAAATAACTTCATCCACTAACCGCCGCCCATCCCAGTTGGTTTTGTCATTCCCTGCAACATACCTTTAAATTTTTCACAGGGATCTTCATAGCTGTTTCTATCTGTAAACCAAAAATATTCATGGGATGGTAAAAAAGTTTTGTCTTCAACGACTGTATTTGCCATATAGCTTTTGGCGTCACTCGGTTTAGTGGCTATCTCCTGCAAACCCAAATTTATTTGATTTAAATCGGGGTTATAGAATGCAACTCTGTCATAGACAGCCATATTGTGTTGAACATGACCGGCGCCTAATATCATAACAAGCGGTCGGTTTTCGTCATCCGGTAACATGGAAACAATGGAGTAAGCCATTGTATCATTTCTGGCAATCCAGGCCTGATACATCCGTTCGGACATTTTCGGAGTAGAAAAGCCACAATGTACTGCTTTAAATTTTGAATACATTAATTGTTGATATGGCATATCATCAAAAAAGGTCGGCTGAAGCAGATTGTTTTCTATGCCGGTTAAGTTTTCTGCCCCCACCCGGACAATTCGTTTAACAATACATTTTGGTAAATCTGCGCCAAAAATTGTCAATTTATTTTTTAAAGCAAGTTCAATCAATTGATAGTAATATTGCCAGGCCTGATCACCATGGGCATGCCAACCCAATTTTTCCCGCAGATCTTTTTCTTTAATAACGATAGATTGTGGATCAGTATTATGCGGTTTTATCTGAACAAAAGACATTAGATGAGCTGTTTGATCGATAGAAAAAAATTCAAACCCAATCAATGGTTTCTTCCCGGCTTGAATCAGATCTTTTAAGATCCTGAGTTGAATAGCATGATGATCAGCGTTTTCATGATTTTCCCCCAGATAAATTACCCTGGCATCCAGCATTTTTTTGAACAACATCTGATAGGATACTTCCTGTTGTTTACTACTTTCATATATTTTTCCAATGAGAGGATCGACGCTTTTTTTGATCATGGGGGTACATCCTATCATCCAAAAAATAAAAACCAAAATAAATGCATTCCATATTTTAATTTTCATCTTTTTTAATTTTGCAAAAATTTTATTTATAAAAACTGATATTTTACCAGTACTCTAAAATTGATATTACTATATGCCAATCATGAATCCTTGTCCAAAGGCTTTTCATTCACTAAAGATTTCAGGAAAATAATCCAAATTTTGATTGGCAGGATATTCAACCTAACGAGAGGGAATCGCTTTGATTTTGAAAAAAGCTTAAGTTTTTCGATTGAATACCGATAATAATATAAGCACAATTATGCGATTACAATTACCTGACTAAAAAAAATGGATAAATTTACCTACAGAATTTTTAAATTTTCGACTGAAAATCAACTCATTCAAAATAATGATCAGGTATTAATCAGTTTAAGTGGTGGTATAGACTCCCTGAGTTTATACCTGTTAATGAATGATTTTAAAGAGAAGATAAATATAAAATTACATCTGGTACATTTTCACCATGGTCTAAGAGTAGAGAGTAATCAGGAGGTAGAATTTTTAAAAGAACTGGCTGGACAAAACAATACCCCTATTACAATTATAAAAACAAAACAGTTTGAAAATAAAAAAGGAATGCAGAATCTTGCCAGAAATTGGCGATATGAAAACCTGGAACGGATGAACCGGGAACTAGATTTTGACAAGATTGCAACCGCGCATCAACTTGATGATCTAATCGAATCGCAAATTTGGAGAATACTACGAGGAGGATCACTGTTTACCTTAAATGCCATTCAATTACATATGCCACCTTATATTCGTCCTTTATTACAAATCACAAAGGCAGAATTAAAAAATTATCTTGAAAGCAGGAATCAAAAATGGTGCGAAGATGCCAGTAACATTGAGGATAACTACACCCGAAATAAAATACGGAATAAAATCATTCCCTTATTAAAAGAAACTTCCGGTGGAAATTTTGAAGAAAAGTTCCTGGCACTAAATGAAGATGCAATCGATTTAAAGGGTTATTTCAATCAAATTGTTACGCCAAAAACTTATGAATCGCAAGATCTTAGTTTTAAAGCTGTGCAAATGTTGAATCCTGTATTCGCCCGTGAATTAATCTATCGTTTTTTAATTCACCATGATCAAACAGAAGTCACCAGAGCCAATATTAAAGATATTTACAAAATGATCATTCAAGATCTGGGTAACTGGAAAATACAATTAAAAAGAAATTATGCCGTATTCGGGAAGTCTAAAAAAATTATAATAGTATCTAATCAAAACAGGAGTATGCCTTGAAGATCCTGACAATTAATTTATATGTTATTTATATAATATATGCCTTTTTGATCACAACTGTCTTAATTATCAGTACACCTGTTTTTGCCTATGAGAACCCTACGCTTAAAGTATTGCTCTTCAAAACATCCAGTTACATCAATTTAAAATCCTACTATGGTATGACAATCAAAAATCCCCAACATAGTAGTCAGGGGGATTTTAGAGCTCGGTTTAATTATGCCGGATCCGGAAAAATTTCAATTGATAATCGTTGGAAAGTTTCCAACTCAATTTGGATCAGTGGTGATGACAGTATTATGGTCATTCGCAAGGGTAAACAGGATGGCAGGAGATATCGGGGTAGGTTGGAATTAAAGCCTTATAACGGTGGTTTTTATGTGATTAACCATATTCCTATTGAAAAATATCTAGAAGGTGTTTTAAACGCTGAAATCAGCACAGATTGGGATTTAGATGTGGTGCAGGCACAGGCCATTATTTCCAGGACGTTTGCTCTGTTTAAACGAGAACAAAGGCTTAAAAAAGCCTGGCATGTCACAGCAGGTCAGAAT
The DNA here is from genome assembly GCA_018657625.1 of Deltaproteobacteria bacterium. Classification (GTDB taxonomy): domain Bacteria; phylum SAR324; class SAR324; order XYD2-FULL-50-16; family XYD2-FULL-50-16; genus JABHWU01. Next base: position 28,188 of record JABHWU010000078.1, on the reverse strand, counting down.
GACCAGGTTTATTTAGGAGAAAATATTAGCGATCATCGCTCCAGAGTCGCCATCGATAACACCAAAGGTGTTGTGGTAAATTATCGGGGAAAACTTGCTCAGACATACTATCATTCGAATTGCGGAGGCGTTACTGAAGATCCGGCAAACGTCTGGCAGTTTTCACTACCCTATTTAAAAGTAAAATCTGTCCCTTACGGACAAAAAGATCCAAGATATTTTTGGGACCATTCTCTTACCTATAAAGAGTTAAGGCGGATTGCGTCCAAAGCGGGGATTTCAGCTAAAAAGATAAATACGCTATATATCGAAAAAAGGACCAAATCTCATCGGGTCGCCAGTATCATTTTTTCCAATGGAAAACAATCCTTTCGGGTTGAAGCCAATCAATTCAGAAAACTGGCGGGATATAGTAATATTCAGAGTTTATTGTTTGATACCATTCAGACGCCACAGGGATATAGCTTTCAGGGAACCGGAAACGGTCATGGAGTGGGTTTATGCCAGTGGGCAGCAAAAGAAATGGCGGATATCGGGTATCGGTTTGATGATATTCTGAAATTTTTCTACACCGATACCAATATTCAAATTTACAATCGATTGTAACCGTCAGAATAAAACTAACTGTCTTTGTTTACCCAAGTCCTCGCCATCATTGAAAAATGACACCAGACTGGCTATCTGATCTACAAAAAACTAAACAATATTCACTTCCTTTACCAGTTTATTTTCTGCAAATCTTTCAAATCGAAAATTATTCAAATCAATGGTTTGATAACTACCGAAGTTAATCAGTTCAGAGACAGCTCGTCCAACAGCGGGAGATTGTTGTAGTCCGTGGCCGCTAAATCCATTGGCAAAGTAAAAGTTGGTTTTTTCAGGATGGGCACCGATGATTGCATTTTGATCCTTAACATTATAAGCATAATGACCAGCCCAGGAAGATGTTCGTTTGATTGTTTCAAAAACTGGTACTCTTTCAGCTAAAATTGGCCACAATTCATCCTCAAATACTGAATAATCCATGTAATAATCTTCACAATCCGGATCATTATCTTCAGGGGGTGAAATACCGCAAATGAAATTTTGCCCTTCCGGCCTGAAATAAGCGCCGGTGGGGTCGACTACTAACGGACAACCCGGTAGTTGATCATTGCATTTGAACAAAAAGATAAATCGCTTTCGGGAATGAACCGGTAAATCATTGATACCTGCCATTTTTGATACTTTAGCGGCTTGAGCACCAGCTGCATTTATTATTTTTCCGCCGTTCAAAACAGCACCGGATTCCAGGACAACCTGTTTAACCTGATGGTGATCGGAATTAAAATCGATGACAGAATCCTCAATATAGGTGACACCTAAACTTTTAGCTTTATTTTTAAAAGCCAGGGTTAAGCAATGCGCATCCAGCCAGCCCGAGTTTGGGTAACCAAAAGAACCTGCAGCCAGATCATCGACATTCAACCAGTTAAATTTCTCTTTTAACTGATCCGCATTTAGAATCTCAACATCAGCCTCCAACGATGTTTGCGTCGCATGATTTTTCTCTAAAACCGGAATCCCTTTCTTTGAAGCCAAAAATAGATAACCATTCTCTTCAAAATCTATATTGACAGGATCATTATCCACTTTTAAATAGTTATTGATATTCTTTAAAAACTGAACACCAAATTTTGAAATCAAAATATTTTCAGGATTTGAAAACTGCTGTCGAATTCCTCCGGCAGATAGGCTGGTAGAAGATTGAGCGTAAGTAGGATCTTTTTCAATTACCGCTATTTTTCCCTGAAAGGTTGGATTTGAAGCTGTAAAATAGGCAATGGAACTTCCAATCACAGCGCCACCGACAATGATAATATCATATGTTTGATTTTTCAAAAGTCCCTCTTTGTTATGATTTTTATTACGATACTATTATTTTTTTTCAGATATTAACCATCAATTTAAAAACCGGCAATAAATATTAAAGGATGCCAAACATTATTTTTTAACCGCTCTTGTAATGGTAATCAATCAAGTATAGTTTAAGTCTTAATAATATATATTTGCCTAACAAGGATATAATGCTTTATATTAGTGACATATTTAATCATTGTTTATAGCTTATGAATACTCGGAATGATGGCAATAATAGATTTAGGAGAATAGTTTCTGTATGGATTTTAAACTCAATGACATCAATATTAATAACTGATGCGAACAGAATATAAGAAAACAGTAAAATGGGTCACCATTGAGCCCGGTGAATACTTTGCCAGTCGGGAAAAAATAATCATAGCAACCTTACTGGGATCATGCATTTCAGCTTGTTTATGGGATCCTATTCATAAAATTTCTGGGATGAACCATTTTTTACTGAGTAGCCGTCATTATAATAAAAACTCACCGATATGTGTTTCTGAAGCCGGGCGTTATGGTATTCATGCCATGGAACTTGTCATCAATAACATGCTTAAATTAGGCGCCAATAAAAGGTATTTTAAAGCTAAAGTATTTGGTGGCGGGAATGTGCTCAATATTTCGGCACCTACTTCTAATTTCTTCAATGTGGGTGATGTGAATATTCGCTTTATCAAAGAATTTCTAAATACTGAAAAAATACCCATCGTTGCTTCAGATTTAGGTGGAGAATTCGGTCGCATCATTAGATTCGATACAAATTCAAATAACGTATTCGTCAGAAAAATAAAGAGGGTTGATACCACACAAATTAAAACCATTGAGCAAAATTATCTGGAGAAATCTATCAAAGAACAAGATGTCCTTGAATCATCCAATAACAATATCAATTTATGGTAGTTTGCAGTATTAAACTATCTCTGATCAAAATTTGCTGTTCCCTGAGCACTGAATTTGCGATACTTTGAGCAAAGAACGAAGGGTAAAAGACCATACTTCGACTTCGCTCAGTATACCGATAGGGGTAATTTAATTGAAAATTGGGATATCGTTTTGAGTATTTAAACAGATAAATCTGTGAAATGTTAGATAAAAAAGTCGGATCCGCTTGACGCTTGATCCGACCTACGATTTAAGACAAGTTCCTGCAAATATTTAACCAGGCACAGGTTTGATAAACTCAAAATGACTGCAGGTTAATTACTGAAATTTTGGAACAAATACACCGTTGATCACTGCAATAGCTTTTTAAAACCTTGAAGGATTTTCATTTATAACCCACCAGTTCAACATAAGCATTGCCTTGAATATTATCACCAACAACTTTGGCAGTTCCCTCCCAATAGATAAATTGGAGTTGATGTTCCTGATTATTGATTTTAGGAGTCACCACTAAATCGATTTGAAATTTTGGAATTTTAATGCGCCACTTTGAAGGATATTTTATACTGGTAGCAGCACTTTGCCAATAATCCAAAACCTCCAATGTAAAATCACTTTTTGTCAGATGAACAGATGCACCACCTGCTTTAATATAGGTCCCTGACGATAACGTACTCGCCTGCCCATCTTTTTTTCTGATTTTGTATAGCATTACTTCTCGACTATCCTCTAATTGAATCGAAAACCAATCCCAACCAACTTCTTCTTTGCCCAGACTGCTGGTACTCCATTCCCGATCTAACCAGCTTTCTCCGGAAACATTTATTTTCCGTTTTTTAATCGTCAGTTCACCCTTCGTTTTGAAACGGGGAATCGAATAGTAATAGGAAGCGTTACCAATCCCCTGGCTTTTTTGACTCAATCCCCGATTACCATTTAGTACAATAGGTTTTAGCGAATTCAATTGAATATCAATTGTAAAATCCCGGGTCGAGGCTTTTAAAATTGGATGATTGTATTCACCTGTAATTTCCCAGTTTTCAATCCAGACTCGGAATGGTTTGATTTTGGCGCCTGCTAATCCTGCACTACCCCGTGTCATTTTGCTAAAAGAATAAAACTTATCGTTTACCACATCGGTCACTGCTATATGAGCCATATAGACTTGATTGGTTCGCCAATCAGAAGATGAATCCAATTTTTTATCTAAGATACTTTGCCTAAATATCGTAAATTGATATCCGTATTCGGCACCTGCATCATCTGATAAGTTTCCGGTAAAATACCACCACTCGCTTTTAAAATCAGGATGAGGTCCGGCATCGTCAGGAAATCGAAAATTAATAGGCTTGATCGCTTTAGTATAATTTCCCTCATTTTTATCGGCACCCAAAACAGAGTGAATGCGCATGGTTTTATTATCCGCTGCCGGTTTAAACAAATAACGAAATAAAAAGAAAGCGATAATGCTAATGATTACTAAAAAGAAACCAATATTAACAAATTTTTTCATTCAGTCCTGATTGCATTAATAATTGGGGTATGGGAAGCCTTCCAGGCTGGAAAAATCCCAGCAAATAGTGCCGCGCAAATAGATAGAACCATGGCATTGATAAATATTTCAATGTCCAAACTGAAATTGAGTGTCCATCCAAAGGATCGTTTGTTGATCACTGCGATTAAGATCCAGGACAAAACCAAACCGAGGGGTAGTGCGATTAATCCGGACAAAAGCCCGATAAAACCGGATTCGATCATTAGCATTTTCCATAGCTGTTTAATACTTAATCCATTCGCTCGCAGCATCCCTATTTCCCTAAAGCGTTCATAAATCAAAGCCATAATCGTATTCAATATACCAATGACAGCCACTAGCGCAGATAATATTTGTAAGGCCACGGTAATGGCAAAAGTATTATCAAAGGCTTTTAATATGCGTTTTCTAATTTCAAATTGCGTCGTGGTTAAAAGTGGATTATCACTTGAAATCGCTTTAACCGCATTTATGAATTTTGAGGCCTGTTTCGGATTTTTCAGGTACACTTCAATATTGGTTGATCGTGATTCATTCCAGTATTTTGTAAACACATTCTGATACATAACTATTCTACCACCCCTTAGAAAAAAATCACTAAAAACGCCGCCAACCTTAAAATTCTGAATCCCCTTAGGTGTTTCCAGGGAAATTATATTGTTTATGTTTTCTTCGATATCATGTTTCCAGGCAAAAGATTCTGAAATATAAACGGTATCCCTTGTAAAGTCATTTCTTAATTTATCAGAACCTACCTTTTTCCAAACCCATTGATAACTCGGTTGCGAATTATCTATGATAAAGAGCGTGGAATTAATATAAGGTCCGGCTTGTAATTGAATCAATTGATATTCGTTGATCCCGACCACCATCGGCAAAGCCCTTACAGCCTTAATAAAGTCAATAGGCAGAAAATTTTTTGAATCCTCCGAAGACGCTATATGAACGTCTCCTTTTAGATGAGTATCTACCCATTGATTCAATGATCCTTTAAAACTATTTATCATAATTCCGACACCAATATAAACACTAATCGCTATCATCAGTGCTGCTATTGATACTCCGGTTCGACTCAGTGAGCGGGAAATACTTCGGAGGGCCATTTTAGCAGTAATACCCAAAACCGGCGTAAAAAGTGGAATAAAAACTTTCATGGCCATCCAGGTTAACAGGGGAATAAAGAAAGCAAACCCAAATACGATGAAAGCCGTTCCTAAAAAACCAAGTGGTACATTTTTAGAGGAGTAACATAAAATCGCAATTCCGATAATATTTAAAAACAGTCCAAAATAGCTAAAATATGGCAGCCAGCGATTCATTTTTGTTTCAAGAACTGAATGGAGCAAAGCATCGTTGGTCTGGGACTGATTTGCTTCAAATGCCGGAACTAAAGAAGATAAAACAGAAACCAACACCCCCAGCATTATCCCTTTTACGAATGTAAACCATGAGATATTAAATAAACTGACCGGTAAAAAATAATATAAACCTGAAACCGTTTGACTAACCATTCGAACCGTGTAAATCCCCAAAAAAATACCTAATAAAAGACCAATAAAGGTACCGATAATTCCAAAAAAAAGAGATTCACTGATCACCATATAAAAAACTTCCTGTCGAGTGACCCCTAACGCCCGTAAGATGCCAAACTGATGTCTTCGACTAATGATCGAAAAAGTAACTGTATTATATATTAAAAACAACCCTACTAATAAAGCTAACAAACTAAAAGCCGCTAAATTAAATTCAAATGATTTTGACATTTCTCTGATCGCAGAACTTTTTTTTGCGGTGGGAAGCAATTTTACACCGTTGGGAAGCAAGCGTTTTATTTCGTGATAAATGGCTGAATCACTATCAAGAATCAAATCAATATAACTTAATTTTTTTTCAAAATTTAACAGTTCCTGAGCCGTAGAGATATCCATATAGAGAATTCCATCTGCAATATCATTTTCTCCAGAGGCTTCTGCTAATGTTATAAAACCAACGATAGTGATTGTAACTTCTTTACTTCCGAAAATCAGTGTTAATTGACCATTTTGTTTGATGTTGTGTTGTCGAGCCAGATTTTCGGAAATCATTATGGAAGCAGGCTTAAGGATCAAATCAGTGAATTTATCTGATTTTATATTTTTCAGTGGTTGATCCTGGCTACCGAAATTTCTGAATTGAAATTCAGAAAACGGATCTACACCTAGAATCCGCATGGGCTTATTATCTAATTCCTTGATTTCAGTTTTCCCGATAATGACCGGTGCACTTTTTTCAAAACCCAGTTTCGTTTTTAAAGTAGTATAAATATCCTGATTAAGCGGCTGATATGTTCCGATAATCTGATGGGTAGCCTTACCAGTGATACTTTGTGTTGATTTTTGAAAAGAGGCCTCGACACTGGAATTGGCAATATCGATCGAAACAACCAGGGCTACCCCTAAGGCTATTCCAAGAACCATCATCGTTGTTTGAAACGGGTGCTTGATAAAATAGCGGAAACTGATTTTAAATAAGCGGGTGTTCAAAAACATGACTAGTTTTCCTCAACTAATTGATTGTTTTTAATAAAAACGATTCGATCAGCTAATTTTGCGGCTTCTTCACTATGCGTTGCCATTATTAGTGTTTTATTATGTTCTTTAATCAGTTTTAGGAATTGATTCATTACCATCAGAGCGGTTTTATTATCCAGGTTTCCGGTGGGCTCATCGGCTAATATCAATTCCGGTTCATGAGCCAGAGCTCTAACAATTGCAACCCTTTGTTGCTCTCCTCCGGACAAGATATCAGGCATAACATTTAGTTTGTCTCCTAATCCAACTTGTTCCAACAGGTTTTTAGCTTTTTGATAGGTTTGCTTTTTGGGTCCCCCGCTGAGTTCAGATATTAAGGTTACGTTTTCCAGAACCGTCAAGGTAGATATCAGGTTAAAAAACTGAAATACAATTCCAATTTTATGACGACGTAAAATCGTTCGTTTATAGTCAGATAGGTCGGTGAGATCTGTTTGGTTCAGTTTAATTTTACCGCTATCAGGAGTATCAATACCGGATATTATATTCAGCAAGGTACTTTTACCACTGCCACTTTTCCCCAGGATCGCCGTGAACTTACCAGATTCAAATTGTATGTTAACATCTGATAAAATTGATTGCGTTTGATCACCGGCTTTAAAGCCTTTACAAATTCCTATTAGTTCAATTTCCATTAATGATGATCCGGTTTACTATAACAGGAAAAATCGAAACTTTTTCCCGAATAATTTTTAGTTTTGATTTAAGTAGTGTCTGAACGAAAAGTAGGTAATTTGGGGACATGTACAATTTTTAGTAAAGGCTTAAACAGATAAATACCTGATAGTTACGAGGATCGTGAGACTTCGCAGCGATCCCCTAATTACCGGTTTAATATCCAATAATGGCTTTTTTGTTCCAACACTAAATATTAATTTTTTTTAATTTCGCCCGACAAGCAGCAGCAAAGTCTTCCGGATAATGGCCATTGATCCATCTTAACTGGGCTTCACTAAAAGCACCCGGTGATTCCGGTAATTTTGGCAACAAAGCATAGATGAGATGTTGCCTGACATGATTGACATTTATTCTTTTGGCATATTCGATACTGGTTACCATCCTGGCCCCTAAACCGGCCAGAATTTTTTGAGCCAGCAAAAGCCCCTGGTCAAGTGCTGATCGAGTTTGCTGAGAAGCTTCCAGGATATTTCCTTCTGGTTTTTTTGTCATCAATTGTATCTCCCATTGAGAAACCTGAGCTTTGGGGACAAACAATATTACATTCTCATCTTCAAAGATCACGAGAGAGCTATCTCCGGAACCATTATCCATCCGTTTATTTGAATATATGGCCTGTAGGTAATCATCAAAAAAGTGTTGCTGATGGTGATCATAATAGGTTTCGGCAAATTCTGTTACTAAATCACCACAACTATAAACCGGAATACCTTCTGTAAAAGGTTCACCTGTGCTGCAAATACTTTCCAGCTGGTTGGGTACCATTGCATATTGTTGGTGAATTTGTTGATGGGAAGCATGGAGGCGATATAGACTGGGAGCAAAATCAAATCCAAAATTCCAACCCCAAATCGTACCATCAAAATTCAAATGACAGTCATTATTTATAGCATCCAATATTTCCAGGCGGAGTGATTCCAATGCTTCTATCGACAAGGTCTTCTGATTTACCGGAAGCGCCAACCCTAATTCTGAAGCCAGCCGTACATAGGTCCGCTGATAATACAAGAAGCGCATATTCTGGATGTCATCCAGCGTAAGATCGTCAATTTGATACCGTACTGAATCATCTGCCATATTGGCAGCGTAATGTCCCCAGGCAATATAACTATTACGCCTCAAATATTCATAGACATGGCTTTTCTCATTCTTTTTACCAATTTCACCGACTATTTCACTTCCCCCCTGTGCCCCAGGTTTAAGGACCATCAGTTTTTTGTAGATTTCCGGTAAGGCGGGATTATTGACCACGGTTTCAAAAACAGGATGATTATGAATCACGGCTTTGGGGATTTTATGATTAGTATTTTGATATTTTAAGCCGATGGGTTTATCCGGATCCGCTTCATCCCAGATAAAATCGCAGGATAATTTAGCCAAAATGGATAGATCCTCCTGATCTGTAGATCTTGAAGCCAGTGTGATTAACAGGGGTTGATCCAGCGTTTGAAAAGCAGCCCTTAAAGTTTCTTCTGTTAATTCAAGCTTTTGTTTTTCTAAAACCTTTTTTAACAATTGAGAAAAGGAAGTCGATTCAATCCGGGGTAAGCATATATCATTGATGTTATTTACATTTCGGTTAGCCCAGTGTGAATTGATGTATGTAGCCCCCCGAAAGGGAAAAGGATTAGGAATTTCATAGATAACATCTGCCTTTTCTACTTCAATATTGCTTTCGGGAAAGTTCAATAAATTCGTATGTTTTGATCCATCCGGAAACTTTCCCAAGGTTTCCAGATAGCTATTTCCCCTAAGATTTTCAACAGCATAGGCTGGTTTATGAATGCCGTAGACAAAACATCCTTTGGGTGAAACACATGTTCTGAGTTTTAATTTCATTTCAATATCAATATTTAATTGTAATTTTTAAGTTTTAATTTTCATTTTTCAAAATATCTGACATCCTGAAAGTTATATATAGAATCATAGTTATTTTTATCTAAAACAACAATCAGGGAATATTGGTTTATGGATATAATTATTAAAGTTAAAAATCTATTGAAGCGATATCCGGGAGTCATTGCCGTTAATGATATTTCATTTAATCTAAAAAAAGGAAGTTGTTTTGGATTGTTGGGACCGAATGGGGCGGGAAAAACCACTACCGTAGAAATGATGGAAGGAATTATCAAACAGGATTCAGGAGAAATTCTTTATAAAAATAAACCGTTGGGGAAGCAGTTTAAAAATGAGGTCGGCATTCAGTTCCAAACGACGAAATTACAGGATTTCCTGACAACAAAAGAGGTTCTAAGGTTATTTGAAAGCTTTTATCCAAAAACAATTCCCCTCCCTGATATTGTTAAAATGTGCGCTTTAGAAGCCTTTCTGGAACAGGATAATCGCAAACTATCGGGAGGACAAAAACAACGACTTTACCTGGCTTTAGCCTTGATTAACGATCCGGAGCTCTTGTTTTTAGATGAACCAACAACAGGTCTTGACCCACAGGCTCGTCAGAATTTCTGGGAACTCATCAAGTCCATAAAGAAACAAAATAAAACCATTATTTTAACCACACATTACATGGAAGAAGCCGCCGTTCTTTGTGACGATATCTTAATCATGGACCAGGGGAAAATCATTGCTGAAGGAAAACCGAATGATCTCTTAAAGTCACACTTTGAAAATCAGCGACTAATACTACCCACTGAGACAGTACCTGATATTTCAAATATTCCCTGGCAAGTTTATTCCTTTGATCACCATATTGAAATTCAAACCAATCAGGTGAATGAAACGATTAAGTATCTGATCAAAGAAGGTGTCAATCTGGATGCTTTACAAATTAAAATACCAACACTGGATGATCTGTTTTTAGAATTAACCGGTGATCAATTAAGGGGATAAATATGAAAACATTTTGGGCTTTATTGAGCGCACGTAATATAGAATTTGTCAGGGATCGTTCAACCTTAGCCTGGAACCTGGTATTTCCATTTCTAATTATTTTTGGATTTGCTTTAATATTTAGTGAATCTTCCCGTGATCTGTATAAGGTTGGGGTAATCAATATGACTCCGCAACAAATACAAGAGAGCAATCTCAGTATCTTTCACACAGATTATATTGAGTTTATTCCAATATTGGACAAAGCTTCTGCTCTGGAAAAGGTCAATCGACATAAATTGGACATGATTTTAGAACCCAATGAAAACAATCAATACTGGATTAATAATACTAATCCCAAAGGGTATGTTTTGGAAAGGATGCTTTGGGGAACTGAAAATAGTGATCAATTTAAGAAAATAGAACTGGAAGGTAGGGAAATTCGATATGTGGATTGGGTTTTTCCGGGTGTTCTGGGTATGAATATGATGTTCAGCTGTCTATTTGGTGTGGGCTATGTGATTGTTCGATATCGTAAAGCGCAGATTTTAAGACGATTGAAGGCTGCTCCGATTAACGCTTTTCAATTTTTAGCTGCCCAGGTCGTTTCCAGGCTGATCATCGTTATGATTACGACCGTAATACTTTATTTGGGATCAGATATTTTTCTGGATTTATATGTTATTGGATCATTATTAGATCTGTTTATTATATTTATGATCGGATCTTTTTGCATGATTTCACTGGGATTGCTCGTTTCCTGTAAAACTCACAGCCAGGAACTGGCAGGTGGGTTACTTAATTTTTTAACCTGGCCAATGATGTTTTTATCCGGAGTCTGGTTTTCTCTGGAGGGTACCAATGTTTTCGTGCAAAAATTAGCATTGATCTTTCCACTAACCCATCTGTTGAATGCTACCAGAAAAATTGCGATTGATGGACAATCATTAGTCCAGGTTTATCCGGAAATGCTATCTTTAACCGTGTCCAGTTTGATTTTTCTGGCAATATCCGCTTATTTTTTCAGGTGGGAATAAGGTTGTGATGCTCAGCATACCGATAGGTACAAGCACATTGAAAATTGCAATAGCATTACAATTCCAGATGAATATCAATATTGGTAATATCTGGTATTTTTTTTATATCAAGTTTTAGTTGATTTACAAATACTTTGGCCTGACTAATCGTTTGGTTTGAATCGAGTTCTATATCTAACTGAACCGATAATTTACCTTCCAGGTAATGACAAACAATATGGGTAACTTGTTTGATTTCATCATACGCGCTAGTGACTGCCACAATGTCCTGTTCAATTTCCTTTTGAGGGCGCATTAATTCAGTCACATTTTCATATAAGTCATTTTCAGAATCAACATGGACCAATACCTCACTAACCTGTGGGATTTCACTTAATATTGTTCTTCTGACACGTTCTGCAACCTGATGTGACACAGAAACACTGACATCCCACCGGACCTCAATATGGAGATCAATTAAAATATGTGATCCCATCCTCCTGGCACGGAGTTCATGGTGTCTTAAAACACCATCAATATTATCCAAAATATCCAGTATATGTTTAAGGATATTCTTTTCCAGTTGCGTATCTGTTAAATCTTTAAAGGCATCATAACCAATGGTTACACCTGTTTTGACAATCCAGCCTGAAACCAGAACAGCTGCTATGGGATCTAAAATAGGATATCCCATTCGACTGCCAATAATTCCAAACAAAGCAATCACCGAAGAAATGGCATCGGTTCTATGATGCCAGGCATTAGCCGTTAACAAACGATTTTTTTGTTTCTTTCCGACATGTGCTGAAATTTGATATAATATTTCCTTAACCAATATGGAAAATACCGCCACCCAAATAGCAATAACATCTGGAGATTCATTTCGATTAATGTTTTGTAAACTATGATAAAAAATACCAACCCCTGCTGATATCAGCATTAGCGAAATTGCCAGGGTGCCCATTGTCTCAAAACGTCCATGTCCGTATGGGTGACTGGTATCTGATGGTTTATGGGAAATTTTTATAGCCCAGATTGTTACAGCATCTGAGATCAAATCAGAAATCGAGTGCCCTGCATCTGAGATTAAGGCTACAGAATTAAATAAGACTCCGGCCAAAGCTTTTATAACAGATAAGGCTAAATTGGCAAAAACACCTAACCATGTGACATTTAAGGCTGATTTTTCATTTAACTGGTTTTGATCTAAAGCCATAATTCTCGTATATTAATTGTAAAAATGTTTTGGGTAAAATCAATCATAAGAGTCCCCATATATAAAAATCAATAAAAATGTCAGATTTTATAAATGCCTATATTTAAGGAGATACTTCAGTTTTTATACTTTGTGACTGTACGCAAATTCAATTATTGAATATTAGTCCGGTATATTTAAGAAGATACTTCAGTTTTTATACTTATGTAAACTGTTAGGGAGAAAAAACTATTAATAATTTGAGAATCAAGGGTAAATGACAATAGCTATCCGAAAAAATATAAATGGTTTATTGATCTTATTGGTTTATTTTCAATATGTTTCGATATTAAAAAAGTGTTTGATTTAGTTTCTAATAAATACCATCAACCAACAAGCTAATTTAAAAAAAGGGTAAAAATGTTAAATATAATAAATTTTTTCTTGCAAAATAGTGTTTTAATCGTTAAAAAACAACAAAAGTATATCCACATTTGTGGAGAGTGATATAAATAATATTAAAAAAGGTTAGCATGGCGCAAGGTAAAGTTAAATGGTTCAATCCGGTGAAAGGCTATGGATTTATCGAACAAGATAACGGCCCGGATATTTTTATTCATAAAACTGATATTATTGGGGATATATTAAAAGAAGGCGACAAAGTGGAGTATGAGCTAGGTGAAGGAAGAAAGGGGCCTTGTGCAACGAATGTCAAAGTAATCTAGGCAGGCATTTCAACAGACTAATTTAGTTGAGATCAGGTTAAGTCCAATTGATAAGCCATGTGGTTAACATGGCTTTTTTTATGTCGTCACATCAATCAATTTATGGCCATCACTATTCACTTCCAGATTATCGTAAATCTCTTCATAGGAATCTACCAATTCCTGGATTGTCATGCCATCCTTTAAAAAACCGGGGTGAATATCAAACTTAAGCAGTAACTTCCTGAGTTTATTTGGTAACACTTCTAATTCCTGCGGTTTATGAAAGAGCTTTATCAAATCCTGCAGACGGATTTCTTTTAATGTTACTGCTGGCTGATATTTAATATTGTTAAATTTCTTTTTAGAGTCTTCAAAGGAAATAATAAATCCTTCATCTTTTAAAACACTTAATAGATATATCAATCGTTTACGATTAAGTCCCAGCGCCAATTGCAGATGATCAAAATTAGGGGCCGCATATTTCTTTTTAAAAGTTAATCCCAGGTAGGTAAGTATATATAAGGCTGAGGTTAGTAGTGATTCATTGTTATAAAGGCCTTTTAAGTTCATGTAATTCGTTTCATGATGAAACTGATAAATAAAAGCAAAAGCCGCTCCTAATAACACAACCAACCAAACCACAAACACCCATAGTAAAAATATAGGAATGATCGCCAAAGCGCCGTAAATCACATCAAAACTAGAGAAATTCTTAAAATATCCACTAACCAGCATATTACTTCCTTGAATCAACAAAGCAGATACGAATGCCCCGCGAATCGCACTGGAAGGGTGGACAGAGGTGGCAGGGATGTATTGATACAACACAAAAAGTCCAAAGGTAGAAACGGCAATAGGAATTAATTGAGTCACGACAGCATCGATATGACCATAATTCACAATCTGTTGAAAATACATTTGATAATATGGCAATGTCTGCAGATAGGCTGGAATAGAAAAGACCAAAACCAACAATATTGGCCCGAAAAAAAGCGTCATAAAAAAAGCTAAACCGTTCCTAAACCACTTATGTTGCTGCTCTGAAGTCCATATTTTGTTAATGGACGAACTCCCCTTTATATATAATAAGATTCCCGCCAAAATCAGCGTTGGTAACCCGACTGCACCAAATGCCAGTGAATCCTGTGTCATACTTTCTAGTTTTAAGAAGATATTATCAGCATGATCCGGGAAGAAGTATTTAGAAATAAACTGTTTTACTTGCTCTTTTTTCCCTTCATCCGTATTTAATCGTCCCAAAACAGCAAAGAAAATTGCCACAATTGGAACCAGAGACAAAATCGTTGTATAAGCCAGTGACTGGGCTAAGGCAGGAATTTTTCTCTCACTGGATAGTTTGGACATCAAGAACAAAATTCGATAGATTTTTTCGCAAAACTGTCCAGGTTTTGTTAGTTTAAATACACCATAAAAATCTTTAATATATGAGAGCAGTTTTTTCATCATTCATTTATGGTCAATGCCAACAACTCTAACAGGTACATGATTTTCTGAACAATTTTCATTTTTCCCTATCAGTATGCTAAGCGAAGTCGAAGTATATTATCTGTTTGCATAAGCTAATTAATTATCCCTATTTTTCAAATGGATCATAACTGAATCTTTTAAAAAAAAACAGTACCATTTCACCTTCTGTTAATGAGAGTTGAATATTTTTTCAAAATGAAATATTATCATTTTTAAAAACAAAATCGTTTTTTTATCAAAGACTGAGTCTATACTGCTTAAAATAAAAAAAAGACCCTTTGAAAAATTTCATTGATTCCGGTCAAGTATCAATCTTTACTTTACGATCACGGATATTAAATAGTCTTTGAACGAAAATGCATCAATCCGGTAATTAGGGGTATCGCTACGAAGTCTCACGATCCTCGTAACAACTTGGTATTTCATGGTTAAGTCTTTGTTAAGTATTGTACATGTCCCCGAATTACCTATTTTTCGTTCAGACATTAAATAAATTCTTTAAAAATAGTAAAATTTATGGTGAAAACAAGCACCTTTACTCATAAGAAAAAAATTAAGGAAATCTTAAATCCATTTAACTATTTTGCAACTCCAGTTCAAAAATACCTGCGATTTGGGAAAAACCTATTCGAGCAGGAACAATACGAACAATCTATTTCTGCCTATAAAGCAGCTATTAAAGAAGATCCCAAATGTATGCAAGCCTTTTTAGGTATAGGAAATACTTATCTGGAGCTGGGTGGTATTCAAAATGCGAAAACGGCTATTAAGTTTTACCAACGAGCGCTTAGTATCGATTACACCCAGGTTCATATTTATCATAAAATTATCAAAGTATATGATCGATTAGGGGATGATCGAAATATAATGGCAGAAAAAAAGAAGTTATTTATTGCTAAAACATTAAAAAGTGACCCTCAAAATGCGTTAGCCAACAATAATATGGGGGTAATCCAGTTAAAACAAAAAAATTATAATTCGGCCATTAAGTTTTTTTTAGCGGCAGTGAAAAACAATAAACTCCTTGATGTCGCCCAATTCAACCTGGCGAAAGCCTTGTATAAAAAAGGTTCTACGCACCCCAGTCCTGAAAAAAGCAAAGATGCTTTAATGCGGGGCATTACGGAGTTAGAGAAATTACTACAAAAAAGTGATGATGAGCCGGAAATGCTTTTACTGAAAGCGAAATTTTTATCTCAGTTAAATGAACCCAAACAGGCTCTATTGCTTTGCGAGCAGGTTATTAAGTTAGACGGCACAATGAAAGAAGCCTACGCGACGAAAAGTGTCCTGGAAACCAAGCTGGGAAATATAATGGACGCTTCAGCAGATTATGCAAGTTTTCAATCACTTAAAAAAGCTGAGATGCTGGCCCGCAAACAGAAGAAACTAGAAAACTCTTAAGACTGAAGCCGGAACAACATGCTTAATCCAGGGTAGCTTATAATATCCTGGTTGGATATTCTCCTCAATCACCGTTCCACTCAAATTCTCAACTTTCCGGACGGTACTCTCTACTTGCTTACCCTCGGGAGAACAAAACAGAATCTGAGCTGGTAGCATTAGCTCTTTTAGAATTTCAACGATCATATGTTGTTTTTTTACAGACTCCAGAATAACACCTACTTTTGCTTCCGATTCCTTTTTAATATGCTTGTTTGTTAGTCTTTGAAGCGGCGCATGGGATTTATTTACTCTATAAAAACCCCGGGTAGTTTTGCTGGTTAATGTTTTTGCTAACTTTTTTACCCAACCTGGTTCAGGAAAAGTCTGAGCTAGCATTTCAAACTGATCCAGATGATACAACTCTAAACGGATATAATCCGGACAAATATCTTCAAAACTTAACCCATCTAAAATAAACAGATCTTTATCATAAAACATGAATGTTCCCGAATCATTTTCAATTAGCGGGGATATTTGTGTCGGTCGATCTTCACTGGCCCCAAGCAATGATATCGAATCACTTGACTGGTTTAACGAGCGATGAATTAACTTTCTGGGGGAGTAAAATAACTCAATCCGGCCACATCCCTGAATCTCTATTTCAATATCGACATCAATTTTCCTGATCTCGGCCAGTGGTAACTGATTAGAAAGGATTATTCTGGTTAATTGAGGGTTAAAGCAGTTCACCCAATTTTTAATCCCCCATGCATTAAAATTTCCAAACTCCATAGAAAAATGGAGTTCTTTTTGAGGTAATATTTCTTTTAATAACAGCCCCACACCCGGATCTAAAAATCGGATAACATCGATTTTATCCGCTACCTTTAAAAGGTGTAGTTTGATCACTTCAATTTCTGAATCTTTTACCAAAGTGTTCCAATCCAGAATTAATGTTTTATTTGATTTCTTTAATTTCAAAAAGCACTCATCAAGATCTTTATCTTCAATAAAACCCACTCGGGAAAACCGCTTTGTCTGAATAAGAACTTCATCTATTTTTGTCATACACACAAAATCCAACTGATTCATGTGATTTATATTTAGTAAAACCTTCATCTTATTCTATTATCATTGGTTTTTTTCATACGGGCCACGTTTTGAACCTCCATTCCTTCCTGCCAGGGTAACCAGAATATATTATTTGGTTGAGCAACCGTCAAAACTACATTAGACATATTCAAGAGATGATCAATTTTAATGGTTTTAACTGAATCAGAAAATGTCAGAATTTCCAGCTCTTCGCCGATTTGAATCTTATTCTTGGCCTGGAAGGCACACCGTTTTTGAGAACGGTCAATCTCCAATATGTTACCGGCCATTTCATAATCGGTACATAATTCATCCTGTTTATCGTAAACAGAAGTTTCATCTGCTGGTGAACTTAAAGAGCCGGTCGTATATTCACGATTGGGAATTTTTTTAAGTTCATTTTCAAAATAATCATAATTAACATCCTGATGATTCTGTAGCCGATTCAGTGCCTGTGAATAAGCTCTAACGGTAGAGGCAATATAGAGATTACTCTTCATACGCCCTTCAATTTTTAAGGAATCGATTCCATAATGCTTAAATTGATCCAACAAGCGAATACCCTGCAAATCTTTGGAACTCATGAAAAAAGTATCCACCGGTTTCTGGTCTTCCGGATATAACTTATATTTAAACCGGCAACTCTGGATACATCCCCCGCGATTACTATCTCTACCAGCAGTATAATTTGAAATGGTACATTGACCGGAATAAGACATACACATCGCACCGTGAATAAACATCTCTACTTCTAAACCGGTATTTTTTTTAATATCAGCAGCTTCCTGAATACTGATTTCACGGCCGGTAACAATGCGATGCGCACCGTGTTGTTTCCAAACTTCAGCATGATATTGATTAAGTACAGACGCCTGTGTAGAAATATGAATGGGAATATTTGTGTGTTGTCCAACACAACTCACGACACCAAGATCAGAACAGATCACACCATCCGGATGAACTTCATTTAAAAACCCTAAAAACTCAGGTAGTTCTTCTAACTCATGATTATGGAGATAAGCATTGAGTGTTATGTAGACTTTTTTCTTTCGGTGATGGGCAAAAGAAATCGCCTGCTCAACTTCATATCTGGAAAAATTATCTGCGGCACTTCGAAGCCCAAACTGTTGCCCTGCTATATATACAGCATCTGCACCATAACGAATGGCAATTTTCAACTTTTCTAAATTTCCGGCAGGTGCTAATAGTTCAATCTTCATTTAAATAAACAAGGACTCGTTTAAAAAAAACAAATATGAATACAATTGATCTAACCCAACTGAACCCCGAACAGAAAAAAGCGGTTTGTACGACAAATAAACCGGTTCTACTACTGGCAGGAGCCGGTAGCGGAAAGACCCGGGTAATTACTTATCGAATCGCTTATTTAATCTCCAAAGGGGTAGATCCAAAATCGATACTGGCACTGACCTTTACCAACAAAGCTGCCAAAGAAATGGCAGAACGGGTCAGGCATCTTTTAAAAGGAAAAACCAAAGGAATCACCGTAACGACCTTTCATTCACTTTGTGTCAGAATTCTCAGAAAGTACATTCATTTATTGGGTTACCAAAGAGATTTTGTGATATTTGATACCACCAATCAACAGGCGACCATCAAAACAATCTATGAAGATGAAGGTTTGGACCCGAAAGTTTACAATCCCAAGGCCGTTTATTATGAAATCATGAAAGTCAAAGGCGAAGGGAAAGGTCCGGAACAGTTTCTGGATCAAAAGCTGGATCCCTTTGCTCAAACCACTGGTTTTATCTTCAAAGAATACAATAAAACCCTCAAAGGTTGTAACGCTGTTGATTTTGAAGATATATTATTTCTGACTTTTAAATTAATCAAGCGATTTCCGGACGAACTGGCAACCTTAAAGATACAATATGAGTATATTATGGTAGATGAGTATCAGGATACCAACCGGGTTCAATATAAACTGGTAATGTATCTGGCCGCCCACTATCAGAAAATTTGTGTGGTGGGTGATGATGATCAATCCATTTATGGCTGGCGAGGCGCAGATATCAGAAATATCCATGATTTTAAAAAAGACTTTCCCGAAACCGAAACCATCAAACTTGAACAAAACTACCGTTCAACCAATACCATTCTTTCAGCAGCTAACGCTGTCATTGCCAATAATGAAAACCGAATGGCCAAGGATTTGTGGACAGAAGGTAATAAAGGCGAAAAAATAGACTGGATTGTAGAAAACACCCCTAAAGAGGAGTTGACTGAGGTTGTGTCCAGAATGCGCGCCTATAAATACAGTCGGGGCGTTTTATGGTCAGAATTTGCCTTTTTATATCGATCTAACTTTCAATCCCGGGCCATTGAAGAACAACTCCGAAATGACGGTATTCCATATCAGTTAATTGGTGGTACCAAGTTTTTTGATCGCAAGGAAATTCAGGATTGTATTGCTTATATGCGATTTTTTCATAATCTGAAAGATGAAGTCAGTTTATTAAGAGTCATTAATTATCCCCGGCGGGATCTTGGGAAAAATACCATAATGGCCTTAACAAAAACCAGAATTGAACGCAATCTCTCATTATTTGAAATGATGGAACAGGCCGATAACATTGAATCACTAAAAGCCCGGGCAAAAAAGAGCATTCAGTCATTTGTAAATTTAGTCTATAGTTATCAAAAAAGAATTATTGAAGAACCCTTCTGGGAAGTGTTCAAGGACTTTTTTACTCAAATCGATATGAAAGGTGAAATCGAAAAACAGGAAAAAAATGAAAAACTTCGGGAAAACAAAGTTACTAATTATTATGAGTTTTTAAATACCTTATACCTCTATGGTGACCGGAGAAAAGGGGAAGGATCCAGTGCTAATTTAATCGATTTCTTAGATTACGTATCACTTTTTACTGATTCGGATAAACATGATGAAACTGTTGATCAGGTGAGTTTATTCACAGTTCATTCTGCCAAAGGACTGGAATTTAATTATGTTGCCATTGTCGGGATGAATGAAGGGCAATTTCCAAATCAGAGATCTCTGGATGAGTCCCATCAAACCGGGGATTATAATGCTGAAGAAGAAAGACGCTTATTTTATGTGGCTCTTACAAGGGCCAAAAAAGTGTTGACGCTTAGCATGTCTAAAACCAGGATGTTGTATGGTGAACTCAAGTATAATATGCCTTCCCGGTTCATAGAAGAAATTGATCAATCTTTGCTAAGATCTCCTGATTTCATTGAATCAGATCCCCTAGAAGCAGAACGGGAAAGAATGAGCGCCAGAGGCCGCTTTTTCGATAAATTTAAGTAAACTAAACTCATTTGATGTCCCTCAAATAGTTATCATCCCGTTTATTTGTGGCAATCAGGAGTATTTAAAATGGATCGGAAATAATGTTATGGCTGACGATAAAAAAGATTAATCTTAGGATTTTTTAGCTGTTCAATATAGTTTAATACTTTCTCCAGTTCAGTATCTGAAGGACTCATCTTTCTTAAATATTCTTCGAGTGCATTAAAGCTGGTTTGAAGTAGTACTTTCTTTTTTAAATGATGATTAAATTCCTTTTCAGCAGCTTCAATTGACTTTTTCTGTAAAGCTTTAAGCAGCAAATCAATAAAGAGCGTTAACAGTTTCTCTTCGTTGTTTCTGGCTGTAAGATAGGCCCGTTTAACATAGTCATCAATATTACTAAAATCATTACTTAAAATCTTCACTTCCAAATAGTTTAAAATCATCAAAGTATTATTACCACTAATCTCCACTGCTTTTTTAAAATCCATTTTGGCTTTTTCAAATTCGCCCATCATTTGATATGCCATGCCTCGATTGGAAAGTGCCAAATCATGATCAGATTTTAGTAAAATAACATGATTATAATTCTCTATGGCTTTTTGATAATTTCGCAAATGCATCCAGACGGAACCTCTATTAACATAGGCAGCTAAATCTTCAGGATTGATCCGGATGGCATCTGAACTATCCTGAATTGATTGATGGAAGTCCCCTGAATATAAATGCATCAGTCCGCGCATTCTATAGAACTCAGCCTTTCCCTCAATATCTATGGCATGGGTATATTCTTCTTTTGCCAGCTGATACTTTTGCTTTGAAATATAATATAAAGCACGTTCTGTATAATAATGGGGCTTATTGGGGTTAATGACAATTGCTTCTGAATAATCCTGATATGCTTTTAAATATTGCCCTGTTTGATTATAAGCGTAGGCTCTTAATGCCAATGCTGTTTCATCTTTGGGTTGTTGATTAAGAATTTTATCGAAAGATTGTATCGCTTTTTCAAACTGATGATTTTGAAGATGTGTTTTTCCCAAATTGAGATTATTAATACATGCCTTTTGAAGTCCGTAGACGCATGCTAATTCGTAGTAATTTTCTGCAATGGATTTATGTCCTAATTCTTTTTCCAGTTCATAAAGATTGAAACAACCTTGTGCGTTTTTTCCGTCACAAGCCATCTTAAAAAGATTTTGTGCAGCTTTAATATGATTAAATATTTCCAATTTTAAGCGCCCGGCTTGATTACAACTATCCAGATTTCCTAAAAAACAACATTCTGTATGTTTTTCACTTGCTTCCCCATATTTTTCCTGTTTTTCTAAGGCACCAGCTGACTGGAAACAACTCTTTAATTTTAAAGGTACGATTGCTGACTCCGACGTATGATTAGATTTTTCAGGTAAGGAGTTATCAACACTTTGTGGTTCCTGATCAATCTGCTCTAACAATATCACAGTTTGTGATGTGGAATATGTCTCAGTTTTTGTCTTTTTAGGAGAGCAATTGAAGAAAAACAGAGGCGTTAAAACAGTGATTAGGACAATTAATAGTTTTGGGAAATAACTGGATGACATTATTGTAAAATTAAAAATTAAAAGGGAAAATGAACTACCCCGTCGCAAGCGGACGGGGTATCCATATTAACTGTAGAATGGCTGCATGTCATTCCGACCGTAGGCAGAAATCATTCTTTTAAGACAAGATCTCTTATTCTGGCCAGAGTATCGCAATTCAGTGTTCGAGATGACAGTACGCCTCAAGGGGCGGGGTATTAAACCCAAAGTGGCGCAATAAATTAAAATTTGTTTCAAAAATCAACACCTTTTCATCTGACCTTCCAACTGTCAAGAAACAGACGGAAGTTTTGCCGGTTTAATATTTTTAAGAAGAGGTTGGTTTTGCTGGTGATTAAATGTGCCGCCTGTCGGAAAAAAATATGGAAATACCATAAGATCGGACAAGGCGAAGTATTACGATGTCATAAGACCAGAATTATGAAAGATTTTGGTTTCAAAGCTAAAGACGATAAAATATTCTGCTCCTGCGGAGCCAAATTAGGCATTGATAAAGGCAGTTTCTATAAAATGATTCCCAAGACATTCACTTATTCCGGTTCTAAAATAAATAAATTCAAGAGCTTTAAAAAAGGTGCTCTCCTATGGCTTTAAGTATTAAAGTAAATTATAAAAAGTTCATATAATAAACAATGATTGACTATAAATAGGAAAGTATATACCATTGGTATATATCAAAAAAGGAGGTTTATATGGAAACCGCAAAAATATTTACTAATGGTCGGAGTCAAGCCGTTAGAATACCTAAAAAATTTAGGTTTAAAACTGATTGTGTCCTAATTTACAAAAGAGGTGATGAGATTATCCTTAAAGAGAAAAAAGACTCCTGGGATGATTTTTTTGCTGAAGCAAGTGCTTTTGGGGAAGACTACTTAAAACAGAGGGATGATTTATCTCCACAGGAAAGAGATCTGTTATGATTATGTTGGATACAAATATTTGTATTTACATTCTAAGGGATCGACCAATCAAACTCTTGGATAAGCTCAATGCAGAAAATGACATCTCAATATCCAGTGTTGTTTATGCAGAATTACTTTATGGAATTGAATTGAGTCCAGAAAAATTAAAAGAAGCCAGAAATACTCAATTGAAACAGTTTTTACAGCATTTAGCAGTAGTTCCGTGGGACGGAGAGGCAGCCAGGCATTATAGCCAAATTAGAGCAAAATTAAAAAAAGAAGGAACACCTATCGGTAACATGGACCTGTTAATTGGATCACATGCAAGGAGTTTAAAAGTTTTACTCGTTACCAACAATATCAAAGAATTTGAAAGAATACCTCAATTAGAAGTCACAAACTGGATATAATATAGTGATAAGACTATATTATTAATTTTCATAAAATTCTTTGACCATATTCCCGCTCACCTTTGCCTATTTTCAGTTATCCCAAAGTAATTCCCAGAAAGTTAAATGATAAACGGATATTCAAAAAAGACGTCACAAAACAAGGTAACGCCGGCGATGCAGCAGTTAAAGGATGTAATAGAGGTAAAATTGTGGAGGTGATTCCTTTTCAGTGTTTTCAAGAATTTACAGGGGAAACTGTCAACAAAATTGAATTCTTCTTTTTGACCTCTTACTAAAGTCAAACAAAGATTTTTATTAATGAGTGACCCCTCATGGGAGGATTTGAAAGCCTTTAGGCGACTGCGTCATTTTGAAGGAATCGAATCCACGTTGGACCATACCAAAACCTTCGTCAATCTCGATGGAGAGATTGACAATAACCGTATTTTTATCTTCATTTTGATGATTGTCATAGCTAAATCCTGGTGCAAAGGGATGCTTATAGCGCCAAAATCCACCAGGATGGGAGACTTCCGGTGGTTGGTTAGCGATGAAAAACTGACCAGATATTAGTTCATCAGGACCAATGATACTTCCGCTTAAGTCATAATAACTCGCTAATTCTTCCCAGGACTTTTTTAAAAGGAGGTCACTGATAACTTTGACTGCTTCAGCCGGATTCTGAAAATATTTAGCTTCATCTGTTTTCATAGATCTCTTAAAGTTGTTATCCGTGGCAAAAATATCAGTGACAAATAGTAAAAGATAGCACTGGAGTATTAAAAAAAGGCTAATTTTATTAAATGGTTTCATCTTAGTATTTAATTTAGAAACTTATTGATATTTTTTAATTAGTTGCTGGGTCGATGTCTTGTTTTTATCACTCCATTTTATAGATTTTTCTGATTCACCATATGCATAACCCAAATGATAAGCTAACCCGGATTTTAACTCATTGTTATTGATGGTACCCAGGTGCTTTTCCGCCAAAAAATTGCTTTGGGGAGATCTACTGTTTGATAGCAGTAGATATAGGCTAAAAAATTTATTACGTAAGGTTTCAGATGCTTCTGGGGAAAGTTACTTAAATGCATTTCAAAATTATGTGCTGAATGTTGATAGTTTTTTTGCGAATAAAACAGCCTGCCGACATTATATAAAGAATCTGCATCCTGGTATGTCTTGATTTAGATGTGTTCCCCAATTAAAAAATAGTGCTGTGGGGCGGGCAAAAATTTTTGTTAACAAATGTTGTTTTGACTCTAGAATTACGATAGGAATTTTAAAATTAAGATTTTGCAAGCTATTTCTAAATAAAGCTTCAGCTTCTTTGATACCGGCGATATCTTGAAATTCATCCAAAATTAATAAAATCGGAATATTGGAGGTATAAATATTTTGTAATTGATCAATTATTTTAGTGAAGGAACGTATTTTTAAATATGTATCAAAAGTTAAGCAACTAATCAATAACAAAGCAACTATAGATTGATTTAGTTAAGTTTCTCGTATCTAACATTTTGTTGGATACTAAAGGTTACTTTTAAAAAAGGGTCACTCATTAGTAAACGGTCTTCATTTGACTTTTCATCAAATGGTCTTTCCAGTGACCATCCTCCCCGGGAACCTCATAATACTAACAAAACTAGAATTTCCACAAAAATCCCTTTGTACATCCTATATCTACTACCACGCTCACTGTACCACGTTAAAGTCACGACTGTTTCATTGTTTTTTTTATTTTTATTGGATTTTTTTATCTAACGGAAGTCACTTTAGGATACTTAGAAAAAGGTTTTTTTAAGGATGGGATTTGGGTTGTAAAAAATTCAGATTTTATCGATTGATTCCAATTTACGTTTTCGAACTTCCCTGTCAGGTATCAACCAACAAGGTAGCTTTAAAATATAGGAAACAGCGTACTCGATAATTTATTTTTTGGTGGTCATTTTTGATTCGTTTATTTGAAGATTTAATTTCAATACAACCGATGAATAACCTAAACTCGTTTCCATATGTAATGGTAAGGCGAGTTAATAATTATGTATTATTAGATTGTTCGGTGGTCGTTCCCGCATGAGTAATCTTCCTTTGCCTGGCATTAATTATTTAACAATTTCTTAGATGCAAATTGATCGATATGATCCAACTCATTCAATACCTCATCAGGCAGAGGTGGCACATGATGATTATTTAATATTTCAACCACTCGTTCTTGAGCTTCCTCAGCAAGTTCTTTTGGATCTTCACGCCACGTATTATAAGATCGATAGGGCATTAACGCAGGAACAAACTGCGGTTCTTTACGCAGAAAATGAATAGTATGTTTATCCGTCAAATATTCGTGGGTTCCGGATGAAACCCTTTTTATTGCGTCGAGAGCAAAAGAATCAGCTTCATCACAAAATCCCGATAGCAAACGTTGCGTTTGCGCCCAAATTTCATCACCTATAACAAGACCTTGTTTACTGATTCCACTAGACATATCCAGGCAACCTGTTCCGACGTTCTCAAAAGCACCGGCAAGGGCAAAGAGATTCACCGACATACCGTTACCATAAAGGACATCGTTCAGCCTCGCTCCGTTGGTCTCAAAAGAGGAAGGCGCTGCAGGAATACGGTAATGGCGAGCCATCTGGATAAGTCCTAAATCACAAATAACTATTTCCGGGCTCAAGAAGATATTTCCACCCGTTCGTTTGTTCAGCGCCTGAATAAAAAAATAGTACCAGGTAGGTGTTCCGGGACATAAGTAGTGAATTAAGACAATACTGGCTACTGCTTCAGCATTTGCTTGCACCATTGTTCCTGCAATAGTTGTCGGAGCATTTGCTCCCATCATGGGGACAATGGGTACTTTTACTGGCAAATTGTAACGCCCGTAAAGCAGTAAACGTTCAATTTCATCGTGGGGGTAAGTGAATTGTTCCAATACTGTCACAATACCATGACAAATCGGTCTTTCTCTAAGCATCTTCTCTGAGCCGGATACTGCCAGCATCATCTCCAGCTGATAGATTAAATTTTCTGAACTACTGACTAAAGACCAGATGTGCTTCCGACCAGATTCCAGCATGGTTTTAAGCGCTCGGATATCATATACGGGAGTTGGAACATCATTGGGCGTTTGGGTGGCGCAAATTGAAGTATACTCAAGGCCGTCCACTAGGTGGGCAATCTCCTGGCAATCGGCCAAAGTGACTGGTTTACTTTTCTTGGAAACCAAATCTATCAAAGTGACAGCCCCTCCTGTGCATCGACAAATTGGGGGAGCATCAAAGGCTACTTTAAAATCAAGTGAGGGCTCCCTTCCACCACATATGAACTCTTTGGGAATCTGCAGAAGGGCTGCTTCTACCAAATCTGGTGAAAAATAGGCGCGTTGTGAAGTAAAATCTACTCTTACACCTGATTCTGCTAGCATTTTTAGCGCTTTTTTATGTTGGATATTGATTCCTGTATTTTCAAGAATGTTAAGAGTACAGGAATGTATCGTTTGAACTTGATCTTCACTTAACACCTTATAAACTGGTAAAGTCATCTTTGAAATTTCCTTTCATAATGTATTTGTTGATCGTTCGATAAAGAAAAACCTTGAAAGATTAAAAAGTTTCTTATTCGGTTATCCGTATAACTGAATACATAAGAGGTGTCAAGAATAATTAAAATCGAAATTGTAGAAGATATTTGAAAGGTTGAGGAAGATATTGAGTTGGTCATTTTGGTTAAATTAAACCCCTTGGTTGTATTTTTGATTAGTGAAAGAGCTTGACAATGAATATATACACGGTCATACGATTAATCGACATGTTTTGCAAGATGAAGCGTGAAGTCGATAATGCAGTTCTGTAATAGGTCAGGAGAAGAAATGCAAAAAATATTCAAAGACATAGATAAAAGCAGCCCCATACCTTTATATATTCAACTCTCGGAAATTTTGACTGACTATGCTAAACAGTACCAATTAAAGAGTGGCGATGTGTTACCGTCTGAAAATGAACTGCTATCCCGATTTAAGGTTAGCAGACATACAATTCGGTTGGCAGTTGAGCGTCTTGTACAGTCAGGGACAGCCAGAAAGGTAAGAGGGCAGGGCACTTTTTTTATGGAAAAAAAGCGTGTGTTACCCGTATATTATCCACATGCCTTTAATGGATCGTTGGAACGATTGGGATTGCATGTCACCAATAAACTAATCGATCATAAAGTAATTTCAGGTAAAATAGATTGGATAGAAGGATTAAATTCAACCAATTGGGAAGAACCTGTCTGGATCAGACGACTAAAGTCTGCGCAAGATGAACTGTTGGCTATTGATGAACGGATACTTTCAGGTTCAGTTGTTAAAAGGTATTCAAAAGAAGAAATAGAAAATGAAAATCTTTTTTTAGACTTAATGGGAAGGAACCTGGATACGCAAACCAAGAGTTTTAACTATACATTTGTTGCCCATCCTTTGACAAAAGAAGAAAGCAATCTTTTGCAATTGCCTCTTAACACTCAACTGTTGAGAAGAGTCGGCGAGTATTATAATTCCATGGAAGAACGATTCATGCTTAGTCGTTTAACGATTCTGTCCGATAGGATCACCTTGAGATATGAGTATTCCATGCATAAAGAGGGGTGGAGTATCAAAGGATAGTGCTGAATTACTTTTTCTGAAAAATCCTTGACCTTTTTTAGCTACTTAGTTATACGTATAACCGTATAACTAAAACCAAGTCCAACACATAATGAAAACGGGTGTATGAAGCTTTG
>JABHWU010000041.1 GCA_018657625.1 Deltaproteobacteria bacterium | reverse complement strand
AGTTTGGATTATCAGGCGGGTATGGAGTCCACTATGATGTTAACCTCAGGGGCACTGAGCGGTAGTAATGTCTGCCTACATGCGACCGGGACTTATGGGTCGATGCTCGCGATGAGTTATGAAAAGTTTATGGCAGATGTTGATCTCTGTGGTGCGATAAAAAAACTACTGCAACCTGTCGAATTTTCAGAAGACACCTTTGCGATTGAGTTAATCAAGGAAATGGGTGCTAAAGGGAATTACTTAATGCAATCGCACACCCATAAAAGGTGTCGTACTGAGTTTTATATTCCTGATCTAAATATTCGAACGAATCATACCAAATGGATGGATATGGACCAGCGGGAAATGATTGATCGAGCAGGGAAATTAGTTAAGCAGCAACTGGAGCAGTATCAAAAACCTGACATTGATCCATCGATTGAAAAAGACTTAGTCACATTTATTACTAGACAAAAAACCGAAACCTAACAAAAACCTAATTTGGGAAACAAGTTATAAGGAGTTAAGCTAATGACAATGAATACGATTTTACAGGCGATTCTTGATTTTGATGAAGCATTACTTAAAAAAAGTGTTCAAGAACAGCTGGATGCCGGAACCGATATCAATATCATTCTTGATAAAGGTTTGATTCAGGCCATGGATGTGGTCGGTCAAAAATTTACTAAAGGTGAAATATTTGTTCCAGAAATGATGATTGCTGCAGAAACCATGCAAGTTGGACTGGAACTATTAAAACCACTTTTGGTAAGTGACTCAAATGAGTCGAAAGGAACAATTGTCATTGGCACAGTTAAAGGTGACCTACATGATATTGGTAAAAATCTGGTATCGTTGATGTTGGACGGTGGCGGATTTGATGTGATTGATTTAGGTGTTGATATTGAACCGGAAAAATTTATACAAGCAGCTGAGGAAAATAAAGCTGATATTATTGGTTTGTCAGCTCTGCTTACGACGGCAATGCCCATCATGGAAAAAACAGTAAATTTGATCAAAAAGTCTAATTTACCAGCAAAAACCTTTATTGGCGGAGCACCGGTAACATTACAGTTTTCAGAACAAATCGGTGCTGACGGCTATAGTGAAAATGCACCTGGAGCGGTTGCGGTTGCAAGAAAATTGATTGCTAATGCTTTACCAGTCAATTAAATTTTTCAATCCGAATTTATCTCTCCAATTGTTCCTTGAGTATTGAATTTGCGATTCCCTGAGCGAAACCGAAAGGTAAAATAGATAATATACTTCGGTTTTGCTTAGTATACTAGCAGGGGCAATTGAATTGAAGTTTGGTATCAATGATCTGTTTTGGATTAACAAGGATTTAGCAATGTGCAAAATTGAAAAGTTTGGGACTGTGACGAGGGTTTCCATCACGATTTTAATGGATAATCAAGCCAACTTAATTGTCAAGTCAAGTGAATCAATTAAATATTTCCAAGAAAAGCCATTGTTGGCAGAACATGGTTTTTCTGCCCTCATTCAGTTTGGAGATCGCGAGCCATCGATTCTGTTGGATGGCGGTAATTCACAGTCCGCATTGATGGAAAATATTGTTCGCATGAAAATAGCACCCTCTGCAATCAATCAGATTGTGCTGAGTCATGGCCATGATGATCATCATGGCGGCATTAGTAAATTACTAGATGCCATGGTTTTGCAACCAAAGGAAAAAAAGTGGCAACCAACAACAACGATTGACATGCTTCGTCAATGGATTGAAAATCGTCAGCTTCCCTTAATAACCCATCCGGCCTCGTTTCGAGAACGGTGGAGAATCGCAGATGACGATAGTAAAACAGGTCCTTTTAATGCACCTCCTAAGAGAGAATGGGAAGCCAAAGGTGCCAATATAATTCTTTCTGAAGCACCTTATCGCCTGACAGATGGTTGCTGGACCTCAGGTAATATTCCACGGGAAACTGATACGGGCTTCAGCCAATCCAAAAAAATTAGTCATAAGCAAGGAAGGCTTTGTTACCGGGAAAATGATCAATTCTTGACAGATCATTTAGAGGATGACCAGGCGGTGGTAGTCAATGTCAAAAACAAAGGCTTGGTTATCGTATCCGGTTGTGCTCATGCAGGTATCATTAACACGATTCACATGGCAAAAAAAATTAGTGGCGTAGATCGCTTATTGGCCATAATCGGGGGCTTTCATTTGGCAATGGATAGCGACGAAGAACTTCAATCAACCATTCATCATTTAAAACAAGAAAAACCGGAACTGGTAGTTCCTCAGAACAAATCTTTTGCAGCGTTCAAAGAAAACCATACTGATGTGAATGTGAAAATTCTTAAAAGGGTTTA
Source organism: Deltaproteobacteria bacterium (assembly GCA_018657625.1). Classification (GTDB taxonomy): domain Bacteria; phylum SAR324; class SAR324; order XYD2-FULL-50-16; family XYD2-FULL-50-16; genus JABHWU01. The sequence continues at coordinate 27,949 of JABHWU010000041.1, read as the reverse complement.
ATCTTTACAACTTATTATAATCGTTAAAAGACCATGGCAAAAATTAATTTAAATTACAGAAAATTGTCGGCAGGATATCTGTTTCCAGAAATTGCGCGAAGAACTAACTCATTCATAGAACAAAATCCCGGTACCGAGGTGATTCGATTAGGAATCGGAAATACCACAGAACCACTAACGTCTTATGTGTTGGAAGGATTACATAAAGGTGTGGATCTATTGTCTAACGTTGCAACCTACACCGGTTACGGTGATGGGCAAGGAAGGCTGAAATTAAGAGAATTATTGGTTGATTTGTATGCGGAATATGGCGTTGCAATAGATACCAGCGAAATTTTTGTCAGCGATGGTGCCAAACCTGATGCGGGAAATATCCAATCAATTTTTGGTATTGAGAACGAAATCGCAGTTCAAGACCCAGCTTATCCTGTTTATGTAGACACTAACGTCATTGCAGGAAGAACTGGAGCTTTCAACCCAGAACTCGGTCTTTATGAAGGCATCACGTATATGCCTTGTACTGAAGAAAATCACTTTTTCCCAGCCCCCCCTGATAAAAAAGTTGACTTAATTTATCTTTGCAACCCAAACAATCCAACCGGACTAACCGCGACTAAAGATCAAATTAAAATATTTATAGACTATGCCCGTGCCCACAAAAGCATTATCATTTACGATGCGGCTTATGCCGCATTTATTAAAGATAGTGATCTTCCGCGATCAGTTTATGAAATTGAAGGCGCCGATAAATGCTGCATAGAAATCAATAGTTTATCCAAGTCCGCTGGATTTACCGGAGTTCGTTTAGGCTGGGCAATCGTACCTAAGAATTTGGTTGCAGAAGATACAACACCTGGAGAAATCAATAAGCTCTGGAACCGACGTCAATGCACCTTTTTCAATGGCGCCTCCAATATCATCCAGCAAGGGGGAATTTATGCTTTGTCCCCTCAAGGCCTTAAAGAATCTGCTGAAATGGTAAACTACTATATGGAAAATGCCACTATTATTCGAGAAGCTTTGATTCAACTTGGAATGACAGTTTTCGGTGGTGATAACTCACCCTACATTTGGTTAAAAATTCCAAATCAAATGGATTCTTGGGAATTTTTTAACAAGTTGCTCAAAGAAACACGTGTATTAGGAACTCCGGGTTCGGGGTTTGGCCCCTCTGGCCAAGGCTATTTTCGACTCAGTGCCTTTGGTCACCGCGAAGATGTGAAAACAGCGATAGAGCGTATAAAGAGAAATCTGGATATTTAATCAGGGTATCTCATAATATTCTGTGAAAAAGTTAAAGGATTGTTAAATTAAGGATGGATATTGTTAAAAGTCGGGAATAATTTAACAATTCTATAAAAGAAAACGCTTTAGAATTTTAGGGCATCAATCAATCTATCGATGTCATCGGTATTATTGTAAATATGGGGAGAGACCCGAATACCAGCACCGCGGGCAGAAACAATAATATTTTGTTCTAATAATTGTTTAGTCACTTTTTCAGCACGTTCAACTCCAATTGAAGAAATGGCAGACTGATTCTCCATCGCTGTCGGTGAATGCAATTTAAGTCCTGCTTTTAATACTTGTTCCTGCAGATAACCGGTTAGATATAATAACCGGTTTTGAACATTTACAATGCCAAGTTCGCTTATTAATTTTATTGCTTCTTCTAATGCCAGTATGCCACAAAAAGGAGCATGCCCCATTTCAAGCGATTGTGCGCAATGAAAAAAATCACTGTTTTTATTATCTAAATCACCAGCATCTTTTACTGATTTCCACCCGACCAGTGGAAGGTGATTGGAGAGTAACTTCAGGTCGATGGCTACTAAAGCGACTCCGTATCCAGCACAAAGCCACTTATAACCGGTGCCGGTCAGAATATGGATTCCCTGCTTTTTAATGTTTATAGGAACAACACCCATGGATTGTGCTGCATCAATGACTAATATCAAATTATGGTTTGAACAGTAATCACCCAGCATATCCAAATTTACCCTGATACCATTTGCATATTGTACATGGCTAATTACCAGAATTCTGCTTGTTTCAGTCCGGACACTTTCAATGTCATCCAAGGTGATTTTACCAGGAAGATGATTTTTAAAAAACTGAACCTCATAACCCAGATTCAACCAGGGCAATGTAACCGAAGGAAAATCTTCATCATATAAAATAACCGCTCCCTTCCCTTTTAACAGATTGGCAGCGATGTTCATTCCCAATTGATTGAAGTGAATAGGAAAGTCAATATTCTCTAATGATCTATTTTGAATTTGGATTTTTTTATAAAAGTCGACCCTTTTAAATGATAGTAAACATCAATATTATTGACATAATCTTAAATTGATATAAATACCAAATTGGGAGATATGTTGATTTTTTAAGTGTCCTCTAAAGTTGTGGGGCGATGAGAAAAACGTTCGCTATATTAATAAATAGTTGCTATCCATTGAACCACACAGGACAAATAAAATAGTAAAATTGTAATGGGAATGTTGTTAGTTGGGTAGTAGACGATTGCCGTTTACTTACTTAAAAAAATTCAGTTAATTGCTACATTTGATTAACTCAACAGAAATTAAATTATTGGAATTTATTCATAACATCGCATACATAGACAAGTAATTAAAATTGTAATATTGATATAAAAAAAACATTCTGGAATATTTTCATATCAGCCAAATTTTCGAATGGGTGAATTATGGGTAAAAGTAAAATTCTGTTGGTGGACGATGAAAGTGTCAATTTAGAAATTCTTGAAGAAATACTTGAAGATGACTTCGACCTTTCATTTGCTGAAAACGGGAAAATAGCGATGGAATCGTTATCCCATGATCAGCCGGATTTGATTCTGCTAGATGTTATGATGCCGGAAATGACAGGATGGGAGGTACTTAAAAAAGTCAAAAAAGATCCTCTTTTAAAATTGATTCCAGTAATTATGCAAACCGCTTTAACGTCAAGAGAAGATTTCCAGCGTGGACTTTCTCTGGGTGCATATTATTACGTCAGCAAACCGATAAAACTGGAAACTTTAGTTCCTTTGATTAAGGCTGCTCTCCGGGAATATAAACAACTTAATGAGTTAAAGGAAAATCTAAAGAAAACTGATATTACCTTGAGTCTGATTGAAGAATGGAAATTGCGTTTTCGAACCCGGGAACATGCAATCTTAATTGCAAAGCTGGTTGCCAAAGCATGTCCATCGCCAGAGCGAAATCTCATCGGCCTTCTGGAAATTTTATTAAATGCTGTTGAACATGGAATAGCGGGTATCGGTTATCAAAGTAAATCCGAATTGATGCGACAGGACCGTTTTAGTGATGAAGTTAAAAAAAGACTGAATCAGGAAGCATTAAAGGATAAGTTTGCGCATTTATATTATCAGAAAACTGATGATTATATCAGCATTCAGGTTGAAGATCCCGGGCCCGGTTTTGATTGGCAAAATTACTTGAACTTCAACCTGAATAGAGCAACCGACACCCACGGAAGGGGTATAGCAATGGCAAAAACATTTAGTTTTGATTCACTTGATTATTCAGAGCAGGGAAATTGTGTGACAGCAAAAATGAAGATTGTTCAATAAACTAAATAGAAAAAATCCTGCACAACTTATTCTAACAGATAAAATCATCCGCTCAAAGGCATATCCCCTTCAGGTGTTAAATCAATACCATCAGCGCTTTCAAGCGCATTGAACCTTTTGTCATCTCGAACACTGAATTGCGCTGCTCTGGCCAGAATGAGAGATCTATTCAATCAACCAAGATTTCTCATCGTTCCTCTAAAAAACTTATGCCAGATTCATTAAATCCGAGTTGCTGATAAGGCTTTTGATAGATATACTAATTAATCAGCCATTTTTGAAATTCCAATGATAGATCCCAATTATTAAAAAAAATGTTACCAGATCAGGCAAAAAAAATAATAACAGAATTAACAGAAAAAATTAACTTTTATAGTGATGAGTATTACCAAAAAGGTGAAAGCAGTATTAATGACAATGAATTTGATTTGATGCTGGATCAGCTAAAATCGCTGGAAGATCAGTTCCCCGATATGGTTCTCCCTGATTCCCCAACGTCTCGTGTAGGTGGCAAACCCATTAGTGAGTTTATTAATGTTCGCCATTCAATCCCCATGTTAAGTCTGGGTAATGTTTATAATGCTGAAGAGTTAAAAGATTGGTATCAAACGATTATTAAAAAAATCGATAACAGAGATATCTCCTGGGTTTGTGAGGTTAAAATTGATGGTTTTGCAATCTCAATTATTTATGAAAATGGTCAGTTTAAGCAGGCAGTTACCCGCGGCAATGGAGAGATTGGAGATGATGTTAGTCAAAATATTAAAACAATCCGGTCCTTGCCCCTAAGCATAAAAAAAACTGAATCCATTGTTGTTAGAGGAGAAGTTTATTTATCCCGGGAGCGTTTTGATCAGATCAATCAACTCAGGCAAAAAGAAGACCTCAGTCTGTTTAAAAATCCACGCAATGCTGCAGCAGGAAGTATCCGTATCAAAGATACCAGGATTGTGGCACAAAGAGGTCTTGATCTCTTGTTATACGATATTGTGGCCGGCTTTCATCAGGACACCCACTCTCAAAATTTATCTGATATGGAGTCTTATCTTTTACCGGTCAATACTTACCGCAAAACGTGTCATTCCTATGAATCAGTCCTGGAGTTTTGTCGAAAATGGGAGTCCGGGAAGAAGACATTACCATTTGATATTGATGGCGTTGTTATCAAAGTCGACCAGTTGGATATTCGCAGACAATTAGGATATACAATTAAAATCCCGCGTTGGGCAGTGGCCTGGAAATTTAAATCCCAAAAAGTGAGTTCCAGACTTTTGGGTGTTGAAAACTCAATCGGGAGAACAGGCGTATTGACTCCTGTGGCTAATCTGGAACCGGTTGAATTGATAGGAACGATAGTGAAACGTGCCACACTGCATAATTATGACCAGGTAGAACGATTAGGAATTTTTGAATCCGATACCCTTTTTGTTGAAAAAGGAGGTGATATTATTCCTAAAATTGTGGGTGTTGACTATACCAAACGCCTTGAAAATGCCAAACCCATTGTGAAACCGCTGAATTGTCCGGTTTGTAGTCATCTTTTGAGTCATGAAAACAAAGATGTGGATATTAAATGTATTAATGCGAGTTGCCCCGCTGTTGTCAGAGGAGCTTTGGAACACTTTATTTCTAAAAAAGGTATGGATATTCAACATTTTGGTGTAGCGAATATAAACTTGTTCATTGATCAGGGATTGATTAACAACATCCCTGATATTTATCGTTTAAAGGATCACAAAGAAAAATTAACGATATTGGAAGGATTTGGTGAAAAATCTATCGATAATTTATTAAAGGCCATCGATTTCAGTAAGCAAACACCGCTTAATCAGCTGATTTATGCTTTTGGGATTAGCAATATTGGTGAAAAGGCGGCAAAAACATTGGCAGGGGAATCAAAAATCCTTGATGGTTTTATGACGCTTACTGAAGAAAAGCTCTCACGGGTAGCTGATTTTGGGCCAATTATGATTCAATCCGTTTTGGATTGGATCAAAAAGCCAGAAAATGTTGCTATTGTTCAGAAATTAATCAGTTTGGGTGTGAGACCAGAAACGTTTGAAATAACAGCGACAAGTGATTTTCAGGGAAGAAGTGTCGTCATTACTGGGACGTTATCGAAATCCAGAAATGAGTGGAAAACAAACTTAGAAGCGGTGGGTTTCAAAGTTATTTCTGCTGTTTCCAAAAAGACCAGTTATTTAATGGTGGGTGAAAACCCAGGGTCCAAATATCGAAAAGCTAAGACTTTGGATATCAAAATTTTGACTGAATCTGAAATGGAAGCTATTTTAAGAAGCGATCTTTCTCCCGATACTTAGAATCGGGTGTTACCCAAATAATAAATTCCTTTTTAGTAACCGCGCAGGAAATTGTCAGTGCGGCAAATATTGCTTCTGCAGCAGAAGTATCTGCCTTTGGGAAAAAAAAATGTGCTGTTGATTGGGTATCGAATCCGGGAAGATTCACCCTAGATTGAGCACGGCACGCTTAGTGAAAAAACTAAATTGTTTGATTGGCGCGATTATTAAAGATCAAAATTGGGCTGTGATTCCTTTCGGAAATACTATTTTGGAACCTGACGATCAGGTAATTATTGTAACGATACCAGAAAATGCATCCAAAATTAGGGAAATGTTGGAAGGAGGACCGGTCAGGACGAATCATATTATGGAAGAATAAGATTTCTTATTATTATCGTTTACTTAACCTGTCAAAGGATTGAACTTAAAAACCTGTTGCCGGTGAAAAACAGGAGCGTTTTGTTCTGGGGAGATTATTAAAAAATGGAAAATTTAAAGCATTCAAATATTGTTTTTATTGTCATATACTTCGTATTGCTTTCCTTAATGGGAATGCTGGCCTGGCCTTTTATAACCCCTATTATTTTCGCGGGTATCATCGCTGGAACTTTTTATCCTCTGCTGCTTTTTTTGGAAGATAAATTTTCTTTGAACCAGAGAAAATCGGCTACAATCGTTTGTCTTCTGATTTTTCTTGCCATCATCTTACCTTCTGTTTTTTTAGTCATGGAACTCTCCCGGGAAGCATTAGCGCTCTACGAGTTTCTTAAAATTAATTTAACTGAAGATAAAATAACCAACTACCTATTTGAAAGAAATTATTTTTCGGGTCTGATGGCTGAAATATTTCAGATTGCAGATGTGGAATATAATGTTACAACAGTGCAGAATCTGATTCTGGATGCTGCCAAGAATGTCAGTGCCAGTCTTTTTGATATATTGAATTTATGGATTACTAATATTTTTTCGTTTTTATTCCAGTTTTTAATAATGATGCTGATGGTTTACACGTTTTTGGTAGATGGCCCCGAAATTAAACGCTTCATGCTGGACTTATCTCCTATGCCGGATGATGAAGAAGAGCTGGTGTTTGAAAAGTTTAATCAGATGAATTTTGTAACTTTGATTGGTAATGGCATTGGTGGATTAATTCAGGGTGTTCTGGCCGGAATAGGCTTCTGGTTTGCCGGTATTGAGTCCATAATGCTGTGGACAACATCTATGGTGTTTCTGGCGTTTATTCCCTTGGTTGGTATTTCAATAATTTATGTTCCGGCTTGTTTATATTTATTAATTATTGGAAAAATATGGGGTTCTGTGATATTATTTGTATATTGTACTGTTATATCACTGATTATTGAAAATTGGTTTAAACCAAAATTTGTTGGAAATCGTGTAAAAATAAATTCTACCTTGGTTTTTGTTAGTATTATTGGTGGGATGAGTGTTTTTGGAATACCAGGAATATTTTATGGACCTTTAATCGCGTCAATTTTCCTAACCTTCGTAAATTTATACCATAAACGCTATAATTAGTTAATGGCCTTTTGTTTGTTGAAACGAACAGATTGATTTATTGGATATGTAATGAAGCATTTTTTCGATCAAACCGAACAACTGGATAAATCCGGTAATCTTGCGCTGATTCAGGAAGCTCGCGCAGCCCTGAAGAAAATACCCATGAATGTCGCCGACATGAAAACTAAGATGGGTGTGATGTGTTTTAATGCCAGTGCTGTCAATGAATACCTTCCCTCTGGACTGGAAGATAACATTTCCATTGCAAACTATTCATTAGAAACAAAGATCCAGCCCAGTTTTATCAAACATGTTCAAGATGAAATTGACGCCTCCGGAAATGAAATCCTTGCCTATATTTTTGCCAATGTTCAAACGAAAGAGATTGAAGCCTACTTAAATTTTTGTTTTAAACTTGAAATTAACTATGCCTTTGATAGTAACGTTATTTTCCATTTTGCTAATGATGAGCTGATTGACTACTTAATGGATTTTCTAAGTAAGTCTAAAGCTGATAAAATTCCACGTAAGATTGAGGTGCTGGATAATCGTCATCCAACCCCCTGGAAAATTGTTGATGACAGTAAGGAGTTATTAAAGGTTGATAAAGGATTAAGGGCGCCAATTATTTTAGATCGCGCTTTTTTTACAGAGATTCATCTCAATATCAAAAAAAATCAGGTTAATCAGGTTTTTGCCTATCCCATTGGTAAATTGAATAGTGTTTTAGGGCATTTTAATAAAAAAAGAGCCGGTGGCGGAATGGTGATGCGTGCCACTAACAAACTTTATTTAAAATGGAGTGATATTGCCGGTTTTAAACTTGCCTCCACCCAATCCAAAATATTGCAGGGATTGTCCTATATGGGGGAGCTCATCGCCTCAAATCAGATAATGGCCAAGAATATCAATCTAAATGTCATTGAGATTGGGGATATTGATTTTTTTAGGTTTAGGGTTGGCGGGCGATCGGTCGATGTTAAACCCGAAGAGTTGGTGGAAATGGAGGTCAATCTGGATAACCAACAGATCATGTTTACTCGTGGTGTGGGGCAGAAGGAAAACCATGTTTCTCGGTTTAATCAACTGGTATTATACCAGGGGAATCAGTCAGTTCATATCAATAAAATTGTACCTTTTAATCGGGGTGATTCTAACTTTAATTTGATTCAAACCTTTCTGGGTGCCAGGTATACTGAATTTGAAAAGGCCCGGGAGATTAGAAAATATCGTGAAGAACTTGATCTGTTAACCTCAAGAAATATCATGTCAGGTGATATGATGTCACAGATGGTGCTGTCCAGTATGAACCTGCTGGGCGTGTTACCACTTAAAGCCAGGTGTATTGGGCTCAAGCCAGAACATGTCAAAAATCAACCGGCCGTGGCAATAATGTTTAAGAAATGGTTTTCAGAATTAAAAGAAATATTCGCGGATATTATCGATATATCTAACTCACCTCAATTTAATACCCATAATTTTGAGCGACTGCTTAAGAATGTTCAAAACTTTACCAATCTGGAAGATGTATCAAGTATTTCCTCACAACTGCTAAAGGATATGACGGATGAGTTGGAAGGCTTGATTCAGTATATGGATGATTTCTTTAAATTGAATATTTACAGTCAGTTTAATGAAGATTTAGAGTGTGAAACAATTTCTGAAGAAAACTCAAATGAAAGTATTGACGATCTGACAAATGTGGTTCCAGAGAGAATTGACGAAAGCACCAGGGATTTTATTGGTGAAAATTTTTTATTCTTTCAAAAACGTAGTAAAATTCAGTCAGCGATATTGAAAATAGAAAGGGTTTTGTTTTATAACGAGTTTATTAAACCTTATGCTGAAAAAAAAGATTTTGAACCGGGCTTGATCGTATATCAAAGTTCAGAGGCTTTGAAGTCTAACTATATCCATGCCGGTTTTCCGGCGTTAGCATTGAGTGATGTCCTTAATCCTGATATTTTTAAATCCGGCAGTGAAGATGAAGATCTGTTTTTTGTAAAGAAGATGAATGAATTTACTCAAAAAGTTCATCAAAAATCTTTAAGTTTAAATCAAACCTTCCATCATCAATATAAGCACACTATTTCTGAACTTAGATTTATTTCGTTGGAAAAACTACAACATCTGCAGGAAGAACTGGCATTTCTTGAAAACCCTGAAAATAAAGAAAAAGCCTATATCGTTCTTTTAGAGAAAATCACTAAACTGTATCAAGATCATTTGCAGGAAAAACAAGATAATATTGATGGCCTAAAAAATGAACTCAAAGTGGTTGAACAAAAAATTGTTGATTTTTGCGAACAACTGGAAGAAGCGCTCCAGGTGTCTGTCAACCAGGATAACTTACCAGAAATTATTGATTCGATGCCAAAACGAATGGAACAAATGCGGGCTGAATCAATGAAGCAGTTGAATACTAAAAAGCCCGAAATTTCAACGATATTGTTACCATTTTCGAAATTCTATGGTTCAGCGACTAATTATTTCAGTAGAATTCTGAACAATGCAAACCTATTCCAAAAGGCTTTATTGGTGCGTAAAAAACACCAAATGTACGTTTTGGTAAAAAAGAAATCACATGAAATGTATAAAATGGAACCTGAACAATTGGGGAATTTTATCAATTCATTGAAGTCTAAGAAATATGACGCTGACTTTGAAAAGAAAACCTTAACCCAGATTAACAAAAACTCAAGGCAATTAAATGACGCCATTAGAGCCTTAACAGAACTATCAATTGGTGACCTGTTCCAGGATAAGACCCGTGATAAAGTGAATTTAGGGGAGTATTTGGCGTATTTTAAAGCTGAAACAGAAAAGCTATGTAAAAGAGTTGAAAGGATTAGTACCGTTTTTAAGTTTTTACATAAAATTGAAAGTGCCATTTTTAAACAACTGGAAATGATAACTACCCGTAGAACGCTGCACTCTCAAAATCTGTTACTTGTAAAAACCGCGGAACTGATCTATAAAGATCCCGATAATCAAAATGAAGTTGAAAAGCTGCTGGAACCTTCTGAAAAAATACCCACAAAAATAAAGGATGAATTGTCCGGTTTAAGAAATCAAATGAATCAGACCTATCAGGATTTTAACCGTGCTACAATAAAGGAGAATCAGGATAAGGCTCTGGATTTTAAAGATCTTATTGGATTTGCTGAACGCAGAGAGCATACTAATTTCATCGCCAAAGAGCTGGTGAATTTTACCCAGGGGGTAAAATCAATCACTGCTGAAGTTGCCGGAGAAGAAGAAGATTTAAAATATATGTCTTCCCAGGAGTCCAATCTGGAAAAAGTCGCCATGTCCAAAGCCATGCCCTCAACTCGTACCTTACTTAAAACACAGTATATTCCATTGGTTGAAAAGGAAATTAGTATGCTGGATCGTGCTAATAATTTTCTGGGTGAGATTATATCAAATGATGTTGCTTTAAAAAATGCTTTAAATGATACTTATTTTAGAAAACGATACGGGTATCAGCAATTTACCAAAGGTATTTATTGTATTGACAATGAACGAGGTTCCCGCAGTCACACCGAAAAGAATATAAGCAGTGCGATGCTATTACTTTCAGATAAATTTTCTAAAGGTATTTTAACTGCAGTACCGTCTGTTCAGGAGGCTTACCTGAAAAAAGTGATTGTTAAAGGAATGGATGGTATAAAAGAACGAATTAAGCAAAATTGGCAGGAAACAGAATGTGACCGGTTCATAATAATTCCTGCCAGCTTAACGACGAATGAAGTTATCGATTTATGTGATTTTAAAGCGCAGCTTATAAAAGATAACCCAATTTTAGGAAAATCCAATCATCATTTAATCCTGATTTATATTAATCAGATTGATTTTAATCCGGTCAAAAATGATCCTAATCTTTTAATTAGATACCATCAGGCTGTTCTGAGCAATATATTTATCAATATTGATGGATTGCTGGTCTTCAATAATCGACAATCTATATTTGAAGCTTGTGTAAAGGAGCTATTTAGCAACTCAAATGAGAAAGCCTCTGCTAAAATTGCTGAAGCGTTATTGGTTCTATAAGAGGCTTTATTTGCAGGAGCCAAAAGACATCTCTGTACAGGTTTCGCCGTCAAAATCCTTGGCTCCTGATAAATCTGTATATTCAAAATCTAATTCCTGAACAATGACATCTGAAAAGGTTGTTTCTTTAAACTTAACCCCTTTTAAAGTAGCTCCGTTTAGCTTAGCTCCACTCAGGTCAGCGTTTGTGAAATCAACGAAAATCATTTTTACATTGGATATTTCCGCATCCTGCAGATTAGCGTTTGAAAACTGAACTAAATACAATTTTGTTCGGTTTAACTTGGTTTCATTTAAAATGGCACCTGTCAGATTAACATTTTCTAAAGTAGCATTGTTCAAATTTGCCCCTTCTAAATCTGCCCCGGATAAATCGACATCCTTTATGATTGCATTTTGTAGGTCACATGAAGAAAAAGTGCTATCTGTGCAGGATTTTTCATTTAGTAGTTTTTGTAAGTCTGCTTCATTGTAGGCATAAGCGATATGATAAATTGAGAAAAAAGATAATAAAAATAGTATCAGGATGTTTTTTTTCATAATTACCCTTTATTGGATTTTACTATTAGGTTGAATTCAAATTAACCGGGTTTTTAAGTGAAAAGGGTTTTCAATAAATGTACCTTTTTAATTAGGTTGTATGGACTTTACACATTTGTTTACTTTAAAGAGAAAAATCTAATCTTGATACCTCAAAATTTATTTCAAAGATAAATGATATTCGTCTCGAAAAAAATTTGTTTTGGAATTAAGTCTTAAGTTAAGGATTGTCTAAACGTGGAAGTTTACAGTAATATGTCCCTATAAAGGCAACTTCCGATTTCCGATACCCAAATTTAAAAAAATGTTGAATAGTTACAAAAGTTATTAACAAAGCTATACCAATTATGGCAATTCAGTTGTTCCTAAACATCAGTAATTTTTTGTTTTTGGTTGATATTAAATTGGATAATACTTTGCATTACCATGATGGCAAGGTTTTGAAAACAAAAGAAGTGGTTAATTTCAAGGAAACGTTTGCAAGATAAAAAACAATTCTCCGCTGAGGTAGAACCGGAAACACAAAAAAATAAGCTCACCATAGATCCCTCTGACTTACGAGCTCTGGTTTCTAACTACCTTAATGAAGCAGAAACCCAGAAACGATTAAAGAAACACTTGCAGGATGCTATTCATGAAGAATTGGCCAACATGTCCTTGACCTTGAGGCATGCGATCAGGGAATGGGTAGAGAAAGAAAAAAAGAAACATAATTTTGAACAGGTTAAACAGGAAAATTTGCAATTGGAAGAAAAACTTGGTGCCATCAATGATCAGAACCATGACCTGGCGGCAGAAAATAAAAAACTCAAACGAAAAATGGAGTTAAAGGAACATGAAAATAAACTTATTTTATTAAGTTTAAAGCAGTTAAACCAAAAAAAATAACATTGCAACTACTGAAAAAGATTAAATATGGCTATTATTATTGATTATTGGGCAACCTGGTTGTTTTTCGCAATTATCTTTGCTGGATTGATGCAATTTGTGGCAAAAAATAAAAAATCAGATGTTCAACCAGGAATGGCAACCAAATCTGAAAATTTTTCCATGCGAATGATTTTTTTAAGTTTTCGAAGTGGAGAAGCCGCGCTGTTTTTTGTTGTTATTATTATAACAGTGCTTTTCTTCCTGTTTGCCATTGGATTAAGTAAAGAAGTCAGCGCTTTATTACCTGGTGCTTAAATCTGGTTTTCCCTTTAGCCCAGAGAAAACCAACCCTTATTCTGTTAAGCTAAAATTTTACCGATTAACCCTTGTAACACTTGACCTGGTCCTATCTCCTCAAATTGAACATCACCTTTATCTGCGATATATCTAACCGAATCCGTCCACCTGACTGAATTAGAAATCTGTTTCGTCAGATTATCTTTTATGTTGGTAGATGGATATGGTTTGGCTTCCACATTTGAAATAACGGTTAATTTCAGATCTGAAAAATTGAAACCATTTATAAAATCACGGTATTCTTTTTCGGGGCCATTCATATATCGGGAATGGAAAGCTGCGCTTACCTTTAATGGGATACATTTGATTTTTTCAGCTTTAAAAATGGGTCTAGTATTTTTTATATCTTCTTTCAAACCAGAAATCACAATTTGTGATGGTGAATTATAATTAGCGATATCGATTTCTTCCAGCTGATGGGTTGTTAAAAAATCTTTAATTTTTTCTTCACTAAGACCGATAACAGCTGCCATTGCACCTTCCGGTGCCTGGCTCATCAAAGCACCTCTTTTTTGAACGAGCTTGACTCCTGTTTCGAAATCAAAAGCTTCTGCCGCCAACAAGGCATTGTATTCTCCCAGACTATGCCCGGCAACAAAATCCGGTTTTGGGGCTCCCTCTTTCATTTTTTTGTAATAGCTCAAAGCACTAACAATAAACAGAGCTGGTTGGGTATATTGAGTCAGGTTTAAGTTTTTTTCCGGGTCTTCCAAACATAAGGTTTTTATTGAATAACCCAAAATTGAATCAGCGATAGAACATAGATCTTGAAACTCATCGAACAATTCTGCTCCCATTCCTACTTTTTGAGATCCTTGTCCCGGAAAAACATAAGCTTTCATAGTATTTATCTCGTTTAATTGGTGTTGGATAATGACCTTGTATTTTTTAACTGTTAGTTAGTCTTTTCCTGTTAAGTAATCATTAAAAATTTCCTCAGTGGTTGGCTCTTCATAACTGCCATCTTCAATAATCGTGGCTTTATCTTTTAATTTATAAGTATAGTGACCGCATGTCCAGGTACGATAATTTCTCATATGGGAACACAGACAGGTTTTATCTTGAATTCTTACTTCCTGCCCTTCTGGTTGAGAACTTTCAGCATCCAGGTAGGCTTCATTGTATGAACAGTTTCCTTCCCGGTCCAGCAGATATCCGTAAGTTTCACAATTAGGTCTGGTTTTAGCAGCGATACAAGGGCTGTTAACCAGCATTCTCATAGGATAACCGGTGGGAGATATTGTATTCACAATAATATCTTCCTTGCGGGCTTTAAAGAACTCCTGTTTAGCTTTTTTAGGTAATCCACTCTCTTTAACAATTGTAAATCTCGTTGCAACCTGCACGGCTGAAGCTCCCATTTTGATGAATTCAATAGCTTGCTGACCTGAAAATATTCCACCTGCCGGTATCACCGGTATTTTAAGTTCTTGCTGATTGATGAAAGCAATAACCTCCGCCACGATGGCTTTTAGATCAAATTTATGCCAGTCATCAAGTCTGAATCCCAGATGTCCACCGGCTAAAGGTCCTTCAACCACAACAAAATCGGGCAATCGGTTAAATTTCTTTGATTTAGTTAAAAATAGTTTTAAGGCTCTCACTGAAGAAACGATAATTCCCAATTTCGCGTGTCTGAATCTGGGATGCTCCGACATCATTTCAAAGCTATTTAAATGTAGACCGGCTCCCATTGAAATCCCATTAATTCCAGCCTCCAAAGCTGAACACAATCTGGTTTTAAGAGTCTCTTTCGGGTTATTGATGGTTAACTTTTCCATTAAATTAATAAATACATCACCAGCCCCTTTTTTCATCTCCATTGTTTTTGACACCAATAATTTCGTGGCTTCAGCAATGGCATTCAGATCAAATTGCGCAAATGATTTATTACGGAGATGTTTTTGATCCTTATATTTTCGAAATTTGTCTTTAGAAAAAGTTGTACCAAATCTTAAATCGGAAACAGCACAAGACATAGCATCTGATATATGCCCGATGCCGCCAAGCCTGGCTGCTTCAATTGCCATTTCGGGAGTAGAAATATTTGTCCCCATTCCACCAATCATGATTGGGGCATATTCTTTTGTACCCATTTGAATACAGTAATCATTTAATATTTTCATTTCTTTTAGATTAAATTAGGTCTTAAAAATAAGGTGTTTGATTAAAAGAAGGCATAGATTAAAGTGTAACTATTTATTTATATTACTGAAATGCGTTTGAAATTTTTTTAATATTCGTTTTTCAGTTTAAAAAACTGCTTGATCAATTTTCATTAAACCCTCTAAAGTCAAACTTTAAATTATTCAATTATCTAAAACCGACATTAATAATTGCAAAACTCGTCGTCTGCCAGTTTGATAATCAGATTTTGTTAAACCAATTTTCCTTTTCTGTAAACTGGTTTGGAGGGTAAATGTTTATAATAGTAACCCTTTTACAGTTACAAAATCGATCGTAACCATTTCACACAAAATGCCCCATTAATTAATATTAGGAGAGTAAAACCATGTCTGCAAACCAAAATTATGAGCAATTAGCTTCTCAGGCTAAACTTTGTATCAATACCCTTCGATTTTTAGCGGTTGATGCCATTCAGAAAGCCAACTCGGGACACCCTGGTTTACCTATGGGTATGGCTGCCATCGGATATCAATTATTTACCAAACATTTAAAACATAATCCCAAAAACCCTGACTGGCAGAATCGGGATCGATTTGTATTATCAGCAGGACATGGAAGTGCGCTGCTGTACTCATTATTACATCTCACCGGATATGATGTTAGTCTGGATGATTTAAAAAATTTCAGGCAAATCGGTAGTAAAACACCCGGTCATCCTGAATATGGTGATACAGCCGGAGTTGAGGCGACAACCGGCCCTCTGGGACAGGGATTATCAAATGCGGTAGGGATGGCTATTGCAGAAAAATATGCTGCCAGTATGTTCAACCAGGCACAATTGGAACTAGTTAATTATAAAATATATGTTTTGGCCGGAGATGGTTGCTTCCAGGAAGGTGTTGCAGCGGAAGCGTCTTCATTAGCCGGGCACTTAGGATTAGGAAATTTAATCGTTATTTATGACGATAATCAAATTACGATTGATGGAAGCACTGGGTTGTCTTTTACCGAAGATGTCCTGAAGCGATATGAGTCTTATAATTGGCATGTTCAGGAGGTTCCCGGGGATGGGCATGATTTGAGCAACTTTGATGCAGCCATTGAAAAAGCACAACAAGAAACTGATCGTCCAAGTTTAATTAAGCTCAGTACCATAATCGGATTTGGTAGCCCCAATAAAGAAGGAACTTCCGGAGTCCATGGATCCCCTTTGGGAGAGGATGAGATAAAGCTTGCTAAAGAGCGATTGGGGTGGGAATTTCAGGCTGCATTCCATGTCCCTGAAGCTGCACTCAAGGTATACCAGGAATGTATAGCTAAGGGCTCAGACCTGGAAAAAAAATGGGAAACGCTTAAAAGCGATTACACGAATCAATACCCCGAACAAGCGAAACAATTTGAGGCGTTAATTTTAGGAAAACTGCCGGAAAATTGGGAAAAACAACTGCCAGTTTTTGAAGCTGGAAGTAAAATAGCAACCCGCGTTGCTTCCGGAAAAACATTGGAAGCTATTATGCCGGGTTTACCGTTTTTTATGGGGGGGTCTGCGGACTTGTCACCTTCCAATAATACAAAATTTCCGGGTGCTGAACCTTTTCAAAAGGACAATTCAGCTGGACGATATTTACATTTTGGAGTTCGGGAACACGCTATGGGTGCCATTTTAAACGGTATCTCCTTGAGTAAAACGGTTCGAGCCTACGGCGCTACCTTCATGTGTTTTTCCGATTATATGCTTCCTGCCATCAGAGTTGCAGCGCTTTCCAGTTATCCCAGTGTTTTTGTGTTTACCCATGACAGTATTGGTTTAGGAGAGGATGGACCAACCCATCAACCTGTGGAACATATTAATTATCTTAGAAACATGCCGGGCTTGACTTTTTTTAGACCAGCTGATGCCAATGAAACCGCGCAAGCCTGGAAATATATCATTGAACATTCTGACCGACCAGTCGCAATTGCTTTAACCAGACAAGGTCTGCCAGTGCTGGATCAGGAAAAATATGGTTCAGCCACTCAGATTGATAAGGGGGCTTACGTGCTTATAGATGAGGCTGAAGCCGAAGCTTTGATTATTGCTACCGGTTCGGAAATTGAACTGGCCGTTGAAGCTCACGATCAGCTATTAACAGAAGGTATTAAGGTTAAAGTGATTAGTATGCCTTCTGCCGAGTTATTTGAACAACAGGCTGCCGGTTATAAAAATGAGGTTCTGCCATCGAAAATCCAGGCCCGTGTTGCTGTAGAAGCCGGAATCCGAGGTAGTTGGGATTATTATCTCGGTAGTAAGGGTCAATTTGTCGGTATGAACCGTTTTGGGGCATCTGCACCGGCCAATCAATTATTTGAAAAGTTTGAGATTACAACTGCAGCTGTGATTCAAGCTGTCAAAAAATCAATTCAGTAGTTATTAATTGTTATTTAATTTAGATTATGAATGTAATCATTGCAGCCTTAGCTTTAAAATTTCTCTTTGAGCATTTAAACAGCATCCGAATTGATGTCACAGTACGAATCAAAGTGATCACCTATTTCGGACTGCTGTCCCCACTGGGTGATTATATTATTCGGTATTATAATGCAGAGCCATTAACCCAAAATATACCTATATTTTTCCAAAGCTATATCTACCAGATATTGTTTTGGAGTTTTATCGTGTTTTTTAATTGGGTGATATTCCGTGATCTAAAACGAGCACTTCGATATTATAGTCCCGTATTAGGATTAATGATTTATAGCTTATTTACGATTTTTAGTACTTCAAAAACACCCTTTTTATATCCGCTATTTAATCAGAGTATTTCCTTTAATTTAATCAATAGTGGGTATCTTTTCCCACTTGGAATTCTGGTACTGCTTTGGATTTTTAAAAAATTCCTGACCCGTAAAACCAAATTGATCAATTGGTTAGCCTTAAGCTTTATGGCACTTTTTGTTTTATTCACATTGGGTACCTTAGGTGCTATCAAAAGCTCGCTACCTGAACCATTTAACAAATCGGAGAAAGTTGATATTCGTCCGGCTAACCATTTTCATACGAGATGGATTGTTATTAGTGATATCCAGGATAAGTATTATATATCAAACTATCAGGTATTGAAGGGTTGGGAAGCAGAGATTCAGAATCGGATTAAATACCAGGATATAGATCTGGTTCAAAATTTACTAATGAATCCTAAAATCAGATCCCTATATTTTAATGTTTTTAATAACCCTATCCTGAACATTGAAATTCAACGTGAAAATCTGTATCTGGAAGTAATCGACCCCGCGCCTTCTTCTGATTTGTTTTGGAGCGATTCGGCTAAAATCGTGTTAAATAATTCAGGGCAAATAAAAACATTTCAAATCAAATATAAATTTTTAAACTGGAACGTTTTGACGACGAATATTTAAGCAGAGAGTTTTTAGAGGGATATTAGCGTTTTCAATTCATGATTTTATTGATATTCTATCAATTAAAACATTCCAACTTATCTTAGTTGAGACTACTGCCAATCATTTAAAAACAATACAAAATGAAATTCCAGGTCAGATTGATATCATTAGTTTTTATCGCCTGTTCTGTATTATTTTTTACATCAACGATTTATGGCGATTATAACCAAAGACGTTTTAACAACAATATTCAGATCTATCTTAGCGATATTGACCCACAGGAAAGTAAACTTATTATTAGCCTTGGTACGGATATTTACCATAAAAAATTTGAAAATACCCGGGATCAATTGGATTTGCTGCTTAAAAAATATCCAGATTTGCCCTTATTGCATAAATTTTATGCAGAAGTTTTACATGGGAAAAATAAAAAACAGGAAGCCCTGGATTACCTGACGAATCAAATACACAACCAGGACAAACAGTTAGAATTTATTAATATCAGAGCCCAGTTTCTATTTGAGAAAGAGTATTTTGAGTCGGCTAAAGAAGATTTTAATTCGCTTATTGAAGCTGGAATTCAGGAGGCGAGTATTTATGAAAACCTGGCTAAGATATCTATGCAACAGATGGATTATCAACAGGCATTAGATTATTTTAATGAGGCTTTGAAACAGTCACCCGACAATGATTCAATTTGGTATACAAAATCGACCTTAGAATATGCCCTTAAAAAATTTCGACAGGCAAAACTATCTTGTGAACAGGCGCTTCGTATCAACCCATCTAAAAAAGAGAATCACTATTTTTATCTTGAAATTTTATCACGATTTAAAAATAAACAAGATTTAAAAAACCATCTTTTTAAAGCGGTAAAACGATTCCCTGCAAATCTGACAATTTCGGCAAAACTAATTAATGATATCCTTATCCCCGAAAAGCAATATGATCAGGCTAAAAATATTTTAAAAAAACTGATTCGAAAATATCCGGATAATCCACTGATCTATTTCCAGTTAGGGATCTTGTTTTATATCACCAATAATCAAAAATCTGCAATCGCCGCTTACCGTAAAACTTTGGAATTAAATCCACAACATCCCAAAGTTGAAATTAATCTGGCTCAGTCCTATTTGATATTGAAAGACGTTGTTTTAGCTGAAAAAGCTTTGGCCAGAGCTGTTAAAAAAAATACAAAGGATATATTTGCTTATGAAAAATTAACCCAAATATATCTTAGTTACAAAGATACCATCGCAGCCGAGGAAATTATATTAAAAGGGTTGCAGGTTAATCCAAGGAGTGTTTATTTAATCTATGAGTATGCAAATATCCTAAAGCGCCGGGGTAAATATAAAAATGCCATAGTGGTTTTTGAGCAGGCGTTGAAGTTACAAAAAAACAATATAGAAATTATTGGAAATCTGGCAGAACTTTATCGGTTGACAAAAGATACCGAAAAATCGGAACAAAAATTTAAAGAAGCCCTAAAATTAAATTCCAAAGTGGATTGGATTCATCTTTTCTATTCGGACTTACTCTCCCAACAAAAAAAATATGAGGAAGCTTTAGATCAATTAAATATTGTTTTAAAACAGACGAATACCAACTTTTATGCCTATCAGAAAAAGGCTTATATTTTTTACTATCAAAAGGAATATGTAAAAGCTTTGGAAGCAATAGAAAATGCCATTGAATTGAATCCTAAATCATTGAATCAATATGTTGTCAAAGGTGATATTTTATTAAAATTAGGTAAATATGAGGAATCTGTCGAAATATTTTCACAGGTGGTGGAGGCTTCATCCAATAGCTCAACAGCTTTAACCAATTTAGCACAGGCACAACTGTTCATTGCACCTGAACTCGCCTTGGAGAATGTTAATCTTTCCATTGCTAAAGCAAACTTTGATATCCTGACATTAGAATTACAACTCTATTTATCAGGAGCGTATGAAAAGGTCTGGAATTTTAAAGACGATGAAATCAGTCATGAAATATATAAAGACATCATCCACCTCAGAACCAATGAAGCTTTCCAAAAATTGCTAATACGATCAGAGCCAAATATATTTGATGAACCTCTAAAATTTTTGTTGGATTTAGTTCAGGATGAGGTTCCATCCAATTTTCCAACTGACACTAGTAACATTCATCCCTGGTATGCTTTTTATCTTGGAAATACAGCGATGGACCAGGGGAATTTTGCCGAAGCAAACCAATATTATCTAATCGCTCTTCAATTATTGCCTGACTCAAAGTGGATTCTGATTAAACAGTCATTGGCATTGCAAAATTTGAAAGAATATAAGTCCGCCATTGATAATCTGTTAATTTATCTGGAAGATACTCCTGATAGTTATTGGGCTAAAATACGTCTGGCGATCAATTATGATTACCAAAAAGATGCTGTTAAAGCGGAGAAAATTTATAAGGAGCTATTAAAGACAAATTCTAAAGATGCCTGGGTTTTAAATAATTTGGCCTGGTTATATTTAACAACTGATAATCCAAACATCCTTGATCCCAAAGAAGCTTTAAAACTAGCTTTGAAAGCAGTAAAGTTAAATGCTAATTCTGAAAATCTGGATACACTGGCAGAGGCATATTTTCAGAACAAAAATTATAAAAAAGCATTAAAAGCGATAGTACAAGCACTGGATAATGATCGTAGTGATCAGGACCATTTTAAAAAACAAAAGAAAAAAATCTTAAAAGCTATGAACAAGGAATAACCATGTTAGTTGTTGATTTTCATACCCATTCTATTCAATCCATGCACGCCATTAACACTTTAGAAGAATTGCTGAATTGTGCCTGGAAAAAAAACATACAGGCCATGGCGATTACTGACCACAGCCCTGGTATAGATAATACTTTGCATTATCTGCAAAATGCCGATAAGTTTCCACAGGATTTCAGACGGATTAAAGGGCCTGATTACCATTATTTCCACGTATTGTTGACCCGGTATCAATCGCCACTGGAGATTCCCGTGCAACTTTTTAAAGGGATTGAGTGCAGTATTTTAAGTCATTCAGAAAGATCTACTGACTTGCCTTTAAAATTAGCACCTCTTTTAGATATTGTCATTGGCTCCGTTCATACCCTGCCACATTTATTTCAGTTTCAAAATCGAGAGCAGGTTACTGAGAAAATGATTGCTGCCATGGTCGAACCTATCGATATCATTGGTCATCCCTGCCAGGAAAAATCTTGTCCAAACCTGGAACCAGTCGTAAAAAAAGCTGCTGAATCTGGTATTGCTATGGAATTAAATTACTGTTCCTTGCACCTTAAGAAAGCGAATATTAAAGATACCACTGAAATGCTTAAATTGGCTGTTAAATACGACTGCTCAATATCGTTGGGTTCTGATGCCCATATGAGTAACGAACTTGGGAGGGATGACGAATCGAAGGTGTTGTTGAATGAATTGAATTTTCCACCGGAGCTGATTGTAAATGTTTCTTTGGAATCTGCCCGAACCTTTGTAGCATCCAGAAAAAAAATTCGGCAGGATAACCTTACGAACTAATTGTCAGTTTAATGATCACAATTAAATCATTGTTGTCATCCTTTGAACCATTAACCAGTACCTTGCAGTTTCTTGCAGATGTAGCCGGAGGTATGGTTCATCTGAGGTTTTAAATGTTTATTGACTGTTTAGTCTTTTCAAATAAAGACCATATCTTCTTTTTGCCTAGAAGGTTTTCATGCCAGAGGAACTGAATATAATATATTTCTTCAGCCAGAATTGATCTCAATTTAGATATTTTTTTTAACTGCTGACTCATATTTGCTGGTCTTTTACGGGCAATTGATTCAGCGGCTTTTGCCATAAAATTGATAATTTCATTAATTTCCCGAAAACTCAAAGCTTCAATGCTGTTTTTTGCCAGTTGAGGAATATTGTTCAATATTTTTCCTCTTTTATTGCTAACCATTAAAACATCTTTGAAATAATCCAGGTATATGTAAAAGACCCTGGAGGTTTCGATTAATGGCGAATTTAAAATAGCTGTAATTTTTTCATTTAAGCGATTAATGGCAGCCATCGTAGATGCATCCGATGACAAGCGGTATTTTTCTTCAAGTTTGGCTTTTTCCCCTTGTATTTGAGTAAGGTCAAAACTCTTGGTGATTAACTCTTCCACAACCTGATCAATAAGGTTTTTATATGATATTTTTTCGGCATTTTTATAGTGCTTCTCTGTCATAAAAATAATTTTATGTTCCAGATCGACGGTTTGTTTCATTGCTTCACGTTCCCAATCTCCATCCGTTGGGTGAACGATATCCAGGCATCTGGCAAAAACTTTCACGACAATATTTTCGTTTTCCTGAATAATTTGTTCCGGTGTGAATGGGATTAAAGCAGCTTCAACCGGAATTTCAGAATTGACCTTTTCTGCCAGTGCATCATTACTTTGTAATAAACCTGCCTTATCCAGTTTTTCAAGGATTTTACCTTTTTGAACCCCGATTTTAATCATTTCACAATGTAATCCTTTACTGGTAAATAATCGTTTGATGATATCCCGATATTTAAACCGGGTTTCGATTAATACTTTTTTGTGACCAAATTCCAAATCTATTAATTTTTCCTTATCTTTTTCTTTGGAAACCAGGTTGACGATTTGACGATTAATGGTTCTTTGTATCATTTGATAAAAAGCTTCATGGCTTTTAAAAATATTTTGACTATCATCTATTTCCAGCAAAATCAATACATCTTCCTGCCTTCTAACTTCCTTCCGGCGCTCTTCACCAACCTCAGATTTTGAGGGGTTTCCTCTCAGGCTTTTTCGTCGATCATTGATGAGCCTTTCACTGTCTTCAATTTTTTTCTCGACCCGAATAAATTGTCCCCGAGTCATTATATTTTTAGTTTTTATTGGATTAAGCATATTTTATTTTAAAATAAGATATCTAGGGTTTTACTGGTCTGAAGTGCGATACTCTGAGCAAGAAACTCTTATCGCTTTCAGATAGAGATTCTTCGCAGGCTCAGAATGACAGCAAGAAACAATTCTGTAATACACTGCTATATTTAACTAATAATTCAAGTTCCCTAATAGGAGTCTGCAATGAGAGATCTTATTAAAATTTAAAACTGCTATAAATACCAGAGCGTTTTTTCAATATCTGATCATTGAAGTCATTAACAATTAATTGTTAGTATAGTGAATTGATGATATTGAATCAAAGACAAACTATTTTTTAAATTCGTGTGCATCTACTTTTGAATTTTCGGAAAAAATTTTGGAATTAAGTTTTTTTTACAAATAGTTTATCTGTTGATAAAATTTCTTATACAAGGGTTTCCTGTTTTGACCAGGGGCTAAACCTTGGGTAGATTAGTTGCTATTTTAATAATCATTTTGTTATTACAAATAGCTTGTGATCAAAGCCTGTACTTTCTCAGCGCAGGTCCCACAGCCGGTACTGCACTTAGTAATCGTCTGTACTTTTTCAAAAGTGTGGGCACCGTTTTTAACAGCAGCTTCAATTTGTTGATCGCTAACATCCATACATTTGCAGATCCTTAAGGCAAAATCATCGCTAGTCTTATGCTCTAAACCGTTTTCTTCATAGAAATTATTAATGGCCAGCTTTAATGTTTTAATAATATTGGCGATTACCTGAATTTGGTCATCTGGAAAACCACCCAATTGCTTGATAAGATGATAGACTGACATTTCTAAACTTTTTGATAACACCATTCCTTTTACCATTTCAGATAATACAGAGACCCCGGCAATTGCGGTTTTCATCCCTATAATCTGCCATTTGCAATCTTTGATTATTTCAGTTTCCAAATCGATAACCAAATAAATAACGAGTTGATCTTCACTTTCAAAATTACCAAAAATTCCTCGGCCATCAAAATCAAATGGCTCCCTGTCCCTTAATTGATTGCAAGGATGTTCAAAATGTTGATTTGTTGTTTCGGAATAAAGCGTTACCATGAGAAAACCGTTATTTATAGATTTAAATTTGAAAGCGGAAATCCATTTTCATCTTCCTTTATTTAAAAGAAATTTTGTGATGCTTAATCACTAAACAATTAAAATTTATCAGAATGTATTAACTCTAATTTTAAAACACCATATTCAATATTACCAGTTATAAATAACTATTAAATTTTGCAATGATCTTTGCCATATAAAATATTGTGTAAAATGACTTTTATTATGATTAGGATTGTAAAGCCTTAAGATACCATCTAGATTAATTCTTTAATGATTGCTTATTTCTTATTTCCCCTGGTAAGCCCTTTATGACCGAAGCAAATAGATCTTTTTGGTTTTTTATAATCCCCCTTTTTTTAATGACCTTTTTCATTTTTGGAGAACATCTGATTGTTGTTCCCTTAAGTGCCAGTATCTCAAAAGCAACGGGATTACCCCTGGTTAAAGCTGGATTATTGGTAGCAATTTACCCTTTGGCTGCAGCCGTTTCAGCCTTTTTTAGTGCCCCTTTTTCCGATCGTTTAGGCCGAAAAACGATGATCATTGTTTTAAGCTTAGGTTTTTCTGCTTCAACCTTAGGATTTGCAACTGCAAATTCAGTTTCCACAATTTTATTTTTCAGGGTTTTGTGCGGTATATGTGGTGGACCTGTTTTCGCTAGTGTACTGGCTTTTATAGGCGATAAGTTTAAAGGTAAGGAGCGGGTTAGGGCTATTACTGCTTTGATGTTAACTTTCTCAACGGCCTCTATCCTGGCTGTGCCAATGGGTTCATGGATAGGAGATACATTTGGTTGGCGGATGCCATTCTATCTGATATCCGGTATAGTTTTAATCTGCAGTATTTTGATTACCAGAATGACAGCCATTTCAACCGGAGCAGAAACAGGAAAAATAATGCATCAATACCTGGAATTAATACAACTGTTTCAACTGGCTAAAGTCCGTAAAGTTTTTATATTGCAGTTTTTTATGATTATCGGTCTGTTTGGATTTGTCCCCAATGTCAGTGTCTGGCTGAATTTAAATTATGGATTTGATGCTACTCAAATTGGTTTATGTTACATGCAAGGGGGAATAGGGGGTTTTATTGGTAATAATATTGCTGGTTTTTTTCTACAACGTGGTTATAAAGATAGTTTAATTATTACGGGATCTATGATCATGGGTTGTTTCCTGGTTATGGCAACTCTGGAGTTGTTACCAGCCATTTATGTTGGCATTTTTTTTGGTGGATTGATGTTTGGTGGTTCTATTCGGATGCCAGCACTACAGGTGATTTTGACCGAGTTGATCCCCATTAATCTTCGAGGGCGTTTTATGTCTATGAGTATGATTGTGAGTAATGTCACTATGGGACTGGGGGGCATTTGGGGGATTCAGGTATTAACCGTTAAAGCGGGAAGACTTGAAGGTATGCCTATCGTAGGATTAATTGGTGGATTGAGCCTTTTATTTGTTCCCTATCTAGTTTATTTGGTCAGAAAAGAATTGGATAAAGCCGAACAGGTGTTTTGATGACGATTAAGTCTTTTTTTACTTTATGAATTATTTCTTTAAAACATTTCCAAGATTCCATAACCATAAATAAGGTGAAAAGGTTAATGTGATCGCTTATTCTGAGCTTTTAATTTGATATCGAAAAATAAGTGCTTGTAAGTTTACAATGTAAATTCTTGCATAAAGTGAATATTCATGTTGTTATTGAGATATTTATGAAATCAGTTGCATGAATTATTTTCAAAAAATGTAAATATATAAATCAGGATGTAAATATGAAAAGGAAACTAATAGTGGCAATGGCCTTAATTTTTTGTTTTAACATTGCTCATGGGCAGGAATCTTCAAAGAAGTACATCGCGTCTTTTGCGAAAATGCCGGTATATGCCGAAAGTGTAGATAAAGGAATTTTAATCGACTTAGTTAAAGCAATTGCCAGGGTAGAAGGTGTTAAGATTGACAGAAAAGTTACAGCCTTTGCGCGATCCATGCACAATGTGAAAACAGGAAAAGCAGATTTTCACCTACCATTAATTCAATTACCCGGGCAAAATTCTGCTAAATTAGAATATGATCATTCAAGCGAAACTATTTTCCATGTTAATTTTGTGCTTTATACCAATAAGAAGAAAAATATTACTCTTCAAAACTTGGAGCAATTTTCTATTGAAACAGATCGGGCACATACCAACTATTTTGATTTTAAAATAAATGCCTCTTCTTGCATTGAATGCAGTTTAAAGAAAATTGCTATTGATCGAATTGATGGTTTTATATTTGCGGATTTTGCTTCGGACCCATTTGTTAAAAAAAATAAGTTGGATCTCAAAAGACAATTATATCACAGATTTGATGTTAAAATTATCCTTCCCCAAGGAGGAAATGGTGGTGAGGTAGACCAATTTTTAACATCAGCTATTAAAAAATTGAGAGCTAGTGGAGAGTATGAAAAAATAATGTCCAAACTGGATTCTCCCTATGATAACTGGCAACCATAGTTCATAACAAATTTAATATGTCGCCAATTTTCAGGAGTTGCTCTTGAAAATTGATCTTTTCTAAATTGAATCAGAAAGCAAATCGATTTTGCGCTTGATTTGAGATAAATTACCTTAATAAAACTGATCAATGTATTTTTGAATATTTGGATTATTAAATATGACCTAATATTCAGCCATTTATTAATAATATTATCAAAAAGTTGTGTTATTTTAAAAGTTGATCGATAGTTGTGTTGATAATGGTTTCAATGACTAACTTATCCGGTTCAATGGCTGATAATAAATTAGCGCCATGTAGTAAACTAATGATTCCCCCAGCCAATTCAAAAGCTTTTGTCTTTTCAATACCCTCTAATTTCATTTGAATTAACAAGCTGGTAATTGCCATTCGACTATGGGTAATACTTTGAGAAAAGGCTTTTTGTGAAGCGTTTCTTAACAGTGCTGCTAAAATTTCGAATTGAAATCCTAAGGGATATTCTTGCTTTTGATTTGATTCAACAATGGAGAGTAATAGGGTTTTCAATACTGCGCAATCCTTTTGAGTTCGTTAATTAAGGCTAGCTTAGTGTCTGAACGAAAAATAGGTAATTCGGGGACATGTGTGTGCCAAGAACGGATATTAGGCGGGACTCAATCTCCTTGGTTTGCTTAGATTGAGTCAAAGAAATATTCGATGCTGTACAATTGATGAGGGGTTGGTCCCTCAAAACCGGCTTGCAGAAGCAGGTTT
>JABHWU010000022.1 GCA_018657625.1 Deltaproteobacteria bacterium | reverse complement strand
CCTCCAGAAAAGTTATTTTTAAGAGGTAATATAACACGGAAGGGGGAAATTACAAGATTACAATTTGGTTATGTGGTGATTATAAGCGGTTTTGACTTATATTTTAAAAAGTTTACATAATATATATTATCAGACATTAACAAAATATGTACATCTCACCCTAAAGAAGTTTACGCAGGAATAATTACAAAATTACAACTGGGATAATAATGGACGGTTTAAAATTTAAAAAAATTATATTGTTAAAACATCCCCATTGTTTTATATTTGTAGACTTTGTGAGTTTTGTTTATGTAATGGATAATAATGACAGAAAAAAACACCGGACATATTTATACTGTTTCTAAATTAACAAGGGAAATTAAATCTCTTTTAGAAGAAACCTATCCGTTTATCTGGGTAACAGGTGAAATTTCCAACTATTCGGTTCCGTTCTCGGGCCATTCCTATTTCACTATAAAAGATCACAAAGCAGTTATAAGCGCAGTGATGTTTAAAAATCAAAAACGAAACTTAAGATTTAATCTTGAAAACGGTATGAAAATTGTCGGTATGGCTAGGCTCTCCTTATATGAACCCAGGGGATCTTACCAGCTCATTTTTGAACATTTGGAGCCGGAAGGTGCAGGCTCAATGCAGGTGGCTTTTGAGCAGCTTAAAACTAAATTAGCAGATAAAGGCTTTTTTGACGATTCCTGTAAAAAACCGATTCCATTTTTCCCATCCATCATCAGTATTATTTCTTCAGGGACCGGGGCTGCGGTCCGGGATATTATCAATGTTGCCAAACGGCGTTTTCCAAACTGCAGTATTGACATCATTCCGGTCAAAGTTCAGGGGAATGGATCGGAGAATGAGATTAGTGATGCTATAACCCTTGTTAATAAACGTTTAAAATCTGATTTAATTATTCTTGCACGGGGCGGCGGTTCTCTGGAAGATCTAAGTGCATTTAATTCAGAGGCGGTTGCAACCGCTATTTTTAAATCAGTCATACCTATTATTACCGGAGTAGGACATGAGACGGATTTTACAATTGCTGATTTTGTTGCGGATCTAAGAGCACCCACACCATCAGCTGCAGCAGAACTTGCCCTGCCCGATAAAAATCATCTTGTTCAAAGGATTTCAAATTTACAGGAAAGTTTGAATCAATCGTTAAAAAAGAAAATCCATAGCCTGAACCAGAGCGTTCTGGATTTAACTTCAAGATTAAAAAGTCCTGACTCTGTTGTACACGATTTTAGATTCAGGCTTGAGGATTATGAATCAAGACTCATCAACATGATGAAACACTATATACATTATAATAAGGATAAATGTCTCTGGTTGTCAAAACTCCTTTACACAAAAAAGCCTGAAAAACAAATTTCAGATCAGCGGCAATACGTAAAAACACTTTCTAAATCTTTAATCGATAATTTTCAAAAAAATTTTCAAGAGATGAGATCAATTTATATTGAACTTAATTCTAAATTGCAGGCGCTTAATCCGGAAGCGGTTTTAAAAAGAGGATACAGTATTTCAAGGTTTGTTACAGATAAACGAGTGATTAGAAATTCTATTGAGACAAAAAAAAATGATCAAATAGAGATTGTTCTTTCAAAGGGACGATTGATTACAAGGGTGGAAAAAATAAATGGTTAAAAAAAAAACATTTGAAACATCTTTAAAAGAGCTTGAAGAGATTGTCAGGCAGATGGAATCCGGGGATCTTTGCCTTGAAGATGCAGTTAAAAAATATGAATCTGGGATGAAACAATCTAAATATTGTCTAGACCTTTTGGATAAGACCGAGAAAAAGATTTCTCTGATTACAAATGACAAGGCCGGGAACCTTAAAAAACTACCATTTGAAGATAAATAATATGAATTTTAATCTGTCAGAATATTTAACTGAAAAACAAAATCTTGTTAACCAGTATCTGAAACTTATTCTTCAGCAATATGATAAAAGACATGAACTTATTATGGCCATGGAACATTCTCTTATGGCCAGAGGAAAAAGATTGCGGCCCATCCTGGCAATGGCAGCCGCACAGGCTTGTGGAAAAGATTTTTTAATCGCCCTGCCCGCCTGTTGCGCCATTGAAATGGTGCATACTTATTCCTTGATTCATGATGATTTACCGGCTATGGATAATGATGACTTAAGGCGCGGACTGCCGACTTGCCACAAGAAATTTTCCGAAGCTACTGCAATACTTGCAGGAGATGCATTATTGACACACGCATTTAATATTGTTTCTGATCCTCAACAAATTTTTAATCTATATCCTGACGGTCAAACAAGGATTAAATTGATTTCCAAACTTTCAAAGGCAGCCGGTATTCAAGGGATGGTTCAAGGGCAAATGCTGGATATGCAGTCTTTTCAACCAGAACAAGATAATGATATAGACCATCTTAAAAAAATACATGCACTTAAAACAGGCCAAATGATAACTCTAAGTGTTGAAGCTGGAGCCATAAGTGTAGGATCTGATTTAAGAACCATTGACAAACTAATCGTTTATGCAGATAAAATAGGCTTGGCATTTCAGGTTATGGACGATATTTTAAATATTGAAGGTGATCCAAGCATAATGGGCAAGGCCGCAGGATCTGATATATTAAATGATAAGATGACATTCCCGGCAATTATTGGGCTTGAAGCATCAAAACAATATGCAAAAAAACTTATTGATTCCGCCCTTGAAGTGATTGCAGAATTTGATGAAAAAGCAATGCCTTTAAGGGCTATTGCCTATTATATTATTAACAGAGACCATTAAATAATAAAGGTTGATAAATTTTGAACCTTCTTGAACAAATAAATACATCCAAAAAGATCAAAGAGCTTTCAAGAAAAGAGCTGAAACTTTTAGCCGGTCAAATCCGTGAAAGAATTATTGATGTTGTCTCTAAAAATGGCGGCCACCTGGCCTCAAGTTTGGGCGCGGTAGAGTTGACGCTTGCGATACACTATGTTTTTGACCTGCCAAAGGATACTTTAATATGGGATGTTGGACATCAGTCTTATGCCCATAAATTGATTACAGGACGAAATGGTAGTTTTGACAGTCTGAGACAGTATAAAGGCATATCCGGATTTTCTAAAATTAAAGAAAGCCCCTATGACGGGTTCACAGTTGGGCATTCTTCAACTTCCATTTCCGCCGGCCTTGGGGTTTGTTATGCCAAATATTTAAACAAAGATAACTCCGATGTTATTTCGGTCATCGGTGACGGTTCTCTAACTGCGGGCCTGGCTTATGAAGGATTGAACCAGACCGGAGATTCAAAACAAAACCTTATTGTAATTTTAAATGACAACGACATGTCCATCTCAGCCAATGTTGGAGCATTGTCTTCCTTATTGAGCCGGACCTTTTCCGCTAAATATCTTCAGTCCATGAGAAATAGATTCGGTATGTTTTTAAAATCTTTGCCTAAAATCGGTGATGATATTTATAATATTGCTAAAAAATCTGAAGAGTCCTTTAAAACATTTATTACACCGGGTATGTTGTTTGAAGCTTTTAATTTTGATTACTTCGGACCCATTGATGGACATAATTTAGATCACTTGATCGATATTCTGAAAAACATTAAAAATCCAAAAGATCCTATTCTTCTGCATGTTACAACTGTAAA
The DNA here is from genome assembly GCA_018657625.1 of Deltaproteobacteria bacterium. GTDB lineage: Bacteria > SAR324 > SAR324 > XYD2-FULL-50-16 > XYD2-FULL-50-16 > JABHWU01. The sequence goes on along the minus strand of JABHWU010000022.1, from coordinate 2,688 downwards.
AGGAAAAGGATATGGTCCTGCAGAAAAAAACCCAATCTATTTTCATGGTGTGGGATCATTTGTGGTGGATACAGGAAAAAGTAATAAGAAGCCCAGTGGGATCCCAACCTATACCCAGGTATTTGGCTCTCAAATGGTCAAGCTTGCCAAAACCAAAGAAAAAATTGTTGCAGTGACAGCTGCAATGCCGGAGGGAACCGGATTAATAGAATTTTCAAAACAATATCCAGACCGGTTTTTTGATGTGGGTATTGCAGAACAGCATGCAGTAACCTTTTCTGCAGGACTTGCATCCAAAGGCTTAAAACCGGTTATAGCCATTTATTCCACTTTTTTACAACGAGCCTTTGACCAGATACTACACGATGTCTGTATTGATGCTCATCCAGTTGTATTTGCCATTGACCGGGGCGGGATTGTCGGAGAAGACGGGCCTACTCATCATGGTCTTTTTGATTTCTCATATCTTCGTTGTATGCCAAACATGACGATTATGGCACCAAAGGATGAAAATGAGTTGGTAAGAATGATGGTTACAGCCATTGATCATGATGGGCCTATAGCTTTGAGATATCCAAGGGGAACTGGTGTTGGGATTCAAATTGAAGATAATCCGGAACCATTGGAAATTGGAAAGGGTGAAGTGATAAATCAAGGTAATGATATATTAATCATTGCCATAGGAAACTCTGTTACTGAGGCTGTAAAGGCAAACCAGATTCTTAGTGAACAGGGTATTTTTTCTACAATCATCAATGCAAGATTTGTAAAACCCCTGGATTCAGATCTGATTATTGAGTATGTGAAAAAAATAAAAAAAATTATCATTGTTGAAGACCATGTTCTTGATGGCGGATTTGGTTCTGCAGTGATTGAAATATTAACAGACAAAGGTGTGACAGGATTTTTTCTGAAAAGAATTGGCATTAAAAACAGATTTGTTGAGCATGGCCCCCAGGATGTTTTAAGAAAAGATTATGAAATAGACTATGCTGCAATTGTAACAGCAGCTATAAAACTACATGGCAGAAAAATTGAATAAAGGCCTTAAGAATAAAACCCGGCTTGATACTTTTATTGTTGACAAAGGTTTGGTTAAATCCCGAAACCGTGCAAAAGCGCTAATCATGGCTGGTAAAGTGTTGGTAAATAATATTCCTGTGGACAAATCCGGTACCTTGATTGCCGATGATGCAGCCATCATTGTTAAACAGGATGATAATCCATTTGTCAGCAGGGGGGGACTGAAACTTGAAGCTGCTTTAAAAAATATTCCAGTATCGGTAAAAGGGTTGACATGCCTTGATATTGGTGCTTCCACCGGTGGATTTACCGACTGCCTGCTTCAATATGGTGCTGCTAAAGTATTCTCAGTTGATGTAGGATATGGGCAGTTTGACTGGACTTTAAGGCAGGATATTCGGGTAAAGGTCATTGAAAGGACCAATATCCGACAATTGGCCTATGAAGTGATTAATGAAAAAATGGATATAATTGTTGCTGATACCTCTTTTATTTCGCTAAAAGTCGTTATACCGTCTGCTGAAAAATTTATGAGGGACAATACATTGGTTCTGGCGCTGATTAAACCTCAATTTGAAGCAGGAAAGCAAAATGTTGGCAAGGGTGGGGTTGTAAAGGACCCTGAAATTAGAAAATTAGTTATCAATGAGTTGAAAATTTTTTTTAAAGAGCGTGGGTATCTGATAAATCAGATCATCCCCTCCCCTATTTTGGGTCCAAAAGGTAATAAAGAATACATTATATCCTTAAATTTTAAAGAAAATTTAAATTAATACTATTAATTTTATTTAAATTCGATTATTTAAATATAACTTTTGATTAATTGTTTATGAAGGAGCAGTAATGAGCGAAGAAATTAAAACCATGAGAAATGTGGCCCTTGCTGGACATGGAGGTGCAGGCAAAACAACTCTAGCTGAGGCTATGCTATTTAAAGCAGGGGTTACGAAACGACTCGGTAAGGTTGAAGAAGGAAATACCGTAATGGATTTTCAACCTGAAGAAACCAGGAAACAGCAGAGTATTAATACATCTTTTATAAAGTATACACATAGTAAACATACAATTACCTTGCTGGATACTCCTGGTGATCAGAATTTTTTCTCAGCTGCTAAAACATGCTTTCCGGTTGCAGACTGCATGGCATTTGTTATTGATGGGGTCGGCGGTCCTTCAGCCATGACCGAAGAAGCTGCAACCTGTGCATTAGAATATAATTTACCCGGCTTTGTTATCATCAATAAACTGGATCGTGAAAGAGCAGATTTTTCAACCTGTGTTAAGGCCAGCAAATCCGCACTTAAAAAAAATGTGCTTCCTATTTGTTTCCCGATTGGCTCTGAAGATGAGTTTAAAGGATTTGTAAATATTATTTCGGGCGTGGCATTTGAATTTGATGCCAGCGGAAAAGCAAGCAAAATAGATGTCCCTTCTGATCTATTGGATGACATTGAAATGGCAAAAGAAGAATTTATTGAAAATGTGGCAGAACTCGACGATGATCTTCTTGAAAAATATTTAGAAGGAGAAGAAATTACTGAAAATGAGCTCAAGGCAACGTTCAGGCAAGGTATTCTGGATGCCCAGTTTTACCCTGCCATTTGTTGTCCCGCCACAAAAATGATAGGTATTGATACGATTTCTGATATTATCAATGATTATATG
>JABHWU010000004.1 GCA_018657625.1 Deltaproteobacteria bacterium | reverse complement strand
GAAGACAAAAACCGGGAATCACTAAATTCGTTATTAAAACCGGATGATACTTTAAGTAAAATCAGGTTAAAGATGCTGGCAGTATGCACATCCGCTGAATCCCGCATCGATGACATTCTGGAAAATTTACTTGTAGAATTAGCGAATGATGAAGGTGAAAAGATTAATTAGTTTCTGGCCGTAAAGCCGATAATCTCAATGATAGTCTGGATTGAGATAGATCAATAACAAATGAAATTGAATAAGGTTGAGGCATTTTTTTGAAGAAAAAAGGTTTCGAATTGTATATTATGTAATTGATTTAATAAAACATATAACTTCCATCAGGCCGACGATCCTGATGAAATTATACAACCGAAACCTTTCAACTTCATTTGAAATGTTATGAGAAAATTATTTAATGAGCAAATGAAAATTGGTGCAATTGATATTTCAAGCATCGAAATTGATAAAGAATCCAGAGACGAGATTCCTAAAACATTATTGGGATTGCAATCAATCTTTACAAATATCCTAATCAGGGAACGTGTTTTCACGATTTTAAAACAAGCATTACCACCTAAAAGCCTAAAAGGTCTTGGCAGAACCGGTATGAGCGCTTGGGAAATTATGGTACTTTCTGCCATTAAGCTGAGTTGTGATACCGACTACGATCACTTGAAGGATATTAGCGATAATCATAATAAAGTGAGATTAATGCTGGGGTTATCGCCTTTGATAGATGATAAGTATACTTATGGTCTTCAAACACTAAAAGACAATATCGGATTGCTCTCTGAAGAAACATTGAGGCAAATTAATCAGGTTGTAGTTGAATATGGTCATGAAATATGCGGAGCAACAAATGAAGGAGATCTACATTGTAAATGTGATTCTTATGTCCTCCAAACCGATGTTCATTATCCCACTGATATTGGACTTATGTTCGATGCCATCAGAAAAGTAATCGAATTAACCGGTAGATTGTGTGAAAAATTGGAAGTTCCAGGTTGGCGAACTTATGAAGCAAATATAAAAGCGATCAAAAAACGTTACCGAAAAGCTCAGAAATTGAAACATTCTACTTCCAAAAATGAAGAGGTAAGGCAGAAACGGACTGACATCATAAAAGAAGCTTATCTTTCATATATCGAATTAGTAAGAAACTATCTTCAAAAGGTTACCGACACGATTCAAATGATAAAGGAAGAAATTCCGGGACTCCATCTGGAAACGTATGGAATCGAGTATTATATCGAGCATGCAGAACGTCAGATCGACCAAACGTATCGTCGCGTTATTGAAAATGAGAAAATCCCTCATGATGAAAAAGTGTTTTCGATCTTTGAAACCCATACGGAATGGATCAGTAAAGGAAAGGCGGGAGTCCCTCAGGAATTGGGAAGAAGAGTGGCTATAGTAGAGGATCAGTATGGATTTATCATTGATTATTATATCGGGAAACAGGAAACAGATGATCAAATCGCAGTTCCTTTGATAAAATCGGCAAAAACACTTTTTCCCAACATGGTGAGTTGCAGTTTTTATAAAGCATTTTACAAACCCGATAACAAAAAAGAATTAAATCCTTACCTGGAATTACTGGTGATGCCTAAAAAAGGAAAGCGCAATAAAACCGAACAACAAGAAGAATCCAAAGCGGAATTCCAAAAAGCCAGACAACAACATTCCGCCGTAGAGTCTGCAATTGCATCACTACAAAATCACGGCTTAAAAAAGTGTAGAAACAAAGGTGAGGTTGGCTTTAATAAATATGTGGCAGTAGGAATTTTAGCTTTCAACATCCACAAACTGGGAGCAGTTATCCAAGAGCAACACCGAAAAAGCGAAGCCAGGCGAAAGAAGTACTTGAAAACATATGAAGAAAACAGGCATTACCAAATAGCCTAAGCTTTAAAAAGACGTAAATGCAGGTAGAACGGGTGAGGTACGCCCAGAATTTATAGTTATTAGCAGGAAATTACTAATCTGCTATTAAACTAATTCAAAAATTGAAATTTTAAACAAAAAACACCCGAGACTGAAAATTACCTTTTAAAAATCTAGATTGGATTTCTAAAACAGGGAGTTTTCGGCCAGGCACTAATTAAAACATTTTTCTTTCGCCTGTTAGATCGGCGTGGAGGTCAATATTGCAAATAGGTGTGAGTGTGTGGACAATGGGTTCTATCTGCTTTGCCCATATAGAACAGTGAATCTCTGTTTCTCATGAATGTTCAGTTTT
>JABHWU010000005.1 GCA_018657625.1 Deltaproteobacteria bacterium | reverse complement strand
GAGGGGTTAAATCGAAAAATTAATCTCGTTACAAGAAAATCTTATGGATTTAGGAGCTATGAAATCCTTAAGATAGCTTTATTTCATACAATGGGTGACCTTCCTGAACCGGAATTAACCCACAGATTTTGCTGAAGAGGCATCAAAAAAAGCTTTTTGAACATCAATTACCAGGAGTGCAGGTTTCATAGGAAATTCTTGGTTAGTATCAATTAAAGATGGCTGTTTTTAAAGATTGATGAATACTGAAAATTTAAGCTATCTTTTCAGTTTTATTGATTACCATCAATTATAAAATAATCAAAGAATGATTAATCATTATAAATAGCAATGTTAAATAGTGATTGACTGTAATGGAAGAGTTTCTAATTATAAAGTTGAAAGAGTTGCCCATGATAGTTTAGACTCTATTCTATGATTACTGTTTTGTATGATATTTCAGCAATATTATGATTAGTTTTGGAAATCTCGCTTTAACTTCAATAAGATATTAAGAACAAATTTACTTTTTAAAATTATTATTACACCAGGTTCTCATATGCAGGCAAAATCACAACGAATTCCAAAATGCCATACGATCCGGTGGAGTATTATGAAAAGCTTCACTATTTTATCAATATTTATGTCAATTGCTTTTGTGGTCGCTTTTTTATTTGTAGGCTTTATGCAGTCCACCATCATTTTTGAAAATATTACTAATGAGTCGATTCATAAGGTTGAACAGGAATTGAAGAAAATGACGGCTCCGATTGAAACATCATTAAAAATTGTCTCCAAGTTAAGTAAAATTGATCATCTCAAAAATATGAATTCGCAGAATATCAATCAGGTGTTAATCCCAATATTTAATGATTTCCCTCAAATTGTTTCCTTTAAAATTGCCGGGGAGGATGGATCTGTTTACATGTTGTATAAATCAAAAGATGGCTGGATGATTGGTCATGTAAAATCAAATCAGAACGGTGGTAAGGCGTTATGGTTTTCGATGAATAAAGATACAGGTGAGACAAAAGAGTTAAAAAGTGAGATGCCATTTCGTTTAGGTAAGTCTTCTTTGTTCAAAAAAGTAATAAAATCAGAATCAAATCAAATCGTTTGGTCGGATCCTCGAAAATTGCCTTTTTCAAATACGATGGGGATGACAGTCTCCTTACCGATTAAGAATCAGGAGGGTCAAATTTTTATTTTTGCGTTTGATGTTGAATTGTCCAGTTTTTCCGATATTTTAACGAATATCAGCAGCCTGAAACAGGGGACCCATTTTTTAATTAGTGATAATAAACAGTATGTTATTTTGGAGAATAATAACTTCTATAATTCTGAAGAGCAGAAGACCCTGGCTCAATCAGGATATGCTAATTGGAATGTTGAAAACTATGTTGATTATGGTATTCAATATTGGGAAGAAAACAAAGATGATATTAAAAGAGCCCCCGTTGGGCACAGGAAAAAACATGAGCTGTTTTATTATCGCTATGAGGGGGCGGACTTAATCGGGAATTTAAGATATTTGGAGTGTGGCAGTAATTTGTCGTTTTGGGTGGGAATTATTTTAGACGAAGATAAAAACATTATCATTAAAAGGGATATGGGTTATTTGATTGCTATCCCGATTATTTTGTGTCTGGCTCTGCTGATAGCATTTCGCATGGCTCACTCCATGACAAAAAAATATACCATTCCTATCGGGAAACTGGTGGAAAGAAGCATTAAAATTGCTCAAATGGATCTTTTAGAGAGCGACCCTATTAAAACACCCATTATCGAACTGCAGCAACTGGCTGATTCTCAGGAAACCATGCGCATAGAGTTAAAACATGCAACTGAACAACTGGAAGAATGGGGAAATACCTGCTCGTTGCAGGTAATAGAAAGGACAAAGGAGGTCGAAGCGAAATCAACTGAGCTAGCAAAATTGAACAGTGAACTCGCAGAATTGAATAAAAACCTGGAAAAAAAAGTTACAATTGAAGTTGAAGCCAGTAGCCGTAAAGATAAAATAATGTTTCAGAGCGCCCGCCAGGCACAAATGGGAGAAATGCTTAGCATGATTGCCCATCAATGGCGACAGCCACTCTCTTCAATTAGTACTATTACCGGTAGTATGCTTGTTTATCTTGAACTGGGAACTTTTGATCAGGAGCAGTTTAAAGAGTTGTTAAATGACATTAACAATCATGCTCAATATTTATCTGGTACTATTAATGATTTTCGAAATTTCTTTAAGCCTAATAAAGACAAACAACCGGCAGTATTAGCCGATGTGATGGACCAATCCATCAATATAATAGGTAAATCACTGGCTTATAAGAGTATTCAAGTAAATACCGATTATCATCAAAAAATGGAGATTTTAACATTTCCTAATGAACTGATGCAGGTATTTCTAAATATTTTAAAAAACGCTCAGGATGTATTGCTGGAACGAAAAATAAAAATACCGACGATTAATATACAGATCTCAGAAGAAAATGAAACTCAAGTTGTTGAAATATCAGATAATGCCGGAGGGATACCAGAGGAATTGTTACCAAAAGTATTTGAACCTTATTTTTCAACCAAGGATGAAAAAACAGGTACTGGCCTTGGCTTGTATATGTCACAATTAATCATTGAAAAGCATTGTTATGGCAATTTATCGGTTACTAATTTAGAAAAAGGAGCCTGCTTTAAAATAACAATGCCATCTAAGCAATAGGAGAATAATGCCAGGGGCTAAAGAATTAATAGAATATTCAAAAAAATGTTCGCTACTGTATGTTGAAGATGATGAAAGACTGAGAACGGATACACTACGACTATTGGATATGTTTTTCAACAATATCGAAGTAGCAACGAATGGGAAAGAAGGCCTGGATGTCTTCCAACCGCGGCAATTTGATATTGTAATTAGCGATCTTTTTATGCCGATTATCGATGGCGCCGAATTGTCCCGGAGAATTAAACACATCGATCCCAATCAGATGATTATTATCTTATCTGCCCATGATGAATACGAATTTACAGAAAAACTGAAAAAAACAGGTGTATCTGATTTTATTTTTAAACCCCTGGATCTCCAAAAATTTATTGATGTACTGTTTCCGATTTGCAAAAATATTGCTGACAATAAATTGTAAAATGGAAAAGATAAGAGAAAATTAATGAAAAATGCTAAATCATTAAAAGAACTGGTGGATAACTCCGAAGAAATATCAATATTGTATGTTGAAGATGATGATAGCCTGAGAGAAAACACCAAACGCTTGTTAAATACTTTTTTCTCTAATATCGAGACGGCCATTAATGGACAGGAGGGATTAGATAAGTATCATTCCGGTTCCTATGATCTTATTATCAGCGATTTACGGATGCCGATAATGGATGGGATTGAAATGGTACAACACATTGAAAAAAATGATCCGGACCAAATTATTATCATTATTTCTGCCCATGATGAATCTTCATATTTAATTGATTTAATAAAGTCGGGCGTTGAAAATTTTATTTTAAAACCATTGGATATCGAACAGTTTCTTTTCGTTCTGATCAAAACGATTAAGCTAATTAATTTAAGACGATTCGAACAGGAATATACGACAAAACTGGAAGATACGGTCAAAAAAAGAACAGAGGAACTATCAAAAGCCAATGCGGCTTTAGAAGGTTATAATGCAAACCTTGAAGTAATGGTCAGTGAGCGCACCGCCGAGTTGCACCAATCTTTGGAAGAATTGGAATACGCTAATAAAAAAGTAATGGATAGTATTGAATACGCGAAAATGATCCAACAGTCATTGTTGCCAAATATGGACGAAATGAAACAGAAGCTTCCAAATAGCTTTGTTATTTGGAAACCTCGTGATATTGTTGGTGGTGATATTTTTTTTACTAGTTTTTTTCAAACAGGATATATTATTAGCCTTATCGATTGTACCGGCCATGGCGTTCCGGGTGCTCTAATGACCATGATTGCATCTTCAGGCTTAAGAAAAGTAATCAATGACGATCAATGCTATGATCCACCAAGAATTTTGAGCTGTTTGAACAAATTCGTAAAAAAGACCCTACAACAGGATACCGAATTTGCGCAATCCAATGACGGCATGGATGCTGCGGTTTGTAAAATTGATCTTGAGAAACAACAACTTAGTTTTTCTGGCGCGGGATTGGCTTTGATTCATACGATTGGAAATGAAACCTGTTTAATAAAAGGTGATCGGGAGAGTTTAGGGTACAAACGTTCGAATCTGGATTATCAATTTAAAGAACACATTATTGACATTGAACCCGGAAAGGCGTTTTACTTGTTCACTGATGGGATGGTCGACCAGGTCGGCGGTGACCGCGGAATCTGTTTTGGGAAAAAACGGTTTCAAAACATCTTAAACCAAAATCTCACCAGAACTTTCGAAGAGCAGAAAAAAACTCTGGTTCAGGAATTTAACATATACCGAAATCAGCATGAAGTCCGTGATGACGTAACTGTCGTTGGAATTGGATTAGGGTAATTTTGATGTAAATATTGGCACTGGTTGTAAATAGTAGTGACACTTTAATAATATTCAACTATAAAAATGCCATTTGTTGAATGAAGGGAGTAAACCCAAAATACTGCGTAGTTATGAAAAAAAAGGCTTTTGTAATTTCTCAACCTTACTTTGAATATAGACTCTACTATTGCCCGGGACATGAATGGAACAGGAATATTGAAAAGGCGATAACATATGACTCCAAACAACTTGCTAAAAAACATCTGTATCGATTGCAAACTTTTGCAACCCAACAACTTAAAAAAGCTGGAATTAGTTCGGAAGCACTGGTGATAGAGCATATTATCCTGGATTGAATGAAAACTTCAACAATTAGAAATTAAATCAATCGTTTTTGAAATGATATCGTAAATGAAAACTTCTCTTTATCAACTTGCAAAACTGGAAGTATTATCAGTCGTTAATCTCACTAAAGATGCGATCCATATTCATATCGGGATGTTGGTATTTGTATGTTGGATTGTTCTCTTTAGGAAATCCATCAGATCCTTTAATTCTCTAATTCCAGTTTTGATTGTTGTTTTGGTTATGGAAGGTTTCGACTTACGGGATGATTATAACACCTTTGGCTTTTTCAGATGGCCAGCCAGTCTCCATGATATTGCCAATGCCCTGCTTTGGCCATTTTTACTGGTTTTCTTTTCCAGGACCTACCTTATTAAAACCAAATAATCAGTATTTCTATTTTGAATAGGGATACTCTGGCTGAAATATTTTTTACAAGTTGCAAAGGATTCTTCTTTTTCTCTCCTGCTAATTCAGATCCTATTCAATCCATATTCAATTTTTTATATCGGATCAAAAATGAAATTCAACCGAAGAACATTCATTAAATATGCAAGTGCCGGTTTGCTAAATGGTGTCTGGCTGAACTCTGGGTTTGCTGAAAATCAGTTGAAAATCCCGGATCTGGCTTTTGTGCAATTGACAGATACGCATATTTCAAGTTCCAGTGGATCGATGTCCACAAATATTATTGTGAATATGATCAATAAATTAAGATTGCCCTACGATTTGGTGATTCATACCGGAGACATCATTCATTCCCGAGCTAGCGAAGAAGAGATGAAACAGGCATCAGACTTTTTTAAGTTCAGAAAAAAAGCCTATTTTGTACCCGGTAATCACGATATAACATTTGATCGGTCTGAAAAATATGTCAAACAGTTTGAAACCCATTTTAATCCCGTTAACTACACAATTCATCCTCAGCCAGGCATCAGATTCGCCTTTTTTAATAGTCAGGCTATTTCGGATCGTGCTTTTAAAATAACGCGTAAACTTGCTTTTGAAGCTTTAAGACAAATGCTAGATAAAAAAGAACCCACCCTGTTATTTTGTCATGCTCCTGGTTTACCGGATTTTTATAACAATAAAATACACATTGGTTGGAAGGATGAAACCATGCAAAAATGGACGGATATTATGAAAGCAGGTGGTGTGAAGGCGGTATTGGCTGGTCATTTTCATCGGGATGAGTACCATATTGTTAATGATATTCCTTTTTATATTTGTGCCCCTGTTGCAGGTTTTTGGGGACGGCAGGCTTCATTTAGGCATTGGACAATGGTCGACGGTCAATTTACCTATCGAACAATTTATATCTAAGATTTGATCGTAAACCATAGCCTTGTTCATTTGTATTGACCCTCTATATTGCGTTACTTTAACCGGCAGCTACAGCATCCTTGACGGTGTGCCAGGCAAGTGTTGCACATTTGATTCGGGTTGGAAATTCGTGAACACCTCTAAATATGGCCATTTTCCCAAGTTTACCTTTATGTTCCTCATTGGGCTGATCACTGGTAACCAGATCCTGAAACATCTCCAGATACTCATTGGCAGCTGCAACTGGTTTTCCTTTTAAAACAGTTGTCATAATAGATGCTGATGCTTTGGATATCGCACATCCGTCACCTTCAAATTTCAGATCCTTAATGATACCATCTTCAATCGTCAAATAGACGTCGATGTGATCCCCGCACAATGGATTTTTTCCTTCTGCAGAACAGCATGGGGGAGGCAGTTGCCCATAGTTTTTAGGATTTTTGTTGTGATCCAGAATCACCTGTTGATATAATTCGTTTAGATTTGACATTATTTAAAAACCTCATTAACAGCGTGTAGTTTTTCAACCAGGAAATCAATCTCTCTTTCAGTATTATAAAACACCAGTGAGGCACGAACGGTCGCTGGAATCTTATAATGTGCCATTACCGGTTGAGTACAGTGATGACCCGTTCTAACAGCGATTCCATATTGATTAAGAATCGTCCCGATATCGTGGGGATGAATGTCTTTCAATACAAATGAAAATACAGCAGTTTTGTTTTCAGCAGTACCGATTAATTGTAATCCGGGTACTTCTAACAGTTTTTTCTGGCCGTATTTTAGCAGCGCCTGTTCTTTGGCAATGATACTGTTGATATCGTAGGATTGAAAAAATTCAATTGCAGCACCCAGTCCGATACCACCTGCGATATTTGGCGTGCCTGCTTCAAATTTGTAAGGTAGTTCATTATAAGTTGTTTTTTCGAAGGAAACATAGTTAATCATATCACCACCTCCCTGGTAGGGTGGCATCTCTTCTAACAATGTTTTTTTTCCATATAAAACGCCAATACCGGTAGGCCCATAAATTTTGTGACCCGAAAAAGCTAAAAAATCACAATCCAGTTTTTGGACATCAATTTTACCGTGCTGAATGGACTGTGCCGCATCAATTAATACAGGAATTCCCTTTAAATGCGCTTTACGAATAATGGTTTCAATCGGATTTACCGTGCCTAGCGAATTTGAGGCATGGACAACCGAGACCAGTTTTGTTTTCGATGACAATAACTGATCAAGATTTTCCAATATTAATTCTCCTTTTTCATTAAAAGGAATAATGTTAAGCTTGCAGCCATTTTGCTCAGCCAGGATTTGCCAGGGAACAATGTTGGAATGATGTTCCATTTCCGTGATCAATATTTCATCCCCGGCTTGAATATTACTTCGACCATAGCTCTGCGCAATTAAATTGATGGCATCAGTGGTTCCTTTGACAAAGATGATTTCCTGGGCACTTTCAGCATTGATAAATCCCTGAATGGACTTCCTGGCATTTTCATACTGTTCGGTGGCCTTTTCGCTCAATGAATGCACACCCCTGTGTACATTTGAATTGTAACTGGAATAAAACTGGTCAATCGATTTCAATACACTCAGTGGTTTATGTGTGGTTGCAGCATTGTCAAAGTAAACCAATGGATGATCATTAACGGATTGATCAAGTGCCGGAAAAGATAACCTGGCACTTTGAATACTTGTCAGGTTGTCTTTTTTCTGGAGCAAGGGCTGATTCATCATAGATTATAGATTTAGTTTTTGTTGAATGATCGTTTTAATATAGTGAGATGTGACTTTATTGGTAACGTTTTCCAGTACTTGTGTCACAAAAGCTTCTGTTAAAATGCTTTTAGCCATTTTTTCCTTTATACCTCTGGCCCGAAGATAAAAAAGTGCGTTTTCATCCAGTTGTCCGATGGTTGATCCATGGCTGCATTTAACATCCTCATTTGAGATTTCCAGCTGTGGCTTGGCATTCATTTCTGCTGATTCACTGAGCAATAGATTGTGATTGTCCTGTTGCGCATTTAAGGCTGAAGCATTTTCCTGGACCAGGATTTTTCCATTAAACACTCCCTTGCTTTTATCAGACAGGACATACTTGAATAACTGGCGGCTATCAGCATGGGATTGTGTATGGTTTAATTTGATGCTCTGATCTAAATATTGCGATTTATTACCAATTGCTATTCCATAAAGATCGGTGAGTGTATTCATCCCTGAATACGATACCTGGGTGCAGTTTCGTGACCAGGTACTACCGAGTTGATAACTTCCGTGAGAGATTTGGCTTCCTGTCGCCTGGTAGATGAAAGTATTGGATAAACAATGTGCACGACTGCTTTCATTCTGTATTTTTTGATAGTTTAAAATACTATTTTCTTCCAAATTGATGTGGATGACACCGTTCCGGAAATGTGGGTTCGTGTTTTGATTTAAATAATGTTCAACGATACTGGCTTCACTATTTGCTGACAATGTTATATTGATTGATGGTTGAATAATCGGGAAATCAGTAGTAGCCGATAAATGATCTAAATGGATAATCAGCAAGGGGATTTCTTTATCAACACCTTTTAAATCAATTTTTAAATTGGAACTGGGATTGGATTGATTGAGATAATAGAAAAATGGGTTTTCCAAATGCTCCCATTGATCTGTTAATCCGCTTTTTAGATTCAATTTATTTGTTATTTGGATATTGTCACCGGATACCCGACTCAATGATTCTGAGAAGACCCCATTGACAATAACAATGACACTACTATTTGAAAATTCTGAAACAATTTGCTCAATGGCAGTGGTGTTGACTTCCTGCTGATCGGTAGTACTGCTTTTGTCAAAACCAGCCTGTAGTAAAAAATCCAGATCTGCGTATCTCCAATCCTCGTCCCGAATATTCGGGAGTGAGATGCTTTCGATTTTTTGCAGTGCTGCCTTTTCATTCTGTGTGGGTTGACCTTGCAATTGACTTACTTCTTTGACCTGATTGATCAATTTTGCCTGTATGCCTTTATCCTGAACGACTATCATCTTTTTTAACCATTTAATATATGAAATTTAAGCGACGGCAGGTTCTGCCTGGATCCATTCATAACCTTTTTCTTCTAGTTGTTGGGCTAAGGTATAATCACCAGACATTACGATACGACCATTCATCAGAACATGTACAAAATCCGGAGTAATGTAATTTAATAACCGTTGATAATGGGTGACCAGAATCACGGCATTTTTTTCTGATTTATACTGATTAATCCCTAATGAAATTTGTTTTAAGGCATCAATATCTAATCCTGAATCGATTTCATCTAAAACCGTTAATTTAGGGTCCAATACCAGCATCTGAAGAATCTCATTTCTCTTTTTTTCACCACCTGAGAACCCTTGATTTAAAGAACGATCAGTCATGGATTTATCCATGTTAATTTGCTGTAATTTTTCTGATAACAATTGCTGAAAATCAAAGGCATCCAACTCTTCTTTTCCCTCATATTTTAATTTCTCATTCAAGGCTGTTCTCAGAAAGTTTTCAGTGCTGACACCCGGAATTTCCACCGGATATTGAAATCCCAGAAATAATCCCTGCAAGGCTCTTTCTTCCGGAGATAATGTTAAAAAATCATTTCCGGAAAACTGAACTTTTCCTGAGATAACCTGATATTCGCTTTTCCCGGCCAAAACATTAGACAAGGTACTCTTCCCGGATCCGTTTGGGCCCATGATGGCATGTACTTCACCGGGGTTAACATTCAAATTAACTCCATTTAACACCGGCTTTCCTTCAACATTTACAGTTAATGCTTTTATTTTTAACATAGATGACCTCAATTATTTTAAATTATCCAACACTGCCTTCAAGGCTGATATCCAACAACCGTTGAGCTTCAACTGCAAACTCCATCGGTAGTTCTTTAAATACTTCTTTACAATATCCGTTAACGATCATGGCAACAGCATCCTCTTCATTAATCCCTCGCTGCTGACAATAAAACAGTTGATCTTCTGAAATCTTGGAAGTGGTAGCTTCATGTTCAATCTGGGTGATGTTATTTTTTGCTTCAATGACAGGAAACGTATGCGCAGCGCACTCTTTTCCAATCAGGAGCGAATCACATTGTGTATAGTTTCTACTGCCAGTCGCTTTTTTATCGATCTTGACCATTCCCCGATAGGCATTGCTACTTTTTCCAGCAGAAATCCCTTTGGAAATTATTTTGCTATGGGTATTTTTACCAATATGAATCATTTTGGTACCAGTATCTGCCTGTTGATGGTTATTAGTAACAGCCACAGAATAAAATTCTCCTTTTGAATTGTCCCCTTTTAGAATTACACTGGGGTATTTCCAGGTAATGGCAGAACCTGTTTCAATTTGAGTCCAGGAAATTTTGGCATTGGTATGAGCAAGACCTCTCTTCGTAACAAAATTATAAATACCACCAACACCATTTTTATCCCCGGCGTACCAATTTTGAACGGTTGAATATTTAACATCGGCACTGTCCAGAGCCACAATTTCAACCACAGCCGCATGTAGTTGGTTGTTATCTCTTTGAGGCGCTGTACATCCCTCTAAATAATTAACTTGCGCTCCTTCTTCAGCGATTATCAATGTTCGTTCAAATTGTCCGGTATCGGCATTATTGATTCTGAAATAAGTGGAAAGATCCATTGGGCATTTGACACCTTTGGGAATATAACAAAAGGAACCATCCGTAAAAACAGCTGAATTTAAAGCAGCATAAAAATTGTCCTTGTAACCAACAACCGATCCCAAATATTTTTGAACCAACTCGGGATGTTTTTGGATCGCTTCCGTAATCGAACAGAATATTATTCCGATTTTAGCCAGTTTATCTTTATAGGTTGTAGCTACTGAGATGCTGTCAAATACTGCATCAACTGCAACACCAGACAATAATTTTTGTTCAGAAAGAGGTATTCCTAACTTATTAAATGTTTTTAATATTTCAGGGTCAACTTCATCTAGGCTTTTCAACACTGGCTTTTTACGTGGCGCAGAGTAGTAAATGATATCCTGATAGTCGATGGGATTAAAATTGACACTTGCCCAAGTGGGCTCGGACATCTTTAACCAGTTTCGATAGGCTTTTAATCGCCACTCTAACATAAAAGCGGGCTCTTTTTTCTTGAGAGATATGAAGCGAATGATATCTTCATTTAATCCCCGCGGAGCATCATCGGTTTCGATGACGGTCTCAAAACCATATTTATATTCTGTGCCGGTGATGGAGGCAATATCTTTTGAACTGGTTTTAGACTGACTATCAGGTGTTAGCATTTATTTTCCTTTTTTTGGCTTTATTCGCTTGTTTTGTTAACTTGACTTTATTTTCTTTCATAATGGAAAATAAAGTCAAGTTTAAAATTGACAAAAAAATATAGGATAAGGAATATCAACGAATTTTCGGTTCTCTGAGCACTGAATTAACTGTTCCCTGAGCGAAGTCGAGAACGAGGGGGAAGCATAGATAATATACTTCGTTCTTTGCTCAGCATACTGATTGGTGCAACTTATATGAAATTTGCAGTAGATAATAAATTTGTGGAGTAAAGCCTGAAAAGAGGTCTTTTAATAAAAGACCTCTTTTTATCTTAGTCGTTAATGAATGCGGGTTGTCCGGTGGATTCGATGACATTAATCCATTCTGTACCTCTGGGATTGATGGTTTTGCGATTGCGGATGGCAAGTGCAATTGGGATATGGCAATAGACGCCGTGCCATATGGATACCACCACTGAAGTTTTACCAGCCATGGCGGCATGGACCGCATTTTGCCCCAGGGTAGCGCAAAATAAACCATCAGAAGTATTGGCAGGGACAGATCGGATCATATAGCTGGGGTCGATGTATTTCATTGTCACATCAATTTCACGTCTTTTAAAATATTCATTTATTTTCCGTTGTAAAAAGCGACCAATATCTTTTAATATTGGGTTACCGGAGGGATCAATACCAGATTCCATATCTTCAAAGAACTTTTGGCCGGCCCCTTCTGCCACAACCACGACAGCATGAGATCGTTCTAGCAATCGGTCTTCAAGCGCTTTGAAAAATCCTTTGGGACCTTCCAGTTCAAAATCAACTTCCGGAACCAGAACAAAATTTACATCTCGTTGTGCTCTGGCAGCTGTTGCTGCGATAAAGCCGGATTCCCGACCCATTAATTTTACCAGTCCGATACCATTCGGGTATGACATTGCTTCTGAATGAGCGCATTGAATAGATTTTGTAGCTTCTTCGACAGCTGTTTCAAAACCGAAAGAGTGTGAAATATTTGAAATGTCGTTATCAATAGTTTTGGGAACACCAGTGACAGCAATTTTAAGTCCTCTTTTATAGATTTCTTTTTCAATTTCAGAAGCAGCATTCAGAGAACCATCTCCACCAATCACAAAAAGAAGATTCATATTTTGTCGCTCTAAGGCATCAACGACTTCTTCAATGGGTTGTTCTCCCCGGGACGAGCCTAACATAGTTCCGCCTTGCTCATGAATATCCGAAACGGTTCTGGGGTTGAGTTCTATTAACTCGTGTCCATATTTGGGAATAAATCCCTGCAACCCATATTTGATACCAAATACTCTTTTGACACCATAACCATAATGGAGTGCTAAAACAATTGCCCGAATCACATTGTTTAATCCTGGGCAAAGACCACCACAAGTGACAATAGCAGCGGTAACTTTTTTGGGGTCGAAGTAGATGTATTTATCGTGCTTGGCTACTTCAAAAGAGATATCGGCTTCTACTTTATCCTGGATGAGATAAGGGTGATATAAAATTCGTCGATCAAAACCGATTTCAGATAAATCTGCCAGCGGGGACAATATCTTTGCTTCACCCAATCTTTTTATTTCTGTTTCTTTAGCAGTAAATGTCGGTTCCATGATACTTCCTCTTAAATGATTCAATATTTTATTTGTGCACTAAAAACCCTCTACCAGTATACGGTTAATAAGTAAATTTTATTATGGTGAATGATAACCAGGAATTCTAATTAAAAAAATATTACTTAAAAAGTCCTTCACGGTAATATTTCAGCTCTTCTATTGATTCCTTAATATCGTCCAGGGCAGTATGATTTCCCTTCTTTTCAAATTTTGGAAAATCCGGATACCATCTGAAAGCAAGTTCCTTAATACTGCTGATATCGATATTACGATAGTGTAAAAAACTATCAAGAGTATTCATATGAACTTTCAGAAAATTCCGGTCCTGATGGATACTATTTCCACATAAAGGGGTTTCTCCATCTTTTACGAATTGTTTAACAAACTTCAATGTATCTGCTTCTGCCTGTTCCATGCTGAACTTGGAATTCCTGACTCTTTCAACCAGACCTGATTTTTTGTGTTGAACTTGGCACCAGTCATTCATATTATCTAGTACACTGTCACTCTGGTGAATCGCATATTCAGGACCTAATTCAATAATATTTAGGTCAATGTCGGTAATAATGGTTGCAATTTCAATAATTGTATCTGCATCAGGATTTAATCCCGTCATTTCCAGATCCATCCAGACCAAATGATTTTGTTTATCCATAAATTGATGTCTCTGTTCAGTTAATAGTTGTCGATATGTTATATTAAATCGAAAATGGTTTCAAAGATCAAAAAAGACTATTATAACGATTATTCAGGGTTTTGGCAATTATTCCTCACTCTCCATTCGAGAGAGCATAAAAATATCAGTAAATCCATTACATTCATTGGTGAGTTGGACTGAAATTTCACCTTTATAATTTAATGCATAGGTTTCTTTGACATTAAAGTCTGCTGGTCTGTCCCAGCGATTGACCGCGACATTTGAAAGATCTTTTCCGCTTAAAGAGGGATCGAAGGGGAATTGAATTTTTTTCCAAACGGTAACCATCCCCATGGGTTTGCCATCCTGAATTCTGCTGCATTCCTGAAACCTGAAAATGCCGATATTGTGACTGGGTGAATATTGCCGGTTATAAACGATTGGCACTTCGCCTTTGGCTGGTAAAGTTTGATCTTTTTGAAAAATGGGATCAAATACTAATTCTTCTCCATCATCCCCTTCCCGCCATAGTCCAAAATATCGCGTGAGGGACTCCTTTAAAATATAATCATATTTATTGTCCATCATTGCCGCCAGGCCAATAGAAACAGAAAAAGCCCCATATTTGGATTTCCGAACGGTCTTATTACCAAAAATAGTTTTTAATTTTCGATTGATCAAAGGAAAATTTGCCATACCGCCGACTAAATATACGACAAATTCATTAATATCATTTTGAGCGGAGACCCTGTCAAAAAAACTTTCCAGAATATTAATGGTTTCGTCTACTAATGGCTCACATCTTAAATAGTAGTCCTTGACACTCAGTTTAAAAATTTTAGGCTCTTTATTTTGCGGGCCCCATTCCACCAGAATGTTTTTTGAGTAGGGTGTAATTGTTTCTTTTTTCAATTTACATATTTCATTGAGCCGAATCTCATCCGCATAATCAAGAGGAGTCTTTTCTGGCAAGTTTTCTAAAACCATTTTTGCCATCACTTCATCAAATTGGTCTCCTCCCAGAGTTTCAATCCCCTCCGTAGCAATGATTCGATGATATTTATCATGAATTTCAGAGATGGACGCATCAAAAGTACCGCCTCCCAAATCATAAACCAGAAGGTACTTTTTAGTGATATTTTTTATTTTTTTATAGAAAGATTGGATATATTCACCGGTTGCTGCTGAGGGCTCATTGATCATATTCAAAACTTCAAATCCGGCATTATTGAAACATTCAGCTGTGATAAATCGTTGCACATTATTAGAGTGTGCAGGAACAGCGATAGACACCGATATTTTTTCATCCTCAATTTCCAAATTACTTTGATAAACCAAATCTTCCCGAAATTGTTTAAGGAAATTAGTGATCAATGTGGTGATAGTATATGTTTGGTCCCGGAGTTCTATTGTTTTGTGTTTGAAGGCATGTTTTAAAAAACTTTTTACCGATCGTATTGTGGTCCAATCTGTATTATCGAAAACGCTTTGTGCCTCAAAGCCATATAAAAATTCATTATCTTTAACTGCGATCAGTGATGGATAATAATCCATCCAGTCACCTTCTGTTGTGCAGAAAGAGACATTTGGATAGTTACCTTGATCCAGGACAGAAACAACTGTTCTGGTTGTTCCGAAATCGATGCCCAGTTTCATTATTTTCTCCTACGCTTACTTTTATATATTGAACCGGTCAGTTTTATAACGAAAATCATAATGTCATATTCTATGCTGTTCACGGTCAACTTACAAGAATTATCAAAAAAGAATACCGAATGAGGATATTTTTATGTGGTCTAGTTAATCTTGATTAACTGGAGGCGGATTCATAGCTGGCTAATCCTAATTGCCAGATAAAACTTAGAATGCCCCAAAACAGAAGGATACCCAGACCCATGCCCATAAAAGGGATCCAATCATTGATATTGAATAAAAAACGAACAGGTGCACTACCAATTAATAATATAGGTAGTACTGTCATTAAAATCCTGGAGACTATTTTGTTGTAAATAAAATCCGGCCATCTGGCGAGTTGCTGCATTTCCATTCTGACGAAATTAACACCCGAACCTTCCAGCATCCAAAACATGCTGCATGAAATAACCATTTCAATAGCATTTTGGAGTAAGAAACCTAAAAGAAGTAAAAAGGGCAGTGCGCACCAGGCAAAAACACTTAAATTCAGCCTCAGCCCGTAATAAGTAATGACACCCCAGGTGAAAATCATATTGAGCAAGCTTCCGGGTCTGAGATATCGAAAGAATACTGAGAAAACAGCTCCGATGGGCTTTAATAAAATAAAATCCAGGTCCCCGGAACGGATTAACTCTGGAAATCGCCAGTAACTTTCACTAACGAAGGTCATGGTCAACTGGTTGATTCCCAGCATAAAAGCTACAAAAAACAGCAATTGTTCCCGGTTCCAAACGCCGATTGTTTCAACATGGTTATAAATAATATGAATAGAGGCCAAAGCACTGATATAAAACAGGAGGTCCATTAGGATCAGCAAAACAAAATGAAGCCTGAAATTCATGGACTCAATAAAACAGGTGATTACAAAACCTTGATAAACGTTGAAATAGTGTTTAATTCGGCTAAATATATGTTTAGTCATTTTACATCCCCGCTGCTGTGTACAGGGATAATCCTTTTTTCCAAACCAAATAAGATATCATAGTAATTAATAAAGACCAAAAACCCAAAACACCAATAACAGGCAGCAATGGTGGAATATGCCCCATTAAGATTTTTGCAGGAACAAAACTGATGTATGGAAATGGCGTCCAGTATAAAATCTCAACCATGGTTTCGGGAAAAAGCTCCAGTGGTATAATGGCTCCGGAAAAGAAATAAGTCATGATTTGTAAGCCAACCATGATGGTCCAGGTTTCATCCAGCCAAAATGCCAATATACCGATCAGATAGTTGACCGCAAACCAATAGTATCCAGCCAGCAAAGCCACAAAAATGCCGATTGAAAGTGAAACAGGCTCAAAAGCAATGTATAAACGATCCAATAAAAAATAGCAGCTGACGATGGTAACTAAAGCAATAACAATCTG
This sequence comes from Deltaproteobacteria bacterium, assembly GCA_018657625.1. Classification (GTDB taxonomy): domain Bacteria; phylum SAR324; class SAR324; order XYD2-FULL-50-16; family XYD2-FULL-50-16; genus JABHWU01. The sequence goes on along the minus strand of JABHWU010000005.1, from coordinate 3,583 downwards.
AATAACTTGTCGGGCCAGATATTTGGCTGTATGAAATTCCCAAAAGGAAAAAGGGTAAATCAGGTAACTTGAAATCTTTCCTAATCGAATATCTTCAGATAAATTACTGGCAGTGGAAGACATGATTATCATTCCGGCAATCATGACCCAAAGGTGATAAGAAAGCATTTCTGACAAAGTATAGCCACCGATTTTGACATAGTCATAACCTCCGTAAATACTGGACCAGAGGCTCAACTTTATAAAAAAGAAAACGAGCATGGGACCGATAATCTGCAGGAAAAAATTTAATTTGTAAACCATCAGATTAGACCAGGATACCTGCATGGTCTGAAACCATTTTGAAAGGAAAGGCTTCATTGGTAGGGACCGGCTAATTCGGGGTTTTCTAATAATTTTTTCATCACACGTTCTATGGGCATTTTATCGGTATTGAAATCACAAACCGGGTATTCACTGAGAATTTTTTGACTGACTTCCCGCATCTGTTTTTCAGGGATGCTTAATTCTACTTGTGTTTTATCATGATTCCAATTGGCTTTAAATTGTGGCCAGATCCCGTTTTTTACTTCAATAGGTTTGGAAAAGGAAAAATTGACAATTTTTTCACTACCCAATAGATTTTCGAACTGTTTGATGGACCCATCAAATCTTTTGCTACCATTGATAATCAAGATTAATTCGGAACAGAGCGCATCAATATCGGCCATGTAATGAGACGTGATCAAGATGGTGGTACCGGTTTTTTTATGATACTGGATTAAAAAATCCCGAATGTTTTTTTGAGCAATTAAATCCAGGCCGATGGTCGGTTCATCCAGAAAAATAACCTCCGGTTTGTGTAACAAACTGGACATCAGTTCAACCTTCATTCTTTCGCCCAAAGACAATTTTCGCACGTGAATGTTTAGGATATGTTTGACATTCAATAGCTCAGAAAGTTCATCAACTCTCTGTTTAAAATCCTCGTTTGAAATCTCATAGTATCTTTTTAGCAGATTAAAAGAATCCATCGCCGGGAGATCCCACCACAATTGTGATTTATGCCCCATCACTAAAGCTATTTTTTTCCGGAAAACCCGTTCTCTTTTGGAAGGTGTGTAACCGAGTACTTTTAAACTACCACTGGAAGGAATGATGATACCAGTGAACATTTTCATCAAGGTGGTTTTTCCCGCACCATTCGGACCTAATAAACCAACAATTTTTCCTTTAGGGATATGGATATCAAATGAGTCAACCGCCTGTTTCTCTTGATACTCCCTGTAAAAAAGGGATTTTAATGATTGGATAAACCCCGGTGGTTTTTTATAAATCTTGAAATTTTTATTTAATCCTTCTGAGAAAATCATTCAGTTTCAATTGGTAAAACATTTTAGAGATGATCTGGTAGGTAATGAAGGACTTAATATAGTTAAAGGAATTTAGAGAGGCAAGGGTTAGATTTAATATTTTAATCTGGCACCAAAAGAAGCAATTACTTAAATCGAATGGACAGTTTAAGTAATTTTTTCTTTATTATCTTCAGCTCGAACCACTTCGCTGATTCTGATCCCATAACGCTCGTTGACAACCACAATTTCTCCACGGCACATCAATCGGCCACCAATAAGGACATCCATGGGTTCACCGACGACTTTATTAAATTCGACCACGGCTCCGGGTTTGAGTGAGAGCACTTCTTTCATGGATTTATGGATTTTACCAATTTGCGCCTGCATATGAAGCGGAACATCGTGAAGGTAATCGACTTCACCAATAGGAATAACTTCTTCTTCTTCATTTGAATACTCCCCCGATTCAGATGATGTTACACCACCATATAGATCATCATCTTGTTCTTCAGCCATTATTAACTCCTTAATTCCTTAAGTTTTATTTTTAGGTCAGTGGCACGTCAACGTTGAATGGTTTCAATTAACCTATAGTGCATTTCAATCAAAATTGGGGGACATGTATACATTCAGATACATCATTTAAATAACAGTATTAAGATGTTACGTGTACCCTAATTTCAGTGGAACTGATCCGACACCAGATTATTAACAAAACACTACTAACAGGTATCAATTTGAATACATATTCTAATGGATGTCGATAAAATGGGACATGTACTTGTTACGTTTACCCTTATTTTACGAGACATTGGATAGCTTGTCGCTACAACTTTAAAATATATGTTTAGTTTGTTTGATATCTTTTAAAAAATCAATGTTTTGTTATTTAGTGTCTGAACGGAAAGTAGGAATTTTGGGGACATGTACATTTTCAGATAAACGGTTATTGCTTGATACCAGGTTGTTACGTGTCCCCTGAATTTCCGGCTAATTAGCAAGCAGTTGAATTTTAGTATTTTTCGTTCAAGCACTATTTAGGAATGAAAAGCAAAATCAGTTCCAATATTTGAAGGAATTGAAAATGAATTACATATTGACGTAATTTGCCTCTTGCTGGTCTAGTTGCAAGTATTTAGGGCGATTACATTTTTAATTTAAAACAGACCGAAATATGTTTACGATTGGCATTTATCTAAAGGCAGTAATTATTGCCATTGTAGAAGGATTAAGCGAATTTATCCCGATATCATCGACCGGACATATGATTCTGGTTGGGGATTTAATCCAATTCACCGGGGAAAAAGCAGCAACATTTGAGATATTTATTCAACTGGGAGCGATTTTAGCGGTGGTGGTGATCTATTGGGAAAAATTTACAGGATTGATCCCTGTTAAAAGAGCAGAGGACTCCTGGACCCAGGCGGTATTTTTTAATCGCAGTTATCCCACAAACTTACAAATTTTAGTGGCCATCGTACCTTTTTTAATCGTTGGCTTTTTTGCCCACAAATATATTAAATTATATCTCTTTAATCCTGTGACAGTGGCTATAGGTCTGATTGTGGGTGGTATTTTAATGATTGTGGTGGAAAAACTCCCTCTAACATTTAAAGCAAAAAAATTAGATCAAATTAGCCTTAAACAGGCTTTTTTAGTGGGGCTGGGGCAATGTGCGGCCGTCTGGCCGGGAATGTCCAGATCAGGATCAACCATGATTACAGGCTTGTTGGTCGGGGTAAAACATAAACCAGTGGCAGATTTCTCTTTTATAATTGCCGTACCGGTCATGTGTGCTGCAGTGGGATATGATCTGTTAAAATCATATCATTTGTTGGAACCGACCGATATCCCTTATTTCGCACTTGGTTTTTTGGTTTCCTTTTTAGTAGGCTGGGCTTCGGTAAAGTGGTTTTTAAAAGTGCTCACCACTATTAAACTGATTCCTTTTGGAATTTACCGGATTATTCTGGGAGTGTTTAGTCTTTGGTTTTTTTCTTAACCGGTACAATTGAGACTCGACAGTTAAAGATATCTATCAAAACGGAAGTGTACTTCGATGACAAATGACCTAACATAATTACAGACATCATTCTCTTAGTAAAATGGGGGGACATGTGTGTGCCAAGAACGGATATTAGGCGGGATTCAATCTCCTTGGTTTGCTTAGATTGAGTCAAAGAGATATTCGATGCTATACAATTGATGAGGGGTTGGTCCCTCAAAACCGGCTTGCAGAAGCAGGTTTT
>JABHWU010000006.1 GCA_018657625.1 Deltaproteobacteria bacterium | reverse complement strand
CATGCTGGAATTTCATTTCTGGTCAGGAAAAAACCTTCCCAAATTAGATCTAAAACTCAATAAAAAAGTAGTGGTATATACGGAAAATCGTCTCAAGATTGATCATCACTCATTTCATGAAAAAGGAAATCCCTATCATTCTATTGAAGAATTTGCCTTCACGGAAACAGGATATTTTATCGATGAATTTCAACGAATTTTTATTAGCCACTTTGGCAAAAAAAAAGGATATAGAAAGATAGTTCGTTCCCTCGCAAAGCATCCTTATGGATTATTTCGCAAGCAGATATCTGAAGAGACAGGCGTTGATCTGGGCGGGGGATTAACTGACTACTTAACTGATCTGGAATCTGCGGGATTCATTTCTTCTTCAACACCATTTCATAAAAACAAAAATTCAAGATTATTAAAGTACCGACTATCTGATCCCTATATGCGGTTTTATTTCTCATTCATCGAACCAAACCTAAACAGAATAAAATCTACCTCTAGCTCATCCCATTTCGCTCAGCTGGCTCAAAAAAGCACGTTTAACGCTTGGATGGGTATTGCCTTTGAAAATCTTTGTATCGAACACGCAATAAAAATCAGTGAAATACTTGGATTTTCCGGGATTGAATATTCTTTTGGTCCATACTTTAGCGCTCCCGGAAAGGAATCGGGCGTACAAATTGATCTTTTGTTTGACCGAAATGATAAAGTTATCACTTTATGCGAAATGAAATATACCCTTGCCTCAGTAGGAACAGCTGTTATTCAAGATGTCGAAAGAAAAGTAAACATACTCCAAAGTAAGTTTAAACAAAAAACGATACAAAAGATTTTAATCTCTCTCAGCCCTCCAACGAAAGATCTCACAGCAACGGGTTATTTTTTTAAAGTCATTCACCCTGAATCGTTTTTAAAATAGTAGAAGTTTCAGCCATAAAATAGAAGTTTCTGGTGTGTTATTGTAATGTCCTTGAATTTTTGATGTTTAAATCTTCAGAACAACACCATCAATTCTAACATAACTATAGAAGTTCGGGAACAACTCCCGCTTTTAAACCATCGCCGCCAGGATCTGTATGTTTGTGAAAAAAAGATGGTACTTTTCCAAGAATAACGTTAAATTTTAATTCAATGCAAATGAAAATCTTAAGAAAAAGTAGTTACCTATTTTGATTTTAGAATTTTAAATTTTCCGGTAAGGAGAGAATATGGATCCTGCAGAAATTAAAAAAATGAGTACAGCTGACCGTATTCAAACAATGGAGGCACTTTGGGATTCTTTGATTAGTGAAGAATCATATATTGCGTCTTCTCCACCTTGGCATGAAGATATACTTAATGAGCGAAGGGAAAAAATTAAAAATAAGGATACAGAATTTATCTCTCTTCAAAAACTAAAAGATTCCAAAAGAATATGAGAGTCAACGAAATTGTTGTTCTAAAAGAAGTTGCTAATGATCTCAATGCAGGTAGGGAATTTTACGCGCTAAATGGGACTTCGGTCGGCGATTACTTTTGGGATAGTATGATTAGCGATATTGAGTCACTTGTTGTCTATGCGGGAGTTCATGAAAGAATTCGCGGTCTATATCGCATGCCCGCTAAAAGGTTTCCTTATTCAATTTACTATGAAATTGCAGATGATATAGCATACGTCATTGCAGTTTTACCGATGCGTCGCAATCCAATCTGGGTAACTAGCAAATTGAAAAACAGACGATAGAAAGACTTCCGTTCTTGCTACCAACTTTTTCTCTTAATACAGCGTCGCCTGGATTTGTATTGACCTTCCCTCCTGAATAAACCAAAGATTCTTCGGCTCACTCAAAAAGATAGATAACTAATATTATTTAAAGCAAATTCCAGTTTGTAAGCAGGACTGAGCTGTAACTTTCACTGTTCGGTGTCGGCAAAAAAAAGGCTATAAGAAAATAGTTCGTTCACTTGCAAATCATCCTTATGGATTATTTCGAAAACAGATTTCTGAAAAAATAGGTGTGGATCTAGGCAGGGGATTAATTGACTACTTAACTGATCTGAAATCTGTGGGATTCATTTCTTTTTCAACACCATTTCATAAAAACAAAAATTCAAGATTATTAAAGTACCGACTATCTGATGTTGTTCAAGATGTCGAAAGAAAAGTAAACATACTCCAAAGTAAGTTTAAACAAAAAACGATACAAAAGATTTTAATCTCTCTCAGTCCTCCAACGAAAGATCTAACAGCAACGGGTTATTTTTTTAAAGTCATTCACCCCGAATCATTTTTAAATTAATAGAATTTTAAATCCATAAAACCAAAATTTCTGATGGGTAACTGTGTTGTCTGTTTTAATTTTTAAAGCGAACTGACAACACCATCACCCTTAATAAAACCAGGGAAATCAGGGACCACTCCTGCTTTTAAAACACCTCCGTCAGGATCTGTATGTTTGTGAAAAAAATATTATGAGACAAATAGATCATTTATCGTTCAAAACAATTCGGAAACACTTGTTATTTTAAAAAAATTCAATTACAACTTCCTTCTTTCGGTCGTATTTACTACCTAAAGTAATCGTCTTTAATACCACACCATCTATCGTTTAAAATATTAAATATCATATCAAAGGTGGTCGTTTAAAATTTATGACCACACCCATTTGACTAAATCTAAACATATAGGAAAAAATAATATGATTAAAATTGATCAGGAATTGTGTACCCAGGATGAACATTGTGTGGCTGAGTGTCCCGCGGGCATCATTAAAATGATTGATAAAACACCTGCAGTACCGGTAGAAATGGAAGGTTTCTGTATCGATTGCGGGCACTGTGTCGCTGTCTGCCCTGGAGCGGCACTAACCTTAAAAACACTTCAACCTGAAGCGTGTCTGCCCGTTGATAAATCCCTTGGTTTATCAGAGGAACATGTCGCGCATTTTTTACGTTCCCGTCGTTCTATCCGAAATTTCAAAAACAAACCCGTGGAAAAAGCATTGCTACAAAAAGTTCTGGATATTGCGAGATTTGCTCCAACCGCCAGTAACAAACAACCTGTGCACTGGTTATTTCTGGAACAGGAAAAAGAGGTTAAAAAAGTCGTTTCCATGGTTATTGATTGGATTAAGTATATCATTCAAAATGAACCGGAAATGGCCCGAGAAAAAAACTTTGATAAAGTGGTGGCTGCTTATGAAGCCGGAGGTGATCCTATTTGCAGAGGGGCCAAACATTTGTTGTTCTGCTATGCTAACAAAACCTTAATCAGTGCCGGAACGGATTGCGCCATTGCCATGGCCTATTTAGAATTGGCTCTTCCCTCCTTTGGTTTAGGAGATTGCTGGGCGGGGTATGTGAATTATGCGGCAAGGCTATGGCCACCCCTGGTTGAATATTTAAATTTACCGCCAGAAATGGAAGTTCAAGCAGCCGCCATGATCGGCTATCCTAAATATCGTTATCACCGGATGCCAACCAGACAACCGGCTTCAGTCGAGTGGCGATAGTTTTGACATGTCTTTCTTCATTATCGTTTTGGGATTCGTCAATGCTAGCTAAATCCTGCACAAAAATTCGTTCAATTTTCAGATAGACAGGATCATTATGATAGGACACACAACTTTGCACGATCACATTTTGATCCATTAACTTTCAAATTAGCTTAAAAGAATTCTGTAGATAACAGATTCCCCTCTTCATTAAATTCTGTGGGTTTTGGTGATCCAATAATCAACAGGTTTTCGATCTGTTCCGCTTCTGGGATCATGGCCTCTGAGATTAGCCTTTCTTCCAGATCTAAGGTGTTTTTAATACGGACCACTCTGGCTTTTTCTGCAGTAAAGCCTGGAATAACCTTACCTGCCGTATCGATCACTTCCCGATCCGTTTTGAAATGGAGCGGGATACGGATCAGTTCTGTGCCCACGGCCGTAATCACATT
>JABHWU010000007.1 GCA_018657625.1 Deltaproteobacteria bacterium | reverse complement strand
TGTAATTGATCTGGCTCAATTCAGACTATCATTGAGGTTAACGATCTTGCGGTCGGGCACTAATTACTCTTTTGGAAGTTTGCAACATGAACGTGGCACACTGACCATATTGTCATACTCATTATTCTCCAGAAAGTGACGCCAGTCTCTTCTTAGACGGTCAAAAAGCCGGTTAGACATTTGAATACCTGCATCGTTCACTAGTAATTCTATTTTTTCAGCTCTAATAATCATTAAATCAAACACGACTTTCAATTGCCCTTCTTGTTTAAATTCGAATTCGCTAATCCCTTTGGTTTCAGCCAAATTGTTTAAAAGATTCTGTTGAGCAATATTTGAATAATCCTTATTTAAATAAAATACCTTGTTCTTAATAAGCGGTTTCATTTATTACTCCATTTGAGAAAATTTTTAATATGGATGATCACATTATTATCAACCAATAAAAACACTTTACCAATAGCAGCATTTATTAAAACTGAGTTAGCGACATGCCAAGGTAAATTGATTTTATTCTAACTATTAATACACCTTTCCGTAGTAATTTATTTCAAAAAATATGAATCATTGACAATTATTGCGTTTGATTGATTCTAATTTACTAGTAAAAACTAATCTCTATTTTATTTAAGAATATTACAGCCCCACCAAATCAACCGTAATGTCTGGATTTCCCAGCGATTCTCAAATTACGATCGGTCAATCCAAAAAAAATTATTAAGGATGAAATAAATCCGATTAAGAGGTGTAATATAATTAAGAGCTTAAAAAGTAAAAACACTTAAGTGAGAGGACAACATAGATCAGAAGAACAATACAAAATCGAAAAGAGGGCAAGAAATGAGCAAAGAATTGAAATACAAAAGCCCTGTTCAAATATTGTTGATTGCGGCTGCGCCTGTTTTAATATTTATTATCACTGAATTTTTTTATGTAGACACCTTAACACTGATTTTTTTTAGGAGGAGGAGCTCTTGCTGTTATATACTCTGCATTTCAGTGGATTCATCGGAACAATAAATAACGGCTATTATTAAAATTTGACTCAAAATGAAATAACTTTTTTTTACCGGTGTAATACCAAATAACAACCTTAACTTTTAATAATTAAAATTTATAATAGGAGTACAAAATGAAAAAGAAAATGATAACCCTGACAATCGCATTATTAAGTAGTACTTATCTTTTAGCTCATGGTGTTGGTAATAGTTGGAATAACAATTATAAATCCGGCCATATGATGGGTAACGGTGGTGGCTCAATGATGAGTAACAACAGTGGATATATGATGGGAGATACCAGTGATACACTACATGACAGCCAAATCAAGGTAGATTCTATTGATGATGGTGTAAGCTTATCGATTACATTCAATAATCAGGAAAGTGCCAATAAAATTCAAAAAATCCTGAATGAAAAACAGGACCAGCTCAAAAGTTATTTGAAAAATATTGAGGTAGAAATCACCCCAATAGAAAATGGAGCAATCGTGCAATTGACTTCTGAAGATGAATCAATTGTCGAACAGCTTCAATATGATAGAGGAATGATCATCAATCACCTGATTATGTCTTCTTCTCCGGGTTATGCCCAGGGATATGGCGACTGTTGGAGTGGCCAAAACAGCAACACAAAAGTAAATTAAATAACTCACATTTCCCCTCTCCTTTCAATGAATTTCAACCAATGAAGGGAGAAGGGTAAATCCTCGCCGGTCTCACTAATCGTAACAATTCGGATTATTTTTAAGCTAATTGTTTAATAATCTGATTCATCAATTGAAATATTCTCAAGTGTTTCTGAGTATTAATTAACAGCATGCATTGAATAAATTAAACAGACTTAGATTAGAGGAAAAACGATGGCACCTAAATCACAAGTTTTACAAATAAGCGGTATGACATGTCAATCCTGCGCTTCTCGCATGGAACAGTCAGTTAAATCTATGACCGGAGTAAAAAAAGCTTCCGTTGATTTTTTTCAAAATATTTTAAAAGTTGAGTTTGATCAAACAATATTGTCATTAAAACAAATTATATCAGCAATAATGAGTGTTGGATACCTGGCAGTCGAGCAAACTGAATTTTATAGTAGTGAAGCCAAAGGAGTTACCGCTATTTCTCCGGTAGAATTAAAACATCAATTGGTAATATTGCCGATTGTATTCGGTATCACCGGAGTAGTAACTGTATCGGGACTATATATCACCATACTCTCAATTTTAAACTCATTTGATTATGCCTGGGCTCAGCTTTTATTTCTAGGACGTTGGATGATACCTCTGCTGGCTGGATTTGGAATACAGGTTGGATTATTTTCCTATTTGCGGAGGTTTGCACGGTTGGCGAAAAGTGGTCAACTAAGTGGTGTTCCCGTCGTTACTTCAGCAGGTATTTCGACAGGATCCATGATTGCTTGTTGCTTGCACCATGTGGTAGATGTATTACCGATTTTAGGATTATCTGCTGTTGCAATATTTGTCAGTCAATTCCAGTCTTTTTTATTAGCAGTTGGAGTCGTTTCTAACTTAACCGGAATAAGTTATATGCTCTATAACATTCAAAAACACCGTCTTTTTTTGAATGATGGAATATTAGCAAAACTACAATGGTCGAATATGAAATTGACTTTATATTTTGCGATTTCCTTAGGGCTAATCTGGCTGACCTACCTTTTTTACCTGCAGTTCTAAATCACACTCAAAAGCATATTCGTAAGTTCATAAGGGTTATGGAAAACAAATACATAACCCTCTATTTAATGACTAATTTTTATAATCAGACCAGTGACACTATTATGGAAAGTCAAGGCTTTATAAAGTGATCAATTAACTGCGTAATAATATCTAATTGATATACCTGGAGCGACGAAAAGAAAGCATTAATATTAACAATCCGGCTAATACTACCGGTACACTTAATAGCTGACCCATATTCAACATCCACCCGGATTCAAATCCGGATTGGTTTTCTTTGAAGAGTTCTATGGCAATCCTTGCACTAAAACCGGTTATAAAAGCAACTCCCGTCAGTAATCCTGATACATTTTTTTTCCCGGTTTTAAGATATAAACTTAACAAAAGGATAAAAATTAAAAAATAGGCTAAAGACTCATATAGTTGAGTTGGATGCCGGGGAAGAAGGTCAATCCTGTTGAAAATAACTCCCCAGTTTGAACTGGTTGGCTTTCCGATAATTTCAGAATTAAATAGATTACCGATACGAATCAAACTACCACTCAAGGCAATTACGATAGTTGCCCGATCAAAGACCCAAAAGAATGACATTCCGGATGTTTTTTTTGAATAGATCCAGGTGGATACAAGCAGTCCAATCCCTGCTCCATGACTTGCCAGCCCTCCCCACCATATTTTAAAAATTTCAAGGGGATTGGAAAGGTAAAATACCGGATCATAAAATAATACATGACCCAGACGCGCACCTATAATTGTTCCTAAAGCCAGATAAAGAACCAAGCTATCAAGTTGATCAATGGATTTATCTTCCCGCTTGAAAATCCAGTTGCCGATAATGGAACTGATAATAAATGCTGACGCAAATAACAATCCGTACCATCTAATAGTAATAAATCCAATTTGAAATATATTAGGGTCAATATTCCAACTAACAATTGAGTTCATGTTGTTTTCTCCTTTAATTGATTTTGAATTTAATTACTACCAGCTACTATTTTCCACTGTAAATAATTGGTTAGTTTCAATATTAGCCAATTCCATTTGGATCTTTTTTATCAAAAAGCGTTATCATTAAAACTTCCGGTCCGGTTACTTGATCATCGTTGACATCAAAATAATTTAATAAATTTATTCATAAAGTCCAAAATCTCTAAAAAAATACACTAGTGAGTTCTGTATGACTATATATTGGTTATACTTAATAATACCCAATTAAATTTGAAATATTTCATTTATCTCAAATTTTATTCGCTTCAAGCTAAAGTTTTTATACTAAGTACCGATAAAGAATTAACATCAAAGTAGATTCAAACCAAAATAAAAAGCATTATCATAAATTTAGATTCTGGAACTTGGATTATTATGAATACTCAAAAACCTGAAAATCAAATAATCAGAAACAAAATAGCCATCCTGGTGGCTTTTTGTATGATTGCCGGTATTGTGTGGCACTCTATCTGTTTAATTGAAGGTGAGCACTATTTAAAAAGTGTAGCGGTCATTCAAAATAATATTCATGCGCATTTTGGTGAAATTGAGAAAGACAATCATTTTCATTTTGCAAATGAAGAAAAAATGCAAGAGTGCCATCCTCAATTTTCAGATGATGATGCAGTTGTTACCAAATCAGCAAATAAAATCATTGAGCCGTTCCAGGGGCATCAGCCCAGTATTGCAACAATTATCGAGTGGGTATTGTCTCATAATAGCCAAGCGGAAATAAATAAACAGAATCTGAAATATACCCCAAATAACTCCCTGTTTAATCAAAAAACACAACTCCTCATTTATATTTAATCCTGTATTTCTCAAGTTAACCGATCTGGGTAGCAGTCTTTCGTTCAGTTGCTGACAATCTTTCTAAATTGCCTACTTATAAAAAAGATATCTGTTTTGATATCAGAGCTTTTTAGCAAGTCAAGTGTATCCATTGTCCAACTGAAACAAATTACAATAAAAACTACTCGATGCTCTTAATTTGTATTGAGAGCAAACCATCGAACTTAAAGAGTATGTTAAGGATAACTAACTTGAACCATCATCTGGTTCCAAAATAAGGAGTTTACCATGTCTACCAGAATAAATCACAATATCAGTGCCTTAAATACCCATCGTTTTTTAAATAAAAACCAAGACGCAATGGCAAAAACATTAGAAAAATTGTCATCTGGTCAAAAAATTAACCGAGCAGCGGATAGTCCAGCTTCTCTGGTAATATCGGAGCAAATGAGGGCTCAAGTCGCTGGACTTAGCCAGGCTATTGATAATTCAGAGACAGCTATTTCATTGGTACAGACCACTGAAGCTAATATGGCGGAAATCAATAATATGCTTGTTTCTTTAAGACAACTAGCCATCCATGCCTCTAATGAAGGTGTCAATGATCAGGTAATGCTGGAAGCTGATCAAAGCGAGATCGATAATATCTTACAAACCATTGACCGGATTTCCAAACAGGCACAATTTGGGAATAAAAGGCTTCTTGATGGATCAAGTGGGATCAATGGAACAGCAACTGGTAAGGGGTTAGAATTTGTCAACGCTACCTCAAAAACAATGGGATCCCATGGTAATGGTTTTAATGTTAAAATCACTCAATTGGCCAGTAAAACCAGGATTGATGGTACAGCCGTATTATCTCCGGAAATGATTGATGCGGGTGAAACATTAACCGTTATTGAAAATGGTAAAATTGCAAAATATACAACCACTGCCGATGATACCGCAGAAACAGCCATTCAGAATTTACGTTCTGAAATTAACAGAAAAGGGCTGGAGCTGGAAGTTGATTTGAATGACAATGGGACAATTGGCGTCGTGCACCAAGAATATGGTTCCAAGACTAAGTTTGAGGTATCCAGCAGCTCTGGTGGTGTTTTAGGAGGAACTGACGGAGAAATTACTTCTGCGATTCGTGGTAATGATATTCGTGGAACCATCAATGGTGAATCAGCTATTGGCAATGCCCAGGTTTTAACGGGTGTAAAGGGTGCCAAGTGTACAGATGGATTAAGCATCCGTTATTCTGGAGCATTAGATGTAGATTCTGGCGCTAATGATGGTGATGTCGTTGAAATGCCAGCCGGGGGAATCTCGGTTGGACGGATTTTTGTTTCACAAAATGCACTTAATTTTCAAATTGGAGCCAATAGCGGTCAAACTGCCGGAATCTCAGTTAAGAATATGAGTACGGAGAGTTTAGCACGTGGTTTTAGTGAAGAGACAGGATTTAGTAATCTATCTGAAATTCACGTGCGGGATTTTGAATCCGCCCAGAGTTCTTTAAAATTGATAGATAATGCAATAAATCAAGTGACTTCAGCCAGAGGTGATTTGGGTGCGTTTCAAAAGAATACGCTTGAATCAAACCTGTCCAACCTGAGGGTTGCCCATGAAAATCTGGTTTCATCTGAGTCTATTATTAGAGATGTGGATATGGCAAAGGAAATGGCAACATTTACCAGAAATCAAATCATGACAGAAGCGTCAACCGCAATGTTGGCACAAGCAAATCAAACACCTCAAAGTGTTCTGAGATTGCTAGGATAATTTTTATAATCATAACCATGGAAATAGTCATAAAACCATTTCCATGGTTTTCACTTGGGGTTTTTAACTTCTATCCATAATGCAAACTTATCTTTTGAACGTTTATACAAACGATAAGACCACTTTTATGAATTCAAGTGGTTTGAGCAAAAAGTGAATCAAATCAAACATTCGATCAACATGAATTATCCCTTCATTTCAATTATTACAGGTAAACTACCCGAAGCTTTAGAGACTCAAGGCGCATTCCGTCTTCCTGAGTTTCCATCAAATAAAGATCCACAGCTGGTTACTAGTAAACTTGTTGAAACAATCAGTAAAATATTTTTAAACTGTCTGGTAAAAAAAGCCATAGTACCTACCTCCTTGCTAATACATTTTGTTAATAAAAAATATCTGGTTAATACTATACCAGATTATAATGAGCTTCACTCAACGTCCGCTAATAGCTGTTGAACTAGTTTTTGAGATCCTTCATTCATCCATGGTCGTAGTCCTACAGCTACTCCAACTACCATTCCTTTTACGTTGATAACATATGTCATTGGCACACCGGTAACTCGATAGTTTTCAGCTACAGCAAGGGTTGAATCGTGAAGGTTGGGGAATGATAATTGATAGCGTTTGACATACTCTATAATTTTTTCCATTCCAGCCCGGTCAACAGAAACACCAAGAACCACTAATCCTTTGTGCTTAAATTTTTCGTACAAAGCCTGCAAAGCTGGCCGCTCTGCTTTACAGTTTGGTCACCAGGTTGTCCAGAAATTCAGAAGAACTACTTTCCCCTTAAAATCACTAAGTTTTACGATATCTCCTTCGGTAGATTTTAAGGAAAAATCAACCGGTTTAATAGGTTCTGAAAACTGATGTATCTGAAGTGTTTTAAAAAGATCTATTTCTTCTGCAATTGCAGGTGACGCACAAATCAAACATAAACCGGCTAATATTATCTTGAAAAAGACTTTTATATAATCTAAACCAACAGACTTGTTATTATTGTGATTCTTCACAACAGACTTCCTTTTATGAGTTATGAGTAGAACAAATGACTAGAATCTTTTATTTATTTTTGATTTTGAATATAAATTTATCAAGCTTATTAATAATAATACACCCAATGGCAATTATTATTTCAAATAGTTTATTTTTTTTAACAATAAAAATCCGTCCCCAAAGGAGCATGTGTCCCTGTCATGCGAACTCAGGGACGCTGAAAAACTCCAATAATCGATGTTACAAAGATTGAAATCAGGAGAAAATAAGATGATCGAAAGACCCATAAGAAATATTGAAATCAAATACGAATGAAAATAATTTTGATCCTCAAAATAGTATCTGAATCAAAAACTTCTAATCTAAATTAAACTATTGGAAGAAATTTGCATAACCCACTTTTAGTATGTTAATATGGAATTATATCAATAACTTAGTTAATATCACTTCAAAATACACTTTTTTGTGTTAAAAAAATATGTCTAAAATATTTCATTTAATAAATCAGTATATTAGACCCTGGTGTGTTCAGTTCCTCTCACCCCGACCAGTATTCATGGGCCTTGGCCTTTTTATCCCATTCCCAAAAATAGTTGACTGACCAAATACTGACCAAAATAAAATCCTATCAATCTAATTTCAGTTTTCATATACCAATTCCTCGAAAGACCTGTTGTTAATTTTTCGATCTAAGGTTTCAGGTGAAATTGGACTATAATGCTTCAAATTGACTTCTTCAGAATTTCCGATATAGCAACCTGCTTCCAGAGGGGAAAATCCCAGTTTCTCTTGAAGAATACAACGATTAAAAAACCTTCTTATATCATGGAGCTTAAGATATTCAATATTGGCTTTCTTACGTATTGTTGACCAGGCTTTTCTGACAGAATCACATCTGGAATACTCAATAATTCGGTATTCACATTCTTCTCTATCCGGAAATTCTTTGCATTTACAGCATTTAAAATACCCGTGGGGTAAAAAAAGTATTTCCTCTCTAAATTCCCTGTTTACAATAGTTACAGCGGAAAAATGAGTAATAATTCCGTCCATCATGCCAATTGAGCTTTTCAAACGTGTGACTCTTCATAATCATATCATTACATAATATCAGTAGGTTATTGATTATAACATCTCAAAATGTTCACTGATAAAATCAAAGTGTAATGCCTTCTTGATATGGAATCTCAGCACTCCAAATAGCTAAACTAAGGAAACAGGATTTTATCAAAATCATCCCCAATCCCAATTGAAAATTAATTCATGACATTTTTGCATTTTTTAAAATATACAGGTATAATTAGGATATAAATTCAATAACTTAGTTAATAACACTCCAAAACACACTTTTTTGGGTTAAAAAATTATACCTATTATGAATAGTAATATATATCAGTATGTTATATCCTGGTGTGTTCGATTCCTCTCATGACACCCACCATAATAATCAGGCTGTAATCCAATAATAACAAAGGATACAGCCAATTAAAATCACCACTTTTTGGATCAGTCTAAAACCCCAATATTCTCCCGTAATCCTATCCTGTTCCACTTTAGCAGAGGATTCAAAATTTGGGAATTTTTACAAAAAATGGATGAGTGGTCGGAGTGATGTAATTGTAATAATTCCAACGTTAATTCAGCATATTAGAGGGAATTCCTTTTTATTTTAGACTCGCCATATTTTCAACTTCAATATTGCACTCCGACCAGTTCTTCAGAACTTTGGTTTTTATCGGAAAATGTTTCCCTGTTATGTGACAAAGGACTGCAATAAAATTTAGATCAAACACGGGATAATAAGACCAAATACCATAATTGGTATAATGAAGCCTTGGAGAATGAAGATCGTATATTATTCTTGAAGATTAACAATATTCCTGCTACTCGTCTGTTTTTGTTAATACATGAATTTAAATTAGAGGAATCATTGAAACAGTATTATGACAGTAACAAAAGACGACATCGTTAATGGTGTCATGAAAAAAACAAAATTGGATCGGAACATTGCAAAAAACCTGATCGAATCCCTGTTGAAAATTGTCAAAGGTACCCTTGCTTCTGGTGAAGATGTTTTGATATCCGGTTTTGGTCAATTCCAAGTTAGGCACAAGTGGGCTCGTATGGGCAGAAATCCGAACCCTAAAGAAGCACATGAAATATCGGAAAGAAAGGTGGTAACGTTTTATCCGTCGAAGGTTTTTCGTAAGAAGATGAACCCTCAATCTTTGGGATTGGCTTCAAAAAGACCGATGAATAGCACGGAATTGATTCAATATGCAAAGAGGCTGATGATTTAATTATCAAGTGTTATCAGTTTGTTGGGTGGCCCCATTGTCGTGTGACAGGGACAGATTCAATTATCTTCAATTTGGTCAATAAAATTGTTTAATAGTAGACAAGGTATATATACTGCATTTGTGCTGTGTATGTAGCAACCCGCATTGTGAATATTAGAATTTATCAATACTTGAATGAATGGTTGGAATAAAATGAAACCTCCTTACATATTAGTTGTAATTGCAATATTCATAATATTAGCAAATAGCACCGCTTATGGAGAAGAAGGCGATTCTTCTTTTCGCATATCCAGAGGTGAAACTGAATATTTGTATTTCGCCAAAGGTGAACTTTGCGATAGACCAAAGAGCGGATCAAGACTGGTTTTCAAGCAATCCGACTTTGAAGTTGGAATTGACACACCGAAAAATTACTTAGGGATTTTTTATGTTAACGCTGGTGTTAATTTTACAACTTTAACACAGGAAAAACAGGAGGTTTGTACTCCAGGCGGTAGTGAGTCTAAAGATGTACCTGAAAAAGCCTTTCTTCATACCAGAGAATTGCTCCTCACCATCGGAAAAGAGATTGGATTTGTTTTCATAGATGTATCTTTAGGGCAAATGGATATAAAAGGAAATTATTACTTAGACAACGTCAGATATGATACTGATGAAGCATTTCCATTCTTCAAAATCAATGGAACTCTCCAATTTGATTTGTTCAGTTGGGGGCATTATGGTGTCGAACTCAGTTCTGCTGCTAATCCACCTAGTGGTGACTACACAGATGGTTATATTAACTATAACAAAATCTCTGCTTTTTTAAAGATATTATTTTAATAGCTAGAAAATGGTATTTTGGTTTTTTTAAAGCTCAGTTCTATTAGTCAATATCATGTCCTGAATTGCATATGCTAGGTCATAGTGTCCTTGTCACGCAACAAAAGGACTACGAAAAAACCGGAAAAATAAATCGAAATACAGTACTTGCAAAAGCAGTTAATTTGGGAACAGAACCCACATCCCAATTATGCAAATCTGAGATAGGATTAATTTGCACTTGATGTTTTTGTCTGTTGCAAAGTGTTACAACAATACAAAATGAGAGACGGGGTTTAAAATAACTGGCGGATAGTATAGAATCGTTCCCAGTTCACAATGGAATGACGAATTAATAACCTTGTATTATCAATTTATTGGATGGTCTCATTACGGCATAACAGGGACATGCTCTCCAACAGCACCATATCGAATTTTTACATTATTTGAATCGATGAATTCCCTGAAAGCTGCACTAGTAAATACACTTCCTTGATCGGTAATGATGTGCTTGGGCTTTCCACAAGTTTCAAACGCCATTCCAAGGGCATCAATCACAAATCCTGCGTTTGGGCCTTCAAGTGGAATAACGACTACGACTTTGCGGGAAAAATGATCGATGCCAACCAGTATATAAATCTTCCAAAGACCCCAATAGTATACTTCTGTCAGATCAACGCTCCATAAATGATTTGGATACCAAGCAGGAATACGGCATCCATTTTTATTCTTTGTCACGATTTTTTCGGAACAAGTAGTAGGTGATGGATTCTGAGGTTTGGAGCGATTCAATATATTGCGAACAGCCGAAGCGGAAAGGAAGATATTCAGAAGTTTTAATTGGTTGGAAATCCGAACTCGGCCCCAATCAATATTATCCCTGGAAATACGCCATACTAAATCAACTAATGATTCTGATGTTTTGTTCCAGGGGTGTTGAGCTGAATTGGGAATATCATCAATACGTTTCAACCAATGATACAAAGTTGATCTGGCAATACCGAAGGTCTTTGTGACATGACGTCGAGGGATTTGGAAATACTCCATATGCCAAAGGATGAATAGCCTTTCCTTAAGGGTGTATCGTTGTCTATTTGAAGATGAATACACCTGTTTTTGAAAAATCTTGATTCGGGTTTCCAGTTGGTAAATTCGATCACGTAGAAAAAAGATTTCCTTGTCTTTTTCATCAATGGGCATGTTAGAGATTGATTCTAATCCATGTTTTCTGATCTTTCCGGCCCAAGCGGCAGCTAACAAAGCTGCTTTCAAAATCATAGAAACAGCATAAGGGATAATTTCTTTTTTCATTCTTGGTCATTTTTGATCGTTTGTCTTTGGATTTGGTTTCAAAATGACCGATAAATAGCATAAATTCATTCCAACACGCAATTGGATTAATGTTTTAATTATCATGTATTTTCAGATTATTGGGTGGTCCGATTATCGCGAGACAGAGACAGGCTGCTTGACAATAACGGATAGAAAATCAATGAAAAATCGACTTTAGTTCTACAGTACAAAGGACTTTACGTTGATTTTACTTTTTTGACCCCACGGGATTAAGTAATGACCTTTTACTGACTGAAATGTCCTTAGGGATACTTATAAAGTGGGCTATAGTGGGCTGGGATTTGGACTGAATTATTTAAAAATATTCTGCTTAGGTTGTTAATAAGAAAGGCAAAAAAGATAATCAAATCACAATTATCTGAAAATATAAACAATATTGCTTTGAGAGTAATGTGAATTTTATCATTTTTTTCCAACTTGACAAATAAGCTATTTGTTAGAGAATCTATTACTATTAAGTATTATCAAGAAAACATTGAAAGTTTGTGCCGCGAGCGAATAATGAAGACAAATTTATCTCAAATCAAAAGAGAACTATCCAAACAATTACCGATACTTTATGAGCAATTTCAAGTCAAATCACTATCGGTGTTTGGTTCCTATGTAAGTAATCGACAACATGATGAAAGTGATTTGGATATCTTAATTGAATATAGAGAGATACCTGGGTTGATTAGATATATCGAACTTGAGAATTATTTATCTGATTTATTGGGGCTTAAAGTAGATTTAGTCATGAAAGATACCTTAAAACCAAGAGTCGCTAAACGCGTATTGGGTGAGGCAATTCAAATATGAAGGCCAATAGAAATCATAATGACTATTTGGAAGATATTCTCGAAGAAATCAAGAAAGTAACCATATTTATCGGAGGAATGACACTAGAGCAATTTCGTAATGATGAAAAGACTGTATACGCTGTCATACGAGCAATTGAAGTCATTGGTGAGGCATCCAAGAAAATCCCTGACAATATCAGACAACATCAACCTGCCATACCTTGGCGTGAAATTTCAGGAATGAGAGACAAACTAATTCATGATTATTTCGGAATAAACGTGAAAGTTGTCTGGAAAACCGCAACCGAGGATCTCCCTGAAATAGAGCCGATTATCCAAAAGATGATTTCAGGTTGAAACGCATCTCTTTAAAAGTGTGTTTACAAAATTTCAAGGAGCCAAATTCCCGTGTACATCCTCAAAATTGCATCTGATCCAAAAAACTACTTTTTTGTTGATAATAATTTGAAAATTTGTAACCAAGTTAGGATTATTTTTAAAATATATGTTGAGGAGATTAGAAGAATATCGGTTAAAAACCGTATTTTAGACACAGTTGCACGTTAAGGCCAGATGACACTGGATATTGAAGCAGCTAAGGAAACAATCAAGCTGTTTTTTGCCACTGATATCGATGCTGTAACCCACTTAACTTTGAGATAGAAATTACTTTAATGGAATCAGATGGTTTCTTTTGAACTTCTCTACCAAAAGGAGAATCCCTTTCCAAAGATAGGTGGCATCGATCCTTATTGTAATAATCGACATACGCTCGCATTAAACGTCGGAGATGATCTTCATTGATGGCAATAACGTGATTCAAAAATTCATTTCTGATACTCAAAACTAAGCGTTCTGCCACACCATTGGCGTAAGCTGACAAATACACCTTGTCCTGACAGTGAAGACATAACCTTTGAGGTTATCCATCCATTCCACCCACTATATAAACAAAAGTTCAAGCTCTTTACTTATTATCATAATTGGGAATCACACCGAGTTAATTTTTATAATAACGAAAATCGCTTTGTGTCGCTGCCAACCAGCTGGACCAGTCTATTCCCTAAGAATCTGTTTGTTGAACAGTCAGCAGGAAGATCCTTGTTTAAAGTTGCTGATCTTTTGAGTTTAAGTCAATTAATTGAAACTTTTAACCAGGAGATCATTCAAATAGATTCTGTTAATTTAAACGAATAAGTGGCAAGGAAATTATGTCAAAAAAAGTAAAGTAAAATACGCCGTTGTATACTTGGTTTAGTATATGAGTAAATGGCATAATGACCTTTTATAAAAGGTTTTAAGTGATATTTTATTCTTGACAAAGTTACTAATTAGACATATTTAACAATACATTCATTCAAATCCAAATTTGCCACAAAGAAAGAGGATCATAATGAACAGTAAGGACGACACGAAAGCAGAATCACTGGCAAAATGCGGTCTGCTAAATCCAAGATCACAAATCGTCAAAGATGACTTGTTTGAGCAGTATGAGTTTTTTGATGCCCGGGATCTGATTCAGGCAAAGTACGAGATGGTTCGCCGAGTTCAAATTGACGGATGGACGGTGACCCAAGCCGCCAAAACGTATGGATTTTCCAGGCCAGCTTTTTATGAAGTGCGGCAAGAGCTGAAAAAGAGAGGTCTACCTGGCTTGATCCCCAAACGCAGAGGCCCAAAATCACCCCATAAATTATCGGATGAGGTTATGAGGTTTATTGAACAGGCGTTGGCTAAAGACAAAAACCTGAAGATACCAGCGCTGGCAGCCATGATTGCGGATCATTTTCACCTCACGGTTCATCCGAGAAGTGTAGAGCGAGCCCTTGCCAGAGAGAAAAAAAAAAGGATTTTCAAAGATGAAAGACAGGACCATTAACCGACAGTATCCAAACAGGAAATTGATCCGTATCGGATATGAGGAATTAAGAGGACATGTCATCAATTATGGCGAATCTGTTCTTAGAAAACCTCCAGGGATCAATCTAGTCTATCACCTTGGAATGTTTGGATGGCTGGAAGAATGCGGGAAACTCACCCCGCGTCAACATAGTTGTGAAATGGGGACTATCGGGGCTAATAAACGAGAACTCAATGAAACGATCCAGCCTGATTTACGAGAACAGGTAGTGAACCTGTTGTCCAATATGATTCTATGCACGACGGGATAAGATGTGGGAAAATTCATTTAACTTGCAAGCGATCAT
>JABHWU010000132.1 GCA_018657625.1 Deltaproteobacteria bacterium | reverse complement strand
TTTGTAAAAAACACCTTAAAAATTAAATACCAAGTTGTTACGAGGATCGTGAGACTTCGTAGCGATACCCCTCATTACCGGACTTATATCCAATAATTAAATTTTCGTTCAGCCACTAAATAGTAACTTTGGTAAAGGGAACGTCAAAGTTGGAGAGCTTTAAGTAATGATTTATTCAGATGTGCAAAATTGAAATTAATAACTTTGAATTCTTACCTATAAATGTATTCCTTGACTACTAATATTTTCTTACTTAAAATAGAGTATATAATACTAAAGGAGGGTAAGAATGATTTCAACAATAACTAGTAAAGGACAAGTTACTATACCAAAGGAGATTCGCTCTTTTCTCGGTATAAAACCTAGTGACAAAATCAACTTCACGGTTGAAAAAGGAAATGTAGTATTGAAACCAGTCAGGACGTTGAAAGATTTCCGGGGTTCTGTTTTGGTTCAAAATAAATCTGACATTAATAAAGAACGCGCTCAAGCAAAAAAAACACTTGGTGAAAGAATTCATGAGGAAATGGAATGAAGACATATTTCATGGATACCAATTTGTTTATTCGCTATTTAACAAATGACGATATTGAAAAAGCTGATCGGGTTGAACAACTCCTCAATGAAGCAGCTAAGAAAAAAATTAAACTGATTACAGCTGAAATGGTGATAGCAGAAATCGTTTGGGTACTTGAATCAAGTTATAAAATTAAGAAGAAACAAATAGCCCAAATGTTAAATGCTATTTTTTTAACGCCAGGACTTGAAGTTATAAATGGAAAACTTGCGGAAAAAGCTGTTCAAATATATGCTTCACAAAATATAGATTTCGTAGACGCCTACATTGTTACGTTGATGAGCAAACTTGAAATTTCAGGAATCTATTCATTTGATAAAAAGCATCTTAGTAGAATAAAGACGATTGAGCGATTGGTTTACGATTGAGCGATTGGTTTACGATTGAGCGATTGGTTTACGATTGAGCGATTGGTTTACGTTAGGGGGTCAAATCTTTCTTTGACTTTACTTTAATATCCTGAACCCTGGTAACGGGACAGTTAATTATGCTTTGTACAAATAATAACTTTTAGTTAGAAAAAGGAAGTCATTATGTTCCGAGGCATAAATCTATATTTTTCCGGTAAAACCCTGGGACATTTGAGTACCAAAAATGGATACGGGAAAACATCCATTCTCCTTGGTTTCCATAGCTTGATTGATGGAGGTATTCGGAAACGTGGGAAGCGCCTTCCTTTTCTTTTAAGATAGCTGTTTAGGGCTATTTTTTCACTAGTGATCTACGAACATCTGCTTCGATAAATTGAAAGGCTTGAGGATAGTCAAGAATCTGATTAATACTGCTTTCAATTTGAATAACAAAAGATTTTGCCAGCGGCTAAACCCTTTTCTCCATTTACTGGTTTGACTTTCCCCGAACGAATTTCGTCCCGTCTTTTTTTTACTTCAATCAAGTGACTTTTGGTAATTTGTGGATCTATTTTTTCCTCAATGCTTGCAACTAGCTTTTCTGCCAGAATCGCTTTTAACTCATTAGGTAATATTTGGGCTTCAGTCAGTAACTTTTCAATTGACGTTGTCATCGCTTTTTCTCATTTTTATCAAATGGATTATATGTGGAGAAGATATTTTCATATTATAGAAAACCAATAAGTATGTATCAATACAAATCATCAAGAAAAAGTCAGAAAAGCGGTCACGCATTAGTAAAAGGTCACGAATTCCGGTTGACAGGATACTTAACTTAATAAGCAAATAGAAAAGTTGCCAAAAGGCACACATAGTGATATATTTAACTCATGAAAAAATTCAATTGGAATCATGAAAAAAATAATCAATTAAAGAGAGAACGTGGTATTTCATTTGAGGAAATTGTTTTTGCTATTGAAAACGGTTCACTGCTTGATGATGTCAAACATCATTCACGAGATAACCAACGACTTTTCGTGATATTTGTAAAAGATTATGTTTATATTGTTCCTTATGTAGAGGAAAATGAAGAGAGTGTTTTTCTTAAAACAATCATTCCCAGTCGAAGGCCTATAAGAGATATTTAGGAGGAGAAAAATGAAAAAGAAATATAAATTAGATACTGAAGAAGAAGAAATTTTAAAATCTTTTGATGATGGTGAATGGATTTCTGTTCTCACTCCTAAAAGAAAAGCTGTGTTGTTAGAGGTAGCAAAAAATACCACCAAAAAAACGAAGCGTGTAAATATCCGGATGAGTGAGCGAGACTTTGAGCGTATTAATATTAAAGCGATTGAAGAAAATATTCCTTATCAAACTCTAATCGGAAGTGTGATTCACAAATATCTGGATGGTCGATTCGAAGAAAAATCTCGCTAAATCAAAGAGGTTATTCATTAGCTACATTAAGATTTAAATATGCAAAATGATTGGGGTTTGGGTCAACTAAAAAAACCAGAACCTTGGTTGTTTTTTCTCACCAATAAGCTTTTTCATAGTTTTTATGAATCACTTCATCTTTGGTAATTAATATAGATTTGTTGATGAGGGCATGACTTGTTATAATTCTATCAAACGGGTCTCGTGTCCAGTTAAGTTTTAATGATTGACTGATAATATCACTAAATGGATGTTTGCAGATATTGAGATTTATTCGATTGACCAGATAATCAATGATTATTTTACCATGTTGCTGCAATCGTCCGATTTCAAATAAATATTCTAATTCCAAAATGACGATTGGAGATACAAAAAGATCATTGCCACTGTTGATAATCTCTATCACCTTTTTAGAAAACCGGGTTTGGTCGTTTTGATACATCCAAACCACAACATGGGTATCCAGATAAACCATTAAATCTCCTCATTCCAGTTGGTCGACCAATCCATATGAACAATATCTTCCGGATCACCAATGATAACATCATGGTTTTCCAGTAAATCGAATACCTTAACGTTCTTTTCCGGTATTATTTTTAATAGATGACCCTTCCTTTTTATTTCCACCGGATTGCCTGTTGATATGATTTCATCCAGGATTTTATAGAGGTTTTGTCGTAAATCAGTCGCTGTAATTGTCATATTTTCTCCTTTTTAGGGGTTTATTTCAGGGTATTAAATATATATACGTACGTCAATAATTATATACGTACATGTCCGAGGCGCTTTTCTACTGAATTTAATAATTACTTCCTCTTTAGAGATCGGGTGACAGTACTAGTTATGAAGAGTTCAGGGATACTCATCCAGGCTGGTTTAGAGACGAACAATTATCGTTTTCGTACATTCCTTATTTTTTCAGATTAAATCTCTTAGCAGAACAACTTCAGGTTTTTGAGTCTTTAACCATTCCTGGTCGTTGGTTAATATCATTTCTGCCCCACAAACCTCTGCTGTAGCAAGTTGAATGGCATCGGGGGTATTTAAATTATACCGGGCCCGGTATTTTATTGTTGCATCTGCTACCAGAATGTTCATCGGGTAAATGGAAATGTTGTTTGAATTGGTTAAACTTTCTCTGTATCTTGCTGATAACAGATGGTCTCCTTGTTTTTCAGGCAGTGTAAGTAGCTCAACATAGGTGATTATCGAGGTGACAACATTGACATTGAATTGATAAACCTGATCCCAAAAACAACTCATCAACTCGATGTATGTTGGGTTTTCTTCAAAGAAATAGATAAATGGAGAAGTGTCCAGAAATATTTGTTGATAGTTTTTAATATCTAATCCCATTGTTCCCTTTCACGGGCGATATATTCTTCAGAATTATTTTTTTTCCAGATATTTTTTCCTACACCTTTCATTTTCCTGAAATCGATTTGACCGGTGGGTTGCTTAGAAGTGGAGTCACATGTTGTCAATTTCGCTACAGGTGTTCCGGAACGTTCAATAATGACATCTTCTTTTTTTAGCAATACAATATTTAGTAACCTACCTAGGTTTCTTCTGGCTTCCAGCGCTGATACTTTTTCCATCTCAACTACCCTCCTTTAATAAAACTACTTATGTCGATTGATATAATTGTATCAATTGATATACTTATGTCAATTGATATCAGTAATGTCCGGTTAGTGAATTTGCAGTTAAAATAAAAAAATGTAATTAAGTAGTCCTTGAACAAAAATGCATTAATCCGGTAAAAATAAAAAAATGTAATTAAGTAGCTCTTGAACGAAAATTCAATTATTGGATATAAGCCCGGTAATTAGGGGTATCGCTACGAAGTCTCACGATCTTCGTAACAACTTGGTATTTAATTATTAAAGTGTTTTCTACAAATTGTACATGTCCCCAAATTACCTACTTTTCGTTCAGCCACTAAGTACTTGCCTTAATAAAATATAGATCAGGCTACTTAATTATACTTTGTACAAATAATAGCTTTTAGAAAAAGGGCGCCACCAAGGGGCGTTCCAGGGGAAAACCTAATTTAGCATTTTAATTTTTAAGCTTCCAGCAACGATATTTTGTATCGTTTTATATTTGTACGTAGGGGGTCATCAGGGGGTCAAATCTTTCTTTGACTTTACTTAAATATTCGGAATTCGGGTGATGGGATAGTTCTGATCATCTTCGTTTCAACTTTCCACCAAAAGGGGTTGTATATTATTAATTTCTTCTTTTGTCATAACCTGTCTGGCGTTCCACATATCATAGGCAGTCTGTATATTTATCCACATTTCAGGGCTTGTTTGTGTTAATAAACCAATTCTTAATGCCATCCCGGGTGTTATTGACCTTTTGAGGTTAACGATCTGGTTTACAGTTCGCCTGGAAACATTCAACCGGTCTGCAAGTTGCTGCTGTGTTAATTTCATCTCTCCCAGAATATCTTCTTTAATGTATGTTCCTGGATGTGTCGGACATCGTTCTTGTTGTATTTTCATTGAGTCGTCTCCTGATTATATAATTGCTATTTTCCTGAAGCTAATACGACTATTTCCCTTATTATCTATAGTGTAAATTTAGTGATAATCTTCGAATAATACCTCATATGCATCACTATCTTTCCATTCAAAGCTGATTCGCCATTGCCTGTTTATCCTTATTGAGTATCTGGTAGGATGCTGCCCTTCAAGGCGTTCAAAATGGTTGGAAGGTGGGAAATACAAATCTTCTAAATAAATGGCTGCATTCAGCCTGTCCATCTGTTTAACGGCCTTTTCTGCCAATACTTTGTCAACTCGTTTATATCTTCCTTTTTTAAATAGCCTATCAGTTCTCTTATCATTAAATGTCTTAATCATATTCGATTAAACCTTTTAGTGTTATGAGTTTTCCTGGATTGCATAACCTAAATGTAACTACATTGATTACATATGGTCAATTTATTTATGACTGTTTAAGAAGCTTTTTAATTGGCCCGTAAAATTAAGGGACACGTAAAAAAAACAACATATCCCCCAATTTTGAGGAATGAGGAGAAATCTTGTCCTAAAAGAAAGATCTCTCCTTCTAGCCAGAATATCGCAATTCAATATTCGAGATGATGAATCAAGGAATTATTTTAAAGCTCTCTGGAGATTGTTGAATGGATAATTGGTATCAAATAGACAAAATGAGTGCTGTTAGTATAGAAAGAATAGATTCTGATATTTTACCTTTTGCCCTGTAAAATTAAGCTCTATAGAAAACATTGTTTGGGGAATAAATTGATATTCGAACTTAAAATGCGAAAGCCTTTAACTTTTTTTTGTTTAGCACTTTTATTAATTGCTGGTTTTTCCCATTTAAGCTTTGGTTTGGTTTCTGTTAAAGATATCAGCATTGAAGGTGAATATCTTAATCATAAATTTACAGGCTTTATCGTCTTTACCTTCAGTCAGGTGGATGAAAAAGAATTATATTTTCACTTACCGTCTAGTTGGTATGCCAAATCAGATAGAAGAGAAAGCTATCAATTTCAGGATGAAAATCGGGATAGAAATAATATTGCCAGAAAAGAGTTAAAAGTACTTCGGGAGTATACTCATCAAAACATTCACCTACCCAAAGGAATTAGTATTAAATCGGTTTTAATCAATGGCAGTCCAGTGCCCTTTCGAGTTATAAACAACAAAGTG
Source organism: Deltaproteobacteria bacterium (assembly GCA_018657625.1). Classification (GTDB taxonomy): domain Bacteria; phylum SAR324; class SAR324; order XYD2-FULL-50-16; family XYD2-FULL-50-16; genus JABHWU01. The sequence continues at coordinate 9,159 of JABHWU010000132.1, read as the reverse complement.
ATAAAACCCCGTTGTTATTCTGAAAATAATTTACTAAAAGTTGAATTAAAGGAGAAAAGGAATCTATCAAAAGTTATGATTGAATTTACAACATTACTGAATGAGTTACCAGGAGGGATTAAAATGATTTTATGGGATTTTGCTCCTCGATTCGTCAGTTTTGTTAATCATCAATGGGACTTTGAAGACCGATGGAAAGTAAATCGTAGTTACAAATTCAAAATTGGTTTAGGGTCATCCGATGCACTGTCGGGGAAAAGATTGCTTCAGCAACCCGAAAATATGTCTATTCCGGTATTATTGATTGATCCGTGGACTTCATTGAATCCAGTTTATAAGCTATCCACCAGCGATTATTTTGATGATCAGCTCCCTTTCGTTCAATCTGTGCTCAATCGCCCTTTGAAATTCCTTTTAAAAAATCAATGGATCAAAGACAATCACCTACCATTTAAATTTTTTATTTGGGATGGTGTTACTACTGTTAGCGGTAGAACTATTTTACTGCCGGAAAAATTGTTTAAGTATTCCTCCATTTTTAATAAAAAAATGGAAATTGAAGTATTAAAAGGGGTGGTTCAGTTCGGTTTGAATCAGAATTACATTTTTGATTTTCAAAATCATCTTTGGATGTTACCAGCTTTACAATCAATTCCTATTCATTCTTATATCAACAAACAATATTCCGGAAATTCGAGGTTTTTCCCGTGGCCGAACTGGTTGAATCCGGATTTTTTCCAGGAGAACTCAATAAAACCCTGGCTCTATCAAAGTAAAAGTAAAATCCTGATTGCAGCAACAAAGTCGAGAGATCATACCTATTATTCTCATATCTATCATCCCTGGAAAGAAAAGGGATTTCACCTTTTGCCTCTGCTTTTTGAGGGGGAAAAAGAATTTGAACCAAAAATAAAAGCACTGATAATAAATGAGCAAGCGAAACAGATATTATTAACCCGGGAGTTGTTTTTTTCAATATTAAATATAGATCAGGATCAAAGAGCTGTTGGATTAAAATGGTTATCGTCAAACGAAACCATTGACTATGGGATAGAAGATATCGTTATTACTCCTTCTTCGGCAGGAACTAATATTGAAATTGAAATCACCAATACCGGTTCGCTTTCACCTGTTTTTGAAATTGAATTAATAGATGGAAATGGAAATAAGGAACGGTTTTGGTTAGCAAAGGGAGCAAGTCTTTATCGACTTTCCAGTTCTATCAATCCGGTTCAAATTGTTGTGGATCCTGATTATCTGTTATTAGAGACCAACATTCTCAATAATTCATGGAGCCTTCCTCTAAAAATTCGACCCTTTTGGGATTTTTCTCCGGCCAATCAATGGTTATTTACTGTTTCACCGATCATCGGGGGCAATGTTTTTGATCGAAATATGATCGGGCTGGACTTTACGCTTAATTATTTAAATCAAACCACCGTTAATTTGTATGCATGGAAAAATGATGAAAATGATGAGATTTTGATGGAAGGTAGTTTTGAACAAAAATATTTCCCCTGGGAAAACGCCAATGTTTCTTTTATAAAAAGCCAGCTTAATGCCACTAATGCTTCAACCCTAAGCTTCACGCATCATTTTAAAGATATTGATAATGAAGCCTGGATCAATTTGGATCTTAGCCAGGAGAAATATGATGATATTCAATCAGAATCTGAATTTGATGAACCGAACCAGTGGGATGTTGTTAAGTTGGTTACTGAATTTCCTTTGCTGGAAGGAAATTTTTCCCAATGGAAAACTTACTTTTCGGCGAATCAGGGTCAAAAGGAAGATAGGACGGATTTAAATTTCCAGCAACAATCATTTAGTCAGAAATTGGTTTATTTTTTTACTGAATCTAATTTGCACTTACAAATTAATAATGACTATTCGAGTGGAATAGTACCCTTGCAGAAAAAATATTCCATTGGCGGCCCGGAGGCCTTACCCGGCTTTCCCCGTGAAACAGAGCTTTTATACTATCAAAGAGATATTGTGGAAGTTGGTGCCCAATTTCCACCTTTTTTAACTCATTCTAAATTAAATTTTGGGAATATCCTTTGGCTCAATCGTATTGCACCCACAATTAATTTTCACTGGGGTGCTGGTCATAGAGAAGAAAATCAGAAAACAGATATTTACCGGGATGTGGAACTTCGATTTAGCATTTATGGTGAGTTTATCAATTTGTATGAAGGTTTTGTTGATTTGGCTATCGCGCAACCCATCGGTCATGAAAAATATAAGAATTATAGATTTATTGCCTTTTCAACCTGGGTGTTCTAACCCGTCGAAAAATTATTTACTTAAACTACTTACCGAGGTCTTCCTTTATAATGGTTTTTTTTAAAAAATGATATCTACCAATTCAGATTGACCTTAAATAGTTGGATTGTTAGCTTGAAAGCTTTCTGCCTATTGCTGAATTGCGATACACTGGCCAGAAACTTTATTGCCACTCTGAAAAAGGTTCTTTGGTTCTTTCCTCAAAGTAATGGAATTTTAATATTTTAGTTAGATTATTACAAATAATGACATTTCACTCTGAAATAATTGCAATTATGCTGGGCCTAGTTTCAGCAATTGTATGGGGAGCAGGAGATTTTTGCGGTGGTATATCCACTAAACGGAACACCACTTTTACAGTAATGTTTTTTTCCCAAATCGCAGGGTGGCTATTATTAACAGTGTTTTCTCTGTATTTTTCGACCTTTATTTTTTCTTTAAAGTTTTTACTTTTGGCTGGTTTAACGGGTATCATTGGCGTTTCAAGCCTGGGAGCATTATATCACAGTTTATCAACGACCCAGATGGGTATTGTTGCACCAGTAGCAGCTATTACCAGTGCTGTGATACCTGCAATCGTAGGTAGTATTACAGAAGGGGTTCCTGCCGGAACTAAGTTAGTTGGGTTTGGATTTGCTTTTATTGCGGTTTGGTTTTTATCAGCAGGTGGTAAAAAAGGGACTTTTCGCTTAAATGATTTAAAATTGCCATTTATCGCTGGTTGTGGGTTTGGGTTATTTTTTGTTTTTTTTGATCTGCTGGTGAATGAAGATTTGTTGTGGCCACTCGTCATCATCCGATTTACAGTAATTGTATTAATGTCTATCTACTGGTTGATTAGGCGCCCGACGCTATTTATTGCCCCAGGTAGTGCTTATATTATTGCCTTAGCAGGCATTTTTGATACCGGGGGCAATGTGATATTTGGAGTGGCAACTACCATGGGGCGTTTGGATATATCATCAGTACTTGGCTCTCTTTACCCTATTACAACCGTAATTCTGGCCTGGTTTATACTAAAAGAAAAACTAACTGTTTTTCAATGGATTGGCGTGTTTTGTACAATAGTAGCTTTGGGTATGATCAGTTGGTGAATGAATAATTAAAGGTAAAATAAAATTGATCCAATTTATAGCCCATCATTGATCATTTTAAATGATAATTGGTTAATGATGTGATAGCTTTGCACTTAAATTTGACACGTTTATTAAGGTTACTCTATTCTTCTGCAAATGATTTAGTATTAAATTCAAACAATGGTTTTTAAATGGAAATAACCTGGAAAAAACAGTATGAGGTTGGTAACATTGAAATAGACTCAGAACATAAGGTTTTTGTTGAAATTATTTGTAAAATTAAAGAAGCGATCAGCCAACAGTATGATTGGAAACAATTGGGCTATTTATTAGAAGAACTGTTAAAGTATACGGATTTTCACTTTTGCAGTGAAGAAAATATAATGCGATTTTGCAATTATCCCAAATTAAAATATCATCGGGAAAAGCATCACATTCTACTGATGGAGCTAAGGCAGAAAATTCATGTACTTCAGGGGAAAGATCAGGAAAAAGTGAATGAATTAATAACGTTTTTGATAGACTGGTTCATAAACCATACCTTGAAGGAAGACATGAAAATTGCCAGGTTTATCGAGAATTTTCAGATAAGCAAAAACCCCTGATTTTTCAACACCATTTCCAGAGATAAATCTATCTTCTATTGTTTACACTTACCCTATATAGCGACCACCATTCTAATAGTCCCACAAAATTAAGGGACACGTAACACAAAAAGTACTTCTTGCTGCCAGCGTCGCAGTTCATTCTCAATTTGGCATTCCAATTAAAATATCATCATGTCAATAACAGTGACGTTTGCTATAAATAAAGTTTTTGTATTTTATAATGGTTTTAACTTCCTTTGTGAACGACTGCTTTCAAAGTTTTCGCAAAATCTTCTAGTTCCTTTTCAGTATTATAAAAACCTGTTGATATCCTAATTGGGGTCGGGGTATGTGGTTTAGGTACCGGCCGCACCATGAAGCCTTTTTTATTCAAAATATCGCATAGTTTGATTGGGTCCTGGTTTTTAATATTGAAACAGAGAAAACCACCCTCTGTCCCGGGAGGGGTTACGATATCAATACCTTTGATATCCTGTATTAATTCTTTGAAATAACGAGCAAGTCCAGGAATTCGATCTGTGATCCAATCCATCTTTACTTGATTAACCAAAAACTCAAGCGATTTTTGAAAACCCAAGAGTGTCGGCTTATACATAGCAGTCGCTGTGTGATAACGGGCCGCAAATGGTGCCGGAATAACATAAGGTGAATGGATATCAAGGTTGTGACGTTGATCGACAGAAGCTGGGCTAATAAATATTGGATCTACTTCAGGAATTCTATGTTGCGCAATATAAAGAACACCGATACCTTCAGGTCCACACAACCATTTTCTACCAGCAGCTGCATAAAAATCGACTTTTAAATCTTGTACATTAACGGGAATTGCGCCAGCAGCCTGAGCTCCGTCTACCAAAACATATACCTTGTATTTATGACAAAGTTTAACGATTTTTTTGATTGGAAAGGTAAGACCCGTTGAAAACGATACATGAGACACTAATAATAATCGCGTTCTTGATGTTATTTTGTTTTCTAAATCAGCCAGAAATTTTTTTTCGTTATACCTCTCCCCATAATCAACATTGATATACTTTATAGTAATATTATGACGAGCTCTTAACATCGCAAGAATAGCCAGCCCTGCGGTATGTTCCATATTTGTAGTAATGATCTCATCACCGGAATTCCAGCGTAATCCCCATAGCACAATATTTAAAGCTTCAGTAGTACTATGTGTGAGTGCGATTTCTTTGTAATTTGCTGATAAAATACCTGCCAGGAGATTTCTGGTAATGTCCATTTCTTTATAGAGGTCATCAATAAAAGGTAAGTATCTTCCCTTTTTAAATTCTTCTTCAGCTTCTTTTTTCATAGCATCAGCAGCACATTTAGGTAAGGGACCATTGGTTCCTGCATTTAAATAATGAATCGATTTAACAGCTGGCATTAAATTTCTGATTTCATTTATTTTATCGTTTTTATTGTTGGTTTTAGTCATGGGTTTTTATAGTTGATTGCTTGGATTTCTCACTTGATATTTGATTTTAAATTTTTATTGATGATTGTAGTTATATCAAAATATTATCGCAACAAATACATTTTGTTTAAATGGCTAAGTGAGAAGAATAAATAATACCCCACGAGCAAAGAACGAAGGGATACTTTACGCGGACACTTCGACTTCGCTCAGTGTCCGAATGTGTTCAACCCAAATGCAAACTGTCATAGAAAACGAAAACGTATTTTAATAAAAATCATGGCAGCCTTTGTTAATAGAAAAATTATCAAAGGCTGTCGTTTTTACTTTAGTTAACCTCTTCTGGAATTTCATTCATATAGTTACCCTTAACGACTTCCCCATCTTTTCCTTCAAATATTCTTCCCCAACCGAAATAAGCGAAGACAACCATTATTACCATCAAGATCCATGGATGAAAACAATATTGAAAAAAGTCCATGGTAGATATCTCGGGAACAAAAGAATAAGTGGCTTTCATGGCCGTTAGAAATCCAGCCAGAACAAAAAGTTGTTTACTCCAAGGTGTGCAGTGACACATTGAAGTTGTCATTGCATCTAAAATATTTGCCCTTCGGTATGGGTGAATTTTTTGTCCTTTTCCCATTGCATCAATAAAAGGACCAGCGATAGCCATTCCCATTATAGCAAAACCTCCCATCAATCCAACAATTCCAGCCAGAAGACACATCATCAATTCTGTTCCTCTTGGTTTTTTTACTACTTTGGTCAAACTGCCCATCATCGTCTGCATGATGCCTGTTTTAACTAATAGTTCACCGGCCCCCATCAAAAGCATTAAAACAAGAATTTGTTTGATCATCATGGTGACACCATCGGGAATAATACCCACCAATTTCATCTTTTTCCCAGCAGCTTTCAATTGAATAAAGTCATTTGGTGTGAGAATACCAAAAACTAGCGCAATAATTGCTCCTGTTACTATTCCTATTGTTAATGACGCAGCGATGGGTGTGCCCCTTACTGAGAAAAATATAATGACACCTACCGGGATAAGCATTAATACACCTTTTGCATAGGAATATTTAGCTATCAATTCTGCTGCCTCGGTTGGTGTCAGATATTGAGATCCTCCACCGATAAACAGGTAGAGGATTAAGGAAATGATACCTGCAATAATTGCATATTTAAATCGGGATCTTACAACGCCACCAACATCAGCAACCCCTGATTTTTTTTGATAAGATTGAGTAGAAGCTGAAACAATCGTGGTATCAGAGACAGGAGCCAGGTTATCACCAAAATTTGCTCCGGCTACCAAGGCGCCTGCCAATAAAAATGGATTAGCGCCTAAAATAATACCTGCTGGGAATAAAGGGGGCCCTAAAGTCAAGACTGTGGCCATGGAGCTTCCTGATCCTGTTGAAAGAAGGCAACAGGCAATAAAGGTAAAAGCCACAAAAAGTGTTCCTTCAACATTACCAATTGATGCCAGCCAAATAACACCACCCGCAACTTTACCTTTGGCAAGCATTTTTGCAAAAATTCCAACCAGCGTAAAAATCAAGGTGAAAATAGCGACCGATGGTTTGGTCATTCCTTGTATGACAATATCCCAGTACTCGCGCCAGTCTTTGGCCAAAAATGAAGTGAGTGCTACACCCATTAAAGTGAATCCCAAAACGACCGACATCGATCCAACCCGAATAAAACTCATCCACAAAAGTGGTACCACAAAGAAAAGCAGAGGTAACAATGAAAACCATTGAGACCCCCGCATCTTAAAATACAAAATTGATTTTGAATTGGTTTCCTGATTTGGCATGTTTTTCCTCCCTTTTCTATTCACTAAAATAAGCCTCTAAGCCAGATAGCTTACTTAAGGCTTTAAAAAAATCATTATCTTAATATTTAAAATAAAAATATTAAGAGGATTTATGAAAAAAAAGATCTAGTCATATTAAATAATCTATAAAAAAACGGGGCTTACCTGTACCAAAAGTATTAATTAAAAAAATTCCAAATCATTTTAGCGGCTATTGCCAGCAAGACACTGCCGATAACCAACTTGACCTGATTTGATTTTAGTTTTTCAGACATCAGCCATGATCCGATAAGTGCCCCTACAACAGAACCAATAGCAGTAAACAACAACAAATTAAATTCAATGTTTCCAACTGACGCATGTCCCAAAAACCCCGAAAAAGATGAAAAAATAACAATAAATGCGGTGGTGGCTGATGCCTTTTTGGGATTGAAGCCAAGATAAACTAGCATGGGTAATATAAAATTACCACCCCCTACTCCAAGTAATCCTGCCATAAACCCGGCAATAATACCGACAGAAGTACCATAAACGATCTCTTTAGTTTTTGACTGCTCTACCTCTTTTTGTTTCTTTTCCTGAGGTCGATATAAAAACATCATACCCGATGCAAATAGTAAAAATCCTATAAAGAGTACAATAAGTAATTGCTGATCCAATTTTTTGCTAACATAGGCTCCTATAGGTGAGCACAAGGCGGCGGCAATCAATATTGGCAAGCCTACTTTAAACATTATAAGTTTGTTTTTGATATATCGGGGGCAGGCAAAAATCATAGCTAATGAGTTAAGAAGCAGAGCTGTTGCCATAGCTACTCGTATATCAATCCCCAGTGCGATAAAGGTTGGTATGAGGATTATGGCCGCTCCTTCACCTGCTATGGTAAGTAAGGTTGTAAAGAATAGAGTGATGATCCCGGCAATGATAGCAATACTCATTTTTAGACATCCTTTTATTGAAACGAAATATTAATATAAATTGAACCCGTTTGATCTATTTTAATTGTGTTCAAACCCTTCGATATAAAATGGAAATACTAGGTAATTGATTGTTATTAATTACCTTCAATTCGTATATTTAGCTAATTTTTCTTTATAACTTTTGCCTTTGTTGAAACATTTTATCTAAGCAAATAAGGGATCTCTACTCTTAAGGCTTCATTTGGGCATTCCACTTCGCATGGTAAACAAAACCAGCAGGTTTGAAATTTTCCAAAAGGTTCACCACAGGAGTAACATCGGGACGCCTCATTGCGTGCAGCCTCTTGCGACAAACCTTTTTCAATTTCATTAAAATCACCTTTGCCCTTGTAATCTCTAAGTTGAAGAGTAGCACGATTTTTATCTGATCCTGGCGTAGTATCAATATCAAATTCCATCTCGAAAGGACCTCGGTAATTGCGACCATATTTGAGGTGTTCACCTTCAAGTAAGCGATTTACCGATTCGGCAGCCTCTCGTCCACTTGCCATGGAGGAAACAATGGAAGAAGGACCGCTATAGAAATCTCCAGCCACAAAAATGGTCTCTTCTGTTGTTTGAAGCGTTAAAGGATCAGTATTTATTTGATTTTTATTAAAGTTTTTTGATTTTTCCAAATCATTTAAACAGGTGTTGTCGCGAGATTGTCCTATACAGATGATTACCGTTTCGGCAAGGATGTCATTCAACTCACATCTATCAAACACAGGGTTGAAACGATTCTGCCCATCGAAAACAGCCATACAGCGTTGAAGCTGTACTCCGCTGACGCTGCCGTTTTGAGTTAAAATGCGCGCAGGCCCCCAGGAGTATTCAAACTTAATTCCCTCTTTAATCGCACTTTCAACAGCTTCCGGTGTGGCAGGCAACTCATCTTCATTTTCGAGACTAACAATCGTGACCGACTCGGCGCCAAGACGCAAAGCGGTTTGGGCGGCATCTACGGCTACATCACCACCGCCGA
>JABHWU010000008.1 GCA_018657625.1 Deltaproteobacteria bacterium | reverse complement strand
TGCTTCTGCAAGCCGGTTTTGAGGGACCAACCCCTCATCAATTGTATAGCATCGAATATCTCTTTGACTCAATCTAAGCAAACCAAGGAGATTGAATCCCGCCTAATATCCGTTCTTGGCACACACATGTCCCCAGATTTCTACAATCTTTCAAAGTTGACATGACACTAGTACTAAAATTTTCGAAATATTTAAAACCATAGATAATCCGAAATACAGAATCTGGCTAGTTGATTCTGGTTTTTGAAATAGACGGTTCTACAGGTTTACTGGATAATATTTATTATTTATTTCAATCAAATTTAAAAATGCCATATATCGCTGATTTTCACACCCATTCTCATTATTCCTATGCGACCAGTAAACATAGCAACCTGGTTGGATTATGTAACTGGGGTAAAATTAAAGGGATCCAATTACTGGGCACCGGTGATTTTACCCATCCAGGCTGGTTGTCAGAACTAAAGGAAAACCTTATCGACGAGGGTAACGGATTTTTTAAACTAAAATCAAACCTAGTACCGGGAATTGAAACACTTAAAAAAATTGATCTTCGATTTATTCTAACTGCTGAAATCAGCTGCATCTATAAAAAAAACGAGCAAACCAAAAAAAGCCATCATGTACTGGTGGTGCCCGATTTTCAATCAGCACTCAATATTAATTATAAACTGGCCAAAATAGGAAACCTGGCATCTGATGGCAGACCGATATTAAAACTCAGTGCTCGAAATCTATTGGAAATACTGCTAGAAAGTGCTCCTGATGGTTTTTTGATACCGGCACACATCTGGACCCCCTGGTTCTCCATTTTTGGAAGTCGGTCCGGTTATGATTCCATTTTCGATTGTTTTGAAGACTTAAGCGACCAGATTTTCTGCCTGGAAACCGGTTTATCAGCCGACCCTGAAATGATTCGCCATATATCAGCCTTAGATCAATATACATTGCTCTCCAATTCTGATTGCCATTCTCCTGAAAATTTAGGTCGAGAAGCCAATATCATATTTTCAGATTTTAATTATTGGTCTCTAAAAAAAACCATCCAGTTTTCGGATGTTAAAAATCATATTCACACCATTGAATTCTTTCCTGAAGAGGGAAAATATTATTTAACAGGCCACAGAAAATGTGATTTTCAACAAAAACCAGAGGTTAATCCAAATCCGTCAGATATCTGTCCCGTGTGCCATAAATCATTAACAAAAGGTGTGTTGAATCGGGTTATTGAGTTAAGTGATCGAAAAAAACCGGTTTTTAATGAATTTGAGCGTTTTTACTCACTGGTTCCCCTAAAAGAAATCCTAAGTGAAATCACCGGTGTGGGCCCTAGAACAAAAACAGTTGAAAAAATTTATAATCAATTGATTCATAATTTTGGATCTGAATTCACAATCTTATTGAATTTTCCCATTGAAGATCTCAGAAAAAATGATTTTGAAATTGTCGCAGAAGCAATTCATCGAATGCGGCAAGGTAAAGCCATAAAAACAGCAGGATTCGACGGGCTTTATGGAACCGTTAAATTATTTAGCCAAAATGAAATTTACAAAATCAGATCCGGAAAATTTTAAATATATTTGCCATGCATATTTATCAGGCTTTTGAATATACGATTATTGAGTTATCCGGCTATCGGGCACTAAAGGAAATTGAATTGCTCCTCTGGTCTCAAAATATTCCTTACTCGAAGCAGCTTAAAGGTACACCAACACTTATTTTCCATAATTCTCAGGCTGAACAGGCATTATCAGAAATACACTTTTATTATCAGGAAAACCGAAATTGGCCACCACCTAAAATGCGGCCAATCAGCAATCATTTACCAACCAATGCCTTAATTGTAAATTCACTGATATTATTCCTATTGGTTCTATTTCATTTTCAATCAATGGCTATTTTGTTCCGCCAAGCCATTTTGAAATATGGAAGGTTTTCTGCTGCTGAGGTTTTAGCCGGAGACTGGTATCGTTTGTTTACGGCACAAACACTTCACAGTGATGATGCACATTTATTCAGTAATGTTGTCAGTCTTTTTTTGTTTTTAGCTTTAACAACACCGGCTTTAGGTTATGGATTAACATGGTTGACGATATTATTGGGTGGTGCTTTGGGCAATTTAATAAATGCCATCTTTTATCAAACCGGACATTATTCCATTGGTGCATCAACAGCTGTTTTCAGCGCCATTGGTATTTTTAGTGTTATTGGTATTAAAGAAAAAATCATGGTTCATAAAGGTTTAAAAAGCATTTACGTCCCTTTAATTGGAGCATTAGGTTTATTCGCCATGTTGGGCTCAAACCCAAACAGTGACGTCTTTGCACATTTATTTGGGTTGATCAGTGGAATATTCATTGGAATCTTATGTTTACCGATGATCCATTCCAAAATTAAAAAAAACCATTTACTTCAATTTATCCTCCTCTTTGGGTTCCTAATAATAATCTTTTTAAGCTGGGCTTCCCTTCCGATCAAATAAACTATAGTATTCAATCATTAAACAGATTATTCTAGGTTTTCCATATGATTGAGACACAAAATTTAAGCCCGGAAGAAAAAGAAGCCATTAAACTTCTTGGGCAAGTTTTAAATGTTGGTATTAACGGTATGGCAACGTTTTCCAGCTCAAAAAAAATTGCTGATCGATATTTAAATAATAAAAAATACCCAACTCAGTTGGATAAAATTAATGCGTTGGTTAGGATTGAATTGACTAAGAATTTTACTACAGGGTTTTTAACCAGCCTGGGAGGTATCTTTACTTTACCTTTTACCATACCGGCTTCACTGGCTGCCAATTGGGTTATTCAAACCCGAATGGTTGCGGCAATGGCTTATATCGGCGGCTTTAATATTGATGACCCACCGGTACGTGTTTCAATTGCTTTATGTTTACTTGGAAAAAAAGGAAAACAGGCTCTTCATGGAGATTATAAAGATTTTCAAAAATTGTTGCGCAAAGATCATATTGCTAAATTATCTAAACAAACGATTCAGATGTTAAATCTCGTCATAGCCAATCGATTAATGAAACTATCTGCTCAAAAAGGTTTAACCCGACTGGGAAAGGCAATACCAATAATTGGAGGAGCGCTTGGCGGTGTTTTGGATTACTACTCATGCAAAAATTCTTCAGAGTTTGCGATGGAGTTATTTGATCTGAAAACCAAAAATGATATTATTAATTAATAATCCTCTCAACTACTAACCTGTGAAAGAAAAAATACTTTGCATTCAATTAAAACAAATTGGTGATGTACTAATGAACACACCTGCAATCAGAGCATTAACCGGGCATTTTCCTGATGGTGAAATTCATTTTTTAACGATACCACCGGCTCATCAGATTTTTGAGTTCAATCCCTTTATTCAAAAAATCCACTACTACCCCAAAGATAATAGTTTCTTAAAAATAATCTCATTAATCAAACGACTTAAAAAAGAAAATTATTCCCATGTGATTGATTTTCACGGAGTTCCAAAAACAGCCTTACTGTCCTGGTTAACGAGAGCACCCAAACGAATTGGTTATCAATTGAGAGGTAGATCTTTATTTTATACAGACCCGGTTTCATCTTCCCCACATTTGCTCTACTCCGGACAAAAGAAAAACTACCTCCTTTCAGCTTTAGGAATCAATGTTAAAGCGTTGCAGTTAAACTTTTTTACTAGTGATCAGGATCATCAAAAAGCAGATTCAATTTTAAAGCAATTAAAAGTGAACCAGGATCGTTTTTTAATATCGGTCTCACCGGTCTCAAGAAGGGATTATAAAATTTGGCCGGCTGATCGATTTTCCGCCGTTTGTGATTTTCTAATAGAAAACTACCAGGCACAGATAATATTTTTATGGGGTCCCGGAGAATATCATTTTATTGAAGCCGTCAGAAAAAACATGCAGAATCGGGATTTAGGCGATTATGAAATACCGACTTTAAGAGAAACAGTGGCACTTTTAAAAAAAGTAGATTTACATATCGGAAATGATAACGGACCCATGCATTTTGCCAATGCTGCTGGCAGACCTTCTATCGCTATCTTTGGCCGACCTTTGATGGAAAACTGGCTTGAACCGGACAGTCCAACGCACTTAGGGATAGAATTTGATCCTGGTTGCAAAAAAAAGTGTTTTTATCCAAAATGCCAATTGGAATGCCTCACAGGAATTGAGATTAAAACCGTTACAAAAACCATTCAATCTTTGCTAAATCATCTAAAAGATAAATCCTAAATTGATTTTAAAACTATCGATATTATCTTCATAGACTTCTTTGTATCCGAATGTTTTAAATGCAAACCCCAGTATCATTCCTTCTTCTGGTACCCATTGTACCGAACCCTCGTTAATTGTTGTTTTAGATTTATCGACAGACTCACCGGTACTGGAATTAGTTATTTCCTGCTGAGTTATTTGATTAATATTAGAGTAAGAAAATAGTAGACCATTCATCATTAAATCAACATTGATACGATTTGTTCTACTACTTGGATGATAAGCTGAATTTTTTGTATCTCCCGTATCAACCTCTTTTTCGGCTTTAGGTGATTCAGTTACAGACGCTTCCACCCGAAATTGAGAATCCGTATCCTGACCAAACCAAAAAGCAATTCCACCAGTCGCATTTGTCCATTCATTATCAACCGATAGGGAATTCGTTTCTGAGACTCTTTCAACACCACCACCTAGAAATACAGACTCAAATACTTTAACTGTAAAGCTACCAATAAGTCCGGATTGTTTAATGCTGACATCTTCATCTCCATCGGAGACCGCAAACACACTTCTCGCTAACTCATGTATCGCGGCACCAACAGTTACATCTCCGTCACCAGTTAATGAAAAAGATACATAAGTTTCAGAAAAATCATTTATGAAGTCACCATCATAGGTAGCATCATATTTGGTATCAAATCTGGCTTCATCAACATATGCATCAATATCTAAATTTCCTATGGATAGGCCCACAACGCCTATACTACCTTCAACCTCTAAATCATATATTTCGTTACCATCAAGCTTTCTTTTGCCGTTACCATCTTTATATTCGCCACCCACTGAATTTAATTTTGACCAGCTGCTAGCAGCAGGCATAATTGGCTTAGAGATGATATTTAAGCTTGGAGTAACAACTTGTCCAAAAAGTTGTATCGTCAATAAACCGTAGATAAAGGTTGAACCTAGCAATATTTGCATTAGCCTATTATGAATCATCTATTTACTCTCCACTCATATTACATAAAACTAAAGGAAACATTAAAACCCAAATACTGGGTCTCATATTTATTACTATCTTCCATTTCTATTCTGGTTTCACCATAAAGCACCATCGTCAGAACGGTTGGTCGATATCCAAGTCCGATACGGTTTCTGGTTTCTTCTCTATCCCTATCTAAGGCAATATCATCTATTGCTTCGAATAAAATCTTTCGATATCGATAAGACAATAAATATCCACCTAAAATTGTTTCAATACTGCCCTGTGTAGTGGTTATCTTAGGTCGATAATAATAGAGTGCGCTATTACTTAGATTTACTTTGGCTTTATCTTCAATTTTTATAGCCCCTTCTATCTTAAACATATTCTGGTCTGGAGAACCAAACTGAAAGGCAACTCCGCCAATTACCTCCTGCCATTTCAAATCAGACTCAAATTCATCCGCTTTCAAAGTTTTTCTATTTAGCCCACCGGAAATAAATATACTATCTAAAAACCGCATTCCGAAACTTCCACCATAAGCGGTGAGTTTTGAATCTGTTGATGCATCTTTATAATTTTCAGACTGAAATTCAATTCCAACCGAAACTTGATTATTGCCCCGAATAGCTAATTTGAGATTGGTTTCATTTTTTTCATATTCGGTTAAACTATCAGAGGTACTATCACTACCATCCCATTGATAGTCTGTTTCATTCACAACACCAGATATTTCGAAGGTAACAGTTGTCGGTTGGTAAGCAAAAATATATGAACTGTTAACAAATGCCATATCAGAAAGATCTGATTGAGTGCTGGAATCAAGTTGATCACCATCGGACTTCTGTGTTCCCCATTTTCCACCACCACCAATGGTAGATCCAAATCTCCAACTGGCAGCGGCAGCAATTTCCACCGGATTCGTCGGATCCAGGGACGGGGTAACAACTTGCGCGGATACACCATTAATACTGCTGAATATAAGTAGGGTTGCGAATATCAGTATATTTTTCATTTTTTATTATCGACTATATTGTCTGTTTTTCTTCTTTTTATAAACAACTTTGGAAATAAAACCTTAATATTTAAGCCACTGGTTTTACCTGTGCAAAAAAAATGCATTTATGCTATATTTACGTTTAAAATATCTAAAACAATCAACTTAACTGTTTTTATGTCATCATATCTCATTTTTTTTAACAAGATAGCCAACAATGTATGCAATTTGCAGTTTAAAGAAAAAAAGACATATGATGAAGTCCCTAAGTAATTACTCTAATTCTAATCAGGATCATTCATGAAAAACAGCCAATTCTTAATTAATTTTTTCCTTTTGTTTGTTCTGGCAGGTTTAGGAACCTCACAGGTTTTTGCGCTGAATGCAGTCGCCAGCCTCAAAAAAGTTGATGGTCTTGTTCAGGTTGAAAGAAGAACCCCCGACAAAAAGCTTATCGGAAGAATTGGTTTAGTCCTTAAAGATCGGGATACGATTATCACTGGTAATCGCTCCAAAGCAACGATCCTTTTTAGAGATGGATCGGAGATTCGCGTATTTCAAAAAACCCGTTTCACCATATCTAATTCAAAAGAATCCGGGAGCAGTGGTTCCAGATTATTTATCAACAAATTAATACTAAAACTGGGCTCCTTCTGGGGAAAATTTTCCAAAGGCAAACAAAAAACTTTCATAGAAACACCAACAGCAACAGCAGGTATTAAAGGAACCATCGTTAGTTTCAAAGAACAAAATGGTAAATTCTCCGCCAGCTTGGCAACGGGGTCAGTCAGCATCAAAAACGACGACGCTTCTGTTATTTTGACTCCCGGAAAAATGGTTAATGAGATCTCAAAAACAGGTAGTATCGAGGATAAAATTGTTAACCTACCTTATCAGATTCAAATCAGTCCTGATCAACAAAGAATTTATATACCTCCGACAGGCGAAGAATCGAGCGTATATTTAAGTCTGCAATTAATTGATGTAAAATCAAACAAGAATGTCAATCAGAAGGGCCCTATTTATCTAAGTGTTAACTCCGATAAACTGATATTTCCAGATAAGATTTCCTTAAACAACAGAGGTTACACACGCATAAAAGCGACAGTTAAACCTTTTTTAAGTAAAGACTATAAGGATGGGAAAATTGAGATTATTGCCATAATGGATGGCGAGAAGTTCATTAATGTTTCTTCAGGTTTTACGATGATGACCTATGATATGCCCAAATCCTCCATTAAAACGATAAAAATAGACAGCCAATCCGGGGAAATTGAACAATAGTTTTTTTCTGCTCCCCATTAACCTGCTTTATTGTCTGTCAAGTAAAGCAGGTTAAACACTGAGCCCCAATCCAATCTAGAAAGGATCAACATCTATTGTAACTCGACAATTTCCTTTAATTTTAAAATCATCATATCCATCTAATAGTTGCTTTAAAAGCACCTTCGTTTTTTGTAGCACTTTTCCTTTGATCAAAATCTGCCAATAAAACCGTCGATTAACTTTTTGAATCGGGGATTCTATTGGACCCAATATTTCAAATTGTAATTTTTCGGTATAGTGACGCATTTTTTGCACTAGAAGTTTTGCTGTTTCTTCAACATAGGAAAGGTTTTCATCACTTAATTTAATTAATATCAAACGGGTATAAGGCGGGTTATTTAACAATTTTCGAATTTCTCTTTCCTGTTTGTAAAATTGAACATAATCATGGCAAATAGCTGATTGAATGGCATAATGTTCCGGGTTATAGGTCTGAATCAGAGCTATTCCACCACCAGAATCACTACGACCGGCTCTACCTGAAACCTGGGACATCAATTGAAAACCTCTTTCTGAGGACCTAAAATCCGGAATATTAATGGTCATGTCCGCCAATACAATACAAACAAGTCCAATATTTTTAAAATCATGTCCTTTACTGATTAACTGGGTTCCAACGATGAAATCTACCTTATTTTCATTAATCAGTTTAATATTATTTTCCAGTGCTCCTTTTTTAGAAATGGTATCTCTATCCATTCTCAAAAAACGTGCCTTTGGAAACAGGACCTTAAGATCTCGTTCAACACGCTGGGTACCAATACCTTCCTGACGGAATTTTAAATTACTACAAAATTGACAGCTTTTGGGATAATATTGCTTATCTCCGCAATGATGACATCTTAATTGCTGAACAGATTTATGCCAGGTCATAGCAATTGAGCAATTCTTGCAGATCACTGGTGTCTCACATCCGGTGCAGGCTAAAAATGCAGCATATCCCCTTCTATTAAGAAAAATCAGCGCTTGTTTTTGATTTTGAAGATTTTGTTTGAGCAAAGCCACCAGATAACTCGACAAATAAAAAACCCCTTTTTGCCGAATATTATCCTTTAAACTGATGATTTCGGTTTTAGGTAAGTCTTGTTGGTTGGCTCTTGATTTAATCGTCAGTAGTTTATATTTACTACTTTCAGCATTAAAGTAGGATTCCTGAGCCGGAGTTGCAGTCCCTAAGACAACCACCGCCTTTTCTCTAGCACCAATCATCACAGCTGCATCTCTGGCATTGTAGTAAGGTGATTCCTGCTGTTTATATGATCCATCATGTTCTTCATCGACAACGATCAGGCCGATATTTTTCAAAGGTGCAAATATAGCTGATCGGGCCCCAACGACAATTGGGCAATATCCGTGTTTAATCTTCCACCATTCTTTACATCGCGCCTTTTCAGCCAGTCCGCTATGGAGGACCGATATTGTTTCTCCAAATCGATCTTTAAACCGTTTTACTGTTTGTGGAGTCAGCGATATTTCAGGTAACAGTATTAAAGCTGTTTTCTGAAGCTGAAGTATTTTACGGACAGCGTGCAAATATATTTCAGTCTTTCCACTACCTGTCACACCATATAATAAAAATGTTTTAAACCGGTTTTGTTCAATCGGTTCAATAATTTCCCT
Source organism: Deltaproteobacteria bacterium (assembly GCA_018657625.1). Taxonomy (GTDB): domain Bacteria; phylum SAR324; class SAR324; order XYD2-FULL-50-16; family XYD2-FULL-50-16; genus JABHWU01. The sequence goes on along the minus strand of JABHWU010000008.1, from coordinate 1,013 downwards.
ATGAACCTGTTCCTGTTCCTGGTTTAGGGTTAGGAATCGTTCCTGGATTATAAAAGATCCAAAATGATTGGGTGGTGGCGTTTTTTTTTGGAAAGATCGGACTATTTTTTCTTTTTTTAAACGGTTTAATACCGATTGGCTGTTATCAACCCGGGAAAGAATATCCTGCTTTAACATCTGTTTTTCAGCAGTTAGCAGATTAATAATCAGATCCGCCTTGGAGTTTTTACGAAATGGTTTATCACCGATTTCATTTAGCTCAAACACCTCTTCTGAAAAATCAAAATTATAATATCCTTTGGTTTGATAAATTCGCTGTAATATTTTATTTCGATAATATTTTTTTAAATATTGAAGGCCTTTTACCTTATTAATGTCCTTTTCCAGGGATCCATCCAAACTACGCAAGGTGGATTGTTCTTCAACAGAAAGCTTATGAAAAATCTCATTGGATGCAAGCAGTTTAACTGTTTTTTCAACCTTTGGTTTTAAACCCGTCGGAAGTGCAGAATCTAATACAATACCCCATGAACAAACATAATAGTCTGCCATCCATTTAGTGAAATCCAGCATTCTTTGATCATACACCGGTACCTGATCGATCTGGAATTCAATGGATTTTAATTTATCAAATTGAGATGTTTTTTTCAATTTGACAACAATACCGATAATTCTTCGCTGATTTACCGATACCAAAACTCTAACCCCCGGAACAACCGAATCATCTAAATGTTCTGGGATTAAATAATCGAAAGGTTCATTATGGGGAATATTCAGAGCAACTTCAGCAATCATATATTTATTTGGAGTAGTTTATTGAGTTTCAACCAGCTATCAAATTATTCAAAGTAGCTGATAAAAACCAGTTAAAAATCAACTAATTTTGTTTCTTAATTTATCACTGCTATCTATGATTTATATTAAATTGTCTGAAAGAACCTATTTAAAAGAAATGCCTGCAGGGCTAAATACCTTAAGCCCTGATAATGTTGTGGCGATTAATAACCTCTGCC
>JABHWU010000119.1 GCA_018657625.1 Deltaproteobacteria bacterium | reverse complement strand
ATCAATATTTTTTCTAAACGCATAATCATTTCTCATCTCAATGTGATGATCAGACTATACGAAAAATTTCTGGGTTTGTCCAGTTTTAATCTGAACCCTTTAACATATAAAGATTTACGCTGCAGAATAAATTAGCCGTGGGAAAAATAAAGCCTCAATAGACTTATATTAAGATTAATGATAATACCTATCATATCGAAATTATTTATAAACTAAAAATGAACTATCCCGCCATAAGCGGACGGGGTATTCATATTAACTGTAGAATAGCTGTATGTCATTTCGACCGCGGGGAGAAATCTTTCTTTTAGGACAAGATCTCTCACATTTATTCGAGATGACAGAACGCCCCAAGGGGCGGGGTATTAAACCCAAAGCGGCGCAATAAATTTTAAAGTATGGACCAAATATTACTGACACAAATTATCGAAGCAATTCTGTTTAGTTCTCAATTTGCCTTGACCCCTAAACAAATAGCTAAAAGTATAGGGATCAAAAAAACCGGAGAAATCAGGCAAGCCATTAAAGATCTCAATACCTTTTATCAAGATCATAATCGTTCATTTTTCATCCAAAAAGTAGCTGATGGTTTTCAATTGCGATCAGATCCAAAATTCAAAAAATGGATCAAAAGGGGACATATTGTCAAAACCATACAATTATCTCCTTCTGTTTTAGAAACATTATCTATTATTGCGTATAACCAACCGGTGACAAGATCAGAAATTGAGGAGATTCGGACGGTGGATTCTACCTATTCTCTACGATCATTGTTAGATAAAAATTTAATAAAAATTGCAGGTAAAAAAGAAATTCCCGGTCGGCCATTATTATATAAAACCAGCAACTATTTTTTGGAACTGTTTGGTTTTGAAGCCCTAAATGACCTACCCAGACCTGAGGATTTTGATATTATGTCTCCTCAGGACAATGAAACAGTTATCTAAATCCAGTCAGGCGAATCAGAAAAACTTGCTTTACACAATATTATTTTACTACTATTTTCTGACATTTAAAAAATAATTTTAAGCTTTTATTAACCGAAATTTCCCAATTACAACATATCCCAATATTTAAAGCATTAAGCCAAATAATCCTTATGCAAAACCGATCCTTTTTCCCACCCAAAAAACAACCACCTAAACAAAAAAGTTTTTTATGGTATTTTAAAACCTTTTTCTTTTTTTGTTTCTATTCAGGTCTCATTTTGTCTATTGTAATATTTGGCTACTTATTTTATCTGTCTAAAAATCTACCGGATTTAACCAATATCCTTAAACCGATCTATGATCTCCCTACCCAAGTCTATGATCGGGACGGTAATTTAATCCAGGAATTCTATACCAAAAGACGTGTCCTGGTTCCTATCAGCAAAGTACCTCCGGTGATGATACAGGCATTATTGTCAATTGAGGATTCCAGATTTTATCAACATATTGGCATCGATCCGATCAGAATGGTTAAAGCATTTATTGTCAATGTTACTCAGATGAGGATTGCTCAAGGGGCTAGTACGCTAACCCAACAAACTGCCAGGATGTTCCTTTTAAACAATAAGAAAAAATACGAAAGGAAATTAAAGGAAATCCTATTGGCGCTGAAAATTGAAAGACTTTTTACCAAAGATCAAATTCTTGAATTATATCTCAACAAGTATTTCTTTGGACATCAGGCCTACGGAATTGAAGCCGCTTCACAGGGTTATTTTAGTAAAAATGTATCAGAATTAACATTGACTGAGGCGGCACTACTAGCGGGGTTACCTCAAGCACCGTCTCGTTGGGCACCTACTTATAGCATGTCTAATGCAATCGCCCGTCGCAACCAGGTATTGCAAAGAATGAAAGAAGAAGGATATATCAGCAATGAACAGAAAATACAGGCCATTAAAGAACCGATTATCCTTAAATTGGATTCCAATATTGATAATAATGAAACTTCCTATTACATGGAGCATATTCGTCGATATATCCTAAAACAATATGGTTCTGAATTGCTTTTACGCGGTGGGTTAAAAGTATATACAACCATGGATCTAAATAAACAGGTGAGTGCTCAAAATGCTCTGGCTGAAGGCTTGGACAATCATGATAAAAGGCAAGGTTACAAGGGACCCATTAAAAATATTTTGCAGGAATCCAGTAAAGAGTTAGATTTGGATGTATTCACATCCGAGGATGGTTGGATTGAGGAAGATTTTCAACTTCTGAATGATGAAGATAAAGAAACGTTTACAACATTGATGACCTCCAAACAAACAAATATTACAGATAGCAATCAGTTCTTTATTGGAGGAACCGTATACGGAATTATAAAAAGTGTGGAAAAAACATCGGCGACCGTCAATTTAGGAGAATACGAAGGAACACTGAACCTGGAAACGATGCGTTGGGCCAGACCTGCAGACTATTCACAATCGTTAAACTGGAAAAATAAGCTTAAAGATATCAATGATATTCTCCAAAAAGGAGATGTTGTATTACTGAAAATTGTTGACTATCAGCAAGATGCAATGGCTTTTGAACTAAATTTAACCCAAAAACCGGAAGCCAATGGATCCATTTTCGCCATGAACCCTCAAAATGGTGAAGTATTGGCAATGAGTGGCGGTTATGATTTTCAAGATAGTGAGTTCAACCGGGCTATTCAAAGTAAAAGGCAACCAGGTTCTGCGTTTAAACCGGTAATTTATTCGCACGCATTGGATAATTCATTTACTACGGCCAGCATTCTAGATGACTCACCCCTAGTTTTCCCGAATGGTTGGAAACCAATTAATTTTGATAAAAAATTTAAAGGTAAAATGCTTCTAAGGGATGCATTGGTTTTCAGTAAAAACGTTCCAACAGTGAGACTTACTATGGCTTTGGAGGTAAAACCTATCATTGAATATGCCAGGCAACTCGGTATCACTGCACAAATACCCGAGGATTTCACTATTGGACTAGGGTCGGCCTCAATAACTTTGGAAGAGATGGTCAAAACCTATGGTATCTTTTCAAATGGTGGGTATCTGGTGACACCGATTTATATTAAAAAAGTAGAAGATCGGGATGGAAATACGCTTGAAGAAACCATTTATACTGAATCCCAACAGGTGATTGAAGAAGATACCGCTTTTTTAATGTCCAATATGCTGGAAGATGTCGTTAAAAGAGGCACTGGAACCAAGGCACAGGCTATTAACCGACCATCAGGCGGTAAAACAGGTACCACTAATGCTTACACCGATGCCTGGTATATCGGTTATGTACCGCAGTTAATTACAGGTGTATATGTTGGATTTGATGATATCAGAAAACCACTAGGCCATTATGAAACTGGTTCAAGGGCCGCAGCACCGATTTGGGTAGAATTCATGAAAAAGGCCACTGAAGATATGCCGATATTACCTTTTCAACAACCGGATAATATTCAAATTGTAAAGATTAACCCAATTTCTGGTTTAAAGGATTGTGATGGTTCTTCAACTGCGATTTTTGAATATTTCAAAGAAAACACAGCTCCTGTTCAATGCCATCAACATTCATCTAACATCAATCAACCTGAAATGGATGAAAGGGAACATGAAAACCCAGTCGAAGATGATGAAAGCAGTGAACTGGAAGAGTTGTAAGAGCTATGTGTCATTTTTTAACTGATCGCATAAATGACACATTTGCAGTAAGCCACATCTTTCAAGGTTACAGGAAACCAATTCTCCTTTCAGAGCATATAAAACGCGCTCCAGATGCGCACTTCTGGAACCCTTAATGCCAATTACCGCATTTTCTTCACATAAGGGCAGTGCCGCTTTTATCATTTCACTCAAATCTCCAAAGTAATTAACCTCAATGTTTTTATGCTTTTTTTGAATTAAAGGGGCTAATATTTTTCCGGTTTCACCATTCAGTAACAATCCTGTCAGTTTGTCAGGAATATTTTCAACAATAAAATCTGCTGATTCTTTTAAACCTTCATCCATCTCTGCCAGATTACCGACAATACCAATACAATTTTTATAATCCAATTGGCAGATTGTATTCAACATATTAATCATAGAATCCGGATTGGCGTTATAAACATCATCCAGCAGAGTCACATGATTCAATCCTTTGACAAAAGTTGAGCGTCCTTTTTCCTGAGGTAGAATTGCTAGTTTTCCTGAGATATCATTCCATTTTAATCCCAGAAAATAACAAATGGCCAGGAGGGCAGAAAGAGTCTCTCCGACATAATCACCAATTTGATTTACCCAAATCGATTTTGAACCTTCCGGTGTCTGAAACTGAATTTGTTGTTTTTTGGTAACGGGATCAATTGATATCGTTTTCCATGAATATTCAGGTGAACCAATACCGAAGTACTGGTAATTTTTAAACGGATACCCCTCTTTAATTTTATCATCATTAAAGGGAATAATGGAAATCGCACTCGGTTTTTGATGATTAAAAATTTCCAGTTTCGCTCGGTAAGTGTTTTCCTTACTACCAAACTCTCCTAAATGCGCACTGCCAACGTTTAACAAAACAGAAATATCAGCAGGAGCAATTGAACTTAAAAGATCTAGTTCCCCTAAACCGGATGTTCCCATTTCAAGGATTATTAAATCATGTTTTTCATTCACATTTAATATTGTTATTGGGCAGCCGATATGATTATTAAAACTGCCAATATTTGTCAAAACATTATAATTATCCTGCAGAATATGTGTTAACCATGATTTAGCGGTTGTCTTACCACTGGAACCGGTGATGTTTACAATTTTACCCCGAAATTCCCCGGTGAGAAATTTAGCCAATTCAGCCAGAGCCTGTTGAGTGTCCGGAACTTTTAAGACAGCTATCTGAGCATCCAACTTAACCTCCTTTTCTACAATAACCAGTTTAATACTCGATCCCGGTAACTGATCAATATACTGGTGCCCATCACTATTCTCCCCTTTCCAGGCAAAAAATATTTCAGCATCTTCAATTTTGCGACTGTCAAAAGCGCCTTTTTGCAATGATACTGTGCGATCTTTTGGATGATTAATCCAAACACCATCTGTAATTTCTTGTATTGATTGGAATGTAAACATAACTCAAGGCTCAGTTAGTAAATGTGGTTTGTTCAAAAAATAATCCATGTCCAACTGGACAGTTTTCCCATCTTGCTTCTTATTTTCGGTAAAATTAGAAACGGACACCCCCAATAAGCGGATTTTTTGATTTGGATATTGTGTATGGCATATTTCATATAACTTTTTATGGACAACATCAGGTATATTGGTTTGATTGTAATAGGCAAAGGGATTAGTTTCACTTCTGGTGATTTGCTTAAAATCAGCAAATTTAACTTTCAATGTCAGGGTTTTACCTTTTTTTTCTTTTTTCTTCAATCGGGAATCGAGACCTGTAATCAATTTATTTAACTCTTGCCGCATAATTTCCCCATATTCAAGATCTGAGTTAAAGGTTGTTTCAATACCGACTGATTTTGATTCATGATGAGTGATGACAGGTCTATCATCAATACCACGGATAATTTTATACAGATATCTCCCAAATTTTCCAAAATGCTGAATCAAAAAATCCGCTTCCTTAGCGATAAGCTGTTTCCCTTTTTCAATACCAAACAATTCCAATTTTTTCATGGTTACTTTACCAACACCAGGTAACTTTCTAACGGGTAGTTCCATTAAAAATTCTGAGGCCTGATCCGGTGTAATCACAAAAAGCCCATCAGGTTTATCTTCATCTGAAGCTATTTTGGCCAGAAACTTATTATAAGATACACCTGCTGAACCAATCAGATTCAACTCATTTTTGATATCCTGCTTAATCATCTGGGCGATCCAGGTAGCTGATGGGCTATGAATATGATTGACAGTTACATCTAACCAGGCTTCATCCAATGATAAAGGTTCAATAATATCAGTATATTTTCTGAAAACCTGATGGATGTTTTTGGAAGTTTCCCGATAGCGATCAAACCTGGGTCTTAAAAAAATTGCCTCAGGACAGAGCTTTACTGCTCTGGAACAAGCCATGGCTGATCTAATCCCAAATCTGCGGGCTGTATAACTCGCAGCACAAACTACACCACGGCTTTCCGGACTCCCTCCCACGACTACCGGTAAATTTTCCAAATGCGGATTATCCTTTATTTCAACAGATGCATAAAAGGCATCCATATCAAAATGAATGATCTTTCTGGTTCTCAAAATAGGATTTTATAAATAAAATTATTGATATCTTAGGGAAGACTCAAAACTAAGTCAAAATGGTCCAACTTGCAATCAAACTAAATAAACCTCGGAAATTATTTTATTAAATACAGTTTATGCATTTGATTAATGAAAATAATGAACACTATTAATTCGACGCATATTACTAATTCATATTAAAAATCAATCATTACAGGATAATATCTTTTAATCTAAATCAAACAGGAAAAATGAAACAACATAAAGTTGCATTGTTAGCGGGAGATGGCATCGGTCCCGAAATCATGAAAGAAGCAATCAAAGTAATTGAAACTATTGAAAAGCACAGAGATGTCCAATTTAAATTATTGCCAGCCAGTTTTGGAGCTTGTGCCTATTATGAAACCGGAAAAGCGTTCCCGGATGCAACAAAAGAAATATGTGATGAAGCAGATGCAATATTAAAAGGCACAATTGGTTTGAGCCATGAAGAATCCAAGAAAATTCCGATAGATGAACAACCTGAAAGAGGTGCACTGCTTCCCCTTAGAAATCGATATCAAACTTATGCCAACTTTAGACCGGTGTCTTTACCAAAAGGACTTGCTCATTTTTCCCCCTTAAAACCTGAAATCATTGGTGATGGTATCGAAATAATGATCATTCGGGAACTGGTCGGTGGTTTATATTTTGGAAACAAAGAAAAGGGGACCAAAGCAGATGGAACCAGATATGTCCACGAAACTTTAGAATATGATGAACATCAGATTAAACAAATATTAAAAGTTGCCTTCAAAGTGGCGCAAAAACGAAAGAAAGTACTTCATAATATTCATAAAAGTAACGTTTTGAAATCCAGTGTGCTCTGGAATGAGATCTTGGAAGAAATAGCTCCTGAATTCCCTGAGGTGGAAGTTAAAAATATATTAGTGGATGCCGCAGCAACAGCATTGTGCCTTAATCCAGGTCAGTTTGACGTAATGGTAATGGAAAACATGTTTGGAGATATTTTAAGTGACCAGGGGGGCGGAATTTTAGGCTCACTTGGTTTAATGCCGTCAGCCTGTATAGGAAACGATAAAGCCTACTACGAACCATCCCATGGTTCAGCTCCGGATATTGCCGGGAAAAATATCGCTAATCCTTATTCAATGATCGGCTCTGTGGCATTGATGTTGGAAATGAGTTTTGGAATGGATGAAGAATCTAAAATGGTATGGCAGGCAATGCAAAGCGTTTTTACAAAGGGGTACACAACACCGGATTTATCCCATTCCGGCAGCCATGTTAAAATCATTAATACCGATAAATTTGGTGATTTGGTCATTGAAGAATTAAATTTACTGCTCAGCTAATTATCCCTGAACTTTCATTTTTTAGATTATTAAGATGCAGGTTCAGCATCTTCATTGTCGCACTAACGGCTGCTAAAACCTGGTCAGAATTAACACCACGGGTTTTAAGCCGTTTACCATTATTTTCCCAGGTAATAATACATTCTGTTAAAGCATCTGTTAATCCACCCTTAGGAATACGAATTTCATAATCCAGTAATTTCAGCATCTGAATATTTTGTTTATCCAGAATAATTGTTAAAGCATTCATAAAAGCATTATATCCACCATTACCTGCTGATGAGGCGATATAGATTTCCTCTTCAATTTGCACTCTCAGACTTGCAATGGATTCCAAACCGAAACCTGTTGTTACCGTACAATTTAAAATTTGAATCGTATCATGTTCTCTGGATTCCAGAACATCTGCAATAATAATTGGTAAATCCTCTGGTGTGATTTCTTTCTTTTTATCGCCCAACTCAACAACCCTTTTTAAAACTTTTTGCTGATTTTCAGGGCTAAGATTTAGATTCAGATACTGAAGATTTTTTAATAACGAGGCTTTACCACTCATTTTACCGAGTGCATAATTTCGGACCCGACCAAAGCGTTCCGGACTTAAAATCGTTTCATAAAGATTACCTTTTATATCCCCATCAGCGTGAATACCGCTGGTTTGCGTAAACACATCTGATCCAATAATTGGCGTATTATCGGACATCCGTTTGCCCGAAAAAGTTTCAACCAACTGACTGAGGGTAGCAATATGCTTCTCATTAACAGAAATTTTCACACCGAGTTTGTCTTTTAACGCCACTACCACTTCCGCTAAAGAAGCATTACCGGCTCGCTCTCCCAGACAGTTAATAGTGCAATGAATACCATTGATTCCTGCTTTAACAGCAGTTAATGCATTAGAAGTAGCCAGTCCGTAATCATTATGTGGGTGAAAATCAAATTTGCTTTCGGGGAAACGCTGCATCATATCAGACAAGGCAGAATAGACTTCATCCGGGGACATAACACCGAGTGTATCCGGTAACATAAACCGATCAATTGAATAATCCTGAATGGCGTTTATTAAATCAAAAACATACTGAGGGCTGTCTGCATATCCGTTAGACCAATCTTCCAGGTAAAGATTTACCTTAACATTTTTTTTGAATGCGTAATCTAAGGTTTTTTTTACCTCCGATAGATGCTCCTGCAAACTTTTTTTCAATTGATTTAAACAGTGTTTTTCACTGCCTTTCACCAGCAAATTCAAAACCTTGCCACCGGCTTCAATAATCCAATCGACACTTTTATTATAATCCACAAACCCCAGCACTTCAACTTTATTCAAGAGGTTTTCTTCGGAAGCCCACTGATTTATTTTGGCTACCGCTTCTTTTTCACCGTCAGAGATCCGAGCTGAGGCAACTTCAACTCTATCAACCTTCAATGTTTTTAATAGTGCTTTACCAATATTTACTTTTTCTGCGGGAGAAAAGGACACCCCTTGCGTTTGCTCACCATCACGCAAGGTTGTATCCATTATTTCGACAAATGGTCTCATTCTAATATCTGGAGTTTCAATCAGTTAGATCTAATGTAAATCCTAGGTGCAGTTTGGGCACTAATAAAAATATTTAGTGTTTTTTATATTTACGATGCTTAACTGCTTTTTTGGAAGTGCCTTCTTTTCGCTCGATTTTTTTCCGCTCTACGATTCGACCACGATTTAAATCATAAGGTGAGAGTTCAACTGTAACTTCATCCCCTTTTAATACCCGAATATAATACTTTTTCATTTTACCAGACAAATGTCCGATGACTTTGTGACCATTTTCAAGCTCAATCTGGAAAACACCCTTGGATGAATCCATTATTGTCCCTTGAAATAAAATTTTATCTTCGCTCAAACTATTCCTATTTATCCTGATTAACGGTTCAATAAATACTAAACTATAATATATTCCCGATAGATTTAATATTGATATATTAAGAAGAAATCTGTTAATATCAATAGTCTTACTTTTCTCACAATTGCTAATTCTTAAAGAACCAGTCTAACCTGTCAACAACCAAGTCTAATTATCTCAGTGTTACGCTTTAAACTCTATCTATAACTTCATCCCGGTCAAGATGATCAAGCAAAAAATATCTTAAGTAGTGTCTAAACGAAAAGTAGGTAATTTGGGGGCATGTACATTTTTTAGAAAAGACTCAAACTTTTAAATACCAGGTTGTTACGAGGATCGTGAGACTTTGTAGCGATACCCCGAATTACCGGCTAAAGGAAAGGTCGTTCCGAAATTCTGTAGAATCGCTACCAAAGGAACTTACAACTGTAGAGGTATATTTATGGAACTGGAAAAATTCAGCCATTGTTTAGGATGTGACGTTTGGAAAGGCAGCGCAGGTAAACAATTAGATCTATTTCAACCATAAATGTTCCTAACTAATCTAATGCTTCTTTGGGGCATATGATTTGCATTTTCTTAATAATAAACTACCCCGCCGCAAGCAGACGGGGTATCAACATTAACTGGAGAATGGCTGCATGTCATTTCGACCGCAGGGAGAAATCTTTCTTTTAGGACCAGATCTCTCATTCTGGCAGAGTGTCACAATTCAGTGTTCGAAATAACAGAACGCCGCAAAAGACAGGGTATTATACCCGAAGCTTCGCCATAAAAGATTGGTATATATGCCTGTTAAACCAATTATTAATAATTCAAATCACTCTAACATTTTTTTCAAATGAAAAAAAGGAGGACAATGAATCGTTTTAAGATCAGAAAGAAAAATAAATACCTATGGTTGGGAATTTTTTTAGTTAACGTATTGTTTTTCGGGTGCAAAGAGTCAGATATTGATACAGGAGCCAGTGGTTTATCCTGGCCCATCGGATGTACTCCGGAAGTGGACTGTACCATAACCAATTATGTAGATCTTGATAGTACTACTGGGGAAAAAGTTTGGGACGGCAGTACTCACTATGATGGAACACCAAAAACCTATGATGGTCATGATGGAACTGACATTATCCCAGGTTCGACGATGGCTGAAAGCTGGACCAAGATGGATGAAGGGATGGCTGTTTTAGCTGCCGCGGATGGTGTTGTATTAGGAGCTTACGACAGGCATTACGACCGTTGCGCTGCTTTCCCTGCTGATGGGACTACCCAAGATGGCAGTTATCACGATCAATGTAATCCTGCCGGAAGCATGGACTCAACCAGTGATAATGGATTTACCGGTGAAGGTAATTGGATTTATCTGGAACATACTGGTGTTTCAGGTGTTTCCAAAACTATTTACTTACATTTAAAAACAGATTCAGTAATTGTAAAAGCTGGAGACAGTGTCGTTAGGGGACAAAAGCTGGCAGAAGTGGGTAGTTCAGGAAGATCTTCTAATCCCCATTTACACTTTGGTGTTTTAAATGGAGCAGGATGGTCCGGGCAAGTTGATCCATATTGGGGTGTAAACTCTTCTTCTGCAACCGCCAATATAAATCCACTTGGTAAATCACTATGGGTGGCAAATCCGGAATGGACAGGAGTTTCATTGGATTGATTACTAAATTAAATTACACTCAGCATGTATTTGAAAAACAAATCATACAGCTAAAAGAGTAACCCATATCATAAAAATATTTTATAGGTATTTTGATTACCACTGGAGAAATTATGAGAAAGATATTTTTTTTAATTGTACTATTAAGTATAAATTCCGTAGCTTATGGTCAGGTTGCAACCCACTCTCTAGACCCAACTTCGGTAGCTGAAGCCCCGGCTGCAGCTGCCAATCGAAGTTATAATACAATAGCCGGTCGGATTTATTATGGAAACGGGGATCGGGAAGTCAGCGGTGAAACCACTAACGAACTACAAACCACTGGCTTTGATATTATAATTGGTTACCAGGATAAAACCTGGGCAGGAGAAGTGGAATATTTACCAGAATATAAAACCACTGTAAAATCTGAAGGAATGGAATATGATGTCAATGAACAGAATATGTTAATAAACATGGCTTTTCCTTATAGTGAATCTATTACTCTGGGAGGAAAATACCAACAATTTGAGCATCATCATAATGTGGATGGCACAGAACTTTATGAGGCTACAGAGACCACTATGGGAGTGGGACTAACCTGGAAGTTAAGCGAAAGCTTTTTTTTAGGATTTGGGGTAGAAACGGTTGAAGATGCAGAAAAAGAAAATTTCAGAGTCGGTAATAAATGGATGAATATGCAAATGGGTATTGGTTTTTTTATGGGAGACAACAATAACCCAATCAGGTTTGAATATTCACACATTTCTTCAGCTGAAACTGTTGAAGAATCAAAAGATGGTAAAGACGGAAACGTTCATCCCGAAACCCTGGATGCCCGCATTGCTATCGAATACAAATCAAATGAATGGCTTTTTCTTTTTGAAAATCAGACGATTACCGAAAAATGGAATACGGATAAAAGTGGAACAAAATTCAGAAAAATTGGAAAATTTTATAACAACGCTCCTTTAGGTAAGGAGAGTAAATATATTAGATATACAATTGGATTTATGACTGTTCCAAATCAAGGAATGACGCTCGGGATGAAATATCATGATCAAAAAGAAGAATATGATACAAATAATGAAGGTAAAATCACCTCTTTAAGCGAACTGGAATTCCTTTTAGGTTTTAATTTTTAATCAAACTTAACAAAGATCTTGATAAGAATATTATACAACTAAAAGAACATAAAAAAAACCCGGTAAAACCGGGTTTTTTTTACTCAATTATTTACGAGTTACGTCATTGGTTGGAGCATATTGAGCAGCATTCAAAGGAGAGTTCATCTGAATAAATTCTTTTAAAATATCTGCATCAATATATCCAGAATCAACGAAAGTAGGATGGTTTGTAACTTTCATATAACCATCGCCACCGGCAGCTGCAAAGCTGTTGATCGCCAGTTTATATTTCCCGGAGTCCTGCACCATCATACCACCTACTTTTGCTTTTTCCAGTTTATCGCCTTTCATGACGATTTCCGTATTATCAAACTGTGCAAAAGCACCGGATCCGGCACTCTTATTAGCTGCAATTTCCAAATACTGTTTCAATTCAGCACCACTCAGGGTGACCATACAAATGGTATTTGAAAAAGGTTGTACCTTCAGTACGTCTTTATAAGTAATATCACCTTGTTTCAGACTGGTTCGAATACCACCGGAATTCATTACCGCAAGATCAGCACCAACTTTTAATCGTTGTGTTTTAGCAATCAGATTGCCCAGATTCGTTTCCTGAGAACGAACAATTTTTCTTTCGCCTATAAAATCAGCATTGACAGCACCAATCACCTGCTTTAGTTCTTCTGAACCTTTATCCTGATATTCAAACAAAAAAGTGGCCAGCATTGGATCCTGTGGAATTTCTTTTTCGATAAAAACCCTAACCTTTTTGCCATCTTTTTTGATTTTCTTTTTCTTGTTTACCGGAATGACTTTATAATTTTTGACTGTTAGTTCACCATCCAGAAATTCAAGATCTAAACGACCGACATTTTTTCCCCAGTCACCAGCCTGAGCGATTACTGTATCCCCCTGAATATCCACAGCACTCAGTTTAGTGTGAGAGTGTCCACCGATAATCACATCAATACCGTCAACTTCCTGTGCTAACGTCACATCACCAGGTGCATTACTTCCGTACAGTCCATAATCGTAATAACCCAAATGGGTTAAGGCGATAACCAACCCCGCTTTTTGTTTCAGTTTTGGAACTAATCTTTTTGCTGTTTTAATAGGATCTAAAAACTTCAGTTTTTCGACATTGGTAGGTGTCACTAATTTAGGAGTATCACCAGTTGTTAATCCCATTATCGCAATACGAAGTCCATCCACACTATAGGTAACATAGGGTGTATAAAGTGGTTGACCAGTACTTTTTTTAACAACGTTGGCACCTAAAAATGGAAATTTTGCCCATTCTTTTTGTTTTGCCAAAACGTCATTTGGTTTATCAAATTCATGGTTTCCAAGGACCATTGCATCATAACCAATGATTGACATGGCTTTAAAATCTGGTTCCGCATCTTGTAAATCAGACTCTGGTACGCCTGTATTTATATCACCAGCAGATAAAACAAGTGTAAAACCGCCATCCAGACTAACTTCTTTTTTAATTTGATCGATCAGTGTTTTTTGTGCCGCAAGTCCATATTCGCCATGGCGACTTGTCCAAAAATGGCCATGATGGTCATTAGTATGTAAAATAGTGATTTTGTAAGCCTTACCAGCCTCATATAACGGCGCAGAATATCCAAACATTACTGTTGAAAATACCAGCATTGCAATGAGCAACAGTTTTTTCATATTTTTCTCCATTTTAATTGAATATAATTAT
>JABHWU010000117.1 GCA_018657625.1 Deltaproteobacteria bacterium | reverse complement strand
GATATTACGGTAGCGGTTCAGTGCTAATATCCTAAGTGCTTCACCTGCTTCAGTGGGACAACTCATGATATTGCTATTTAAAAAGCTGGAACATTGATTCTCATTTTCAGCAAAAGCTGAACATTCATTATTCGTTTGACAGGAGTAATGATCTTTTTTATTCCACCAGGGGCGGGTGACATCATAGCCATTAATGGTTTTGGTTTTTGGAGCTAAATCACTGCTTAAAAGTGTACACCTTGGGTTCTCTTCAAGACTTAAACAGTTATTAGTGATTGTTTCTGTGACTGTTGGCTCATCAACATAAGAGGTAGAAGTGGTTGTGCACGAGAATGTTACTTTTGATTCCGGAGGCCAGGCAAACATCTTTTTTTTCACCGCTAGTACATTTATGGTTCCTTTACACATACTTGCTAAGGTTGACGATCTTTTATAGTCCCAAACCCATATGGTATTGGTCCATGATGTCGTATTTATCACAGGTATAGATTTCCAGGTTACAGAAACATTTCGGATTTTCTCACAAATTCTCATATCAGTATAATATTTAATTCCTTTTATCCCAAAGTTACCCGATATTTCTTTGATTTGACGCTCATTAAATACTTTAATTTCCCGGTTGATTTGACACCTTTTTTCCGGATTATCCATGTCACCAATTAGTGTAAATAAATCACTTTCCTGGCTTTCTTGTTCATAAATACTTTTTAATTCTTCGTCCGTCAGATCACCATAGGACTTTAACCGCTTTAAATCTTCAGGAGTACCGTTTGCTTTATTTACTTCATTAATGTTTTTTTGAGCATCATCAACAGAAGGATTGTGATTGATCAAATCATCAATAGAACCACTAATATTTTGTGCATATGAAATGGAACCTTGCAAAAAAACGAATATCAAGGCAGTGATTAAATTTGATTTCATGTTGCTCCTGGGATCATTCAAAGCTCAAATAGAGCATATGGCTTTTATTTTTTTCTAAAATTTGATCTGATTTCTTTCGTTAAAACAGTATTTTGTTGATCGTAATAATTTAAAAAGGTGACGATGGTTTCATGCTTTTTAAGACTATCATAATAATCATCCCTAATCATCTTTTCCACTGCCCTAATCTGATGTTGCATCTCTTTTAGTTTATCCGTGGCAGGATTTAGTGTCTCAAGTTTACAGTCCGGACTACCTGAGGCAGCACCAACTTTGATCTGATTCCCATAACTGAGTAATTGCGCTGTGATGCTTAACATATCACTAAATATTCTTAAACTAATTCCCTTGGCTACAATTTCAGCTGTATTCGGAATAACCACAGCCCCCATGCCATTTATTGAAGCTGACCTCAGTAGTTCCTCTATGGGTAATCCGGAGTTATTAATAAAATTGATTTCTTGGGTGGTCATGGCACTGCGACCAATAATTTTTTGAGAAATCGTTGTTAGCATTGTGACCGTCCATTCAAAGAAGCTTTGTGCGCCCTTTTGAATTTTAATGCACGTCTCCTCTTGACCGTTTTCATAAGGTTTAGACTGCAGTTGCGCATTTAGAAACTTTTCTATGGTGATGGTTTCATTCTCAGAACATTTATCAATGGGTTTAAACTTTATCCCTTCATTACCGTTTAAATGGGTCGTTTCTATATCTCCAAACATACCCCTGATCATATCCAGTTGATCGTCACCAAATCCCAACTTCGCTCCAATTTTTTCGAGTACTGATCCGTCAACATTAAAAATATCCCGAATCACTACCGGGCAACCTGAAAACAATTCATCGGTCTCAGCTTTATCCACCTTATTGTCATCCGAGCGTTTATCCGTATTGAATTCATACATTAATTCAGATTGTCCGGTTGATTGTTTGAATTCAGAAATATTATGGTTTAGATTAGGATCATCGGCACCCGCTTCTTTTGCAGTATATGCGACCAGTGCTTTTGACGCTTTACATTCATCCAATTGCAAGTTGTTTAATCGATCTAAGGCGGCGTTGATATCTTTAATGGTATTAGCGCATGATTGACACAGCACTTTAAGGCCAATATCAAAAGCAGCCATCGGTGCTGCCGCTAAAATTCTTTCAGCTTTTGTTTGCAGATATTCTGTATTTACCATTGACCAGGAACCCATAAAAATATCCAGCCCACCGCAACCCACAGACATCCTTGGCCCCTGGGCTGTAATAATCGGATCTGATTGAAGATTAAGTCGCATTTTAACCGTTCCAAATGATTGATAGGCTCTTTTCTTACCGTAATAGGTGCTGGGGCCATCAATGACCTTTTGGTTGTACCAGGTATCTATGAAGCTGTTGGCGATTGTTATTTCACTGTAAAATGCAATTATCATCATGAAGAACAATAATTTTTGAGTTTTCATCAGGATTTCTCTGGTGATTATTTTTTAAAAGGCAACCACAAATCCAGCTTTAATCGCTGAAAAGTCACTATTTTCTTTTTTGGATTTTTGTTTAATCTTCTCCTTAGCTTCAGCATTCATAGCCATTGAAAAATTGGCTTCTAAAGCAATCGCAAAACTATCTTTGGGAATAAAAACAGCAAAGTTTAATGCACCATTATGTAAGGTATTATCCCGGTCATCAGCATATTCATTACTGACACTTACACTCAAATTAAAAAGGTTTTTTTCAATTAGTTTCGAATAAGAAATACCCAATATTAAATATCTTTCTTCTGCTCCTGAAATATATAATACTGCCCAATCAAAACTACTTTTATCATCTGATTTTAAATAGTTGGTTTCTTTAGAATTCAGATGAATATAAGTCTTTCCTTCTGTGGAACTGATTGTTTCCTCTTTATCATCTGAATTGGTTTCTGTTATGGCGTCATATTGATAACCCAGCTGGATATTAAATTCATTAAGATCGATGCCATAAGCGATATCACCAACAATTTCCTGATAGCTGGCGGATTTTTCACCCATCACACTAATATTGAAATCATCATAAATAACTGAACTTGTCAGTTCCATACCTGCGTCTTCGTGCACCAGGTAACCATTTTTTACTTTTTGAGATAATACACTTGCTCCAATTCCTAACTGTACGGTTTTATCTTCTTTAGGGGGGGACATTAAAACAAATTCGTCATCTTTTTGCTCCTGTGCAAAAGATGTGATGACGATTAAAAACTGTATGATCATCAATATTAATAATCCGTTTCTCATTTGTTTCATGGGTTATGATTCCTTTTTAAATTGTTATTCAAATTCACTGACCTTGAGGACCACCGGTTCTGTGATTACCACATGTAATTTTTTCATAGCCCCTATTTCCATGGCCGGTACCATTTGTTTTGCTAAATCCAGATAAAATTTTGATACCATTGATCCTGCGCCTTCAAGCCCCCGTCCTAACCCAACCATGCCAATATTTTTTGGATCAACTGTCGCTGATTCTTCACCCGTAACAGAGCTTGTGGTGGTCGTTGTCATTGATTCAGAAGTCCCCCTTCCCAGTCCGGATATTAATTCAGCAAAAAAAGTACGACTGAGTGCGTCTGAGAACTTCGCCACAACTCTTCCTTTTAATCCTAAAATACCATCTTCATCAGTCACATAACCTTTTATCTGCTGATCAATCACACTTGCGCTTTCTTTTGACATACATGATATCCGCCTTAACCGGGTTTTCACTCTTTCAGTTGAGAGTTGACAAACACCCTCTACCTGCACAAAACACCCCTTAAGGTTAGCTTTAACATCATTTGGCAAAATAGCCGGTTTTTGAACCTTGATAATCATAATCGTTGGTTCTTCTTTGCCGAAACTAGTGCAAGGTGCGTGTACGCCAGAGAGAAGCACCCCTTCCATAAATGTAGATGAAGGGATAATCAGTTGATTTTTTTTTTCAGGGACCGTTTTTTCTGCTTCCTTTTCCGCTGTCACAAATGACCTGGATTCAATTTCCCCCGATTGAGTTAACTCCTTGGGCTGACTGGTAGTTATGTCTTGAGGAACTTTTTTTTGTTTTTGATTAAGATCGTACCTTCTCACCTTTGTTTGATCTGTTAATAACCTGGTATTGGGTGACGGTGGATAATTTTGATTGAGTGCAGCATTTGACGGTGCTTCTGCTGAAGGATCTGGACTTTGCTGTTGATTATTGCCCCTGGTAGTCGTTGGAACTGTATATATTTTCTTTTTTAGTTCTTCTTCGACGATTTTAAATTTTTCATCATACTTTTCTTCCAGCTCCCTTAATTTTTGATTGGAATTTAGGTAGACTGATTTTTCCATCAGATCATCACCG
>JABHWU010000010.1 GCA_018657625.1 Deltaproteobacteria bacterium | reverse complement strand
TTACCCGGAAATCATAAAACGTAGCGGTCATAAGTTTATTTTTAAAGATGCTAATCAACCCATGTTAGGGGCATTTTTGCATGATCTGGGAAAATCTACCATTCCAAAATCGATTTTAGACAGCACTCAACGATTCAACAAAAACAGTAGAGAAATGCAGATGATGCGTAGTCATCCTGTAGAGGGCGCCAGATTACTAACAGACATGAAAATGTCTGATTCGATTGTCAACATGGCTCATTACCACCATGTTAAGCAAGATATCACTATGAATTCCAGTTATCCTGAAAATGCAAATTTCGATGATGTAATTTTTGAAACCCGCTTACTGGCAATTACAGATTCATACCAGGCATTGGTCGGAAAAAGAAAATATAAGAAATCATGGACCCCCCCCGCTGCCATCAGATACCTCGATGCTCTAGCAGGTATTGAATACGATCTGAGTGTATGGGAACTCTTTTTAAAAACCATGGGGATTTATCCCAAGGGATCATTGGTTGAGCTTACTGATGGAACATTAGGATTTGTAATGAATGTTCCGAAATTAGACCTGGAACGTCCTGATGTAGCTGTCATTTGTGACAAAGAAGGGGAAATGTATGAACATCATACTTTGATAGATCTTGAAGAAGAAAAGGATATTTCGATTATCAAGGATCAGGATCCTTTTGAGATGTTTGGAGATAAAGCTCTGGAAATATTCCTAAAAATAAAAATCGACTGAAGTAGTTTATATTGGAATCGTAATTTTTGTTGTGATACCCTCGTTTTCAACTGATTCCATATTGATTAGGCCATTCAATTCCTGAATGGCTGTATAAACTGCATCCATACCAACGCCCCTTCCCGATAAACTGGTGACATTTTCAGCAGTTGAGAACCCGGGGAGAAATAAAATTCGCCAGCATTTATTTGTGCTTATCATCTTCTGAACCTGGGCTTGATCCAGATTTTTATTGGCTAAAGCTTTTTCCTTAATTTTGGCTTCGTTTAGCCCCTTACCATCATCTTCAAGCACAATATTCAATTGTTCAGAGACCTGTTTAACTTCAATTCTGATCATGCCTGATTCAAATTTACCCTGTTTTTTCCTTTCTTCTACTGATTCTATGCCATGATCAACACTATTCCGATACAAATGTGCTAATTCATTATTAAGCATATTGGCTAATTTTTTAGGAATTTGAATCTCTTCTGCAATATCTGAAAAGAAATCTATTTTTTTATCTAAATTATTGGCTAGCTTTTGAATATCGGCTGCCCAATTATCAATAATGGCTGAAGCAGAAACACTATTTTTAGCGAGTATCTTCGCCTTAACTGCTTCAATATTTCCCTTCAATATATCTGTTTGCAATCGTTCAAATTCTTCTTTAGAAAACGTAATTCCCTGTAGAATCTCAATAATAGCGCTACCTAAATTTTTCTTAAAGTCTCTTCCATAATTATAACCAGCTTTAACAGTTTTGAGGTGTTCACTAAAATTTTTAATCTGGGATTCAACTCCCTCGGCGCCGATCATTTGAATACAATCTTCCATGTCATGTAGAGCGATTTTTAAATTATCCAAATCAAATTGACCACTTAACCCTTTAGAGCCGTGAAGAATCCTCATTAATGATCTAAGTTCGCTGGATTGAGGTTTTTGCAAAGTTTTAATATAATTTTTTTCAAAACTTTTCAGGGTATTCATCACATTTTTAACTTCATCTAACATGTTTAAAAAACCACCGATATTTTGCTGGATTTTCTCTTGAATGATTTTTTCTTTCGCCTCTTGAGCTTCAATTTCCCGTTGACGAGTTAAATCTTCCATCCTGATAAATACTGACAAAACATTTCCCATATTATCCTGAATAAATGAATAATTCAGTTTAAATATTCGCTGATTAACAGTGACTTCGTGAGGTAAAAGATCTAACACCAGATCTGGATCAAACTGATTATTACTAAACATCAGGTGCAAAGCACGATAATAGTTCCGCAAAGCTTCACGATCTTTTTGAAAAACAAGATCCGCAAATGGCACGCCAGCCAGGTTTTTCTGTCCAAGATATTCAGTTGCATTAGAAGTATAATTTTCGCCAATTTCCCCGGCATGATTGATTGAAAATGACCCTTGCCCAACGTTTTCCAATATTTCCTTTGTTAATCGCTTTTGTTCTTCTGCGCGTTTGCTACTTCTAATGGCACGATTGGCGATTGTTTGAAATATTTCCTGTTGCAGATCGGGAATTCTGCTGATCAAATTTAAAAACTCTTTTCTGGGAATAAAATAGGCAGTACAATCTTTCACAACACGAGCAGTAAAAAACGAGTAATCATCGCCGGTCGCACAAGCATCATCCCCAAAAATACCATTTCGGGTGGTAATAGGATTAGCTTGATCGTATTCATAAATTTTGACATTTTCCTCAAGAATATAGACGCCTTCTACCAATTCATATTGTACCAAAAATGCTTCATCAGCATCTAATTGTTTTTCCTGTATATTTTCACTAATAGAAATTAAATCATATGTTGATAAATCGGAGAACAAACTAATATTTCTTAAAATCGATACTTTTTTTCTCCACTCATTTTTGTTGTTTAAAAGAATTTGGCTATTGGTGTATACATTTTCAAAAAACGTTTGTCCTACATTTTCGTATATTTCCGAAAAAGAATCATTAATATTGGGTTCAAGTATGGTACTAAATAATTTTCCCGTTAACTTAAAAAATACCTTTGAAATATGAAGTCGTTCTTGTTTAGATAGCTTATTACACTCTTTTGTCACCCAATTCAAAGTTGGGGTTTTAAAGATATTGGATAGCAATATTAAGTCTTGTTCAGTCATAAAAAATTATATTAATTTGTTATTTATAGTGAGTATGCATCTTAGTAAAACTTATTTTAGATTGCTCGGTAAAATAGGACTTTATTTTTGAATAGTAGGTTCTCCCCACTGGTACTTCTGCAATTTTATTCTGGCATTTAAGTTTTAATTTATAATCACGATAATCCTGCTGGATAATAGATATCACCTTGTTGGGATTGATTAAAAATGATCGATGCACCCGAATCAATCCTTTCCCGTGAAAATAATCTTCAATCACTTTGATTGTAGCTCGTAATTTATATTCTTTTTTACGGTTTGCCAGTTTGATCTTACAATAAGGTGATTCGGACTTGATATATGCAATATCTAAAATGCATTCGGAAATTTCATATAATATCTTTAAGGTGTTTTTATCTGAAATCAAGTCCCGTGGATGTTTATCTTCCTCATATTTTAATCTGGAGAACACTTTAACTTTAGCCAACAATTCGGAATTTTCAAAGGGCTTAATCAGATAATCATCACCGCCGGCTTTATAACCATTCATCTTATCATCATTGATCAGTTTTGCCGTTAAGAAAACTACCTTTGATTTACATAGACGTTGATTTGACCGGATATACTTACAAACCTCGTACCCATTCATTCCAGGCATCATGACATCTAAAATTACAACATCCGGTAAAAAATTATTCAAAATAGTAATTGCTTCTTCACCCGAATACGCAGTTTCAATCTCATATTCATCATGCAAAATCTCATAAAGAAATTTTGCAATCATCACATCATCATCAACAATTAGTACTTTATATTTTTTATTCATTCTAAATCGAAACCGCTATTTTTCAGTTAATTTTGTAGTAACAAATATAAAATATACAAATATATGTCCTCTTTCAATATACTGATAACGACAGAAAATCAACAAAACTAGCATCAATACATTATTAATCAGAGTCATTAATAGAAACCCTGATTATTTATCGTAATGGATCCCAAAAACAGTCTTTTAGAAAGATCAGAGAATCCGGGGAATATTAAAATCACTAATTTTATAGTATTTCAAGTAAATCAAACCCCTTTTAGCTATTTTATTAGATTTTACCGACTGAGTGATAATTAGTGCATAAACGAAATCCATTCTTCGACTTTATCGATTATTTCAGTAAGTTCAGATTTTATGATTGGTTTAACCAGGTAGTAATCGCAACCTTCTTCAAAACAAGTCAACATGTTATTAGGGCTTCCAATTGAAGATAACATTGCAATTTTTACTTTATTTTCTATGTTCGAATTATTGTCTTCCCATATTCTCAATTGTCTCAGCATTTCAAATCCGTCCATATTCGGCATCATTATATCCAAAAATATCAAATCGTATGGCTTTTCTTCTTCTATCGATTTCTGATACTGCATTAAACCTTTTTCACCGTCATCAGCGAAACCGAGTTCCTCATGGGACTCCAGGATATGTGCCAATAGGTTTTGAATCTGTTTATTATCATCAACAATTAAAATTTTCATATTTCTGTTTTTTGATATCGTTTACAAATTATCAACAACCTTAGAAGCAGGATATTCTTATATTTTTTGCCTCCACAACTACTTTAGTATCAAACACTCAGGGTAGGGATGATAAAGGCTTAAATTTGTTAAACAAATGATCTGTTATTAACACCTAAATGTTTATGATGGGTAATAGTAGCGCAACCGATTAAAATATTACAGGAAAATCAACGAATTATTATATTCTGAAAATTCCAGCTCCCTTTCCAATCAGGTTCCTTAGGTGGACAACCATCGTCAATAGTTACATTTTAATAAAGTAATCGGCGAACTAAACTAAAATTGCTGCAAGTTAGATTAATTAGGTGACAAGAAAAAACAACATCTCCAAACGACTTCGATTCGATAATTTCAGTATTAATTGTATCAAGCGAAGATATTTTGAATTTATTTAGTTAATATTACCAATCAATTTGAGTGATGCTTGCTTTCGTCTGATATTTAGAAGTGCCATTATGGATGTAGACCCGACGTTCAAATTAAAAAAGAAATTATTGATTCTGCCACATGCTCTGGATTGTCCATATGAACATGATGCCCTCCCTGTAACACTATTGTCTGTATATGTTTAACATTTAAGCATCTTTGAGTGGTCGGAACCAGGCGATGTAATTCGCTCTGAGCACCTTGGATAAGCAATGTTTCAGTTTTAATTTGTTTCAGAAATTGAGTGACATGCTCTTCAGTGTATTGCATCGGAGATTTACTTTTCAGGCGTAAATCGCTTCGCCAGCTGTATCCGGATTCTGTTTTTTTGATTCCTCGATTTCCC
>JABHWU010000048.1 GCA_018657625.1 Deltaproteobacteria bacterium | reverse complement strand
CTCAGGAAAAAGATATTTTTGAGAATTCAGACAATGGTATCTATAATGCCCCTAAATTGAAATTGATTGATGAATTAAACCAGGGACGCGGGCCGATCTATTGTGACCTGACAGAGGGAACCGAAGAAGAGATTAAGTTTTCTGAATGGTCGCTCACCCACGAAGGTGGTGGCTATGCACTGTTGCATCTTATGAAAAACCAGGGGGTTGATTTTAGAACCCACAAATTCGAAATGGGACCCGGTGAAATAGAACTGGGAAATTTCGGAGCGGGTGGTATTTATGTTGATGATAAATGTCATTCAACTGTACCGGGGCTTTTCGCTGCCGGTGATGAGATGGGTGGCGTGCCCCTGGGATGTGCTCCCGGGGCATTGGCTACTGGTTGGTATGCGGCCGAACAAGCCGAAACCTATATAAAAGATAACAATACGGCCGGAGGTTTCGAGGAAGAGACGGTAGAACAGCTGGAAGCCTTATGTCTTTCCTTTTTAGAGAAGGAAGATGGGTACCGATGGCAGGACTCCCAAATTGCTCTGAACCGTATTATGAGTTATTACGCAACAAACTTGAAATCTGAAACAATGCTGTTACGCGGTCTTGAAAATCTGGATTACCTTCAAAATCACAATGACATTCAAGCGACTAACGCCCATGAATTAATGCGCTGTCTGGAAATGCACAACCTGATTGAAAATGCAAAATTGATTATGCAAGGTAACCTGGAACGGAAAGAGAGCCGGAAGATCAAAAGTGCACCCATTCAAACCCGTCTTGATTATCCCGAACAAAATGATGCTGAATGGAACTGTGCGCTATCACAGCGCTTAACAGAAGAGGGAAATTTGATTTTTGCTAAAAGACCATTTAGAAGAGGATAAGGAGAAAATATGGCTATTAAAATTGATTACAGTTTATGTACGAAGTGCAAAACTTGCTACACAAGATGTCCCGAGGATGTATTTGAATGGCGGGAAGATAAAACACCTGTAGTAACATATCCTTATGAATGCTGGTTTTGCGGTTCCTGTTATATTGATTGCCCGGAAGGTGCCATCACCATGCACCACCCTCTCTTTATGCGTTTCGTGCCTGAACCTTATGAATATAAAAACAAAAGGATCATAGAGCGGGAATACTAAAAAAACTTTTTCTGATGATCCGCATATTTTGCGGATCGCCTTCACCATTATAAACAAACAAGAAAAACAGACTCTTCAATTAAAGCCTTTTCTCTGTGTTGACCTATTAATATTCTCCACCTGGATAAGATTGTCATAGGGACACTTCGATTTATCTAAAAATCTGTTTGCTTCAATGCCAATTTTGAAAAAGATTTATTTGCTATACTAGATGTAAGATATTCACAAAGATATTGGATAGATAAAAGAAGGTTACATTTTCTCTAGAGAATAAAGGGCTATGACTGCAAACATTTTAGGTTTGGAAAAACTGATTTTGGAACAAGTAAAACTATATCCTGAGTTTCAAAAAATAGTTTTATTAAATCAGAGCTTCGAGTGCGAAACAAAGTACAGGAGCTGAGAAAATTACTAAATCCATCCAGCAACTGGATACTGTTATTCAACAAAATGTTCACATCCCAGAGAAAATACTATCAATTCTAAGTAGGGACTCAGATAAGGTGAATTTAAAAAATAATTGTTGTTTGGAAATTAGTAGATGAGATGCGGACCAATTGAGGTTGGGAGCAATTAATGGATTGATATACGCAAGTAGGATCGATACTGATGCAATTATCTGGTAGATTGCTTGAAACAGAGGGCCCTGATTATAATTCACAATCTTGACACGTTGTAGTATCTCTGCGATATTGAGTAAAACTAAGGAACAGACGCTCGGAAGCTGTTTCCAGAAAGTTCTCATTGATTCAATAGAATAAAGCAGGAGGAATTCAAATATGGCAAAACTGGTTAAAGAAGATAAACAAGCTGGCAGACTTCATATCGACACCCCCCTAATGGGGGAATCCCTGGTTAGCAAAAAGTTTTTAAAAAAGACCGATAAAGATGAAGTTTTTAGAATGCATCCGGATATCAATGTGTTGAAAATCGGAGGTCAGAGTATCATGGATCGTGGTGCAGATGCACTATTTCCAATTTTAAAGGAACTGGTTAAAGCCAAGGAAGAATATAAGATTTTATTAATGACAGGAGGAGGAACCCGAGCCCGTCATGTTTACAATATTGGTATAGATTTAGGAATGCCTACAGGCGTTTTATCAAAATTAGGGGACAAGGTTTCCTGGCAAAATGCTGAAATGCTATCAGTACTCCTTTCCAAACATGGTGGTGTCAAAATTGGTCATGGAGATCACCTGGAGCAATTGACAATGTTTTGCCGATTGGGCTATTTACCGATTACTTATGGCGTGCCTCCTTATGGCTTTTTCGAACATCCGGCTGAATTCGGCACGGTTCCACCGCATCGGACTGATTGTGGCGCTTTTTTATTAGCAGAAAATATTGGTGCAAAATCACTAATCTATCTCAAAGATGAAAAAGGACTTTTCGAAAGTGATCCCAAAAAATCAAGTGAGGCAGAACGCGGCAAGTTAAAATATTACGATAAAATTTCGGTGGATGAATTACTGAAGTTAGATCTGGACGATTTAATTATCGAACGACCGATATTGAATATGATGCAGCACACCAAAAACTTGAAACAACTTCAAATTATTGATGCACTGAATCATCCGGAACACATAACAGCCGCTTTAAAAGGAGAGCATGTAGGAACTATTATTTATAAAGACGAATAGAAATATAAACTGCGGATTATTTTCCACTACCGTCTTTTTTTCCAGTACCGTGTTGTTCGAAGTAAACAACTTTTGCTCCTGTTTCCTGGGCGATCATATTAAGTTCTGTTTTTCTGATGTGCTTTGCATATAGCTTGAGGTCCCCACCGCTAACGCCGACAACACGAAATCTGGCTTTTTTTTCACCTTTATCAACTTTTCTCCTTTCACGGACATAAATTGTTGCGGGCATATTTCCTCCTATTGAACATTATTGAATTACTTGTTTTTGATAAAATTATATATCCTTGAAGGATATATGTCAATTTAGACTAAATTGAATGAAAGAAAATCAACCTGGCTCAGGGAAAAAAGAGCGATATACACAGCCATCCATATTAATGGGACTACTAAAAAAGCCATGTTATGGGTATGAACTGATTCAAAACATCCAACATTTCGGATTTATTGAAGGACAAGCACCGCCGGGAATGATTTATCGTCATTTACGACAGATGGAAAGTGACGGTTTGGTCATTTCAGAGTGGGATACAGAAGGTGGCGGACCTGCCAAGCGGATGTATACAATTACAGAAGAAGGACAGGAGGCACTGTCCCTTTGGGTTGATTATATGGAGAATAAAAGCAGAAAATTGTCAAATTTTATCGAAACGTATCAAAAATCCATTTCGGACCAATGTGATTAAATTAATTTATATTGTTTAGCTTCTGATTTGATTAATGTTATCCACGAGTTGGATATGCTGGCTTTCCTACATTTCCAGCTCAACGCACATGCCAACATTATGAGAAGTATAGGGGATTTCCGGGTGCACATAAAGTTGATGCCTGGTAATATTATTTACCCAAGTTATAGTTGATAATGAATTTTATCCCTACAATTATTGATGGGTTAGGATGAAGGCCTAATTTCTTAAACAAAGTCAGAATACCTTTGTGGTGTTTCTGTTTTTCTGATAATTTATTTCTTGACTATAAGGCATTATATAATTGCTATATTCTGGATTCATACCGAACGAAGTTCATCATCACATTCAAAAACGAAGCATAAAAGATGGAAAAAACTAAAATCCTCATCGTTGAAGATGAAGCAATCATTGCAATGGAATTGGAAAGTCAATTACAGAGTTTAGGTCATCAGGTTGCTTCAGTTGTTGATACCGGTAAGGACGCAATTCAAAAAATAGAACTAGATAGACCGGATCTCATAATAATGGATATCAGGATTAAAGGAGAGATGAATGGTATAGAAACTGCTGAAATTGTTAAAAATCGGTTTGGGATTCCGGTGATTTTCTCGACGGCTTACCTGGATGAAAAAAGGATTGAAAGAGCAAAAATTACAATGCCGTTTGGGTACGTATTAAAACCGATACAGGAAAGGGACCTGAAAGTTACCATAGAAATGGCCATCTATATTGCAGAGGTTGATAAAAAACGACAACAAGTTGAAAACGCGTTAATTAAATCGGAATTTAAGTTGGCGGCACATATTAAGAACACACCCATGGGAGTTATTGAATTTGATAATGAATTTAAAATAATATCATGGAATCCAAGTGCTGAAAAGATATTTGGATATTCGGCAGAGGAAGCCATCGGTGAGAATACCTTTGATTTAATCGTTCCGGATTACGAACATGACAAGGTTAAAAAAGTCCATCAGCAGGAAAATCCGATTGCTTCAGAAAATATTAATGATAATAAGACCAAGGACGGTCGGTTCATAACCTGTAAATGGTTTAATACACCGATGATGGATATTAACGGCAAGAACGTTGGGCTATCTGCTGTATGCCAGGATATTACAGAAGAAAAAAAAGTTGAGCAGGCCTCGCAAAAAAAATTAATATCTTTGACCCAACCACTAGGCAAAACTCAAAATATACATTTCGAAGACCTGTTTAATCTCAACGACATCCAGAAATTACAGGATCAATTTGCTAAGGCTACGGGGGTAGCATCGATTATAACACAGACCAATGGGGAACCTATCACAAAACCAAGTAACTTTTGTCGTTTATGCAATGATATTATCCGCAAAACCGAAAAAGGGAATTTGAATTGTTATAAGTCAGATGCCACATTTGGACGTTATAATCCCCAGGGACCAACGATTCAAAAATGTCTAAGTGGCGGTCTTTGCGATGCTGGTGCTGCAATAACAGTAGATGGGCGGCATATCGCTAATTGGTTGATTGGGCAGGTACGGGATGAATCTCAAAATTCTGATCAAATTACTAATTATGCCCGTGAAATCGGAGCGGATGAAAAACAGGTCGCGACTGCTTTCAATGAAGTACCGGTAATGTCATTTCAGCAATTTGAATCAATTTCGGCCATGCTTTTCACCCTTGCCAACCAGTTGTCGACAATGGCTTATCAGAATATGTTACAAGCCCGTTATATTGATGAACAGAAAAAAGCTGAATTGACTAAGGAGAATTATATAAAATAGAGGCCCGAGGGGATTGCAGGTTTTTGTTATAAATAAATCCGTGTGTGGTTTAAAAACCGGTGATTATTATGCCGGAAATAGCCGAAATGATCCCAAGTCCCTGAAGTTTTGTAATTTTATCTTTTAAAAATATGATGGCCATCGTTATGGTGACTACCGATAAGGCAGATGCGATCGGCGTTATTAATATTGCATCTCCAATCGTCAATCCGAAATTAACGATTGCAACCACACCAGCTTCCAAAATCCCCATCAATACTACTATTATTTTTATTTTAGTACTCACCTTTGTTAAGCGCAATTCCCGTTTCAACAAAAAAGACAAGAGTAATAGGAAAATAATAACGCCAATTTTTACAAATACTGTTGTTAACAGCCAACCGATTTCTTCAGTGATCACTTCGCTGATGTTCCAAAAAACACCAAAGAAAAAAGCCCCTAAAATTGTTTCTTTTACACCTAAGGAGAGTTGAAAACCATTCTTTTTAATGTCATTCCAATTTAAAGATACTAATGTAGCTCCTGAAATGATCATTAAAACCCCTATTGACTGCAGTATAGAAAGTCTCTGACCCATGAAAAAAAAAGCAATGAGCATTGTAAATACTGCCCATAGGTTCATGATTGCGGCAACAATCGATATGTTACCAATCTCAAAACCTCTCATGAAAAACAAGTATCCGGAACAATAAAAAATCGCTGCAACAATAAGTAAGAAAAATGTTAAAAAAGAAATGTTAAGATTAAATGCAAATACTAAAATTAGAAGCAGGACAAAAAACAAACCTGCCAATTGTGACCAAAAGAGCGTTTTATGTGGACCTATCTTTTTGGAATAAACCCCTGCTAAAAAATCGTATATTCCCCACCCGAACATACCTGCCAATCCAGATAGTAAAGTAATTATGGCTGAACTCATAAGTTTTGTTTCTCTCTCTATTGAAAAATTGGTTTGCTCAGAATGCCTGGATCTGACTAAACAGTACTAGTCAACTTTTATTTCATAAGGGACGGGTATTTTTGAATCCTTTTTATTTTAGTGGATATCTATTCAAATATTACGATACCATAAGAATGTCTGTCTCCATAAATAAACATTTGTTTGTATTCTCGATATTGACGACCGATACCAAAAACTTTAATTTCTTTCTCTAATTTTTGATTTACCTTAACTTTTCGGCAAAATATTTTGACTTTAGCAATGTAATTTCCTATCATCCAATCGGGCACAAAAATATATTCTCTGCTAAATTTTATCCATTTCAGGATGGAAAAAAGCAATCAAACCTAACAATCAAATGCCCTATTCATTTGTATTTGCATTGCGCCACTTATCCTCCTGAGATTTGATTTAGATAAATCTGTGAAATGTTTGCTATGAACTTGGCGCGTTTATCATCCTAGAGCATTGAAATTAAAATAAAAAGGTTTCTCATTCTTGCTCAGAGTATCGTAATTCAGTGTTCGAAATGACAAGCTCCGGGAAAAATCGTTGTTTCGCTATTGTGACACAGTCTGTTCATTCAGAATGACGACTATGACAAACGCTTTAGTTTGCTGCTGTAATTATTTTCCAGATAAGATTAGAGAGGAATCTTTTGGCTTTTAGGTTTAACTAAAAATAAGTGTTAATCCATTAATCGGGTTTTGGGGGTATTTATGAAAAGAAAAGGGATATATAATACAGAACTATCACACATAGTAGCAAAAATGGGACATGGAGATATGATTCTAATTGGTGATGTTGGATGTCCATTCCCTCGACACGAATTAACAACATGTATCGACCTGGCCGTAACCGAAAACATACCGGTTGTTAATGATGTTTTAAGAGTTGTGCTAGAAGAGCTGGAAATAGAAGAGTATATCGTATCTGAAGAGACAAAAGAGATTAGCCCGAATACATATGCGCAATTTAAAAAAACCATTGATTCATTCGACAATAAAGGGAATGCACTTGTGGAAAAAGTTATTCCACATGCTAATATGAAAGATTTATGGCTCAATGGTTCTTTGAGGGGAGATGAAGTAAAAGCATTTGTAAGAACCGGAGAACGTACTCCTTATAGTTATATCATCCTGGTAGCAGGTGTTAATTTTTAAGACAATTACGCAGGAGTCGATAAATTGAAATTTCAGAAGATATTTACAGAAAAAAAACTAGTTATTGGCATGGTTCATTTACGACCACTTCCAGGTTCACCTTTGTATGATCCAAAGACAATGGATATGAAAAAAATAATATCCATGGCCCTCGAGGAAGCTAAAATATTGCAAGATGCTGGTGTAGATGGGGTTCAGGTTGAAAACATGTGGGATATTCCTTATTCTAAAGGGAGTAAAATTTCTCATGAAACGACAGCTGCTTTAGCGATAGGGCTTAATGAGGTTATTCATCATGTTACAATTCCGGTTGGTGTGGAATGTCATATGAACGGTGCCGAAGCAGCACTTGCTTGTGCGGTGGCAGGGGGAGCTAAGTGGGTTCGTGTTTTTGAATGGTGTAATGCTTTTATTTCACAATCAGGTTATATCGACGCCATTGGTGGTGAAGTTTCTCGCATGAGAAGTCGCCTTCGTGCAGAACAGACGGTCTGTTTTTTATGTGATGTTAATGTGAAACATGGGAGTCATTTTATTATTCATGATAGAAGTGTTGAAGAACAGGCGATGGATGTAGAAGCACAAGGTGGAGATGCTGTTATCGTAACAGGATTTGATACAGGAACACCACCAACAGTTGACCGTGTCCAATCCTGTAAAAACAAGATAGAATTACCGATTATTTTAGGTAGCGGTGTATCTACTGCTAATGCTAAAGAGCTATTAATGCATGCGGACGGTGCCATTGTTGGAAGCTGGTTCAAAGAAGATAATAATTGGAAAAATCCAGTCAATTTTCAAAGAACAAGAGATTTTATGAAAGCAGTTGAGGAATTGCGAGGAGAATTGAAATGACAACAAAACGAATTCTTTGTATGGGGAGCATAAACATGGATTTAGTCATGTTTATGCAGGATTTCCCTACTCCGGGTCAAACGATTGTAACGGATAATTTTCAAACCTTTCCAGGCGGAAAAGGCGGAAATCAGGCTGTTGCAGCATCTTCACTAGGGGGAAAAGTTAGTTATTTTACAAAACTTGGTGATGATGGGTTTAGTGCGGAATTGATTCAAAAACAAAAAGAGAGTAATATTGATGTCAGTCATATCGTCATTGAATCAGGAGCAACTGCAGGAATAGCAATGATTTGGGTTGATCAATCCGGTCAAAATTCAATTGCCTTTACTCCAGGGGCAAACCGATTATTAACACCTGAAGATGTCAGGAATAATCCGAAAGCATTTGATGCATGTGATATATTATTGATTACAATGGAGATTCAGGAAGAAACGGTATATGAGGCTATCCGTTTAGCTAAAAGTAAGGGAATGATCGTTGTACTAGATCCGGCACCAGCACCTGCCTATGGTATCCCGAATGAAATAGCGTGTTTAGTCGATTATGTTAAACCGAATGAAACCGAAGCAGAAACCTTAACCGACATAAAAGTGGTTAACTATGAAACTGCGGTAGCAGCACTGATGGCGCTTAAAGAAAAAGGATTTAAATCTCCTATTATTTCACTGTCAGATGCAGGTGCTGTCACTGATATAGATGGTGAGGTCTATAAAGTAGAACCGATGATAGTTGATAGCGTTGATTCAACAGCAGCAGGAGATGTTTTTATTGGGGCCTTTACCGCGGCGTTGTCCCAGGGAAATTCTTATATTGATTGTTTAAACTTTGCAAAGACCGCAGCGGCGATTAGTACGACAAAAAAAGGTGCGCAAACTTCAGTACCTGATTTGAATGAAGTAAGGAATTATAAAGAAAAGCTATGAAATATCAGCCAGTGAAGTTTTCCAAACTTGTCTCTCCATCGGTTCCCTGAGCGGAGTCGAAGGATGAGTGCAGAACTGCGATGTTTTGAGTTTGAACACCAAAATTTATGGGTTGATATATTTCTTTTCAAAATCTTCTTCTGTCAGTGGTTTATCAAAGAAAAACCCCTGAAATTTATGAATATCAAATGATTTTAATTCTTTAAAAATGGTTTCTACAGAGAACCTTTTTAAAATTTTAAAAACCTTGTTTTCTAGTTTTTGTTTGGCGATATCATCATTCAAACCTAACATTTCAAAACAGTCATGACTTAATTTATAGGATTCCAGATTGGGGTTGAATTTATTTGATAACCGTCCCCATTTTTCAATATACTCAATATCATCAAAAATAGTTTCGGACTGATCCAAATTAATCCCCTCAATTTCAGTAAAAATGTTTTTAGGAATAGGAACATTGTCAACCCCTTCAACCACAATTGGCATATTTCGGGTCAGGGCAAGATTGATAATTCCGTAGAGCGTCAATTTCTCTTCATCATTCAGTGCCATACTTTGAATAAATGATTGATCGATTTTTACAATTGTCTCTTTTGGGAAACGTTTTAAATAACTTAAAGCAGAATGACCGGTTCCAAAATCATCAATCAGGAGATCTAGCCGACACTTATTTTTAATTTCCTTTATCACATTAAAAGCTTTTTCTGGGTCTTCCATGATATGACTTTCAGTAATTTCGATTTTAAAAAGATCTCTGTTTAGATGATATTGTTTAATCAGAGCTTCTAATTTGTCGATAAAATTATCTGAGAGCAAATCTACAGTCGAGATGTTCACAGAAACATAGAATGAATCGCTTTTCCAATCTGAGAGTTTTTTACAAACCGTTTCCATTACCAGTTCTGTCAAAGGAACCATCAAATCTTCTGATTTTTCAGCAATAGGGATAAACTTAAATGGGGGAATAAGGCCATTTTTAGGATGATGCCACCGAATTAGGGCTTCAGCGCCAACTGCCATTTTATTTCGGTCTACCACTGGCTGGTAATATACTCTAAACTGTTGAGGATCTTTAATTAATGCATGTCGAAGATCATTTTTTATTTCATTTTCCTGACGAATCTTTACCAACATCTCTTCATCAAACTCTATGATGCGATTTCCTTTAGCTGAAATGTGTGAAGCAGCTATATTGGCATTTTTTAATAAAGTTGTGATTTCTTTACCATGTTCCGGGTAAAAAGAAATTCCAATACTAGCAGTGACATGGATATTTAGACCTTCTACCTGATAAGTATCATTGATTGTATTTTTTAAAACACCGGCAGTTCTTATCACTTCATCTTTTATGGGACTATTGATAATAATGACAAATTCCGCCCCCCCTAATCTGGCAATAAAATGATCCTCACCCAAAAAATTGGTTAATCGGAGAGAAACTTTTTTAAGCATATCATCACCAACCGGTCTTCCATAAATATTATTAATATCTCCGAATTTATCCAGATTAACGATCAGCAAAGCAATCTCATTGTTGATAATTTTATACTTATTAAAAAATGCTTTTAGGTTAGGTAGATTTGTTACTTGATCGACATAAATCAGACGAACCAACTCTTGCTGTTTAATCGCCTCTTTTTTCAGAAAATTAACTTTATCCAATTGAATCGCTACCCTTTCCAGAACAATATTTAAATCACCCTGTTTAATAATAGAATCCCAGATACCATTCCTATAAGCTTCGACTGTTTCTTTTTGTGTTAAATTTGCTGATAACATTATAATGGGCGTCAGTGAATAATCTTTTAGTATCGATTGTTTTAAAAACTCAAGACCGTCCATAACCGGCATCGACTTATCCAAAATGATAACATCAACAGGTTTGTTAGATTCTTTGTGTTCGCTTAGAATGCGGACGCCTTCCTGTCCATTGATACCGCATAATACTTTATAATTTTTCCGGTCGAAAAGCTCATACAGAATTTCGCAACTGTCGATATCATCGTCAATCACCAGAATTGTTTTCTGGTCTGAATCAGTCAGTTCATCTGAATTCGATGGTTGGTTAATATTTTCAATTCTCGTACTCATTTTATGTTCTTAGCTAGTTTATAAAAAGAAAGTCAACATAGTGGTTGTTACACTATTTTTGTTGGATGACAATTTATTAAACGATCCCAATTTCACTGACATATTATAGCGCATGTTGTATCTTTATACAATACTTTATTGTACTAAACAATTGAATGCGGCAAATTATATTGATCCTTTCCGAACATAAACTAGAAATATTTTCTTTAAAAAAATGAAGACTTTTTCAGTCGATTTCATGTTTCAATGGAAATATAGACTTTTATTTCTTGGAGAGATCAAATGACAGTAACAACGGGAGGGGGTTTGGCGATATCTGAATCTGATTGCCCAAACCAATACAAATTAGCAGTGAGGATTGTAAATGTAGTAATGCTTATGCAATATATTGCATTAAATATGTTACTTTTTAAATGCAAAAATTGTTTTCGGCATTTAAAAAACTATGAAATTGGAGAAAGCAATTATAAACATATAACAATAATATCCTAATAAAATTGACATTATTTCATTTTTTTCTTGCAAAAAGAATTTCGAAAAGTTAAAAAGTAGCAAATGCAATCAATTGCAAAAATCAATAAAAATATGCAATTAGTTGCACTAAATATTTGACTAATTCAAAAGAGGTACAGTGAAAGAGAGGTTTTTACTTGGAATAGACATCGGGACTTCCGGCTGCAAATTAGCTGTTTTTGATGCCCAGGGAAATGTTAAAGCATTTTACAACCAGACTTATCAAACTGATTATCCTGGACCAGGATATGCTGAGCAAGATGCGAATGATTGGTGGCGGGCTGTTACCCGGGGATTGCTGAATATTTTTGCTTCAACAAAGGTTAACCCCCATGACATTACTGCTATTGGATTGGCTGGCCAAAGCCCAACCTGTTTACCGGTTGATAAAAACGGATCTCCTTTAAGAAAGGCACTGATCTGGCTGGATACTCGATCTGTGGAACAAATCCGAAAAATGACTCAGCTGATCTCCGAAGATGAAATCATTCAGGTTTCAGGTAATCCGGTAGCTACGCCATATATTATCCCTAAAATAAAATGGATTGAAGACAATGAACCGGAAATATTTCGAGCAACCCACCACATCCTCCAAAGCCATGCTTTTATCGGTCATCAATTAACCGGTCATTTTTATCAGGATATGTCAACCTGTAACGGTTATCATATATTTAACATTTCCAAAGGAAAGATCGATTTTGACATGGCAGAGAAACTACAGGTACCAATTTCATTGGTTCCTGAAATAGTATCCAGTCATCAGATTATCGGAGAGGTTACCCAGGAGGCTTCAAAAATAACCGGTTTACCAAAGGGAATTCCTGTTGTTGCCGGTGGATTAGATGCTGCCTGTGGTACGCTTGGGGCTGGTGTCTTTAATGCCGGACAAACCCAGGAACAAGGTGGTCAGGCGGGCGGGATGAGTATTGTGACACCGAATGCCCTCATTCATCCTAAACTTATCCTGAGTAATCATGTGGTGCCTCAGCGATGGTTATTGCAGGGGGGAACCACCGGTGGGGGTGGAGTGCTTAAATGGTTAAGGGAGCAGTTTTTTGAAAATATCCAGGCTCCGGATGATCTGAACACTGATAACCCTTTTGAAATTATGAGTTATCTGGCTTCAAAATCGTCACCGGGCAGTAAGGGATTGGTTTTTTTACCTTACATGTCAGGAGAAAGATCACCACTTTGGGATCCCCGGGCAAAAGGAACTTTTGTGGGACTTAATTTCCAAACTGAAAAAACAGATATCATTCGATCAGTGATGGAAGGGGTTGCATATACCTTGTTACATAACCTAAAAACGGCTCAGGAAGTTAAAGCTGAAATCAACAATCTCATTAGTGTCGGAGGGGCAGCAAATAGTGTAATTTGGACTCAAATTAAATCCGATGTCACCGGAAAACCGATTCAGGTTCCTTTTTCTGATTTTGCAACACCTTTAGGAGCTGCTATTTTAGCAGGTGTTGGTACCGGGTATTTTCCCTCCTTTGAAGTAGCCGTTAATCAAACAGTCAAAATTCAGCGATACCACGAGCCTGATTTTAAAAATCATCAAATCTATCGTGATTATTTTGGGTTATTCCTAGAACTATATGATAGCTTGAAGGAAAAATTTCAAAAACTAGATCAGATTAAAACCAAAACCGGACCTTAAATATGAAAGCAGCCGTATTGTACGGAGACAATGATATCCGTATAGAATCATTGAAAAAACCCATTCCTGAAATCAATGAAGCTCTAATCGAGGTCAAAGTCACCGGAATATGTGGCTCTGACCTGCCCCGTGTTTTAAACGACGGCGCCCATTTCTATCCAATTGTGCTGGGTCACGAGTTCTCAGGTGTGGTTGAAGCAGTCGCAGATAATGAATACGGAATTAAAATTGGCGATAAAGTCGCTTGCGCACCTCTTTTACCTTGTCATAATTGCCGGGAGTGTCTGACTGGGAATCATTCACTCTGTAAAAATTATTCTTTTATTGGATCGAGAAGCCCGGGTAGTTGGGCTGAATATGTCAAAGCGCCAATACGGAATTTAGTAAAACTGACCGATAAAGTCAGCTTTATTGAGGGTGCCCTGATTGAACCTATCACTGTAGTGTTGCATGCCCTAAATAATATTAATTTCAGTAAAAATCCTTCGGTAGCTATCATCGGTATGGGAACAATAGGCATGTTGGCGCTACAGTGTGTCAAAAACCTGGGTGTTAATGATATTGCAGTTTTTGATATTGACGATAAAAAACTGGCAAATGCTAAAAATCACGGCGCAGATGGAATATTTAATCCAATGTCAGGAAATTTTAAATCAGATCTTGATGTTTATAATGGTGAAAAAGGATTTGAAATTGTTATTGATGCTGTAGGCTCCAGTCTCACAATTAACTTATCTTTAATCTTAGCCTCTGGTAAAAGCCAGGTTATGTTTATTGGGACACCTACTTCAAAAGTAGAAATTAGTCATAAAGATTTTGAATTAATTAATCGTAAAGAATTGATTATCCAGGGATCCTGGATGTCCTATTCAGCTCCTTATCCCGGAAATGAATGGACAACAGCCGTTCGTTATTTGGAAAAAGGAGTCATTGATTCCCGTTCCATTATAAATCAAGCAGTACCTTTTGAAAATATCGGGGAGATATTTAATGAAATTAAAACATCCGGTAATATGAATCGCAAAATTATTTTGGAGTTATAAAAATGCATCTGCAGAATCCCATTAACATGCTTCAATACGCATCAGAGAATAGTTTCGCTATTCCTGCCTTTAACGTTCACAATTTAGAAACTGTCCAGGCCGTTTGTGAAGGCGCTGTGGCTGAGAATTCACCAGTGATAATACAAACAACTCCCGGAACCGTTAATTATGCCGGACTACATTATGTTACCGCCATTGTAAAAAAAGCTGCAGAAATTAACAATATCCCCATTGCCCTTCATCTTGATCACTGTACTACCTATGAAATGGTTGTACAGTGTGTCGTTAGTGGCTATTCATCAATTATGATTGATGGTGCCGAACTCCCTTTTGAAGAAAACGTAGAACTGGTTAGAAAAACAGTTGAAATGGCGCATGCGGCTGGAGTTTCAGCGGAAGGTGAATTAGGGCGTCTAGTAGGAGTAGAGGATGATCTGGAAGTTAGCGCAGAAGAGGCTGCGTTTACTGTTCCTGAAGAAGCTGTCGAATTTGTAGAAAAAACGGGCATTGATTTTTTGGCCATCGCTATTGGTACTGCCCACGGCTTATACAAAGGGATTCCCAAGTTGGATTTTAAAAGATTATCAGAAATCAGAAAACTGGTCAGTATTCCATTGGTTTTACACGGTGCCTCCGGATTAGCTGATGTACAAGTTACTGAGGCCGTACAAAGAGGAATTAGTAAAGTGAATATTGCCACCGAATTAAAGATTCCGTTTGCTGATACCATTCGCAAACGATTAAATGATAATCCTAAAGATACAGATCCCAGACATTACTTAGCAGCGGCCAGAGATAAAGTTGTTAAGGTGGTACGCCATAAAATTAAAATTTGTCAGTCTAATGACCGGGCCAGCGTCTTAAAGTAGGGAGTATATGATATTAGCCATCCATCTAAATCCTGCAATTGATCGGGTTTATGCGGTTGAAAAAATAAATATCGGCAGTGTGGCCAGACCACTGGAAATGACAGCCAACGCGGGTGGAAAAGCCTCCAATGTTTGCAGGGTCGCCAGATTACTTGATGCTGCTGTTATGGTTTGTGGTTTTATTGGTGGTTTTAGCGGTAATTTTATTGAGAATGATTTAAAAAAACTTGGCATTCAGACAGCTTTCACAAAAATAAAGGGTGAGAGTCGATCCTGTATTAATATATTTGATCAAAGCAGCGGTCTTTCAACAGAAATATTGGAAAAGGGTCCAGAAATTAGTTTGGAAGAACAACAATTGTTTTTAAAACAATATGATTCACTGCTAAACCAATCAAATATTGTTACTGCCTCAGGGAGTTTGGCCATTGGTCTGAAAACTGATTTTTACAATACCTTAATAGAAAAAGCGAAACGTAAAAATAAGCCGTTCTTACTGGATACCAGTGGTAATACCTTTAAAAAAGCCATAAAAGCCGTTCCTTATTTAATCAAACCCAATAAAGATGAGATATCAGATTTTGTCGATGATTTATTGATTAACGAGGAATTACTAAAAAAAAGTTTAAAAGCGTTTTATTTGAAAGGCATCCAATCACCAGTTATTAGTTTGGGCGAGAATGGTTGTTTGGCAGCTATCAATGATGAGATTTTTCACTTTAGACATCCTAAATTGAAAGTTAAAAATGCTGTTGGATCAGGAGATGCTTTTATCGGTGGTTGTGCAGTAGGTATGGTCAATAAAAAGTCGCCCATTGATATAATTAAACTTGGAATTGCATGCGGCATGGCTAATACTCAGTTTTTTAAGACGGGTGTCATTTCAAAGGAGCTGGTCGAAAAATACCTCCCCTTGATTGAAGTAAAAAGAATATGAGTAAATTAAACATAAACACAAATTTTTTTTGATGGGTTGAAAAATGGCTATCACGCTTAAAGAAATCGCCAAACTGGCAGAGGTATCGACATCAACGGTCTCCAGAGTTATGAATGATGACCCTCGCATATCATCAGCTACCAAAGATAAGGTTATAAAATGTCTAGAGACTCTAGACTATAAAGCACCTGCGCTTTCAAAATGGTATCAAACCAAAGATACTTACACGATTGGATTTGTAACCCCCGATATCTCAGAAAACTTTTTTATGAATATTGCGGCTAAAGTTGATGAAACCCTATTTAAAAGTGGATACTCTTTGCTAATTTGCGGGACGAATAATAATGTAAAATGTGAAAAAAATAGAATTGAGGTTTTAAGGGATAAACAAGTTGATGGTGTTATTATTGTCCCCACCACTAATAGTAGTTCTAATTATGAAATTTTGCGGCAGGCTGGAATACCAGTAGTCATTGTAGATCGGTATATTGAAAATTTTGCGGCAGATATGGTAATGGTTGACAATATCAATGCTGCTTACTCTGCAATTGAATACTTAATTGATAAAGGTGCGTCCAGAATCGGGTTTATTGGTGGTGAGAAAACCCTATCAAATGCTCAGGAGAGATTTAAAGGGTATGAAAGAGCTTTGAGAGATTATAATATTCAACCGGATCAGAAAATTATCAAATATGGAGATTTTACAGAAGAAAGTGGTTATTTGTTAGCCAAAGAATTATTGAATATTGAGAAACCACCACAATTCCTTTTTGTTTCCAATTATTATATGCACATCGGCGTTATGCGATATTTGTCCGAAAGAAAAGTAAACGGTATAGCATCAATCATTCACACGGCCGGTTTTGATGATATCCGGTTCCCGCCACATTTAAAGGGTGTTTCAGTTATTGTCAGTCAGCCGATTAGTGAAATCGGTGAAACGGCGGCTAAATTAATCCTAAAAAGAATCGGAAGTAAGGTTCAAAAAAGTCGTTATGTAACAAAGCGATTAAAGACTAAACTGATTGAATATGGTGTGTAAAAAAGATGATCTATAAATTTAAAGTGTTTTGTTTAATAATATGATGTTTGTCATCATTCCATTTTTATATTAACCCCAATCCCATTTCAGATTATGACGATTGAAAACGAAAATGTAACGGGTGTTGATCCGAATTCAGTTCCCAAACAAACTTTAGCATCAGGAGATCAAATACCAGTGATTGGATTGGGAACTTTCGGCTCTGATTGTTTTTCAGCAGCAGAGATCGCAAAAGCGGTTGAGGGAGCAGCCGCAATTGGTTACAGGCATTTTGATTGTGCGTCGGTTTATGGAAATGAAGCCTCGATTGGAAAATCATTGAAAACAGTCATGGAAAGTGGCATCAGACGTGATGAACTCTGGATAACATCCAAGGTCTGGAATGATATGCACGGAGAGGTAGCTAAATCCTGTGAACAATCCTTAAAAGATCTTCAATTAGATTATTTGGATCTGTTTCTGATCCATTGGCCCTTTCCAAATTTTCATGCACCGGGTTGTGATGTGAATGCTAGAAATGAAAACGCCCAGCCATATATTCATGAAACCTACATGAAAACCTGGCGACAAATGGAAGCCTTGCATGAAAAAGGATGGGTGAAAAATATCGGAACCAGTAATATGACACAGCCAAAAATGGCGTTATTATTAAGAGATGCCAATATAAAACCGGTTTGTAATGAAATGGAGTTGCATCCCCATTTTCAACAGCAGGAGCTATTTCAATATTTAACAGATCATCAGGTTCAACCTATTGGATTTTGCCCTATTGGTTCACCCGCACGACCTGAACGGGATAAAACTCCTGAAGATACTGTTGATATAGAGGATCCGGTTATTATCAAAATTGCGGAAAGATTGAATATTCATCCGGCGACAGTTTGTATCAAATGGGCAATACAGCGCGGACAGGTTCCTATTCCATTTTCAATCCAGGAAAATCATTACTTCAGTAATTTACAGAGTGCCGTTTCAGATCCGATATCTGAGGAAGAAATGAAAGCAATTGCTCAAATTGAAAAAGGATGCCGGTTGATCAAGGGACAGGTATTTCTCTGGAAAGACAAGCAAACCTGGGAAGATCTCTGGGATTTAAATGGAAAAATTACACCACCGTAAACAATCAATCCACCGTTTTCCTTTCTTTTAAACTATGGCTGCAAAGTATCAGCCTTTTTAGTCGTAACCTCACTGGAATTACGCTGTTATATAGCAAACGTCATTGTTATTGACTGATGCTATTTTAATTGGAATGCCAAATTGAGAATGAATTGCGACGCTGGCAGCAAGAAGTACTTTTTGTGTTACCTGTCCCTTAATTTTGTGGGACTATTAGAATGGTGGTCGCTATAATCAATATACAAAGCTAATTTTTTTCAATTTGTTTTAAAACTGCCGGAGCTGTAAAGGTGTTGGAATATATTAGTAATTGATGATTATACATTTCAGACAACTGCTTTAATTTTATCCGCTTCCCTTTTATGGCAAATATATAATTAGATGGAATTTCAGAATGCACTTTTTTTAACCATTCTAATTTCCATTTAGTTTGGAATCGAATCCATTCAA
Organism: Deltaproteobacteria bacterium; assembly: GCA_018657625.1. Classification (GTDB taxonomy): domain Bacteria; phylum SAR324; class SAR324; order XYD2-FULL-50-16; family XYD2-FULL-50-16; genus JABHWU01. The sequence continues at coordinate 10,240 of JABHWU010000048.1, read as the reverse complement.
TATAATACTTACTTTTTTCTTTTTTATTTTCAATTTTGAAGTCCGGTAATAAGAAACGATTTTCTGATAAAGTGATGATTTTATCAGATTTAGAAGCTTTATATGGTGATTTTTTCTTTTCATTTATCTTTAAAATTAAATCACTTACTTTTTCATTAACCCAAAAATCAGATGACTTTAAGTGTGTTTGATAAGGACTTTTATGGTCAAACATTAGTGTGAAAAAGCGTTTACGCTGTTTACTGTATACATCTGCCGAAAGTTGCCAGGGGCATTTCAGTAAGAATATTGCTGGTAGGAAATTAGCTAACTCCAACCCATAGGATTTGGACTGTTCCAGAACTGATGATGGACCAGAGATAGTTATTTCTGTGAATATCTCAGTACTTTCAATTGAAAACAACAATCCGAAGAACCGAAGATGTTGCAAAATTTTTCGCATTGATGGTTTATCAATCGTTTCTATTTTCAGTTTAAGCGCTTTTGTATTGATAAGAAGCCCCTGAACCTGACTAAGATTATATCGATGGATTAACTGCTCTGCTTTGATCGGGTTGAAATCGGTTAATTTTTGATTAGCCCCGATATCCGCATATAACCAGGCGTCTATATCATCTTTTGGAGGCACGATTTGCTTTGGCAGTAATTTAAGAATCTCTTTTTGATGATTTCGAAAATCTGTTGGAACTGGATTTTGTGATTGCCAATACTTTCTGGACACTTCAAATATTTCAGCTCTGGTTTCATCCGGTTTTATTTTAGCCGGAGTTTGAAATTCAGACCGATCAAATAACAATTTCGATAAACCCTGAATTACTTTTGGATTGATTTTATCAGCATGAAATCTTTTCAATTTGTCTTCGATTTCGATGCGTTTTAATTGAGTAGAATTCTGAAACACCTGAATTAAATTTTGAGCAATTGGAATGTAGTAATCATTAAGTGGTAAAATATGCGGGTAGACTTTTCCCTGCCGGTACCGGCTGATTAGTAATAGTCCTGTTAACATTTACAATGCCATTTTAATTGAATTGAGCCGCAATGTTAAAAGCAATAACGGCATAAGCGTTAGCAATATTAATTGAATTCTTAAACCCGAACATCGGAATATGAACGAATTCATCACATAATAATAACACTTCATTTGATATCCCATATTCCTCATTTCCAAATACAATAATTGCCTTTTCCGGCCACTGGAATAAATGATAAGGTTTTGCATTTTCGGTTGTTTCTATTCCAATAATGGGGTATCCCTTTTGTCGATACTCGGTCAGGCTATCTTTCAAGGCGGCAGCATGGATACCCGGAATCCAATCAGTTGTTTTCATCGAGGTCTTTTTAACCTGCAGGTTTTCTTTACCGGGTGTATGTCCACCTAAAATCAAAAATGCTAAACCAGCCCCATCTGTTGTTCTAAAAATTGAGCCAACGTTGAAGGCACTTCGGATATTATCTAATGCCACACCATAATTACATTTGGGTGTCCATACTGCAGTTGATGTAATATCCCCGACTCTGACATTGGGTAAAAAATCATTTTCATGTCTTCCAATATTTGTTTTTTGTTGATGAATGTGTACTAAATTGGAAATACATTCCAGCCATGATTTTTTACTGTTTTTATCAATATTTTCACTGGAGTGTTGGATTCCAATCCATGATGCAATGAGTTGATACTGTTTCATCAAGCCGGGAAGAGTACTTAAGTCAGTTTGCCCATTTAATATATTGTAATAAATTCCTTCCAACCATTTTTTTATCCATTTATGTTGTCTGGCTTGGGGCATCGACAATAGTCTTTTTTGTGTCAGTGGAAATCCCTGCATCGGTAATTGTTTTATTGCGCTGCTTTGGGTATAATACCCCTTCCCTTGAGGCGTTCTGTTATTTCGTTCTTCGCTCACTGTTCGAATGTGCAAACTGCTTTAGAATAGTTTAAATTCAATGATATTAATAGATTTGGCAGAAACTAACAATTTTAACAATATAAAAAAAACAGAAGAGAATTGTTTTAACAATGACTTAAGTTATCTCCGGGATTTACCTAGTGCTAGTTTGTCTTTCTTGAATACACTTCTCACTTTCTGAATAAATATTGACCTTGAATTTTTTTTGGGTCTAAGCCATGTTTATTAAAAAAGTATCAAAAATGAGGTGGCACGACTTAAATTGTTTTAAATATTGATGTTTTGGATATTACATATTTAAAATATAGAGAAATTATCCATGCTATTCAGATATATAAATCATCTTAAAGTTGTCAGTACAATCTTGGTATTTATTTCGCTGGATATCATTTTTTGTGATCAAGTTGATGCACAGGAAGCAGAAAGATTTCCCCTTGCGGGTCATCCTGTTAGCATTACGGCGATTCATCCAGATGACAAATATGCTTCTTTTTTAAATGAACTGTCAGCTTTTAGCCTAATACTAATGGAACCTGGAATTCAATTAAATCAGGAATATTCCAGGGTGAATAATGAGAAATGGTACCAGGCTAAAATATTCTTATTAAAGGGAAAGTCAAAAAAATTTAGCCGCCGTCAGATCATTCATATAAAAATGGGCAGATTTGAATAACAGGGGTAATTCTCATTTCCCCCAAAAAATAGATTATTTCCAATGTCATAAATTTATTAAATCTCCCATGGAGTTCTTTATTTTAATACTTAAATCCATCCTCTCTAAGGATGGTCAGAGACCAAAGGCTCTGCCAATCCGTGAATGCGAGATGCCCCTCTGGGGCTAAGACATTACTGTCTCCTTTGGGGACGGATTTTTATTATAGTGAAATGTGAATCGGAATTATGTTTACAAGGCAAATTTTGAAGATCATCTTTAACTTAACGAAAATTGACCTTAAAACGATGGTGTGGTATAGTCTTCACAGATATTTTTTTAAAAAAGACATCAATCACTGAAAATTCCAATATAAAAGAGATGATATGGATAATAAAATATTAGATAAAGCCAAACAATGGGCAGATAATAAAGCATTTGATCAAGGTTTTAGAGATGAAATCAGTCAGTTGATTGAAACAAATGATGAAGCCGAGTTAACTGATCGTTTTTACAAAGATCTTGAATTTGGTACCGGAGGTATGAGGGGTATTATCGGTGCCGGATCTAATCGAATGAATATTTATACTGTTCGATTAGCAACTCAGGGATTGGCAAACTACATTTTGGCGACGGTTGATAATAAATATCAAAAACCGATTGTAGCAATTGCCTATGATAGCCGTAATTTCTCTAAAGAATTTTCCCAGGAAGCTGCCTGTGTTCTATCTGCTAACGATATTGAAGTATATGTATACTCCAACCTCAGACCAACGCCTATGTTATCTTATGCTGTGAGACAACTAAAAGCGACCGCTGGTATTGTGATCACAGCCAGCCATAATCCAGCTGAGTACAATGGTTATAAAGCTTATTGGAATGATGGTTGCCAGGTTACGCCTCCTCACGATGTTGGTATCATCGAAAAAATTAATGAGATTAAAAGTTTTGATGAAATAAAGTATTTTGATTTTCAATCGGCTATCAATAAAAAGCTGGTCCAGTATATTGACTTAGAGCTAGAAATGCAGTACTATGATGAGGTTTGTACCTTATCTATGGCAGATAAACAACAGAATGAGAATTTTGGAGTTGTTTTTACCCCTTTACACGGCACAGGAAATATTCCTGTACGAGCGGTATTAAAAAAACGGGGGTTCCATAAAGTTAGTGTGGTTAGGGAACAGGAGATGCCGGATGGTAATTTTCCAACGGTGGAATACCCAAATCCTGAGGAAGTATCGGCTCTGAACCTGGCCATCAAAGCTGCCGGCAGTGATGACCATTTAATTATTGCTACTGACCCGGATGCCGATCGAATTGGTGTTATGGTCAAACATCAGAATCAATGGCAGAAGCTGAATGGAAATCAAATCGGTCAATTGTTATTGGACTACTATTTAAGGAAATTAAAAGAAAAAAATCGACTTCCAGCTGATGGTGTATATGCGACTACGATTGTTACTTCTACACTCGGTCAAAAAATAGCTGATTCTTATCAAATAAAATCATTTGAGGTATTGACTGGTTTTAAATACATTTGTGGCATCACCAGAGAACTAGAAGAAAATAAATCAGGCTCTTTTATTTTTGGAACAGAAGAGAGTCATGGTTATGTTTTTGATACATTTGTCAGAGATAAAGATGCCGTTATGGCTGCCATGATTTTCGCTGAATTGTGTGCTGAATTATCCGCATCTGGCAAGACAACCATAGATCGACTGGAAGAATTACACCAGCAGTTTGGATATCATCAGGATGCTTTAATTAATAAGGTGATCAAAGGGAAAAGTGGTGCTGAAAAAATTAAAGAGATTATGAAATACCTCCGAGAAAATCCTTTGAAATCAATAGCTGGTGTCAATGTCAAGATTATTAAGGATTATCAAAAAGGAGAAATTATTGATTGTCAAACAGGTAATTCCATTGATACGATAGACCTTCCTGATTCAAATGTGCTTGCATATTATTTAGAGGATGGTAGTCGGATTACCGCCAGACCTTCAGGAACGGAACCTAAAATTAAATTTTATTTTAATCTTTGTGGTGCGACAAAGGAATTGCTGCAAAACACACAAGAAAAATACAAAACTGATTTGATGAACATCATTGATAGTATTTAAACAGTAACCACATCATTTAGGGGGTCCTATGGAAAAAAAAGATTTAGAGTTAATTGAAAAACATCGTAAAACGAATTACGATTTGGACCGGTTGTATGAAGCACACTTAAAACTTGATAATGAAGTATCAGAACTTGAATCGAAAAGCTTTTTAACACCTGAAGAAAAAAAACATATTGCAGTTTTGAAAAAAACAAAACTAGATGGTCGTGATAAAATAGAATTAATCCTGCAAACACTGCGATAGAGCAGTGTGATATCCTATCCGAATTGATTTGATGATTCTTGTCGATCTATTTATTGTTATATGCGGATTGGTGTTAGGTTCTTTTTTGTTTAACACTTCATACCGCATATATCAACAGCAGTCATTATGGGGACGATCCCGTTGTCCAAATTGCCATACAAAAATCAGTATCCTGGCCTTGATTCCAGTATTAGGATACATTGGTATTCTTGGTAAATGTCAGAGTTGTAACCAGAAAATACCCATCTGGTACCCCGGTGCTGAGGTATTAAATGCGATTTTGCTTTTATTAATCTTTAAGAAAACAGGGTTGTCCCTGGATCTGATTAGGTATATTTGTATTTTCGAAATTTTGTTTTTTATCGCAATTTATGATTTAAAATCCATGCAAATATATCCTGGTAGTATTATTTTGGGATTGTTGATTCAGATGATCTGGCTTTTTTTTATCCCACAACCTGAAAAAATATCATCGATTATTGGTTTACTGATCGGAGCGGGTCTGTTTCACTGGGTGGCTTATATATATCGTGCTATTAGAAAGCGTGATGGCTTGGGAGATGGAGATGCAACTTTGTTGGGATTGGTTGGCTTTATGATGGGTTGGCAATCTCTGTTTTTTATTGTTCTATGGGCGTCAATACTTGGTATTTTAGGAGGCCTGATCATTATTAGATTGAATCGGCAAAAAATTGCGACAAAAATAGCCTTTGGTCCCTGGATATCATTGGCAGCCTTTTTGGTATGGTGGAAACCAACACTATTCAATCTTAATATAGTGCTGGAGAATATATTTTAGAAGATAAAATAATCTGCTTTTTATATAAAATTAACTAGTGGCTGAACGAAAATTCAATTATTGGATATAAGTCCGGTAATTAGGGTACACGTAACAACTTGGTATTTAATTATTAAAGTGTTTTCTACAAATTGTACATGTCCCCAAATTACCTACTTTTCATTCAGACACTATCTAATCACTTAAACTAATCCTGAGATTAAAGATGGAAAAAAAAGATATTAATTGGTCAGAACTGGGGTTTGGATACATTAAAACAGAATTGCGTTTTGAAGCTGTTTATACCAACGGGAAATGGTCTAAAGGTGAATTGATAGAATCTGAAATAATACAAGTGCATGAAGGTGCTCCGGCTTTACATTATTCTCAGGAATGCTTTGAGGGCTTAAAGGCACAAACAGCTAAAGATGGCAGGGTTCTATTATTTCGTCCTGAAATGAACGCAAAAAGATTGATCAAGTCAGCGGAACGGATTTTAATGCCGGTCGTACCGGAAGACCTGTTTTTAGAAGCCGTTCATCAAACCGTAAAAGCTAATTATGCCTGGATTCCACCCTATGGTTCCGGTGCTTCTTTATATATTCGGCCAATGTTAATCGGAGTTGCTGATAATTTAGGTTTATCACCAGCTAAAGAATTTATTTTTCGGGTATTTGTTTCACCGGTTGGGCCATATTATAAAGGTGGTGGTGTTTCTTTAATTTCCCTGGCGGTTTCGGATATTGACAGGGCAGCTCCTAATGGAACCGGGAGCCATAAAATTGGCGCCAATTATGCTGGTGGTTTGCTGGCTACTCAAAAAGCTAAAGAATTGGGAGCAAATGAAGCCTTGTATTTAGATGCTGCTGAAAAAAAATATCTGGAAGAAGCCGGATCTGCAAATGTTTTAGTGGCAATGACCAATAATCGTTTTGTGACACCCAAATCGAAAGCTATTTTGCCAAGTGTGACCAGAATATCATTAATGCAATTGGCTGAACAGGAAATAGGATTAGCTATTGAAGAAAGACCGATTCATCTCCAGAATGAGATAAAAGAATTTATCGAAGTGGCCGCTTGTGGTACTGCAGCGGTTTTGTCCCCAGTTAGTAAAATCTGGTTTAAAAACCGGTGGTTTAATTTTTATGATAATGGCCAGTCCGTCGGTCCGATTATGCAACAATTATATCATTTGCTGACTCAAATCCAAAAAGGGGAAATAGAAGATAAATATAAATGGACCCAGGAAGTTGTCATTTAATTCATTAATTTAAAAAGAACTTGCACTATGAAACCAGAGCAGAAAGACAGGATGGTGAAGTGTCCGGTCTGTTATCAGGAAAAAAAATGGCAAGGTAATGCTTACCGGCCTTTTTGCAGCGAGCGTTGTTCTTTAATCGATTTAGGAAAATGGGCAGAAGGTGAGTATAAAATGTCAGAAAATCTATCAGAGGAAAATTCGGAAACAGTAGATGATTATTAAAAAAAATAATGTCAAATCATTGTTATTTGGAGTGTCACTGATTTATTTGGTGCTATTTTTTACTACCAGTATCAGTGCCCAGGATTTCGTGCCTGAGGAATTCAAAAATATTGTGCAATTTAAGGTGAAGCTCGTTCCGGAGATAATTCATAAAGGTGAATTTTCCAGGCTTGAGATTACGGCTAAAATCAAAAAAAAATGGCATATTTATTCAATCTTGCCTCAGGGAGAAGACTCTCCACCACCAACGACCTTAAATATAAAAACCAGTGAATTAACAATTAATGGACCGGTTTATGAAAGTCGACCGATATTTGATTTTGATAAAGCCATCGGAATTAAGTTATCTTATCACAAACGTAGTGCCCGCTTTTATCAAAATTTCGAGTCTTTACAAAAAGACTTATCTGGTCAATTTCAAATCAAGACATCCGTTAAATATCAGGCTTGCGACGATCGAATTTGTTTACCACCCAGAACAATTACTATTTTAACACCATTTGAAATTGTAGCGGCAGAAGCGAGGCCTGAATATCTATTTGCTCCCCGTAATATCGATAAACTCCCTATCAATGGTGGTTCTCAGCAATTGGATGATATGCTGGCTGATGGAATCTGGGGATTTGTTATTTTAGCGATTTTAATGGGGCTGGCTTCATTGTTAACACCTTGTGTATTTCCGATGATTCCGATCACGGTTTCATATTTTTCGAAGGTTGCGGAGGGAAAACCGCTTCAATTAATTAAGCTGGCGACTATTTTCTGCCTTGGTATTATTGTCACTTATACCGGTTTGGGAATTATCACTACTATTGTATTTGGAGCAGGGACGGCACTGCAATTGGCTTCCAATCCAGTGGTGAATCTGGTCATCGCCATTGTTTTTATTTTATTCGCATTCAGTTTGTTTGGTTTTTTTACAATTCAGTTGCCATCAGGCATTGTTAATTTTTTCGACCAAAAATCCCGGTCTTATTCAGGTATATTTAGTGTTTTATTGATGGGATTTACTTTTACCCTGACGGCCTTTACCTGTACCGTTCAATTTGTTGGAACTATGTTGATAGCGGCTACCCAAGGAGAACGCCTATGGCCAATTATAGGTATGCTGGTCTTTTCAACAGTGTTTGCCATTCCCTTTTTTATTTTAGCATTGCTTCCGAAACTTATCATTAAATTAAAGGGTACCTCCGGGACCTGGTTAATCAGAACAAAGGTAATTCTGGGGATTTTAGAGCTCATGGCCTCGTTTAAGTTCCTATCGAATGCTGATTTGGTATGGGGAACTGAGTTACTGAGCAGGAATACCGCAATCTATACCTGGACGATATTATTGGGAATTGGAGTATTATATCTGGTATGGACGAATTTTAAGGCAAAACGAAATAAATCACAGTGGTTGTTCACCTTGTTATTAGGCGTGTTATTGGTATTTGTCTTCAATGGCAGAAACGATAAATCACTGGGCAGTTTGATTGATGCAGTTCTGCCACCTGTTAAGCATATCATCTCAACCGGTGAAAATCTGATTAGTGAAGAAGAGTCAAATGAAATAATCTGGCTTGACTCATTAGACGAAGCTATGAAAATTTCCCAAAAAGAAGGAAAACGAATACTATTGGAATTCACCGGTTATACTTGTATCAACTGCCGCTGGATGGAACAAAATATTTTGGCTAATAGAGAAGTCCATGAGATGATAAAAAAGAGTTTTGTAGCTGTGCGCTTGTTCACAGATGGTGGCAAACATGCCGATGAAAATTTGAAAATGCAGATTGATCGTTTTCAAACCATCGCTTTACCCTATTATGCAACTCTGACAGATATGGGGGAGGTCCAGAATACATCCAGTGGTGTTAGCTATCAATATAAAGAGTTTATAGATTTTTTAAATGATGTAACTCCAAAATAAAACAGTAATGGGAAATAGACTGATCAGGGATCGATGGTTTCATTTACAATTAGTGAAAATTAGTGGCTGCTTATGCGTGTTATTTTTAGTTGTTGGATTGTCTGTTGAGTTATCTGCGAAAGGGGTCAGTTTCAACAAAAAGGAAAGGGACTTTTTAATACAGGAATTCAAGAGTGAGGTATTTAACCAGATCTATTTAAATAAAATATTTGGTCACCGGAAATTAAAGAAGATTCCAATCGTGATCGAAAAAAATATCGTTAATCTGGATCCGGCTGATCATTATAAAAATTTTTTATCTCCCTATTCAATTTTCCTTGGAAATCGTTTTTTGAAGCGTTGGCGGACGCTGTTGAAAAGAGCCAGTCAAAAATATCTGGTAAATAAAGAATTGATTGTCGCAGTTCTTTTGGTGGAGACCGGGTTAGGAAATGTCATGGGTGATTATCCAGTAATTTCCGTTTTTTCATCCATTATTATTGAGTATGAAAATCGAAAAATAAAAATTGCTAAAAAAGAAAATCCCTCAGAAAGGCAGTTATACGAGCTAAAAAGGCTATCCAAAAAAAATCGTTGGGCCCATGACCAGATGAACGCCTTATTAACGATCATAATGCGTCAAAAGCAAAGCCCTTTTTACTATAAAGGTAGCTATGCGGGTGCTTTTGGAATCCCTCAATTCTTACCGACCAGTTATTTAAAATGGGGTATCGACAGTGATAATAGTGGTTCTGTTAATTTATACTGGTATCCGGATGCGATTTATTCAGTTGCCAATTATCTTAGAGAACATGGTTGGAAACCTGGTTTAAGTCAAGAAAAACAAGAAAAAGTGATATGGGAATATAATCATAGCAAGACCTATGTTGATACAGTTTTAAAAGCTGCCAGGAAATTAAAGATCAGGAATGGGAGATATACAAAAAAGTAAACCTAAAAAGTAAAATCACCTAAATTCACCTTTACCTAATAACCTATTTCAAGACATAATTAGTGTCTGAACGAAAAGTAGGTAATTTGGGGACATGTACAATTTGTAGAAAATACTTTAATGATTAAATACCAAGTTGTTACGTGTACCCTAATTACCGGACTTATATCCAATAATTGAATTTTCGTTCAGCCACTAATTAGT
>JABHWU010000011.1 GCA_018657625.1 Deltaproteobacteria bacterium | reverse complement strand
TGGCATAATGACATTACCCGCCGCATTAATTCCTTGTCCTGCCGGTGAATAAGAATTATATGGTAAACCACCACCTCTAACGAAATTTTTAAAATTGACACGGTGATGGGAGAATTCAAGATTAATTAACTCTGCTCCGGCATTGAACGCAGCGATTTTACCGTCACCGGTCTCACTTCCTGGCCAACGAACATTGAAAGCGGTTCCGGCGCCCGGGCCCGGTTCATTGAACATCCTACCGCCTGAAATTCTGGCAGTCGACATGATCACAGCCTTGGCTTTAAATATGTAAAGCTTTTTATTCCGTGTCCCTACGCCAACAGCACCGATGACCACACCATCCTTTTTGAGGAGACCATTAATCATTACCCGATTGATAATTTTAGCACCCCGTCTTTTCATCTCCTTTGTCATCTTGATTTTCATATCACGCCCATCAAAATTCAAAGTATTAACGACACTATGAATCTGGCGAACAAGGATATAGCCACCGGGGAGTTTACTATCCTCGTACCGTACCTTTACTCCCATTTTTTCCAGATCGTGGATTCTGTCCAGTGCATTCAAAGTGATTGTGCGTAATAAATCCTCATGAATCATACCACCGACCTTATCCATATGGTCTTCTATAAGATCCTCTGCAGTATATCCGATCGGGCCTTGTATCTCTGGAAAATGTGCCCAGATATGGTCTACTCCGGTAGAAGCAGCACCACTTCGATATGCATTCGCCTTCTCGACGACGATTGTATCAAGTCCCTGATCAGCACCTTTGATAGCGGCCATACACCCTGCAAGGCCGGCGCCGACTACCAGAAGGTCGCAATTTACTATTTCTCGTTCCAGTCTCTTTTTCAAAATTACCTCTCTATTAAAAATTTATGGGATTGTACCTGTCTTACATCTGTTCACAATCCCAACTCGCTAAGAATTCACCTTTTTGATAGCTACAAATCTATCCGTTTAATTTACTACTCTAATTAGTACCCCATGTCCTTTGTTCTAAGTACAAAAACGCTTTAACCACGGACCACACAGACCACACTGAAAAATGTTTAAAACGGTTTTGAGTGTTAAAACTAATTAGTGCTTGAATGAAAAGTAGGTAATTTGGGGACATGTACATTTTCTAGCAAAGACTTATGCATTATAATACCAGGTTGTTACGAGGATCGCGAGACTTCGTAGCAATACCCCTAATTACCGGATTGAAAGTAAATAATAGCATTCTCGGCCAGACACTAATTAATCACTAATAAAGAATACATAAAATTCTTATCTGCGTTATGCAAAATACTTTCTGTGTATTCAGTGTGGTCCGTGGTTATTTACTTAACAGGTATTTTAAATAATTGTTGTGTTTAGGGTTTATATTACCCATGCAAAATGACGAACAGCCAATATTAAGCTGTAGATTCTTCTAGTTCTTTAGATATTTTGTTGCATACTCCTGCAATCTGCTGATACCTAACTTGATCCGATCCGGTCTGGCGCAGACTGATAACCTTAAATGGCTTTCTCCAAGTTCTCCAAACTCAGTACCCGGTAGTGCAATTACGTTAGCCTTTTCTATCATATCAATCGCCAGGTCCATGGCGCTTTTGCCAAATGCTGAAAAATTAGGAAAAATATAAAAAGCCCCTTTAGGTTGTGCACAGGTCACACCCGATATGGAAATCACCGCTTGATATAACACTTCGATACGATTTTTAAAATCTGCTTTAATTCGGGCCATCTCTTCCGTTGGGCATTCCAATGCTGCCAACGCTCCAATCTGACCGCTGATCGGACAACAGAAAGTAATACAATAGTGCAGTTTTTTAACCGCTTCCATAACAGCTGCCGGACCGGTAACAAAACCGGTTCGCAGTCCCATCATCATATAAGACTTGGAAAAGCCTCCAAGTGTGAAGGTACGATCTCTCATTTCAGGAATAGACCCAATGCTGAACGGTTCGTCATAAAAGGTAAATTCTCTGTAAATTTCATCCATCAGGATGATGAGATCATGACGCAAAGCAAATTCGGCCAGTTTTTCCAATATCTCTTTTGACCATACAGTTCCTAAAGGATTATTAGGATTACAGAATAGCAAAGCTTTGGTTTTTGGAGTTATGGCTTTTTCCGTTAAATCAAAATCAGGATCAAAATTATTTTGTTCATCAAGAGGAACCAGGACTGGTTTTGCTCCACAGGCAATACAATTTTGATAATAACTACCGTAATGGGGACTCGGTAATAATATTTCATCACCAGGATGCAGGATAGTACGCATAATTAAATACAAAGCTTCAGAAACACCGATGGTAATCAAAAGTTCCGTTTCTGGATTAGCTTTAATACGCCACTCATCTTCCAGATTTTGTGATAAGGCTGTGCGAAGTTTTGGTAGTCCATAATAGTGTGTATATGGCATCAGACCAGTTTTTATATGCTCTTTTAACCGTTCAGTGATAAAGTCAGGCATTTCCATATCAGGGTTTCCGGCCGCTAAATTCGCCAAATCTTCTTTCCCCTCACAGGCTCTTAGAATAGGAACACGTTTGGATTCAGGAATATTTTCTATTTCAGGAACGGTTTGAATGTTAAGTGTCATTTTTACCTCTTTCGATTAAATTTAAGGTTGAAATAATTCTATAACTAGTGTCTGAACAAAAAGTAGGTAATTTGGGGACATGTACATTTTTTAGCAAAGGCTTAAACAGTTAAATAGCCGATAGTTACGAGGATCGTGAGACTTCGCAGCGATACCCCCAATTACCGGGTTGATATCCAATAATGGAATTTTCGTTCGAACACTAACTATATTGTGATAAATTTTTCTTTCATTTGAGCAGCATAAACGTCCATATGTTCTTCCAGTGCTTTTCTGGCTTTTTGGGCATCCTTCTCTTCAAGCGCCTGAATGACTTGCTTCATTCCTTCAATCTTTGTCGAAAATTCTACCGTATCAAAGCCAATATGAAACCAAATCCTAAGCATTTTGATATGCAATTCGCCTAAAATTTTGATCAATTTACGGTTTTGGGTTGCTTCATAAAGAATACTGTGGAATTGAGTGTCGAAATAATCCGATATGTTTTTGATAGAAGCCTGGCTCGGTTGCTCCTTTTCGGCTTTCTCGACAACTGTTTTAATCCTTTCTAATTGTTCCTGACTGATCCGCTCTGTAGCCAAAGTTCCGACGAAGCCCTCAAGTTCTCTTCGTAGTTCAACCAATTCCCGTACCTCAGAAATATCATGGGAGGTGACCAGGTACCCCAATCGGGGAAAACTATTTAACAACTCCTCCATATGAAGCTTAACGAGTACGTCTCGTAAGGGAGAACGGCCAATTTTAAATCGTTTCATCAGGTCCTTCTCATTCAGAACCTCACCTGCTGGAATAATATTGGTAACAATTTCCTGTTGCAATATTTTATATACTTCATCTTTGGTCATCCGTACTCCAAAATTGGGATTAAATTTTAAAAAATCCAATTCAAATTATTTTATTCAATTTGCCCTTGATCAACGAGAACACCCTGATTTAGATAAAAGACTACATATGGTTTTGTGGTACGTCAATGATATTTTTATAATATATTAATAAAATATTGACAGTGTTTTAAAAATAAATTACTCATTAAATCAAGAAAGATTAATCAATGATTATATTTTATTAAGGTTGCCAGTCAAAGCAACTTTAATAATGAATCACTAAACGATAAGAAATTACTGGAGTATTTATGAGTTCAAAATATGATGTTATAATCATAGGAGCCGGAATTATTGGGTGCACAATCGCATTTGAACTGGCCAAGCAAGGAAAAAAGACCTTAACCATCGATAAGTTACCGGCAGCAGGAAATGGTTCTACGGCTAATTCCTGTGCAGTGGTTCGCATGCACTATTCTACTTTGGATGGTACCGCTGTCGCGGCGGAAAGCTTTCCTCACTGGAAAGACTGGGAAAAGTATCTTGGAGCCAAAGACCCTCAGGGAACTGCTGAATTTAGAAAACTGGGGATTATGCTTTTTAAATCAGAAAGAAATAAAAATCTTAGTAAAGTCAAAGCAAATTTTGATGCTTTGGGAATCGACTATGAGGATTTAGACAAGGATATGATTAAAGCCAAATATCCCAGTTTGTCTGTTCAAAGTTTTACCCCGCCGCAGACACCTGATGAAGAAGATTTTGGTACACCTAACGGAGATCCCATCAAAGGTGCCATTACTTATTCTGAAGGTGGTTACATTACCGATCCCATCTTGTCAGTGCATAATGTGCAGGTTGCGGCCGAGAATCATGGGGCTGAATTTATTTATAAAGCTAAGGTAAGCGGTATTAATAAGTCCCAAGGGCGGGTTCAGGGTGTGGAATTAGAGGATGGGTCTATCATTGAAGCGTCGGTAGTGGTTAATGCAGCCGGACCTCACTCCTTTGTCATCAACCGATTGGCAGGGGTGGAAGAAGAAATGAATATTAAAACAAAGGCGCTACGCCATGAAGTCGTTCAACTGGCTCCACCCGAAGGTTTTAAGGATGAAATGGCTGGCATGACCTTTTCAGATAATGACATTGCTGCCTACTGGCGGCCTGAGGTTGGTGGGAATATCCTAACCGGTAGCCAGGACCCAGCTTGTGATCCCCAGGAATGGATCGAAGATCCTGATGAGTTTAATCGAAATTTGACTGATCAGGCCAAAGCACAAGCTTGCCGGTTAGCATTGAGAATACCGGAACTTTCCATTCCCAATCAGCTTCAGGGAGTCGTTGATCTCTATGATGTAGCTGACGACTGGATTCCTATCTATGACAAATCGGCTTTACCAGGATTTTATATGGCAGTGGGTACCTCAGGAAATCAATATAAAACTGCTCCGGTGGTTGGTAAGATGATGGCAGAACTCATTACACAATGTGAAAAGGGGCAAGACCATGATCAGGACCCGGTTATTTATCATTTAGAACGCATGGATCATGATATCAATATGAAATTCTTCTCCCGATTAAGAGAAATCAATCGGGAAAGTAGCTTTTCAGTAACCGGATAGTTTAGGGTTAGATACCTATTTATCATCAAATTAGAATTACCCACTGCGGGTAATTCTATTTATCGCATTGTTTAAGGAGTAAAAAATGTCAAAGGGACCTTTATCTAAACAGGATATTGATAAAATTTTCAATAAAGCGCTATGGTTTCTTGAAAACAAAGGAATCGTCATAGAACATGATGAAGTTTTAAATATCGTCCATCAAAAAGGTTGTGCGGTTGATTTTGGTTCAAAATTAGTCAAATTTTCTGAAAAACGCATTCGGGAAAGTATAAAAAGTGCCCCTGGGCAGTTTTCTTTGGTTGCGCCAAATCCCGAATATGATGTTGTTTTACCCAGTTCACCTGACTCCTTTTATGTCTGTACAAATACTGGGGCCAGAGGAATCATCGATCCACAGACCGGCCAATATCGTCTCATGACAGAAAACGATATTCGCCGGATAGGGAATCTGGTTGATCAATTACCAAATATTGATGTTTGTGCTGTCCCCACAGCAACTGATGCTCCTCCTGAAGCAGTCGATATTCATGGGTTACGGGCTCTGTTGGAAAGCACAAACAAGCATATTTGGTTGCAACCGCATACTGATGAAACATTGCCTTATCTTTTTGATCTGGCCATTTCGCGTTCAGGAGGGGTTGAGAACTTTAAAAAACGTCCCAATGTTAGTTTTATGGTCACCTCATTGACACCATTTAAACTAAAACAAATGGATATGGAAGTTATCCTTCATGCTGCCAGGTATCAGGCACCTGTTCATATCTGTTCAGTGGGTACTACTGCAGGAACAAGTCCCATTACTCCTTTGGGCACTATAATGCTCTGCTTTATAGAAATTTTGGGACAGTTAGCCGTTACCCAGATGATACAACCGGGTACTCCTGTCTTAGGATTGGTATCGACTTTAGTAATGGATATGCAAACCGGCATTGCCAGAAAAGGAAATCCCGATGTTGCTCGTATGAACGCAGCTTCTGCACAATTAATTCGTGAAGTATGTGGTATTCCAACTCATATCAATGGTATGACAACGGATAGTTTGGTTTCGGATGGACAAGCACAGATTGAACGGAGCCTCCTGGGGTCTTTTGTAGCAGAGTGTGGTGCTGATATTATGGGACGCGCTGGAGAGCTCGAAGGGGCGAAGACATCCAGTCCCGCGCAATTGGTAGTGGATAACGAAATTGCTGGTATGCTCAAACAGATCAGAGAGCCACTTGATTTAAATGATGATACTTTATGCTGGGATGATATTACATCTGTAGAACCCGGTGGTCATTTTCTCAATCAAGCCAGTACCCTCAAATATTGTCGTGAGGGATATCGTTCTTCACTGTTAATGTCTGCCTCTCGAGAAGATTGGGTAAATCAAGGTGCTATCGACTATCTGACTGCGGCTCAAAATAAAGCTCAACCTATCTGGACTGAAGCGTTGGTGCCATCGAAAGTGGATGAAAAAATTCGTCAGGAAATGGCTGAAATAGTCAGCAGGGCAGATAAGGCTTTATTAAGGTAGTATTTAAGGTACACTGATGTCTTGAAGTTACCTTGAGCATATTTTATTCAAACAATAAAAACCATCTCCTTTAGGGATGGTCAGGGGCCAATGATTTTACCGTTTGGTCGAAACAGTAAATGTACCATAAATCGCACCACCGATTAATTAGCTGATTTTTAAATATATATTTCTAACATCTCAAACATTCAAACAATAATACAATATTGATTATCTGCTTAAAAAGGCCAGAAGTTCTGATCTTCCCATACTTTTTCGATCAACTCCTGTTCCAAATCAAAAAGTAGCTTATGGTGGCCTTTTTCCCATTTTGCCAACCACTTATAGAAGTTTTTCTCTTCAATATCAGTCGCTTGATCTGCTTGTTCGGTATAAACAGCAATTGCCTTGTTTTCCATGTCAATGGCAGAAGCAATAGCTGCAGCTTCATAGCTGGCTGCGGAAATATTATTTTTAATTTTCTCACATAAAATAGCAGTCGCTGTATTTTCTTCCGGCTGAGTTAATTTTAGTGGTTTAAATGATTGATTTTTTGAATAGTTTAAATATTGCTCCGTTAAAAATTTAATATGTTCATCTTCTTCATTGGCCATGATTTCGAAAATATTTTTGACATCCTCATTGTCTGTCTGTTGGGAAACTTTTTTATAAAAAGCCTTCCCCCTCCGTTCCAGTAAAATAGCGACTTTAAGTATATCCAAAGTTTTTGGCTCTTCCATTTGATTTCCTTAGAGGGTTAGTAAATTTTTTAAGCCCATCGTTATATTCAATATTGGGATAATTATACTTATGGTAAGTGAAATAGCAAATGCCTTTTATTAATCTTTAAAATATAAATTTACATATTTACTTGTCTCTTATGATATTTAGAGACAATAAAAATCCTTCCCCAAAGGAGATAATATTGATTTAACCCCAGAGTGGATATTTAATGAAGTGAAGAATCTCTATTAAATTTAGTAAAATAAACTTTATATTGAATACTGATCTAAAATTAAAGCAGAAACCCGATACCAAGGTATGCTATTGGTTCCCAGGTTACCGAACTGTCCTCATTCCCTCCGGCAGGTTGGCTAAGAAAACCACCTTCGATCAGGAATTTTGAATTATCCGGATCAGGAGCTAGCTGGAAGCTGCCATTCAAACCAAAACCCTGAATCGTATCCATACCACTCGCTTCAACCATTCGATACCCCAGGTTGATTCCAATCAGCATCAATCGATTTTTATCATTATCTACACTAAATTTGTATGCTACACCAAATTCTTTCATAGTTCCACTATCGTTAAAATCAACAACCTTTACAGAAGGTGCATATTGGGCAAAAAAGCCAATTGTCATACCATCCGGATACATTTTATCATAAAAATATTTAAACATGAGATTCGGTTCTTTATCAAAACTCCTTTTTGCCTCCGCTACGTATACTGGTCCTCCTAGCCAGTATAAAATGGAAAAGCCTGAAAATATTTTTTTTGATCCAGTCATTTTTTCTTCTTTTATGGACAATTCCTCTTCAGACGTTTCTCCTTCCAGTTGTTTTTTTTGCTCAGCTGAAATGAGGTAACTGGCGAAGACATACCCCTTAATCGGTTTTGTAATTTTCCACCATTTCCCATTATTCACTTTTTCAGTCACGGTCACTTCTTGTAAATATTTCAGTTTACCTACCTTTTTACTTTTAGTACTTGCCTGGGCCCTAACATTTAAAAATGTTGATTTTACATAAAAAAATTGAACCTGCTTGTGAGATATAGCCAGAATATGATCTGAAAATACAGCACCTACCATAAAAAACAGAATTGACAACAATATAACTTTTAATCGGCTCATTGATTTTCCTTTTCTTTGGGTTTAGCCTGCATTTATGAATAAAAATGAACAATCCGCCAGGATTCAGAGACAATCATGATAGCATTGCATTTTTTTTTCCCGGATCCCTAATTACAATATAAAACTTCGATTAATCGAGTGCTTATTCCTTCTTAGTTTATAAGTATCATATTGATTATAACCCACATAGCTTGCTGATACTTTACCTTTTTTTTTCCAAATTCCAAGTAAATAACGAAAATTTTAGAAAAACTGAAAATAGGATCATGGTCTCTGGTTAACAGAGACATATTATTGTTATGGCCATAGATTTAAGCACGAATTAAGGGTTATGCTGATGGCTTCAGCGGAAAGAGAAGCATCATTCATAAAGATAGGGATAAATTGCAGTGAATCAATTAAAACAACAATTGTCAGTGTAAAGGAGTATGCGCTTTTAATCAGCTCTTCTACAGATATAATTCTATCCTCTTTTCCTAGGTTTTGAAAACCAAGTTCTTCGTTTCCAAATGTGCGACTTGCCATTGACTACCGTTCCTAATGTGGGTAATTTATTTATTTTGAAGTAAAAATGTTTTTATAATAAATGATTAGATATCAATTTTCTAAATATTTTTAGAGTTTTATTATTTATATCTTTTTGAATGGGTAAATTTTGGAAAATATTAAGTGGGACGGGCACACTCATTCTGAATTTTGCAGACATGGAAGTGGCGAAAAAACGGCTTTAATGATTGAAAAAGCCATAAAAGAAGGCTTTCAACAATACTCAATCACTGAACACGCACCTTTACCAAGGGGAATTATTGAAGATGAAGTGGTGGAAAAAGATTTTGCATTGCTTGCCAATGAAATGGAATCCTATCTCTCATTAATCGGGACCCTAAAAAAAGAATATCAAAACCACATTAAAGTATTGGCCGGTATAGAAATCGATTTTTTCTCCAAATTTAAACCTTTTATTGTGGACCTGCTTCAAAGCTATGAAAAGGAATTAGATGAGGCTATTTTATCCATTCACTTTATGGAAGCTAATGGAGAATATTTATGCGTAGACTATTCAGCTAATAATTTTGAAAAAGGTTTACTTGTGTATTACAAAACCACGGACAAGCTTCATAAAGCTTATTGGGAATTAGTGGATGAGATGGTCTCTAGCAAATATCACCCAAAGATACCTGTGCGAATCGGCCATATTGCACTCATAAATAAATATATCAAGCGCTTTCCACTTCAAAACCCTGATTTGTTTTCAAAAGCTTTTTTTAAAAATATCATGCAACAGATCTCCAAAAACGGATACAGCCTAGATTTTGATGTGGCAGGTTTAGCTTTGAAAACTTGTGGAACACCTCTGATTACTGCACCTATCATAGAATGGTGCCAGGATTTGAAAATTCCGTTGATTTATGGGTCAGATGCTCATAATATCAAGAAAGTCGGACATTTTTATGACCAATACCAAAACACAATTACTGAAGTAGAATAACAAAAATGACATCTTCTGTTAGCTTCCTTAAAAAGCTGGAGAATCAAAAAATAACCAGGAACCATAGTTTCAAAATTATTTTCTGCCTGATATTCGTTATTTCGATTATGAGTCAGGGTAAATTTGATCCCACTCCTTTTAATTTGATGGTTCCGCCTGACGGACTCAATAATTTTTTTGGACTTCCCGGAGCTTTACTAGGAGGTCTCTTACTCGATTTTTTTGGAAAAAGTGCTATCCTCCTACCTGTTTTATTTGTAGTTATCAAGAGGTCTGAACAATCTGATACAAAATTTATTGGATTAAAGATTATTCTGTTCTATTTAATGCTCAACTGTTCAATGTCCACTATATTTTCCTCAATCTCCGCTTCTATTGCTGAAAATTTTGGAATTTTGGGACTTACTGCTTATCAGTTTATTGAAACTTCATTTAATCTTACCATTGGTATTGTTATATTGGTTTTCTTTACATCAATGTATTTATTTGTAAACTCTCGTGATCTGGAAATCGATAGAATGATTTTTTATCTCTTAATTTTATCGATATTAGCCATTGGAAAAAGTGTTCAATATTTTTGGAAACATGCGATAGGTTTTTCTATGAAGATGATTGAACAGGTGACAAAAAGTATATCAAAGCGGTCAGATCTGGTTTTTAACAGGTTTTATTTTTTTTATCAAAACCAAAAGAAAAGTTTATCTCAACGAATTAAGTTGGCACCAATACAACAGAAAACCAAATTGCAAAAAAAGGTTAAAACCTCGAATAAAAAACAGACTGTTTCTAAAAGAACCGGAGCTCCCTTAAAATTTCAATCGAAAACAAAACAGTTGTTACATCAAGCCATTGAAGTATATCAAAAAACCAATTATCCTGGAAATGATACAACAGTAAAAACTCTTGATAACTAATAATAAATAGTATATCGTTAGATTCTAATAGCTTGATTAATTATTTTTGTTAGCTTTTTGGGTTGACGGATCAGAATAATTAATTTTATCTAGTAAAAGATAATTGCAACGCAAAACTCCTCATTTTTAAAAAGCGTCTCGATTACTGCTTACGATAATCTTCCAAAAATAAGAATCTTCCAAATTTAGTGTGAATTCAATTTTTATAATACTCTTTCATCTCGTCACATTTTGTTTCTGACAATTTCAGCCAACTTATAATAAAAAACCTACCGTGCAATCAAGAAGAACTGAGAACACTTCACGAAAAACCCAAACAGGCAATCGAAAAGATTATACTTATACAAGAAAAAGAACCGCTTCATCAGCAGTACCGGTAAATAGCGATATCAAACCCTTGATTCTGTCTGAGCTCAAAGCCATGAATATCAAAGAGTTAGAGGAACTTGGTAAATCTTTTGATATTGAAAGTGCAACGAATATGTTGAGACAGGAGTTGATCTTTGCGCTTCTGAATGCACAAACTGCTAAAGGTGGTGCCATTTTCAGTTTTGGTGTTTTGGAAACACTTCCAGATGGTTTTGGTTTTTTACGTTCACCGGATTTCAGTTATGTCCCTGGTCCTGATGACATATATGTTTCACCCTCACAAATCAGAAGATTCAATCTTAAAACCGGTGACACCATTGAGGGTCAGGTTAGACCTCCAAAAGATAGTGAGCGGTATTATGCACTATTGAAAGTTGAAAAATTAAATTTTGAAGATCCAGATATCGCAAAAGAAAAAACAATATTCGACAATCTAACACCCTTGTATCCGGAATCAATGATCAAGCTTGAACGAAAAGATCAGGATAAGACAACCCGGGTGATTGATATGTTCGCTCCAATTGGTAAAGGGCAGCGCGGATTAATTGTTGCGCCTCCCCATGCGGGGAAAACAATGATTCTTCAGAACATTGCCAACAGTATCTCTGAAAATCATCCTGAAATTACACTTATTGTTTTACTAATTGATGAACGCCCTGAAGAAGTAACGGATATGAAACGCTCTGTAAAAGGAGAAGTAATCAGTTCCACTTTTGATGAACATGCTTCCAGGCACGTTCAGGTTGCAGATATGGTCATCGAAAAATCAAAGCGACTGGTTGAGCATGGCCATGACGTCGTCATTCTACTTGATTCTATTACACGATTAGCCAGAGCATACAATACCGTTATTCCACCCAGTGGTAAAATACTATCCGGTGGTGTGGACGCTAACGCACTTCATAAACCAAAACGGTTTTTTGGTGCCGCACGAAATATTGAAGATGGCGGATCACTTACAATTATTGCAACGGCTCTAGTTGAGACCGGTAGTAGAATGGACGAAGTTATTTTTGAAGAATTTAAGGGTACAGGTAATATGGAACTGGTGCTTGAAAGAAAACTGGTTGAAAAACGAATATTTCCTGCCATTGATCTTGAAAGATCCACAACCCGAAAAGAAGAATTACTACTTAAGAACATTTCTGATATATGGAAACTCAGGCGTGTCCTTTCGGCTTCAAATACTCAGGAAGCGGTTGAATATTTGCTTGACAAACTAGGTAAATATCCAACAAATAAAGAGCTTTTGAATATGGTTAACAATTAATAATTGCAACTTTTTCATTTTTATTGAATCCTTTTCAAATTAAGAACTATGAAACCAAAGACTCATCCGAAATACAGCGAAACAGCTTTCCGTTGTGCTTGCGGCGCTGAATTTAATATCAGCTCAACATTAGGTAAAGAATATAAACTTGAACTATGTTCTCAATGCCATCCACTGTATACAGGTAAGGAAAAACTGATGGATACAGAGGGTAGAATTGACCGGTTTAAGAAAAAATATCAAAAGTTCAGTCAAAAATAAGCGGTTTCCAGCTCTGTAGTAGTTGCTTTGAAGTATTATTATTAAAAACCTAAATATAGACCATCATGATAGATAAACTGGCTAAAATTGCAGATAAGTTTGAAGAGATTACTGCTCTTTTATCCCAGCCAGAAATAATCAACGATAGTAAAAAGCTGCAGAACCTATCCAAGGAACAGGCTAAAATTCTACCGATCTATGATTTATACCAGGTTTTAAACCAGAAGAGTATTGAGCTAAGCGAAAATTCTCAAATGGCGAGTGATTCTGAAGAAGATCCTGAAATGCGTGAGCTGGCAAAAGCAGAAGCAATATCACTTACCAAAGAAATAGAAAAACTGAATCAGGACGCTCAAATCCTATTACTTCCTAAAGATCCGGACGATGATAAAAACACCATCCTGGAAATTCGAGCGGGAACAGGTGGAGATGAGGCGGGTCTCTTTGTAGCAGATTTATTTCGAATGTATCAAAAATTCGCAGAATTGAACAAATGGAAATTTGATGTCATGAATTCCAGTGCTACAGGGATCGGTGGTTTTAAAGAAATCGTTGCGTCCATCGAAGGAAAGCACGTATTCAGTCGATTGAAATTTGAGATGGGAACACATAGAGTTCAGAGAGTACCTGCTACAGAAACACAGGGAAGAGTACATACATCAGCTGTTACTGTAGCTGTATTACCTGAATCTGAAGATATAGATATTGAAATCAATACTACTGATTTAAAGATCGATACTTACCGATCACAAGGTGCCGGTGGTCAGCATGTCAATACCACTGATTCTGCTATTCGAATTACACATGTACCCACAGGTGTAGTTGTCACATGTCAAGAAGAACGTTCTCAAATTAAAAACAGAGCCAAAGCCATGAAACATCTAAAGGCCAAACTCTATGAAATCCAAATTGAAGCTGCCCAGTCTGAAGAGGCTGAAATGCGAAAAAAGATGGTCGGCAGCGGTGATCGCAGTGAACGTATCAGGACGTATAATTATCCCCAGGGTCTGGTAACTGACCATCGCATTGGTTTAAAATTATACAAACTGGATAGCATCATCAATGGCGGTGACCTTGACTGTGTTATTGATCCTCTAACGACTCATCAAGAGGCAGAATTGTTGAAAAATCAAAGTTTTGCCTAATCTTCAGTAAAAACCTATACCTCGCCTAAAGAATAAATCTTCCGTCGATAAACCTTTAAGTTAAATCAACATCTAAAGTCTTATAGCATTTTAGTAATTAATCCGGTTTCTGAATCTATAGTAATTTTTAATTGCGGCAACAGACATTGTAATAGTCCTAAAACTGATATTGTCAAAATACTGTCATTCTTGAGCTTGGCAAAAGAGCTGTTCTTTCTTTGCCCATGTCATTTCGAAGAGGAACGAGGAGAAATCTTGGTTGATTGAATAGATCTCTCACATTCGTTCGAGATGACAAAAGGCTCAATGCGATTGAAAAGTGCTATAGAATGAGAATGAGAAAGTGAACTTAAGTTTCCTCGATGTAAGATTTCATGTAGGATCTTAACATGCCAATAGCTTTTGTTCTAATTTGGGAAACCCTGGATTCAGTTAAACCTAAAACTGCACCGATTTCTTTTAGATTTAAATCTTCATTATAGTATAAGGAAAGAACCATTTTTTCATTTTCCGGCAGTTTATCGATAGCTTTAATTAATAACTCCTTAGATTCCTGCCCCAGTAGTTGTTCAACAGGATCTGTCTCATCAGGATTGCTCAGTGTTTCCAGTATATCCAAAGCATCTTCATCTTTTCCTCTGGCGTTAACGTCTTCCAGAGAAATAAGGGGTATCGGCCTTGATTTTTCTAAAAAACCGGATAGTTCTTTTGGTTTTAACTCCAGTTGTTTAGCAAGTTGTTTATCGGTAGGATAATCAATATCCTGAGAGCGCAATTCAATATATGCTTTTTCCAGTTTATTACCATTATCCCTAACAGATCTGGGAATCCAGTCTTTAGATCTTAAGTCATCCAACATCGCACCACGCACCCGGAAATCTGCATAGGTTTTAAATTTAACACCTTTTTTGGGGTCAAATTTATCCACGGCCTCCAACAACCCAATCATACCCGCCTGAATTAAATCATCGACCTGAATACCGGAAGGCAATCGCGCAGATAACCTGCCGGCAATATATTTCACAGAAGGGGCATATTGCAATACCATCTCTTCCTTATTGATCTCAGTCTGTTTGGTATATGGGTTTTGCATGATTAGTTGAGATTCGTTAATATATCAATAAGTTATCATGGTGAAATGATTACCTGATTGAAAAGTCTCAACTTTAAAAGCAAATGGTATGCCGTTATTTTCTTTTCCAGTTACTGACCCTTTCCCAAAAGCTCATTTTTTCTTCTTCATGAATGGAACGATCCAAATTACGATCAATATTATGTGCCAATTCACTAAGCATTTTCACTGCAGTTGAATTTGGGGCCAGGATGGAAAGAGGAGTTTGCCTTTTAACTGCCTCCGGGAACATCAAATCTCGGGGAATACATCCACTTAAATTCAATGAAACCGGTAAAAACTGATTAAGAACTGCAACCAATCTATTATAAACAGTCTTGGCTTCTTTAATATTAGATTGATTGACAATCAGGTTAAATTTCCGGACCTGATAGCGGGTTGACATCACCTTCATTAAGGCATAGGCATCAGTCATGGAGGTCGGTTCCGTATTGGTAACCACAAAAATTTCATCCGCTGCGGCGTTGAACCTTAACACATTAGAAGCAATACCAGCACCAGTATCAATCAATATATAATCATATTTAGTTTTTAACTGGCTGAGTGCTTTCAACATATTCATTTGTTGCTCTGCAGTCAGTTCTTGCATTTCACTGATCCCGGATGATGCGGGTAATACATGAAAACCGGAAGGACCTTCCAGGATAATATCATTAATATTTTGTTTCCCTAACAATACATCATCAATCGTATAACGGGTCGTTAAATTTAACATTATATCAATATTGGCTAATCCCAGGTCTGCATCAATCAGAAAGACCCGTTTCCCCATTTTAGATAATTGAATGGCCAAGTTTATCACAATGTTTGTTTTTCCAACACCACCTTTACCACTTGTAATACTAAGCGTTCTGACACCAACCTCCTGGTTTTGGTCCTGACTGGGTATACTATTATTACTAGAGAATCTCTCTCTCAATGTTGACGCTTGATCTCTTTTCATGAATGACACTTTTTAGACTAATAAAAAAATAAGTAAACTAACTTAATTCACCGGAAATATTCATTAAAATATCGACTAATCTTTCCCGTGAAGCACTTTCAAGATCTTCCGGAACATTTTGACCAGTTGTCAGATATGCCAAAGGTAGTTTGAATCGAATCGCATGATTAAAAATGGAACCGTAACTGGTTGACTCATCCAGTTTTGTAAAGATAACACCATCCAGTTTAACGGTGCTAAATCTTTTTGTAATCTCAACCAGATCACCATCTTTGGTAGTAGAACTGATAACTAGTAAATTATGGAATTCATCACGGTCGTGTAGAAAATCCCTCAATTCTGCCATTTGCATTTCGTCCCGTTGTGACCGTCCAGCTGTATCAATTAATACTAAATCTTTGTTTTTAAACTCATTTAAAACATGATCTAACTGTGTCAAATCGTTGACGACGCGGATAGGAATTTTAATAATCCTGGCATATTCTTGTAATTGTTGTACCGCCGCAATTCTGAAGGTATCGATGGTAATCAGCCCGATCTTGAGATCCGGATTTTCAATTTTCTGACTACCGGCAATTTTGGCAATGGTGGTTGTTTTCCCAACGCCGGTTGGCCCTAAAAATGTTAGTACTTTGGGACCCAGGTTACTGAAATTGTCGATTGGATTTTGATCAACGTGTAGTACCTGCATGAACATCCGGGCCACAAACACTTTAACATATGAATAATTATCAATTTCCTCTTTAGGTATTTTCTTTTTAACCTCTTTCATCAACCGTCGGGCAAATTTTTCTTCAATCCCGTTAAAACAGAGCTGTTGATAGATGGCTATTAAATTTTCATGTAAATCATCGTCTCGCAACTCTCCCGATTGAGCAACTAAATTATTGACTAAATTTTTCAATTCCGCCAATTCATATCTTAAATGATTGACAGTCGCTTCATCATTAATTTCACGTCTAACACCCCTTCTTAAATCCAGTACAATATCTTTTAACTCATTGATATCGTCTTTAATAGTATCATATGATTTACGGTCACCGGTGGCTTTTATTCTCGGGTATTGTGGCGAATTGTCACTCAACTCTTTTTGATATTCAGATTTTCCGTTTACAGGAGCTAAGTTTCCATATGTACTTGGTGTTTTTCTTTTGGCACCCTCATCCTTAGCGGCGGTTACTTCCAGGGCGGGGGTTCCAAACAAACCGAAAGCACCACTACCTTTTCGAATTTTTTTGGTCGAAATAATAATTGCATTATTCCCCAGATCCTCTTTAATCATCTTAATGGCTTCCTGCATGTTAGCCACGATGTATTTCTTAACTTGCATATAATGATTTTATATTTATTTTACTGGTTCAAAGCTGAATCACACAAATACTTACAATCGAAAAGGAAAAACCATGCCATTTATCATCGGGTACTATTTTGAATTAATTTACTTTAGTTTTACAAGGTAGTCATAAGGTAGCTGATTGCTGCTTTGTATCGAAAACACTTTACCTGAACCCAATATTTTAAATTTTAGTCCGGTTTGGGTGCCAACTTTTAACACTTCTCTCATTGTTTTATTTATCACTCTGGATCGAATAGACTTTATAGTTTTAGGTAGATTTTTCTCATTGATTTCTTCAACAGCCCCCTGCTCAAATAATATATTTTTTATATCTATTGGGAGTGGTAATTCATCCATTTTCGATGGATTTATATTTGATTCATGCTGAATCATTTGCTGTGCAATTTTTCTAAAAACAGGCGAGGCACTTTTATATCCCAAATATTTTTGACGCGGATTATCAATAATAATCAAAACAGTATATTTTGGTGCATTTGCCGGGAAAAAACCTACAAAAGAAGATAGGAAATTTTCAGAAGTGTATTCTCCTTTTTTAGAATTAAATTTCTTTGAGGTGCCGGTTTTCCCCGCAATCTCAACACCGGGGATATGCGCTGAATAACCGGTACCACCCTTTTGTGTGACACCAACCATAAAGTTTTTGACGACGTTTGCGGTTTCCGCTTTAATGATTCTTTTTTCCTTTCGTTTTTTTTGAGGGATTAAAGAGCCGTCAGCTTTCAATACCTTTTCAACAATATAGGGTTGTAATAATATTCCTCCGGTAGCGATGCTATTGATCGCAGAAATCAACTGAATCGGCGTCACAGAAATTGAGTGCCCATATGACATTGTGGCAACATCAGTTTCAGACCATTTCTGATAATCAAACACCCTGCCTCTGACTTCTCCTGGAAGACCAACTCTCGTTGTACTACCAAATCCAAAGTCCCTTATTTTTTTATAAAACACCGGACGCGGGATCATCTGACCAATCTTAGCCGCACAAATATTTGATGATTTTTGAATAATTTTATCAACGGATAACCATTCATATTTACCGATATCATGAATCACACGATCCTGAATCTGATAAGCCCCTTTTTCACAATTAAAAATATCATTGGGAGTAATGACATCATTATCAATGGCTGTTGCGATTGTAATAACTTTAAACGTTGACCCTGGTTCATAAACAGAAGCCACTGCCCTGTTAAAATAAGTTGCCTGCCCAAAACGTTCAAAATGGTTGGGATTAAAATCAGGAATATTAGCCATTGCTAATATTTTTCCTGAGTCTGACGCTATCACTATTGCAATACCGTGTTTGGCTTTCATGGCGGTAACAGCAATTTGCAACTCCTTTGCAACATAATACTGTAATTGGGTATTTATGGTTAGTTTTAACGCTCCCCCAGAGTATTTATTATCATCTTTGATTAAGTTAATCGTTTCCAAATCAAACTGATGTTTTTTGCCGTTCATTAAATGTTTATTATAATAAACTTCCAGACCTTCCAGGCCTTGAGAATCAATACCGGAAAACCCCATCACCTGGGCAGCCAAATTCTCCAAAGGGTAAAATCGTTGATACTCCACTAGCTGGTGGACACCGGGCAACTGCATTTCTTTAATAATTTCACTGACTTGTGGTTTGTTGTTTCTTTTCAACCAGGTAAAAGCAACTTTAGCTTTTAATTTTTTTATAAGAACCACTGGATCCATTTTCAGGATTTCGCTTAAATCAGATGCTGTTTTTTCGACATCTTCTACTTCTCCCGGAATCGCAAAAATAGAATTCATAGGTAGGGAGACCGCTAAAATCTTTCCCAGAGAATCAAAAATAGGTCCCCTTTGCAATTTAATTGATTTTATCTGGTTATGTTGACGTTCTGCCAGTAATTCCAGGGCCGGGCGTTCAACAACCTGCATATAAAGTGATCGCAGCAAAACAATCAGCCCAACTAATATAAACGCCCTGCGCACCCAAAGCACTCTTTGGGGGAAACTGCTAAAGGAAAAAGAACCTGATAAACGAATCAATATTACTCCTGGGTTTTCTTTGGAATTTCAACTTTTATAATTTGACTTTTCCTGGGAAATTGTAATTTTAAGTCACGATTTGCTATTTTTTGAATTTTGTCCAGATGGGTTAAATAACGTTCTTCCAACTCCAACGGTAAAATTTCAGTTGTTAAGGTTCGTTCTTTTAATAGCAGTCGATTAACATTTCTTTCTGTCTTTATATATTCAATGCGCTGCTTAACAAAAATAAATCCCACAAAAAACAGAATCACAATCGCCAAGAATAGCTTAATGGTAACTTTGTTTTCACTTTCCGGTTTTTTTCGAATTAACTTATTCGTTTTACCTTGGTTGACATTAGGAAAGTCTTTCATATTTTTTCGACAATTCTAAGTTTGGCACTTCTGGATCTTGGATTATCTTCGATTTCATCCACACCAGCCTGTATCATTTTGCGATGTAATTTTTTAATGACAGGTTTCAATCCACACACACATAAAGGTAGTTCTTTTGGGCAATAACAAGGATTTTCATATTCATTAAAACACTTTTTAACCAATCGATCTTCCAGAGAATGAAAAGATATAATCGCAATACGACCTTTTACATTCAAGAGATTAATAGAAAACTCCAGAAATTTTTTAAGCTCATCCAACTCCTGATTAACTTCTATCCTTAAAGCCTGGAAGGTTTTTGTCGCTGGATGAATTCTCCCATACTGTTGTTTTTTAGGCAAAGCATTTTTGATACATTCTGCCAATATCACAGTGGATTTAAAAGGTTCTTTTTGTCGTAATTCTACAATAGCTTTGGCTATTTTTCTGGAAAACTTTTCTTCTCCATAAAGGTACAAAATCTTTGCTAGCTCAGTTTCACTATATTGATTGACAACCTGTTCCGCCGTTAAAAGGATTTCCTGGTTCATTCGCATATCCAAAGGACCGTCTTTTAAAAAAGAAAACCCCCGATTTGCTGTATCAATTTGGTGAGATGAAAATCCTAAGTCTGCCAATAAAAAATCAAATTTTAATCCTTGTTCGGAAAATGATTCTGCAGCTTCAGAAAAAGATCGATGTTTTAACTCAAACCGTCCGGTTTTATGCGAGAGGTTTTTTTTTGAAGCTTCAATGGCATTGAGGTCCTGATCAACACCAAACAAATAACTCTCCGGTTTAAGATCAAGTATTTTAAGAGAATGCCCGGCTCCTCCTAGGGTAAAGTCGGCAAATTTTGCTACTTTATCTGGTAAATAAGAGATTATTTCGTTCACTAATACGGATTTATGTTTATAAACCAAAACATGCCTGCTGAAAATATAAGAATATTGTTAACTAAGCGTCATATTTATCCCATATCCTACTAGCTGGCAATGAGTAATTCAAAATTGCCGAAGCCTCTTCACAAACATACTTTAAACCGGATAAGTTTAAGAATATTGAAACCAATTAAAATATTGCGTATTACACTTGAGTTGAACCTTATTACTATATTAAAAGACTGCAGTCTGAAATTTTCGATTTCGCTCAGTATACTGATAATTAAGAATTTCTATAGACAGGTAAAACCAATATAAAATGAAAATTATACTACAAAGAGTCAAAAAAGCGGATGTAATGATTAATCATCGGATTACAGGAAGAATTAAAACCGGATACCTTATACTGGTTGGGTTTGAGCGAGGAGATAGAGAGATATTTATCAAACCGATGCTGGATAAAATTTTAAAATTAAAACTTTTTACAGATTCCAACGGTAAAATGAACTTCTCCGTTTCTGACGTAAAAGGTGGTTTATTAATTATTTCACAATTTACCTTATCAGCAGATCTTAAAAAAGGTAAAAAACCCAGTTTTTCTAAAGCTTTACCACCAAAACTGGCAAAAACCTATTATGAACTGTTTCTAAAAGAAGCACAATCTTCCGGAATTTTGGTTCAAAGTGGTGAATTTGGCGCCATGATGCAAGTGACACTACAAAATGATGGTCCTGTGACTTTGATACTGAATTCAAGCGAATTGTTTCCAGCACTGTATCAGGAAAAATAAACAGTTAATTGGTATGTTTATTGAATTTTTTATTTGGAAAAACAATCGAGTCTTTCTAAAACCTTTATCAACGACTGTCATGACAAAAAAAAATATCCTCTTGCTAACCAGCTTATTTTTTATCCTTGGTTTTCCCTATTTTAGTTTTGCCGGGACAAATGATACCGTTGAAGGGTACAAGAAACCCAAAATATGTATCACCGGAAACCATCGATGTATTCTGAAACGGTTTTCCAATGTAAAATATTGGTGTTTGAAAACGGCCCATCAAAATATGCTGGATTCCAGAAGGACAACTTCACCGATCAAAAAGACTTACAGAGAAAAACTCGGACATTGCGAAAAAATATTGCCCATCATCGACGAATAAACCGGGGGGCCAATCTCTACTTGCTTAATTATTCATACTGTAGAAAAATGAAAAAAAATTAATCATTAGGAAACAGTATGAATTACCACCCAGGAACCATCTATATCGATCAGGAAGCTGTCAACCTGAGTTTCACAAAAGCAATCACCGCGCAATACCCACAAATTGATCCTATCATCATTGATCCTCGGGAAGTTAAATCAAAATTATTTGATCAGGTGGCGTCACTGACCAAAGGGAAACAAATTTTATATTTAAAAAAATTTCAGGGTGATGCCCTTAAACTATGTCCGGGATATTCAGATGAAGTGTTGTGCTGCAACTATCAGGTCATTGATCTGGTCGAGAATTGTCCTCTGGAATGCGTTTATTGTATCCTGCAAGCTTTCTTGAACAAACCGATTATTACCTTCCATGTCAATGTTGAGGAAATTATAGAAAAGACGATAAAAGGTTTAAAGCTATTAGCGGACAGACAAATTCGGGTTGGGACGGGAGAACATTCTGATAGTTTGGCCTTAGATGATATTTTTAAAGTGAATCCTTACCTGATTGATGTTTTTTCCCGGCTGAAAAATGTGACTCTGGAGTTAAAAACCAAAACAGATAAAATAGAATCACTTCTGGGTTTAAACCATCAAAACCGAACGGTTATCGCCTGGTCGTTAAATCCTGAAGCCATCATTAAACAATATGAATATAAAACGGCCACACTGCCACAAAGGATCAAAGCTGCACAAACAGTCATTGATCATGGTTATCAAGTAGCTTTTCATTTTGATCCGATGATTTATTTTGAAGGGTGGCAAAAAGGCTATCAAAGCACCATTGAGTTATTATTTGACAGTATTCCTGAAAGTAAAATTGCCTGGATTAGCCTGGGAACGCTTCGGTATATCCCTGCACTGAAACAAATCGCAGAGGAACGCTTTCCCAAATTATCTATTTTTTCTAATGAATTCATTCCAGCTTTCGATGGGAAAATGCGATATTTGAAATCAATCAGAAATGAGCTGATATCAACGATTTCCAAATGGATTTATCAAAAATCCAGTAGAGTGCCGCTCTATATTTGTATGGAGAAACACAGTTGTTGGGATAAATCCATGAATTGTCATCCCATGGATGCCATTGCTTTAGAAGCTCATTTAGACAACAATGTAATAAAATAGTGTCTGAACGAAAATGCCATTATTGGATATCAAACCGGTAATTGGGGGTATCGCTACGAAGCCTCACGATCTCGTAACTATCGGGTATTTAACTGTTTAAGTTATAACTAAAAATTGTACATGTCCCCAAATTACCTACTTTTCGTTCAGACACAAAATAGGCTTCCGGATTTTTTGAATGTCAATTGAACAGCAAAACTCGTGAAAAAGACCAGTGATAAGCCCACGTAGAACCAAAGAAAAAATTCACATTATCAATCTTTCCTGATCCTTAAAAATGAAGCAAATCTGGGAATACCGTTTTTGGTAAAATTGAAATATTTAAAAGTTACCATTGCTCCAATTGCTGGCGGGTTTGTTCGTTCCTGATCACAAAAGCCGGTCCCTAATTTAAACAAAATGCCGTTTTGAAGTTTCAGCGTCAGACTACCCATCTTTCCTTTCAGTCTTCCTTTACCAGGATTGATAGCGATGACTTCTCCTTCCATATCGTCTGATTTTTTGATTTTCAAAATGTGTGGACTCCGTCCGGTGTGATAGCCCAGTTTGGGATCCTTAATAATGACGCCTTCACCACCTTTTACTGCAACTTCCCTAATAAAGGACTGCAGATGTTCATTATTCAGACAAGTTGTTTGAGGAATGATTCTGACATAATCATTTTGATGCTCTGAAAACCATTTTTTGACTTTATGCAATCGTAATTTAAAATTCCCCGTGGCGTTGGGAACTTCAAATATATTATAGGTGATTTTTTTCCAGGCTATAGAGGGTTTTTTAGTCAACACAGTGGATTGGATAAATTCAAAATCATTTCTGGTGCTCCATAACTCGCCATCAAGTTCAAAAGAAGGAAAATTTTTCAAAAACCATTTTGGAGCATTGATCAGTTTGCCCTTTCGGGTCATCAGTTGTTTCCCATCCCAATATCCACGAATACCATCCAGTTTTTCACTCATAAACCAATTGACAACCTCTGTACTCCCTTTGTAAACCATCGGTTTTTGAAGCTTAAAATCCTGAGCATTGATATCGATATTGACTAAAAAAACGGTAATAATTACAATAAAAAAGTTCAATTTTTTTGCGATAAATTCCATCATGACTCCCTTTTTTTATCCAAATATAAAATTAATTGAATCAGAAAACCTGCTTTTGATTAACAATCAATTTCAATATCGTCAACTGATAGGTATTTGGCATGATGGGATTAGTTTTGGAAATGCTGAAAAGGCGGGAAGAGTTGGTAAAATTATTCCTCAATCTTTTGTTTCTTTACCCATATGTGAATCGGTGGCCAGATTTTTTCCACCTGAATTTCGGGTCGCAATCTTAGGATTAATTTAGAGGCATCAATTTTATATTCACCCGGTTTATAGTTCTCCAAATCTATAAAAGCCTGCACATCAGATTTGGTAAAATACTGCATAATAGATCGAGGTCCCCTTAATAGAACATTAAAAACCTTAGGATTGATCCTGGTAACATATTCTTGATTGACGATACCAATGGGTATATTCAAGAACCTTAAATTCATTGGTTCACTACTAACTTTTAATCTGGCAGTATAGTATTCCGGTTTGGCTTCTACAGTATTGATTCTTTTGGGATAGGTTACTGATGTCGCAAATTCCATATCATGAAAAATATTATCTACATTAATTGATTTGGTTTCCAGCTGTTGCATTTTTTCTAAAACCGAAACAGGGCCCCTCACTAATACTGAATCCGGAATCATTTCAATTCTTTTCAACACATAACCTTTGGCCGCCTCACCAGTAATGACGGGTTTGATGGTTAATAACTTCTCAACAACTTTTTCAAATTCTATGATCAAACGGTCGGGGCTTATTTTTTGAATCTGAACCTTATCCGGGTGTTTCAAATCAACAGGTTTTATAATAAATTCTTTCTCTCCCGGTACCGCGTCTTTTAAATCAACAACAGCTTGAAACAAACTAGGGTTAGGTATTTTATTGTTTTCAATTTTTAAAGTCACACCAATGGTTTGCGTCGGATTGGTGATCATCATCAGATCCTGAGGGATGTTCGTATAGGTTAATGGAACAAAAATCTGCATCTCAGTAATTTCTTTCTTTTCTAGAGAAGGTGCAAAAGCCCATATAATAACAGCAAAACTAAATGCTAAAATTTTTTGTAATGGATTTCTAAGAAAAAAAAGTTTGATTTTATTCATCAATCCAAAACTCCCAACAATTAGATCAAGATTTATTTAACAGTTCATTCAGTTTTTTCTTAACTGAAAAATTTTCATTTTCTTCATACATTTTTCCATTAACGGCCATACTGATGACGCCTGTTTCCTCGCTGACAATCAAAACAATAGCATCCGATTCTTCACTTAATCCCAATGCGGCCCGATGTCTTGTGCCATATTTTTCAGCTAAGTTAATATTTGCGGATAAGGGTAATATACATCCAGCGTATGCGATTTGCTGTGATCCATCAATGATTACAGCACCATCATGTAGTGGTGCGTGGGTATTAAAAATCGCAACCAGTAGCTGTGGAGAAAATTTAGCATTAATTTCCGTGGCATTAGTACTATAAGCTCCCAATCCCATATCCTGTTCCAGTACAACTAAAGCCCCGGTACCATTTTTAGAAAAATGTTCACAGGTTTTATACAACTCCTCTATGAAATACAATGACTTTCTGAAGGAGTAATCTCTAAAGAACTTTTGGGTACCTACCTGAGCCAAGGCATTTCTGAAATCCGATTGAAACAAAACAATTATCACTACAACCAGTGAATTAAACAGATTCGTTAAAACCCAGGTTACACCCTTAATCTGGAAATATTCTGCCGCATAGAAGGATAAGGAAACAAATAGGAATCCGATTAAAATCTGAACAGTCCGGGTTCCTTTTAACATCAATAAAAGTCGGTATATAATCACCGTCAGCATGAATATGTCGACCCAGTCCTGCCATCTAATATTGGAAAAAAAGTTTTGTAACATTGAGCAATATATAGTGCAAATTATTTCATTTAACTGCAAAAATAAAGATTAAATGTCTAAATAGCCAGCAGCCATTTTTAAGGCGTCTTTGTTTTCTTTCACTTCATGAACGCGAAATACAGTGCCGCCATTTATCAACCCCAATGCCTGAGTTGTTATGGTTCCAAATAAGCGATTATCAACTTCCTGATCTAATAGCTTTCCTATAAAAGCTTTATTGGAACTTCCCTGTAAAATCAGGCAGCCTATTTTTTGAAAAACAGCCATAAATCGTAATAAGTCCAAATTATGATCAATCAGTTTTCCAAAACCAATTCCTGGGTCCAGCAGGATTCTATTTAGTGGTACATTATGTTTTAAGCATAGGGTTATTCTAATATTAAAATATTCAAGTAATTCCGCTAAAACATCAAAGTAGTTAGGGTTTTTCTGCATCGTCCTCGGTTGACCCTGGGTATGCATTAAACAATAGCTGGCTTTATATTGATTAATCACAGACAGCATTTTTTTACCAGCAGCTAAACCGGAAACATCATTGATCATATCTGCACCCAGTTCGAGAGCTGCTGCAGCAACTTCTGGTTTTACTGTATCGATAGATATTGGAATATCAAATCGACTTCTGATTTCTTTTAATGGCGAAATAATTCTTTTTATCTCTTCATCAACTTCGACCGACTGAGACCCGGGTCTGGTCGACTCTCCACCTATATCAATAATATCAGCCCCGGCCTGAATCATATTTGAAGCTGCCTGGATATAACTTTCTTTGTGGAGGTTTTTACCACCATCATAAAAAGAATCTGGTGTTATATTTAAAATCCCCATTATTTTCGGTTTTTCAGCCTGCCAGATCTGACCACGAATTTGGAATTCAGCCCGGGGTATGTCAATACATGACTGAATCGATTGATAGGCTGCTTGACATTCCAAAGCTTGAGAAAAATCCAATATTTTCCCAAAATGGAATGTTGGACACTGGATTACAAAGCGACGCTTGGGCTCAAAATTCATCTGATCAATGCAATAGTCAGGAAATTGATTTTGCAAGGATGAAAAACTATCTGCCAACTGGTTCTGATAATAATATACAAAAATATTGTATTCCTGATTCACCGTGTCAAAGCGTTGTTTCAATCCAACTCTATTTAAGAATCGGGAAGCTCTTTTTTCACTTAAATGTGGAATCAAATATGAAGTTACTTTTTCGCACATGATTGTTAACTAGCTGGTATTTCTTTTTTTTCAAGAACATCGATAATTTCCTGACCATCAATCGTTTCTTTTTCCAGTAGAATCTTTGTTACTTCATGCAAAGCATCAATATTATTTTTCAACATATTCATTGTTTTTTCATAAGCACTATTGACTATGGTTTTAACTTCCTGATCAATAATAGATGCTTTCTGCTGACTAATGTTTTTCTTACGCATTAAATCTCTACCTAGAAAAACTTCACCCTGATTGGCAGCATAATGTACTGGTCCAACGACCTTACTCATTCCCCAATTACAAACCATCCGATTGGCTATATCTGTCGATCGTTCCAAATCATTACTGGCACCCGTAGTGAAATGGTTAAAAACGATTTCCTCTGCAGCACGCCCCCCCATCATCATCATCAAATTCTCTTCCAGCTCAGATTGATATTGAGAATGCTTATCATCAACAGGCAACAACATCGTCACCCCCAGAGCTCTCCCTCTGGGAATGATGGAAACTTTATAAACCGGGTCCACTTTATCATTCAGTGCGGCAATGATTGCATGACCGGCTTCGTGATAAGCTGTTGTTTTTTTCTCATCATCCGGAATCACCATAGATCGTCTTTCTTTTCCCATCATTAGCTTATCCCGGGCTTCTTCAAAATCAATCAACTCTATATTCCTTTTATTTTTTTTGGCTGCAATCAAAGCACTTTCATTGGCTAAATTTGCAAGATCAGCACCTGTAAAACCAGGTGTTGCCTGGGCAATGATTTTTAAATCGACATGTTCCGCTAGTTGCAATTCACGGGTATGGACTTCAAGAATTTTATGGCGGCCATTCATATCCGGACGGGGAACGACTACCTGTCGGTCAAAACGCCCCGGACGGGTTAGCGCTGAATCCAAAACATCCGGCCGGTTGGTAGCAGCTACAATTATAACACCTTCATTCCCTTCGAAACCATCCATTTCAACCAATAGCTGATTCAATGTCTGTTCCCGTTCATCATTTCCGCCACCCAGTCCAGCACCACGATGGCGACCAACGGCATCAATCTCATCGATAAAAATAATACAGGGAGCACCTTCCCGTGCCTGGGTAAATAAATCCCTAACCCGGCTGGCACCAACACCCACAAACATTTCCACAAAATCTGAACCGCTGATGCTGAAAAAAGGCACCGCGGCTTCTCCCGCAATTGCTTTGGCCAGCATCGTTTTTCCGGTCCCCGGGGCCCCAACCAATAAAACGCCTGTCGGTAT
>JABHWU010000012.1 GCA_018657625.1 Deltaproteobacteria bacterium | reverse complement strand
TCCTGGACACTGTCCAGTTCAAAAAAGACAGTCTGACAGGTCTTGAACAGGGTCTCGCCTACCCGGGTTAAAGAAAACCGGTTGTTTACTTTTTGAACCAGCTTTAAATCTAAATTTACTTCCAGTTTTTTAATGGCGTGACTGATGGCCGACTGGGTCACAAATAACTTCTGAGCACACTTAGAATAATTTTTAGTCTGGGCCAGGGTATAAAAAACCCTTAGTTGATTTAAATCCATTTATTTATCCTATGAATAATATTCAACACTCATATGAATTTTTTGAATTATCCTAATATTATTTTTAAATGATAATAATAAATATGACTATATAAAATTTAGTCGAGAAGGAAATATACTGTTAATGAACTTGAATATTATGCCATTAAAATCAAACTGTTACCATTTGTCATCTCGACGAAGTATGAGGAGAGATCTTTTTTATCTCAATTAATAAGATTTCTCCTCGCGGGCTCGTCGAAATGACAGGAGCAAGTTCATTACTACCATTTCACAGATTTATCTGTGTAAAAACTGTTAATGAACTACACCGCCGCACGCAGCGGGGTATCAAGTAGTCGTTCCGGGCTTGCCCCACTGAATTCGCGATACCTCGTTCTTTGTTCAGAGTATCGCAAATTCAGTGCTCGGTAACCAGTGGTTCCTGAGCGAAGTCGAAGGATGAGTGAAGAACTATTTCAATATTTTACTGGATCCCGGATCAAGTCCGGGATGACGAGACGCCGCAAGCGGCGGGGTATTTTACCCAAAGCTGCGCAATAACCTTTAAAATTTAACAATCTAATTAATAGATGGAACAATGAACTTAGGTATTTTTTCAGCCCCAACACCGGTAAACGAATCAATAAAAACATATCTACCAGGATCTAATGAGAAGCTAAATTTAAAAAAAGAGCTACTGCTTCAGAAATCAGCAAATATTGAAACAGGGCCGATTATTAATGGCAAGACGATTAAAACAGGAAATACAGTTGAAATCAGGGCGCCTCATGATCATAGTTTATTATTAGGAAAATATCATCTGGCTGGAGACACAGAAGTACTGTCAGCCATTGAATCAGCTTTGAATGCAAAAAAAGCTTGGGCTGAAATGCCAATGGAGGAACGCGCCAGTGTTTTTTTAAGAGCGGCAGAGCTATTAGCCGGACCGTACAGAGATAAACTCAATGCTGCTACAATGTTAGGTCAAAGCAAAAATGTCCATCAGGCTGAGATTGATGCTGCTTGTGAGTTAATTGATTTTTGGCGATTTAATGTTAAATTTATGATGGATATCTACCGGCAGCAGCCATCAGTGAGTCCAACTGGAATCTGGAATCGGGTCGCTTACCGACCACTGGAAGGGTTTATTTTTGCTGTCAGTCCATTTAATTTTACTGCTATTGGCGGGAATTTGACGACGGCTCCTGTTTTAATGGGAAATGTTTGTGTCTGGAAACCCGCAAGTTCCGCGGTCTTAAGTGCTCATTATGTGATGGAAATATTAAAAGAGGCCGGTTTACCCAACGGTGTTATTAATCTGGTTCCGGGAAAAGGACGATCAGTCGGCGATCCTGTTTTAAGCAATCAAAACCTGGCAGGTATTCATTTTACCGGATCGACAGGTGTTTTTAACGGAATGTGGAAAACAATCGGTGAAAATCTTAGCAATAATGTCTATAAAACCTACCCCAGAATCGTCGGTGAAACTGGTGGAAAGGATTTTGTATTTGTTTATAAAGATGCTAATGTTGACGAGGTTTCAACAGGGCTTGTCAGAGGAGCTTTCGAATATCAGGGACAAAAGTGTTCAGCTGCCAGTCGCGCCTACGTACCCAGATCCATGTGGCCTGGTTTATCTACTGAATTAGTAAGAATGGTATCTGATATTAAAATGGGTAATATAGAAGACTTTAGAAATTTTATGGGTGCTGTCATTGATGAAAAGGCTTACGAAAATGCTGCAGATTATATTGAACATGCGAAAAACAGCATGACTGCAGAAATTTTAGTTGGTGGAGGATTTGATAAATCTGAAGGTTTTTTTGTGCAGCCCACAATTATCACAACAACAGATCCCCATTACAAGTCCATGGAAGAAGAGATCTTTGCGCCGATTTTGACAATTTTTATCTATGAAGATGGTTCGGAAGACGAAACACTGGAATTATTGGATGCCACCAGTCCCTACGCGTTAACCGGAGCCATATTTGCAAAAGACCGGGCATTTATCCAAAAAGCTTCTGATCGTCTTGTGAATGCTGCCGGTAATTTCTATATCAACGACAAACCAACAGGTGCCGTTGTTGGTCAGCAACCTTTTGGTGGTGCCAGAGCCAGTGGCACAAATGATAAAGCAGGAAGTTTACTGAATTTAATGCGCTGGGTGAGTGCCAGAACCATGAAAGAGACCTTTCAACCGGCCAAAGATTTTAAGTATCCCCATATGGATGAAGAATAAAGATCACTTATCAACTGCGAATTGAAACCACGAGAACAAGTTCTAAAGAGTTTTCAAACAGATACCACAAGGCTCTGACAAGGAAAAGCATGAATGACTGTCACCATAAAGTAGATTTCAATGATACTGTTTTATCTACAAAAACTGTTTCGGTTGTTTAGATTATAGTACTTGCTTAATATTTTTGTTTTTCCAGAAAGTTGAATTGTAAAACCACGATTGCCATTAAGCTTGAAGGTCGCTTTTTGACATAAGGCTCCCTTAAGTTGCAACTCTAATAAATTGTAATAGACTTTATTCACAAATAATTGAACATCAGCTTCGAGCTCCCATTTTAACTGTTTTATCATATCATCTGTTTTATGGGCTTCAATTTCGATCAAATATGATTTACCGGGGTTGAGTAGTATCAGCTCCTGATCACCTGAAATAGATAACTTGGGAAAAGCTAAATTTCGGGTTTGAAAGGTCCATTTTTTAATTTGCTGCCTGTCATTAGCGATAAATTTCAAAACCACCTGATAACGGGTACCCCATTTTAGTAATTGATTCGAAAAAAAACTGAAATCATGATCAGATAATTTTACATGTCGGTCATTCTGCCTCGTAATCAACTTTCCTGGAATTTTATGTCTGGAGTCGAATTCCGATAATTCTATCTCTACATCCTGAATATTTCGATAGAAAAAGGGGTTCAACTGAACAGTAATTGGATAGCCTGATATTTGGTTTTCTCCAAGTGGATTTGGCAGCTCTTCCCAAAAACCAATGGTTGCAATATTAGATAAATCAGGTGGCCATAATACCATCAACGGACTGTTTTTACGCGCTGTAATTTCAACTGCATCCAGTTGTTTCACAGGAATCCGATCTAAATGATTACAGACATTGGTATAATAAGATGCACTTTTAATAATGCCGGTATAACTACAAAGCCTATTTAATTGTGAGTTACCTATATTATAAACAAAAAAACCGGTCTGCTGATTTTGGCCAGCAATACCAATTTCATCCTGTGTCAGGCTTAGAAACAACAATCTGTGGTAGAGTGTTTCAAATAAAGCATCAATGGACTCGGGGTAACTTCTTTGGCCAACTGATATGTTTTCAGTGACTGTTCGGGATTCATATCCCATTATTTTTGCCCTGTCAGCGGCAGTTTTTCCTGTAAAAAGCTGATGTTTTCCTGACTGAAAATGGCTGATAACACGGGTAAAGGCCATATAGTCAGCGTGATTTTGAGCAGACTTTTCTAATACTAAATTTTTTTGAAATTCCTTTAACCCGCTAAGATGCCTATAGAGGTTTAAAAAATAATAAGGGTCATTTTGATTTTGAGCGACTAGAAAGGAAGGAGAGCCAATAAAAATTGAAAAAAGAATTGCACAAATCATTAATCTAAATTTAATCATATCAAAACATCTACTCACTGACATCATTTTTAACTATGAAAATCTATATGGCACTATTTTTTGAAATACAATCCAGAAATTGTATTTATAATGGACTAGTGTTGTGTCAACAATCCAGTATCAGATTAGTCCCACTGAAATCAGGGTACACGTATCAGCTTGAGGCGTTTATTTTAATGATGTGCCAGAATGTGTGTAGAGTAGACCGAGGGAGCTTCCCCCTCAGCCTCTCACAGATCCGTACATGAAACTCTCGCTTCATACGGCTCTTCTTGCTCCATTCAACTAAGAATGTTTGTTACCCTAAAGGTTCCTCTCGTTTCCGATTGAC
>JABHWU010000062.1 GCA_018657625.1 Deltaproteobacteria bacterium | reverse complement strand
TCGGTCATCGAGCTTAAAATATAATTAGCGGTACCATTAATTATCCCGGAAACTTCTGAAATTTCATCTCCGGTAAAGCCTTCTCTTAGATTTCTTAAAACCGGTATCCCTCCTGCGACGCTCGCTTCGAAGCCAAAAAATCCCTTTGCCGCATAAGTAGCGGGAAAAATTACATCTGAATGCTCTGCTAGTAAAGCTTTATTGGCTGTAACAACTGATTTGCCATTGTCAAGCGCTTTTAAAATAATCTCCTTCGCGATTGTATCACCACCAATCAACTCTATCACAATGTCAATTTCCGGATCTTCCAAAATAAAATCCAATGAATCGGAGACCTGGCCTGATGTCAATCCTGAAGTTTTGATTTTTTCCGGATCTTTCTCCAATGCTTTAACAATTTGAATATCCTTTCCTATTCTTTGTCTGATAAGTGCCATATTTTTATTAAACAATTCTAAAACACCTTTTCCAACAGTGCCGATACCGCAAAGGGCTATTTTAATGGGCTTTTCCAATTTTTTCCTTAATGTTAACAGTTATTGAATTATTTTTCTTATAAAGAACCTATAGAAGAATCCGGATTCATCTCCAACTCAAAACGAATGCGATTTTTTCATTTAGAAAAGTGTTCAAAGCAATAAATCGGAAAATCATCGTACTTACCTTGAATTCTTTTGACAAAGGGTAAAATGAATTTTTTTAGTTTATCCAGCCACAACACCTATTTTTAAAAAATTAATTCCTAATATTCTCTCTAAATTACTGTCAGATCCGGAGATATCTCGTGTAAATTTTTCAATCCAAAAAGGGTACCATGAAAAAAACCAGTTAGATTAGGAAACTCAAAAAGAGTCAGTGTGGGGCGGCTTCTGATTTTCCTTACAGAGATAGAGATAGATTTTATTGAATGGTTTTTTTATATTCCTGTTCATAGGGTAATATGAACTTAAAGACTGATCCACCATTTGGACTGTTTTCAGCCCAAATTTTTCCATTGTGCGCTTGTATTATTTTTTTACATATTGCCAATCCTAAACCAGTTCCTCCAGATCCAGTTTTGGTTTTACTACTTTGAATAAATTTATCAAAAATACTATCCAATTCATCATTTGGAATTCCAATACCTTCATCTCTAATGGAAACAATAATTGTTGGCACTATTTCAGTATCAGTTGATCGATTTCCAATTGGAGATTCCGCGGTGTCAAATGAAA
Source organism: Deltaproteobacteria bacterium (assembly GCA_018657625.1). Taxonomy (GTDB): domain Bacteria; phylum SAR324; class SAR324; order XYD2-FULL-50-16; family XYD2-FULL-50-16; genus JABHWU01. The sequence continues at coordinate 8,260 of JABHWU010000062.1, read as the reverse complement.
TTGTAATGTTTTTATTTTCCAGGACAAACTTTAATGCATTCGATAGCAAATTATAAAAAACCTGAAACATTTTATTTTTATCACAGGTAATTATTGTCGGCACCAATGGTTCTTCTATTTTTATTATTTTGTTCCCCCTTATTGATTCCATTTCAGAAACAGAATTTCTTGCAATTTGAAGGATATTTTCACTAGTCATTTCATAGATTTCTTTTCCAGCTTCAAACTTAGACAGATCAAGAAGATTATTTAGAAGGCGCATTAATCTTTTACCGGATTCATTAATTTTTTCAAAATAATAAAACTTTTTTTCATCACTAATTTCACTTACTTTATCCATCCCAAATTTCGAAAAACTGAGTATTCCATGCATCGGTGTTCGCAATTCATGGGACATATTTGATAAAAATTCTGATTTAGCATTATTGGCAAGTTCTGCTTCTTCCTTGGCTTTTTTGTAATCTTTTGTTCGCTCTTCAACCTTAAATTCCAACTCATCATGAGCTATTCGAAGCAATTCCTCAGTTTGCTTACGTTCAGTGATATTGCGCGCTATGCCTAACACCCCGGAAACCTGCCCATCAACGTCATGCATTGACGTTTTTAACGTTTCGAGAAATTCATGATGCCCGTCGCTGGCAAACGTAACTTCCTCTTCATTCATACATGGCTCTTCTACAGCCATGGACTTTTTGTCATGGTGTCGAAAAAAATCAGCTAAATCCTTGTCGACAAAATCATAATCTGTTTTTCCGATGATATTTTCCTCGCTCTGACCAAAAAACAGCTCGAACCTGGGATTGCAGGCGAGATAAGTACCATGTTGATCCTTCAACCAGACGAGATCAGGAATGGTATTAAGCAGCGTTCTTAAGCGTGCTTCACTTTCCCGCAATGTATTTTCCGATCTGGCGAGATCTATGGTTCGCTTATCTACTTCTTTTCTGAGTTTGAGGTTCCAAAACCAGATAAATATTACGATAGCAGCCATTCCAGTTATCAGACCCAGAATATGAAATCTGTACCTGGTAATGAAAGACGCTTGTAAGTTGTACTGAATACCAAGCCATTTTCGATTGATGCGGTTCAGAACCTCCTGTTCATGAGCTAAGGCAATGCCCTTATTGAGAATTGACCGAAGAATTTTCTCGCCCTCTTTGACAGACATACAATTTTGACCAACATAGAGCGCATCACCTACTTTTTTTATTTGATCGTTTAGTTTGTTCGAGTAGACGTGATACAAGACAATTTGTTCATCTCCAATGATTGCGTCAACCTTATTGCTAATAACCAGGTCCGTAGCTTCAGCAAAGTTAGCCGTATAGATTACTTTGAAAGAAATGTTTTTGGATTCTAAAAATTCCAATGCATAATCACCTTTCTGCATCGCAATGGTTTTGCCATTCAGGTCTTCAATGCTTTTAATATCAGGTCTGTCTACAGATACAAAGATGGATGCGGGTACTTGGAATATCGTTTCAGTAAATTCAAAATACCGATCTCTCTTCTCACTGTAAAAAAAGCTGGTCAGGACATCTGCTTTTCCGGATAGGACCGCCTGTTGAGCTGTTTTAAAATCTGTATCTGTAAATTGTGCTTTAAATTCAAACTCTGTAGCCATCCAACGCGCCATTTCAATACTCATGCCGATATGATCTCCCTGTTGTTCCACATATTCAAAAGGAGGATAGGCGCTTTGACTGACGAAAACAATCGTTCCTTTTTCGATCAAATAACTTCGTTCTTCATCTGTTAGTATGTCATTACCTAAGGCTAGATTCCCAGAAAATATCAACAACAGAATTACCAGAATTAACTGTTGGCCAAAATAACTGTTTTTATTCATAAAAGCCCTAATCTGAGGAATAATTGATAAAGTCTTATTTTCTTAACATTCTAACAAATATTACTTTGCTTTTTTTTTCTAATTTGTCCATGGTTTTAGCAATTTACTATAAATTCCTTTATCATTTTTCACAATATATCATTTCAAAATTACTTAGCACCTTTCTTATATGATGAACTGGGAATGGGATTAGATATTACCACAGTAATGTGGACAATAATGGGACTCAGCGGAGTTTTTGGCGGCTATCATTCTATGTTTCCCGGTTTCTCCTTTTAATTGTATCGTCATGGCTGTGTTATTTGGTGTTGCCCATACGGTTGTATAGCCTAACAAATACTTTTTGGTGGCTTATGTCATCGAAGGTATTCTTTTTGCCTTGGGAGGGTTGTTGTCTTTATTATTGGTATCAGAAAAACAAGCTATCACTTAATCGGGTTATTGTTAAAATAGCAAATTAGCTATGATTTAAACGAGTTAGTTCGAGCGGAACAGATAGTATGATACATAGGAGGGAAATTTTGGTGGAGGCGGAAACCTTTCAATGTTTATAGGGGATTGTGGGAAAGGTTGGTGGTTGATTCACAGTACTTTAGTAAATAAGTCATAAGGGGTTTAATGAAAGAAGTTATTTGCCCGATTCGATTTTTAGTCCGTTATCAACATATTGGCTGATTCCAGTATCTTTTGACAACAGAGTTAGATTATTCGTGATTGCCTGCCAGATAAGCATACGATCAAATGGATCTTTGTGATGTTCCTTCTTTGGAAGTTGGTAGTATGAAGCCAATACGAGATTTTCGACATTGAGTAACTCAAAACCGGACTCTTTCACTTTTTCAATGATTTCATCAGGATTTGTGTCGATAAGCTCTAATTTGCCGATTGAATACTTTAGCGATATTTCCCAAATGCTGATACCTGAAACGTATTTAGTCTGTTCTTCGTCCACTAAAATTCGTTTGACTTTCTTCCCGATACGATCAGGTTCAAACAATGACCAAAGAATATAATGCGTGTCTAATAAATAACTCATAGATTCAATAATTCTTCTTCAGTCATCTTGAAATCATCGTGTATCTTCATCCTTTTACCGGACAATAGACCCAATTTAATTTTATTCTTTTTTTTAAAGTTCTTATAAGGAATAATTACAGCAATATTTTCTTTTTTCTTACCATAAGTAATAACAACTTCCTCACCTGACTTTACATCATTCAGAACTTGAGAGAACTTTGTTTTCAGTTCTCCTACAGGTAGTGTTTTCATATCTAAAAGTTAATATTTTCTTGTCAAGTTGTCAAGTTTGTGTTCTCACAATTACAGTTTTTTGGCGTGACCCTAATTCCAATCAGTTGGTAAATCGGTCAAGATTGGTGAACAACTAAGTACAGAAAATGGTTGGTACCTTGGAGAACTTATCAAAAGTTAAAAAAGCAAGGGCGTCCCCTTTTACTTTCTTTTACTTTTACTAATTTTACCGTTAGATCCCGTTGGGAGTTAAGTAGTGATTTGAAATTCTTTAAGGTCAATTTTAGCCCCTATTTTTGATAGAAAATCTAAACCAAGAATACCATCAATCGGAAAACCATATTCCATTGTACCAATCTCGGCTTTAAAACCCACGACTTCAGCATCATTCATAATGATGTTATCAATGTGTTTTGTGAATACAAATTCTTTTCCTCTGACACCGCAAATGCGATGTATTTCATCGTTGGCATCTTGTTGAATTCCAATAGACTTTACGGCATTATATTTAAAAATCGTACCGGCTGATCCAGTATCAAGGATAACGTTTTTTAATTCCATTTGCTGCTGCTGGAATGAAATAGTAACTGAGACAAACGGCAAGCCATCTTCAATTCTAATTTTCATCTTCTAATCCCTAACCACCTCCTTTCATAGATCTCTACTATTTCTTTATCTGTGCTAAGAACATAAAGTTCTCTATCTGGAGAAGCTTGGTGAAATAAAGTGTAAGACTCCATCGCTTTAATTGAATCTACATAAGTGTTAACGACTGAAAATTGTTCGACAATTCGATTACCTGATTTTGTATGAGCATCTATCGCTTCAACTATTAGCCATTGATGTGGATACTTGCCTCTGATTTCTTGCCATTTCATGTCAGTTCCATTTTGAAAATTCATTTATCAAAAATTACATAATCGATTTACCTCTAGAATAGTTATCGGATTTTGATTTGTCAAAAATGGAGATTATCAAATTCAGTTTCAATAGTGTTTTTTTAAATTTTTTGATTCATTGCAGTCATAAATCTACCATCCCAACCCCCCAGCCCACTTTCAAATCGGGGGAGTACTTGATTTTTCAATTTTTTAACATAAATTAGTACCCCGGATTTAATGTCCACTGATTTAAATTATCCACGTTAACAATCCGACGTCCTTTCACTTATTTTTCTATTCTTGCGTTTTAACCCAAAAAACAACCGTATAGGCCTTATTAGAGTCGTTTTTTAGTGTCACCCCAACCAATAACATTCTTTTGCCGACCCTAATTCCATTCAGTCGGTAAATCGGTCAAGATTGGTGGACAACTATGTACCGAAAATGGTTGGTACCTTGGAGAACTTATCAAAAGTTAAAAAAGCAAGGGCGTCCCTTTTACCTTTTGAGAGGTCCCTGACCTACCCGATTTTGAAACAGGATTCCTTTGACAGGTAGATTACAAACAATTACCATGTAACACATAGCATTTTAAAACAAAAGGAGGAATCATGGCAATCACAAGCATTAGGCTTCAGCCTGATCTCGAACCAAATCTTGAGAAATTGGCTAAAAAATTGAGTCGAAGCAAAAATTGGTTAATCAATCAAGCTATTCGAGATTACATTGAAAAACAACAAATTAACTCAAAGCGTTGGGAAGATACATTATTGGCACTGGAATCGGTGAAAAACGGAAAAGGAGTCCCTGAAGAGGAGGTTGATATTTGGTTACAAAGCTGGGGAACTGAACAAGAAAAACAACCTCCCACGATATGAAAATAATATACACCCCAGAAGCCGTTGATGATCTGCTACGCTTGAGAGAGTTCATAGAGATAAAAAATCCGAAAGCGGCTTCTAGGATCGCTACGTCACTTCAAATCGGGATAAAAAAACTAAAGACATTTCCAAATCTAGGAGCTGACGTAAAAGAAGATGAGTCTGGTTTGATCAAAGATTTGATACTTGGTGACTACATAGTCCGTTATCTTCCCTTAAAAGAGGTTATTCACATTTTAAGAATCTGGCATCATAAAGAAGATTGGAAAAAAACATAACAAATGTTTACGCCCGACCGTATAACGCCGCTGCAAGTCTTAAGTTAGGTGCTTTTGGCAAGTTCATCATTAATCAACCATCGGTGTAACGGCCGGTGAAACCGGTGTTAGCCGAGAAGAATATGAGCGCACTTTGTGCACAGTATTCTGGGTCAAACCTTGAATTGTGAATCAAGAACTTCTCTATTCAAAATTCAAGGTTTGACCATTGGCAGTTAAAGTTAAAAAAGCAAGGGCGTCCCCTTTTACTTTTACCTTTTACCACAGCAGTAGATATGGAATGTATATGGGGAAAATTGTGGAAGTGCCGGGAATTTGACACCTCCGATTGTCTGGTAAAACTTCTATATCTCCGCTCTAAATTCGATTTTGCTATTTCCAAACAACGGTTCAACTACTTTATGGATTCCGTGACCGGGATTAGGTTCGTTAAACATACGAACCAATTCGTATTTTGCTAGAAGTCCAAGATCATTGTTCAAACTGGTTGCGTTCCGTTGCATTTCTGCTTTTAAGCTACTAAATGTAAATTTCTTTTTTCTTCTCAAAACCTTAATTAGTTTTGTTCTCTCAGGTTTAAGCAAACTGAAAAGATCAGCTGGTTCCATCCAGATAATATTCTTTTTAGTGATCGTCTTTGCCTCATCAATCTCCTTGGCCGTAGCTTTCGTCGAAACTAAAAAATCAGCTAGACTTCCGCTTTTAATTTCTATTCCCATTTTATAAACTCCTTAATCTCTTTTTCAAATCGATCAACCAAATCCTGATAATCCTTAAAATCATCAACCGGTGTTATCTCACCCATGAAATGCCGATGATAATATTGATGGGTATTATCATTTCCCAAAACGCGACCGTTATCTCCAGCAAAAATGAGCAGATTAATATAAGCTAAACTGTATTTTACAATTTTTCCTTCTTGATCTTCCCACGCTTCTGATTTTACAAGACCACCCCCATTCTTTTTCGCAACATAGAATACCTCGTTGATTACCTTTTGGTATTTCTGAGAGTTGGGTCTCATTTTTGATTTTCCTTTCATATAAGGTAAACTATCAGATATCTATTTTATTGTAAACCTGTATATAATATCTGAACTTTTCTGATTGATTTCCCAAACTTCTTCAGCCCAAATCCCAGACCTATTTAGCCCACTTTTTAAGTATCCCAAAGAAAATTCCAGTTAATTAACTTTTTTTTCACCTCTTTTTTGAACCCATTTAAATGCCTTTTTATCGTTTTTTTTTTGAGGGAGATATCTCTGGAGGATAAGGCCTCTAGTATTACACGTAAGTCATCCAGGCCAAAAAAACGTCATTACTTCCACTGGTAAAGCAATACCAGACTCTTCAGCATTTGTCATGAAGTTGCTCAAGTAATTTGGCCAACTCCGGAATTTGTGTAGCCGTGTAAACCGAAGTATGAAATTTAAGCTCCAAGCTGGCAAATGAATACTCTGCGCCAGTTTTATATTCTAATTTTTGTATTGCTTCAAATTGTATTGTTAAGTCCTTCATTTGATCAGGTGTGATCCTCTTGCAGGCTAATTCTCCTGCAAATGATTCCAGAGGAAGTCTGGTTTCCACGAGGTATTCTGATGATGAGGCCGTCGTTTTGAATTCTCAGAAAGACATCTCGCAAAGGTGTCCGCCCGATGGAAAATTCTTCCATAACTGCCTGTTCTGCTAGAGCGTTACCGGGCTTTAAAAGCCCGGTAACGATTTGAGCTTTCAGAGCCTGGTAACAGTTTTCCTTTTTTTGTTTCTTACTAAGTATTGTGTCCATTTAACTGATCAATCTCCGCAGTCATTGTACCACAAACATTCCTGACACACGTTCTGTCCATTTGATTTTGCTTATAAAATTAAGCCTCTTAACTTTAAGCCACCTGCTTAAAAAAAAACAAGTGCAAATGAACAATATGTCAGTGAAAAGCAGAATCAAGCGATTTCCTTTTAAGCTGTATTTGTTCCATGTTATCAAACGTCTTGTTAGTAAAAAAGTCTAAATTAATATATTTATTATAGTTTTTTAATTACAAAAATTAATTAATATTTTGTCTATTAATAAACAGTTTTCTAGTTTTATGCGTGTTTTGTTCATGGATATGAACGATCAAGTTGCTCTTGACCTAGTTAAATAAATATATTATTTAACTTTCATGGAAAGATCATTAAAAGCTATGGTGCTTCTTTTGTTCCTTTTTAGGCATGGGCAAAATGCGTTTAAAAACCAATATCAGAGTAGCGCTATAAATAGCAGTGTAACCATTATGCATCAATTCTCAATGGAAATGCTTGAGAAAACAGGGATACAGAAACAGGAGCGGTTTTTCATATGAGTGTTGCATTAATCAGTAATATTCAAAGATTTTCATTGGATGACGGGCCGGGAATCAGAACTACGGTTTTCTATAAAGGATGCAGTTTACGTTGCGCTTGGTGTCATAACCCAGAGTGCTTAGACCCCTCACCTGTGGTGCAGTTTTTTTCAATCTATTGTAAGTCCTGTGGCAAATGTGTAAAATACTGCTCAAATCAGACGCATCGTATTGAAAATGGTACTCATGAATTTGATCGGGATGCTTGCGTCGCTTGTGGCAAATGTACTTCGATTTGTCGACAAGGTGCACTGAAACTTGTGGGCAAAGAATATAAGCCCGTGGAAATATTTCAAGAGATAGTAAAGGACAGGCACTATTATAAGACATCTGGAGGCGGTGTCACGTTTTCAGGTGGGGAACCCGCCTTAATGGTTGAAAATATTATTGAAGTAGCCAAGCTTTGCAAAACAACTGGAATTCATACGGCCTTAGATACAGCTGGGAATGTGCCTTTTCAAAATTATAAAAGCCTACTGCCTTATATTTCTCTTTTTCTCTATGATATAAAGTGCGTTGATGACAGTGTACACAAGCGTTGGACAAAAGTTGGCAATCGTCTCATCCTGGAAAATATTAAGGCACTTGATAAGGAAAAGGCCCAATATATCATTCGTGTTCCTGTCATCGATTGCTTCAATGCAAATTTAAAAGAACAAGAGAATATTGCACAATTTTTAGCCTCACTATCTAATCCAGGCCTGATTCAGCTATTGCCTTATCATGGCTATGGTGTTGGA
>JABHWU010000013.1 GCA_018657625.1 Deltaproteobacteria bacterium | reverse complement strand
GCGTGCCTATTCAGTTGTTGATATCATAAGTAAACAATCTATTGTTGAAAGTGTCGAAATTGAAGATGAAAAGGGGACTCTTATCATGTCGGCCACTGATAAGGCACTAGACCGTCAGCCGGCTAATAACAAGTATCAAAAGCATATTCCTGATCTAAACAGAAACAAATATCTCTACGAATTTGAAATAATACATCCCAATATTCAAACAAAAATTGGAAAAGGAACAATTTATTTCAGCCAGGATGCGGTTTTGCAGCGGGTGAAATACGGATTTGCACTAATCATTATTAGCTCATTATTAAAGACAATGGCATTATGGGGTATTTTCTTAATCGTGTCTCGAAGATTGTTAGCGAAACCACTGGGTCAGTTGATTGAAATAATAGAACAAATAAATTTTGAAAATTTGGAAAAATTATCAGTTAAAATTAAAAGTAAAAGTTATGATGAGTTGAAAATATTTGAAACAACACTTGACAAAATGGTTCGGAACTTGATTCAGGCAAGGCGCAAAATTACAGAAAATGCCAGAGAATTGGAGGAAAGCAATCGAAAACTTCAAGAAATGGATCAATTGAAAGATGAATTTCTTGCCAATACTTCCCATGAATTAAGAACACCATTGCATGGTGTCATTGGCATTGCACGCTCATTAAAAGAATATTTAGCCAGTCACCAACTAATAGAAGTGCAGTCAAATTTAACCATGATCGTTAACATTAGTAAACATTTATCTAGGTTAGTTGATGATATTCTGGATTTTTCTAAATTAAAGCATGGCACCTTACGAATTCACCCACAGCCACTTGATATCAACCAGGTATTTAAGGTTGTCATCCAAATATCACAACCACTAATTAGTGATAAAAAACTACAAATTGAGAATGGTTTGCACAATGATCTTCCCTTTGTCCTGGCAGATGAAAACCGTTTGCAGCAGATATTTCAAAACCTTGTTAACAATGCAATTAAATATACAGAAACAGGTATTATACGTGTGATAGCACAGGAAAACAATGAGTTTCTTGCGATTTCCATTATAACACCAAATCAACCTATTCCAGCTGAAAAGTATCAATCAATTTTTAACGCTTTTGAGCAAGGAAACGGCACAATCGAACACCATCATGATGGGGCCGGATTAGGGCTGGCGATTGTAAAACGACTGGTAGAGTTACACGGCGGCTCCATTACAATAAAGAGTGGCGATGATATTGGTAATTGTTTTACATTTGAGCTTCCAATAGCCACATCAGTGAGTGAGTCTGTCCAGGTTAATAAACTAGCCACCCCGATGGTTGTTCCCCAAAAGGCACCGATACCGCTATATCAACTAAATATCGATCAAAATTCTCTGTTCAAATTATTGGTGGTGGATGATGATATTACTAACCTACAGGTGGTTATGAACTATCTGACTCCTTATAAGTATTCTATCAATTGTGTACAAAGCGGAATAGAAGCGCTGAACTGGATCGATACCAACGGACCTCCAGATCTTATTTTACTCGATATTATGATGCCTCAAATGAGTGGGTTTGAAGTGTGTCGAAACATTCGTCAAAAGTTTGCCGCCGAAAGTTTGCCTATCTTGTTTTTAACCGCCTCCCATCGTAGAAAAGACGTGGAAACTGGTTTTTCAATAGGTGCTAATGATTACCTTACCAAACCATTTGAGAAACCTGAATTATTGTCCAGGATTAGGGTTCACCTCAAGAATTTGCTTGTTAAAAGACAATTACAGCTTTTGCGTGACTGCGCGAATCAAATTTCTGAATTTAAGGAACGAGAGCAGATGTTGAGTTTTGCGGTTGACCATTTAGTTTCCTCGCGGTTAGTGACCAACGCAGTTCTTTTTAATGATGATAATTTCTATCACCCTAATTCCGAAAATTATCTGTTTTTGGAGAAACAACCATCCATCGATATTCTTGAACCATATCAGGATAATCCGGAGCAGCGAATCATCATTATCAACACCATCAAGGAAACTGACTCTATCTACCAGTTTTACAGGGACCTGGAGCATGGTGAAGAAATTCTGGGCTGTCATTTGGTCTTTTTAATACCTGAATGTTGTCAGGAAAGCATCATCTGTTTATTTCGAAATAAAGCCAGGATGCCTTTTAGTGAGTTGGATAAAGAATTTATGTCCAATCTAATGGATCAAATCAAGACCATCGAACACAATATTCAATCTATGTTGAGCAATCAGTTGGTAATAGCGCTTCCTGAAATTCAACCTAACCTATCCAGAATTTCACATATTTCTGCTGATTCTCCTTATTGTCATATTTATATTGAACATGAGCCTGAACCCAGGGAAGTACGAATTTCCCTGTCCAATCTGGACCTTTATTTTAATGATGATTCATTGTTGAGAATTCACCGCTCATATTTGATCAATCCGGGAAAAATCGTAGAAATCAAAAAAAGATATGTGGGTAACAAAAAATATCGATATGAAGCAACAGTAGGTGCTAAAAACAATCTGTATTTTCTGCGTATCGGAGATAGTTATGTTAAAAAAATGACCTACATATTCCCTCAATATTTTTAACAATATTGGTAAGCTATCGTTCTAAATTTAGTTTGAATCAAACCAAAAATGATTTAACTCTCCTTATCCTCCAGCGTCTTCCTGCAACATTTATTTTATATACTATATTTTATATGTTTTTGTAATAAAAGCCTTTTTTGCGACAATTAAGGTTTTTTTCTGCGCCGTTTGCCGACAACATGCTTGTGATTAATTCCTGATTTCATATGTTTAACTCGTTAGTGATACAAAAGCTTTTATGATCATTTTCCGGTTGAATAGTTATTCACCTAATAGAATTAAAGGAGATCATCAATTATGAATGAAGTCACATTAGCTGCAACCCAAATGTCTTGTTCCTGGAATTTGGACGAGAATATCAAAAAAGCAAAGGTAATGATTCTCGAAGCAGCCAAAAAGGGCGCTAATATTATTTTAATCCAGGAGTTATTTGAGACACCTTATTTTTGTATCGAACAACATGTAAAGCATTATGACCTCGCCAAACCCCTGGAAGGGCACCCTGTTATTATTAAAATGTCTGAGCTAGCAAAACAACTGGGTGTTGTTTTACCAATAAGCTTTTTTGAGAGAGATAATAAAGCCTATTTCAATTCTTTGGTAATGATTGATGCCGATGGATCTGTAATGGAAACCTATCGTAAAACACATATTCCTAATTCAATTGGATACCATGAGAAACATTACTTTAATCCAGGTAATACAGGTTTTAAAGTGTGGAATACACAATTTGGGAAAATTGGAGTCGGGATCTGCTGGGATCAGTGGTTTCCGGAAACAGCACGCTGCCTGTCTTTAATGGGTGCCGAAATTCTGCTGTACCCCACCGCTATTGGTTCAGAGCCTCAAGATGCAGGTTTGGATAGTAGTCAACATTGGCAACGGGTGATGCAAGGTCACGCTGCTGCTAACATACTCCCTCTGGTTGCTTCAAATAGAATAGGTCTGGAAAGCTGTGAATCCCTGGAAATGACTTTTTATGGGTCGTCCTTTATCGCTGACCATACAGGCGCTATCCTGACGGAAGCCAATAAACATGACCAAACCGTTCTAACTGCGACATTTGATCTGGATGCCATCAGGAAATATCGTGAAGACTGGGGGGTTTATAGAGACCGGCGACCAGAGCTTTATCAAGCTATCTCAACCCTGGACGGTAGATATTAACAACTTTTATAATCTTTCGACGAACACCTAAATTAATTCAAAGGAGATATTAGATGGAACATTACGGAATTATAAGTCTAATCCCGGCAGCATGTGTGTTGATTATTGCTCTTATTTCTAAACGTACATTTGAAGCCTTGGTTGGCGGAACACTGATCGGATTTATCATTTGGAAAAAATCAGAGTTTTTTGGTGGATTTGCCGATACTGCCTTAAAAGTTATGGGGGATGGTACCATCGGTTGGATTATTTTGGTTTGTGGGTTATTCGGTAGTTTGATTGCCTTATTGATCCGAAGTGGTGGGGCCATCGCTTTTGGGAATTTCCTGGTAACCTTTATCAAAAACAGAAAAAGTGCCTTATTGACGACCTGGATTTTGGGGTTGGTTATTTTTATCGATGACTATTTGAATGCGCTGACGGTGAGTTCTTCCATGAAAAAAGTGACCGATAAATTTAAAGTATCCCGTGAAATGCTGGCATATGTGGTTGATTCAACTGCCGCACCCGTTTGTGTGCTGGTCCCGTTTTCCACCTGGGCAGTTTATTCCGGAGCGCTATTAGAGAGTTCAGGTGCCGCTGAAAAAGGGCAAGGTCTTAGTGTTTATATCTCATCGATTCCCTTTATGTTTTATGCCTGGGTCGCAGTTATCCTGGTCCCTATAGTTGCTTTGGGTATTATTCCCCCAATATTTACAATGAAAAAGGCTGAACAGCAAGTTGCCAATAGATCTAATAGTAATGGTAAAACCGGGCAAATTACCGGTGAAGTTAAAACTGAACTTTTAACGCCCGATAATGAAATTGCACCGGAAGCCAAGGAAAATCCAAAACTCTATAATTTTTTAATACCTATTATACTGCTGATAGCGGCGACTATCTATTTTGAAATAGACATCTTCAAGGGAGTTCTGGTTGCAATAGGTGTTTCAATCGTTATGTTCGCTGCCCAAAAGATTATGACTTTCGGTGATATTTTTGACACCCTTATTGAAGGCTTTAAAACCATGATTTTACCGCTGGCAATTGTTGTTGCTTCTTTTATGCTGATTGAGGTGAATAATGGTTTGGGTTTAACGTCATATGTTATTGAAACAGTAAAACCGTTAATGAGTGGTGCCTTTTTGCCAGCTGTCGCTTTTATTTCGCTCTCCATCATAACCTTTTCGACTGGATCATTTTGGGGGGTTTATGCCGTTGCGTTTCCGATCATTATACCATTGGCTCAGGCAATGAATACCAATTTACCTTTAGCTATCGGTGCTGTAATATCTGCCGGTGCATTGGGAAGTCATGCTTGTTTCTATGGGGATGCAACGGTATTGTCAGCAGCCGGAAGTGGTTGTAGCAACATGAACCATGCTTTAACACAAATTCCTTATGCGATTATCGCAGCCATAGTAGCATTTTTTCTTTTTATTATTGCTGGCTTGATGTTATAATAAAAGCCATAGATAATTTAAGAAATTTAATATTTTGAAGGTGATACAGATATGAGCGGGAATAAAAAACCGTTTATATCAAAAAGAAGTTATTGATAGTTTGCACTTGGAATATATGATGAATCAGATAGGTGTCGACATCTGATTGGCAATAAATCATGATCAATTTGACAAGTGAAACAAAGCCGAATAGTAAATTATAAACTTTGGAATTTTCATCAACTATAGCGCTTTTCAATCGCATTGAGCCTTTTGTCATCTCGATCGAATGTGAGAGATCTATTCAGTCAACTAAGATTTCTCCTCGTTCCTCGTCGAAATGACATGGGCAAAGAAATTCTTTGTTTCTTCAGGAAATATGTTCAACCCAATTGCAAACTGCTATAGGAAAAATTACTCGATGAAAAGTTTGACGATTTCGACTTTGCATAAAATTACTTTTTTATATTCATCATACTGATTTTTAGTTCAAAACGAATTGTTAAGATAGATAGATGAAATTGAACATAATCATTATATTGGTTATCATTTTCCAACTATTCCATTCCTTAATATATGCTGATACAATAATTATCGCTGCAGATCAGTGGTGTCCTTATAATTGTGACCCTGAATCAGATAAACCCGGGTTTATGGTGGAGACAGCAATAACAATTTTCAGGGAACACGGGCATGAAGTGAGGTATGTCATTCGCCCCTGGAAAAGAGCTCAAAAAGAAGTGATGGAAGGAGTAATTCATGGATTAATCGCGAGCACTCCCCAAAATTCTATTGGTCTAAACTTAATATATCCCCGAATAGAACAAGCCCGGATGAGTAATTGTTTCTTCACTTTAAAAGACTCTTCGTGGAATTTTGATGGAGCAAATTCACTCAAAAAAGTTAAATTGGGCATCATTCAGGGATACCATTATGGCCCTGAAATTCAATCATACGTTGATAAAAATATTAACAATCAGGGGATGATTCAGAATATTGCCGGAGAAAACGCATTAGAAAGAAACATTAAAAAACTGATCAAAAAAAGAGTTACAACCGTATTGGAGGATAAATCTGTTTTTCGATATACTGCCAATCAGTTAGGAGTATTCGATCAGTTGAGATTTGCCGGAAATGACGGTACCAGCCCAACTTTCAACGATTTATATATCGCTTTTACACCATCAGCTGTTAATAATCATTCAAAAGGATATGCTAAGATTCTGGCAAATGGCATGGAACAATTGAGATCCAAAGGAAACCTGTCTATAATATTGGCAAAATACGGTTTAAAGGATTGGAGATAGAATCCATGGCATAAATTAATTAAAATGATCCCAAGGGTTTTCCAATAGAAAATCAACAAATACCCGGTTCGCTTTAGATAGGTAACCATTTTTCTTCCAGGCAATTCCAAAATCAAGGATCACCGGTGGATCGAATGAAACGCCTGCCAATGCTTTGTCATCTTTTAAAACCATTTCCAGACAAATTCCAATGCCATATTTATCTAAAACCAGTGATCGGGTGAGTGTCATAAGATTGGTTTCAAAGGTAATGTTTGGTTTGATTTGAAATTCGCGGCTCATCCGGTTGACAGCTTCCCTCAGGAAATATCCCTCTTTTACTGTGATTAAGTCTTCATTAATAACTTCTTCAAATTTTACTTTTTTTCTTTGGGCAAAAGGATGATCTTTGCGAACAAAAAGCAACATTTCCTGACTTAAAAAAGGTTGAACTTCCAAATTATCAGGCGTTTCTCCCATAGTCACAACACCAAGTTCTATTTCTCCGGTGATTAGTCTGTTTTGAATGATCTTAGTTCCTTCATCATGAACCTGAATATTTAAGAATGGGTAAGCTTTTTTAAATTTACCAAATACTTCCGGGAAAAAGTAAGCTCCCATCATGGCGGGCATCCCTATTCGAACTTTCCCCTTTTTTAATTCTTTTAGATCATTCATATTTGATATTGCCGCATTAAACTGGTCATTGAGAGAGCGGGCATGTTGCAATAAAACTTCCCCCTCCGCTGTTAAAAAGACTTTTTTTTCCGAACGATTAAACAATTGAAGATCAAGTTCTTCTTCCAGTTTACGGATGGCAATACTGACGGCTGGTTGGGCAATTCGGATTTCATTGGCAGCTTTGGTAAAACTGCGGTGTCTGGCGACGGATTGGAAAATTTCAAGCTGGCGCATGTCCATAGGTAATCAACTCTTTTTAAAAAGTGACATTGAATATAAATATTAATAATCTAGCTCTAACTGTCATTCTGAGTGTTTACACAGAAAAATCTGTGATATGTTTGCAATGAATTTTCTTGAATATATAGGGTGGATCAAGGAGCTTGCGACGGATCCACGCTGAAAAAAATTGCCGGATCCACTTTGCTTGATCCGACCTATGAATTTTTGTAGCTCATTGTAATCATATGTTAATAATTCAAGTTCATTAACAGTGTTGATCCCGATTCCCGACAAAATGTTTGCAACGAACTTGCTTGGATGTGTAGAGTGGGCAGTTTTTTTTGCCCACCCTGAAAAAGATGGGTGTGTTCTTGCTGCAAATCTCGCAATTCAGTGCAGGCCCATCTTTTTCTAAACACTCGACCAAGCGGTAAAGCCTTTGACTTATGAGTATTCTCAGAGAGGAGCATTTTATCCTTTAGAAAAAATAGTATGCATATAATATTTATATCAAAATAATATAATATATATATTTTACATATGTATATAAAACCAAATAGCATGTAATCAAGCCTTAAAATTAATTATAATTTAGAAAATAATCATTACTACTATAATTACCCTACCAGAGGAGCAATCATGAATGCGGAAAAGAAAAGAGCCTTTTTCAACTGGCAAGACCCATTATTAATCGAAGATCAGCTTGATGAAGAGGAAAAACTGGTGAGGGATACTGCCAGAGACTTTGCTCAATCACAATTACTACCGAGTGTCGTTGAAGTTAATCGTTCCGAGAAAGCAGATCCTGACATTTTTAGGAAAATGGGAGAGTTGGGATTACTGGGATGCACGGTTGAAGGATATGGATGTCCGGGCGTAAATTATGTCTGTTACGGATTGGCAGCCAGGGAAATTGAACGTGTTGATTCCGGATATCGATCCATGATGAGTGTGCAATCCAGTCTGGTGATGTTTCCTATTGAAAACTGGGGAACCGAGGCTCAAAAAGAAAAATTTTTACCTAAACTGGGTACTGGTGAATGGATTGGTTGCTTTGGTTTGACAGAACCGGATTATGGATCAGATCCCGGTGGCATGATAACAAGGGCTAAGACAACAGATGGCGGGTATATCTTGAATGGGACCAAAACCTGGATCTCAAATTCCCCCATCGCAGATGTCTTCATCGTCTGGGCTAAAACGGATGATGATAAAATTAAAGGTTTTATTCTTGAAAAAGGTTTTAAAGGTTTAACAGCCCCTAAAATAACGGGCAAGCTTTCCCTTCGGGCCTCAATTACCGGGGAAATAGTTATGGATAACGTATTTGTTCCCGAGGAAAATAAACTGCAAAATATTTCGGGTTTAAAAGGTCCTTTTGGTTGCTTGAATAATGCCCGTTTCGGAATTGCCTGGGGAGCATTGGGGGCCGCTGAAGCGTGTTGGCATGCTGCCAGAACCTATACGATGGAACGTAAACAATTTGGAAGGTCACTGGCGGCCAATCAGTTGATTCAAAAAAAATTAGCAGATATGCAAACTGAAATTACCATTTCCTTACTGGCTTGTTTGCAGGCAGGTCGATTAAAAGATAAAAATCAATTAGCACCGGAGGCCATTTCTTTGATTAAGAGAAATTCATGTGGAAAAGCACTGGATATTGCTCGTACTGCCCGGGATATGCACGGTGGAAATGGAATTGTAGATGAATTTCATGTTATGCGACATATGGTAAATCTGGAAACGGTGAATACTTACGAAGGGACCCATGATATCCATGCGCTGATTCTTGGAAGAGCCCAGACAGGTTTGCAATCCTTTTCCGGGGCTTAAAATGGCTGGACCCTTAAAAAACATCAAGGTATTAGAGCTCAGTCGGGTGTTGGCCGGGCCATGGGCAGGCCAAATATTGGCAGATTTAGGAGCGGAAGTCATAAAAGTGGAACGACCGGGTTTGGGTGACGAAACCAGGGCTTGGGGGCCACCTTATTTAAAGGATGATGACGGAGCCGAAACCAAAGAATCTGCCTATTTCTTAGCCACAAATCGAGGCAAAAAATCGGTCACTGTTGATTTTACCAAACCGGAAGGTCAGGAAATCATCAGAAAGTTGATTAAACATAGTGATGTTTTGATTGAAAATTTTAAGGTGGGTGGTCTTAAAAAATATCACCTGGATTATAAATCCGCACAGAAAATTAATCCGGCTATCATTTATTGTTCGATTACCGGGTTTGGACAGACCGGACCTTATGCACATCGGGCAGGTTATGATTTTATGATTCAGGGATTGGGTGGCTTGATGAGTATCACCGGTGAAAGTGATCATTTACCCGGGGGTGGTCCTCAAAAAGTTGGGGTGGCCCTGGTGGATGTGTTAACCGGATTATACTCTACTATTGCGATACAAGGAGCCTTGTTTTCACGAACCATCACCGGTATGGGGCAATATATCGATATGTCCTTGTTGGATGTTCAAACAGCAAGTTTAGCTAATCAGGCTTCTAACTATTTAATTGGTGGTATTCTTCCCCAACGATTGGGAAACGCTCACCCGAATATTGTGCCATATCAGGTTTTTACTACCAGCAATGGTCATATCATTTTGGCTGTTGGTAATGATAATCAGTTTAAGAAATTTTGTGATGTTGCCGGTCATCCGGAACTCTCAGCCGATGAGCGATTTATTTTGAACAGGGGTAGAGTCCAGTATCGGGATCAATTAATTGATTTTATTAAACCAATTATAAAAGGAAAAACTAGTGAAGTCTGGTTAACTCAGCTAGAAAAGGCTGGTGTCCCCTGTGGCCCGATAAATGATATCTCACAAGTTTTTGATGATCCTCAGGTACAAAGTCGTCAGACAAAAATTTCTCTTGATCATGCCCTGGCATCTGGAATTCCTTTAGTTGCAAATCCAATTCGGTATTCGGAAACAGAGATTGAATACCAAACACCTCCGCCACTTCTGGGTCAGCATTCAAATGAAATACTCACTGAAATGTTAGAATATTCACAAAAGGAAATTGAGATTTTAAAAATGAATAAAGTCATTTAAGCGGAAACCTGTTTATCTCTTTCCTGAGATGTTTTTAAAAAAATGGTAGTCAAATTTCCGCCACCTCCATCACAAAGAAACCTTTCCAGATGTTGATGAATCACTCTTACCATTAGATGATATTAGCATATGAATGCAAATCTCAAATACTTGTTAGATACATACATTATTTCTGAACTAGTGAGAAATCCCCATGGTATTATCAAGAATAGAATTTCAATTAATTAGGAGAAGAAACCATATGCACAAGTATCATTGTATCCAGTGAGCTACACTTCGGTGTTGAGAAAAAAGGGTCCAAAAGGCTACGTAGTCAAATGGAAGCAATTCTTTCAGCAATTGAAATTATTCCATTTGAGGAACCTACCGACAGACAATATGCGATTTTAAGATCAAATTTGGAAAAATCTGGAACACTAATCGGCCCCAACGATAAGCTGATAGCAGCTCAAGCCATTGCATATGGCCTAACTTTGGTGACCGCTAATATTCGAGAATTTGAACAAGTTCAAGGAATAGCGGTTGAAAACTGGCTTTAGTAAAATAAAATCTGATTTCTGCTTTTTGATCTTGTACTAAAGTCAAACAAAGATCTTTCCCTTGGTTAATCATCATCCCATTTTCCATATCCCGGGATTTCAACAGTATCATCATCAAAGATTCCTTTTTCCGCTTCTTTGTGGCAGGAATCGCAATTACTTAGCGATTCAACTTCTGAATTTTCTGTAACCAATTTCAGAGGAATTTTTCTGTGTTTGTCATTGATATATCTTGTTTCAGTAATCCTTAATGGACTTTCATTAGGACTGATTGATCGATTTATTTTTTTTGATCTCTTATATTTAGATTTATCAGCGGAATCGATGGTTAAATAGTTAAGAATCTGACTTTTTGTAGGTTTATCCAAATCAATTTCTTCACCGAAATGCTTGTTTAAATTAGAGTCTGATAATAGTAATCTCCATGACTTACTTGGCAACATTCCAGGAAAGTAGGTAAAATGGCAGCTTCCACACTCTTCAGTATAAGATGCATTCGGGACCACCTTAAAATCGGTGTTATAAGAATCGTCATCATCCGCTAGTGCAATAAAACCAACAGACATGAATATTATAGATAAAATTAAAAGTAAATTTATTTTCATGATCAATTATTTTTAACGTTTCACTAATTTGATTTTTTTCAATTCAATCATTGTTTTCTTAATTCGAAAAAAAGCCCAGAAGATTGTTAGATCAGGTAATACGACTAGTTCATTGAAACCCATATTTCTATCAGCAGTCAATCAAATATTCAAAGAAAGAATGAAATTGGTTGGCATCGAAGGTAATTTGTCTGCGCATTCAATTCGATCAGGATTTGTGACTTCAGCCGCATCTGGTATCAAAGATCCTGTTACTGGAAACATTCAAACTATTCCTATTTGGGAGATAATGAGGATGTCAGGACACAAGACGTCACGTTCTGTCGATGATTATTATAGAAATGGCAGCATATTAAAGAATCCAGCTAGTGATATGTTGTGAATCGTAGAGGTTGAACCTATACGTTTCAGTTAATTGATTAAATCAATCAAGCAGGTGCAATGGCCTGCTTGATATTTTTTAGAAACCGGCAAAATCCAATATCAATACCCACACTACTAAAATCCTATTTTATCCATTTTGATGAAGGCTTCCCCGAAGACCCTTAAAAACATGAAAAAGGCACCACTTCTACCATTCAACCACTGCTCACTTGCGATTATTAAAAATCATAATTTCACAGGCATCGCTTTCTCAGATGGAATCCAGGGGAAACGAGCGAACCCAAAGTATTAAACACAAAGGTTTCAAATGAGATAGGTTAAGCCATGGAAAATCAAAAATAGATAAATGCCAATCCCGAAGACACCTAAAGCATTAACAACTCCTGAAATTGATCTTCTTTTCTTCCAATATACATATAACAGCAACGAAAATACCACCTTCAATACTAGAAATAATGTCCCTGTGGATTCAACTTCGAACAACTTTGATGCTAAAATATTAACTTCGAATTTATCATCAAAAAACTTCAGCAGGTAAAATGACAGGAATGTGTCGAGGAGGTTAAGTGCAGAAAGAACCGGGAGAGTGTAAAGTATCAATTTATTTTTTTTAGGTTTCATTCTTGATTACCTTCATCAAATCAAACACTTTTTATTTAATATTATTATCAGTAACTTAGATATATAAAAAATTAAAAAACCTTCTCTTTTACCCATATCCATTGGAAGAATATGGGTAATTAAATACTAAGTATCTATTTTATTAGTAGGATTTTTCACTAACTGCAAGACCCTTTATTGATAACGTTTTTGAAGAAAATTTTCTATCGGCGATTACAGGAACTCGGGAAGCTGTTCGCACACCAACAACCAAAATGTATAAAATTAAACATGCCAACCTGATCAAAAGAGAATTTAGTGGAGATTAGAAAGGGGCGGGGGAAATGAAAAGACCTGAACCAAGTTTACTCAATTGACTCAGACCGCTATATACTATAGCTTCTTAGCAATAAAGCATTTTTAGATAACCGTATCATTAAAAAATCCACGAATACCTTCTCCAAGTTTTTCCTTAGCCATGGCATTTTGATTCAGCATCCACCGAAAAGTACTTTCATCCAGGTTTAGTTATTCAATAGACTTTTTTGACTCTCTGACGGATCCAATTTCAATGGTAAATCCCCAGTATCCTGCTGATATTTTTTATTGGGCATACTGAATTACTTTTTCCGGGATCCTAAAACTCGGAATCCCTTGGGCGAGCGAAACAGCATTCGGATATCGAGACACTTCTAATTCCATCGCCTTGATGAGGGACAGCTCAAACTAGTCGGATGCACCGGTTTGTTAAACAGGTTCATTGTCGTTTTGAGTAAAAATGGATTGGTGATTAGCTAACGGTTATTTTCTTTTTTAGAGGATGATGCCGATAAGCTGTAAACAAATATCTATTCAACCAAACCCGTTATCTTTTAAGAAAAGGGGGGAAAAGGGGTCAAAAAAGGGGTCAGATCTTTGTTTGACTTTAGTTTAAGCTCAGATAACGGAAATCAAACTTTATTTTATCCATTTTGATAACAGATTCCCGAAAGCTCTTAAAAATATGAAAAAGGCATTACTTCTACTGCTCACTTGCGATTGTTAAAAAGCGTATTTTATATTTCAGCATTATCACATAACGATTAGATAAAGAAGTAAGAATTTAATATCAATTGACAAAAAAACCAATTAATTACATTATGTAATATCAACTACCAAAATGTAATAAAACAAATATAACAGTATGGTAAAAAGAAAAATTAGTGAAATTTTAGTTGAAATGTCCATATCATTCCCAATAGTGACAATTACTGGTCCTCGGCAGTCCGGCAAAACTACATTGGCAAAAATGACATTTCCAAACAAAAATTATGTATCTTTAGAGGATTTGGACACTCGGCAATTCGCTGAAAATGATCCACGTGGTTTTTTGGCCAAATATCCAAAAGGTGCTATCCTTGATGAAATTCAACATGTCCCATCACTATTATCCTATATTCAAACCATTGTTGATTCAAAGCAGATGAATGGTATGTTTATCCTAACCGGTAGCAATCAATTTGAATATGTTCAATCCATATCTCAATCACTGGCTGGACGTACGGGAATGCTGAAGCTCCTGCCTTTTTCTTACAATGAAATATACCATGGTCAAGAATCGACTGAAAATATTTTATTTAATGGTTTTTATCCACGAATATTTGATCAAAAAATTAAACCTGAGCTTTTCCTGTCAGCTTACCTGGAAACATATGTGGAGCGGGATGTCAGGTCATTGATTAAACTCAAAGACCTCCTGCAGTTTCATCGGTTTTTACAACTATGCGCAGGTAGAACCGGGCAAATAATAAACTTCAGTAACATAGGTAATGATTTAGGTATTACACATAATACCATCCGAAATTGGATTTCTATTTTAGAAGCCAGCTATATCATATATTTATTACCACCTTACCATCAGAATTTTAACAAGCGAATTATCAAGTCTCCAAAATTATACTTTGTAGACACCGGGCTTGCTGCCCACTTATTAGGAATCGAAAATTCTAACCAGTTGATAACTCATCCACTGCGGGGAGAATTATTCGAAACCTTTGTTGTCGGAGAGTTTCTTAAATATCGGTATAATTGCGGCAAAAGAAGTAATCTCTACTATTTTAGAGACCATGTTGGTAATGAAGTTGATCTGGTTATTGAGACTGGTAATGGAAATGTTCCGGTCGAAATAAAATCATCGCAAACAATAACAGCAGGATTTTTTAAAGGATTAAATTATTTTAATAAAATATCTAAAACATCTCCGCATTCTATTCTAATTATTAATAATAATATTGAACAGGAAAGACAGGAGCATTCTGTAATAGGATATCCGCATATTGAAAAATTTTGCAAACTTTTGAATTAAGGACCTGAGGGGGTGGTTAGAGAAATCACCAAAAAAGAACCCCAGTCCATTGTGATGATTTTTTTAATGAAAAATATTCGCAACAGGCGGAGGTTCTTAACAAATTCGAGGATTATCTGATTAGAGCTTTTTCTTCCAGTATTAATTTTCTTATAGCTTCTTAGCAATAAATGATTTTAAGGTAACCGTATCATTGTAAAAGCCCCGAATACCTTCACCAAGTTTTTCAGTCGCCATGGCATTCTGATTCAGCATCCACCGAAATGTACTTTCATCCAGGTTTAGTTTTTCAATAGACTTTTTTTGACTCTCTACCGGGTCCAATTTCAAAGGTAAATCCCCAGTATCCTGCTGCAATTCCTCTAATAAATTCGGGCTAATGGTAATGCGATCACAACCGGCTAATTGTTCTATTTCTTCGGTATTTCTGAAACTAGCCCCCATAACGACTGTATTATATCCGAATTTTTTGTAATAATGAAAAATTTCGGTGACAGACAGTACTCCGGGATCTTCTTCAGGTGTAAACGTCTTTCCTTCTTTTTTAGCATACCAGTCCATGATTCGTCCTACAAAAGGTGAAATTAAAAACACCTTGGCTTCCGCACAAGCTACTGCCTGGGCAAAACTAAACAGGAGCGTTAGGTTACAATTGATCCCTTCCTGCTCCAGTTTTTCTGCGGCCTTGATGCCTTCCCAGGTTGCTGCCAGCTTAATCAGGACACGGTCCCGGGAAATACCAGCCGCTTCATAAAGCGAAATTAGCTGCTGCCCCTTACTAATCGAAGCTTCCGTTTTAAATGATAATGATGCATCAACTTCTGTGGAAACACGTCCCGGTACAATTTTTAATAACTCCAGCCCAAAATTAACTGCTAATTTATCAATGATGTTATTAATGGTATTTTCTTCAGATCCACCTTGTTGTTTCCCCCAACTGACAGCTTCTTCAACCAAATAAGCATATTGCTCCATTTGAGCTGCTTTCAATAATAAACTGGGGTTCGTGGTGGAATCTTCCGGTGTATATTTTTTTATGGCATTAATGTCTCCGGTATCAGCCACTACTGTTGACATGGTCTTTAATTGATCGAGTTTATTGCTCATTTAATTCTCCATTTTTTATTAATCCCTTCGACTTCGCTCAGGGAACGCGTTTTTGTGTCGTCAGTATCTTCCGACTTCGCTCAGGGAACGCGTTTTTGTATCGCCCGTCCCCTGAGCACTGAATTTGCGATACTTTGAGCAAGAATGAGAAATCTTTTAATTTCAACAAGATCTCTCGTCGCAAGCTTCTATAAACTTGAATTTTGTGCCTTTAAAATCAAAGTGTTGTCAAATGTCATCTCGACGAAGAATGAGGAGAGATCTTTTTTTATCTCAATTAATAAGATTTCTCCTCGCAAGCTCGTCGAAATGACAGGACCAAGTTTATTGCAAACATATCACAGATTTATCTGTGTAAAAACTCGAGATGATAACGGGACGTACTTTTTCTTCCAGTAAACGTATTTACAAAACAGTCCCATGGTAAATATCCCCTTGGTTTTTCCATGCTATTGGAAATCCGGATCTTTTAAATCCCCAATCGGTTTCTACGAAGCAATTCACCATTGGTTTGGTTGGAAGTTGGAACATGGTTCTCCAAAGGAAGTATTTTTTCATGGATAACATCCAGAATCCAATTTTCCTGGGGAAAAAACATCTCTTCCAGTTCCGGTGCCGGAGTAATCCAATTCCGGGATCCAACAACAGCAATCGGTGCATCCAGATAATCGAAAGCCAGCTGACTCAAGTTGTTAGCAATCGTATGCAGAAAAGAGCCACGTTCGCAGGCATCAGATACCAATAATCCCCGCCCGGTTTTTTCAAGCGAGGATACCAACATATCATAATTCAACGGATTAATTGATCGTAAATCAATCACGTCGGCATCCAAACCATATTTTTCTTTTAACTGATCTGCTGCCATTAAAGCGCCATAAAGTGCACTACCTAAAGTAATAATTGAAATATCGGCTCCTTTTTTGCGAATGGCCGGCTCACCAAATGGAATTTCATAATAGCCTTCAGGAACGCCATCTTCCACAAAATCTTCACCGACATCATAGATCCCCTGGCTTTCAAAAAATATCACCGGATCGGTTCCATTCAAAGCTGTATTCATGAGGCCTTTAGCGTCATAAGGCGTCACCGGATAAACTGCTTTCAGGCCGGGAATATGGGAAATTAAGGTTGTCCAGTCTTGTGAATGCTGGGCGCCGTATTTTGCACCGACAGAAACCCTGAGTACAACCGGCATCTTAAGGATGCCACCGCTCATGGCTTGCCATTTTGAAAGTTGATTGAATATTTCATCCCCCGCTCTTCCCATAAAGTCACAATACATTAATTCCGCAATCACTCTACCGCCTTCCAATCCATACCCTACGGCTGCACCGACAATTGCTGCTTCAGAGATCGAAGAATTAAAAATTTTGTGATAGGGTAATGCTTCTGTTAGCCCACGATAAACACCAAATGCACCGCCCCAATCACGATTTTCTTCCCCAAAAGCCACCAGGGTAGGATCTTTACTATAACGATCATAAATAGCTTCAAAAATGCCGTCTCTGATATTAAATCGCTTCATTTTTGATACTGCTTTACCATTTTCGATTGATTTTCTTATTTTCCTGGCAATTTGTTTGACCCGAACATTTTCCTCCAGTGGCGTAGTCATTTCAATCTTCCCTTCAGCCATTTTTTCCAGGCTTTTATTAGAAAACATAACATCCCCAATTTCTTCGGATGTTAAGGTCATTCTGGGGCTAATATCCAAATCAGTAGAAAGACGGAAAAGTTCTTTAGTTTCCTTGGTAATTCTTTTATTGATTTTTTTCAGATCAGTAGTAGTGGCTAAACCAGCTTCTATTAGCTGTTTCCCATAGGTTTCAATAGCGTCAGCACCTTTCCAGATTTCCAACTCTTCTTTGGTTCGGTATGAATTGACATCGGATGGAGAGTGTCCGCTGATACGATAAGTGATCACATCTAACAGGACCGGTCCCTTACCTTGTTTTAATATTTTTTTCTTTCGTTTTAGGGCATCCATCACAGCCAAAGGATTATAACCGTTAACACGCTCGGCATGCATTTGATCAGGATTAACACCGGCACCAATTCGGACCAGTTTCTCATAGCCCATGGTTTCTCCATTGGTTTGCCCACCCATACCATATTGATTATTAAAGGCATTAAAGATAATTGGTAATCCGCCACCCAATGAATCGTCCCAAAGTTTTCGATATTGATCCATGGCTGAAAACATCATGGCTTCCCAGACCGGACCACAGCCAAAAGAAGCATCTCCGATATTACAAACAATAATACCCTCTTTTCGATTCACTCTTTTAAAAAGTGCAGCTCCGGCTGAAATAGTTGCCGAACCGCCCACAATGGCATTATTGGGATAAATACCGAATGGTGTAAAAAAAGCATGCATTGATCCGGATAGTCCTTTGTTAAAACCTGTATATCGGGCAAAGATTTCAGCATAGGCACCATAAATAAGAAATTTCCGACCTAAATCTTTAACACTGCCTTTATGATTTTTTTCCACAATTTTTAAAATTTGCCCATCGAAGAAAGATTCCATAATTTCCATTAATTTACTTTCTTCCAGTTTAATTACAGCGGAAAAACCTTTAGCCAAAATTTCGCCGTGGGAACGGTGACTACCATATATATGATCATGCTCATCCAGATAAAAAGCCTGTCCCACCGCTGAAGCTTCCTGTCCCAGAGACAAATGCGCCGGCCCTTTATGGTCATACTGCATTCCCTGATAGATCCCTTCCTTTTTAATCAGATCCAGTGAGGTTTCAAATTCCCTGATATACTGCATATCAAGATAAATCCCCAATAACTCTTCTTTGGTAAATTCTTTTGAAACATCTTTTATTTTTTTATTGTACTGATTAACCGGAATATCCTTAAATTTCAGCTTTTCTTTTTTAAATGAAGCTTTAGGTGTAATAATAATATTTTGTGGCATTTGGACTCCTTAATGAGTATTTGTTTCTTTAATGGATAATCGTTTCTTTGATAGCTTCGCCAACTGTCGGATGGGGGAAAATAATCTGTTTGATATCATTAACACACATTTCGTTTTCAATAAAAGTAACGGCGCCCCAAATCATTTCTGAACAGGATCCACCGATAATGTGAACCCCCAGAACTTCATTGTATTTTTTGCCAAGCAGTACTTTACAGGTACCCGTTTTTCCTTCGTTTTCAACCAAAAACCGACCAGCGATTCCCAATGGTTTTTTAATCACTTTATAGTCAATATTTTTTTCAATGGCTTCTTCTTCTGTCAAACCAACACTGGCGACCTCAGGGTGGCTATAAACAACTCCGGGCATGGCTCGATAACTCATCTGATCTTTGTCCCCAAACATATTATTAACCGCCACTTGTCCTTCACGGGTAGCGCTGTGCGCTAAAAGACACCGCCCTGTAACATCACCGCAAGCCCAGATTCCTGAAATATTAGTTTGCCCGGCCTTATCGACCTTAATTCCCGTACGATCATAATCTACAGTAATTTCATCCAATCCCAGACCCTCTAAATTGGGCGTTCTTCCAGTTGCCAGTAGGATCAAATCCGAAGCTTTTTCCTGGTGTTGATTATTTTGAGTAAAGATTACTTTGTTCGATTTGATATTTTCCACTTTAGCTGACAGGAAAAAATCAACACCGTCTTTTTTTAATGACCGCTGTAACATTCTAGCAATTTCTCCATCAATACCAGGGCAAATCTTATCCAGCATTTCAATGACCGTAACCTTGGTGCCGACAGAAGAAAAAAAAGATGCAAACTCAATCCCTATCACACCGCCACCAATGATGGTTAATGATTTAGGTATTTCTTCAATGTTTAAAATACCGGTTGAATCCAGCACAAATTTTGAATCAGCCCCGGGTATTGGCGGTTTAGCCGGTCTGGAACCCGTAGCAATCAGAATATTTGCTCCTTCATAGATCTTCCCATCAACAGCTACCTTTCCTTTAGATAAAATTTTGGCTGGCCCGAAAGCAATTTCTACCTTGGCTACCTTAAGGGATGATTCAACCCCTCTGGTTAACTGTTTGACAATTTTATTTTTCCGGTTAATAACCGTCGGCATATCAAAAGCGGGATCTTTTAAATTGATTCCAAACTTATGGGCTTCCAGAGCTTCATGATAAATTTTCGCAGAATGAAGCAGCGTCTTAGTAGGGATACAACCAACATTCAGGCAGGTACCACCAATATATTCCTTTTCTATCAGGAGCACTTTTTTACCCTTTTTACCGGCATAAAGTGCGGCTTCATATCCTCCTGGTCCTGCGCCGATAATAATGAGATCAAACATATGCTTCTCCCTATTGTGCTAATAATAAATTGAAATTCTCGATAAAATGACAGAGATCTTTCAGAAAAAGAGAAGCTTGCCACCCATCAATCACCTGATGATTAACGGTTAATGAAAGTCCCAGTTGATCCTGATAGACAATTTCGTCACCGACACGAACCGGCTTTAGTCCAATGGCATTGACACCTAGAATCGCAACCTCCGGATAATTTAAAATGGGGGTAAAACTACTAATTCCCAGTGCACCCAGGTTACTAACTGTAAAAGTACCTCCTTGTAAGCTATCCGGGTTAATAGACCCCTCTTTCGCATGTAAGGCTTTTTCTTCAATAGCTAATGACAATTCATTTAAGGATAAACTCTGAGTATTAGGGATAACCGGCACCATCAGTCCTCTGGGTGTATCACAAGCGAAACCCAGATTGATACCTACATATTTACGAAATACATCATCCTTAAAAGTTGCATTAAAATCAGAGTACTTTTGTAAAACACGGCTAACGGCATACATCACCATGTCACCAATTGATATTGATGCCAGACTTAATAATTCTGTATTTTGTTTAAGTTGCTTACGAAATAGTAATAGTGACTGTGCATCAGCAGCGGTATTTAATGTCAGTTGAGCTGTTTTTTGAAGCGATTCATGCATTCTTTCTGCAGTAATTTTTCGAACCCCTTTAATCGGAATACCTTCAAATTCATTACTGTTTTCTGTATTAACATTTTGGAGTTTACCCTGATCTATTAAATCACTAGCCAACACCCTTCCTCCGATGCCACTGCCCAAAGCCGGTGCGATCTTTCCAGTTTCTGAAGCAATCGTTTTAGCCAGAGAGGTCAAGGGGCTAATCGATTCCAGGGCTAATTTAACATCACGTTCAATAACTCTTCCACCAGGACCCGTTCCTAGGATATTTTGAACATCCAAACCCTTTTTTAAAGCTAAATTTCTGGCTCTTGGGCTAATTCCCCTGTTTTCTGTAGGTATTGTTTTAACTTCAGTTTGTGTGATTTCCTGTTGTGCCTCCTGACTCAGGTCATCAGCAACAGGTTCATCAGGTTCAGGAGAATCTACAGAAGCCTTTGGCTCTAAAAAAGCACTAATATCTTCACCCGGGGATCCGATAACAGCCACATTTTGCATTACAGGAACAGTATCACCAGCCTCACATAAGAAGGATAATACATGGCCGGCAACCGGTGATTCCAAATCAAATACCGCTTTGTCGGTTTCAATGTCGGCAATAATTTGTCCAACCGTGATTTCTTCTCCTTCTTTTACTTTCCAGGAAATAAGCACACATTCCTCAACAGTATTACCTTGTTTGGGCATTATAACAGTAGTTGCCATAGGTGGTTCCTTATTTAAAACTTGCCAGATTATTATATTTTATTTAGATATAAAACTTATTGGGTTATAACCAAAATATAGTTTGGTTATAACCATTGGTAAAATAACTGTAAAATTGTCTTCGACTCTGTGTCAAGAAATATTAATATAAATAAAAAAATTAATTCCAAAAACCGGATGAAATCTATTCAGTTCTCCATTAGGTAATGGAAAACTATGATCCATTAGCTTACGAAATAAGGTTTAAAAATTCAAGATAATCAAAGGAAGAAACATCAATCGAATCAGTAAAATATCACTATGAGTGACCAACCCAAACAATTAACACTTTGTGAATCCGTTCAGGAAAAAATCCGGGCGATCATAGACAATATCTCAGAATCCAAAAATCAAAAACTTCCTAGTGAAAGATCATTAGCGGATCAATTAGGTGTCAGTCGAATAACGGTTAGAAATGCTTATCAGGCTTTGGTCAACCAGGGGTTATTGGTTCCCGGTAAAAGAGGTTATGTCATCAGGAAAACTAGCTATGAAGGCGTATTAACTTTGGATGGTTTCACTAGAGGTTTAGGAGAAAAAGAAAAAGTCGTTACTAAAATCATCGAAGTCAAAAAAATATTACCGGAAAGAGAAATAATGATTGCCCTGGGATGCGGCGTCGACGATGAAATTCTTCAAATCAAGCGATTAAGGATTATTAACAACGAACCTTGTCAATTGGAATACTGCCATTTAATCAATAAGAATTTCCCGGATATCAGCAATCAGGAGAATTTAACGTCACTTTATGGCACCTTTGAAAAGAAACATAATATCAGAATTATTCGAGCGGAGCAGATACTTTCCATCGTTATCCCGACAGCAGAGATTAGAGAATTGATGCAACTAAAAACCAGGGAAAAGGTCCTATTTTTAAAAAGAACCTCTTTTGATCAAAAAAATAATCCGGTTGAATATGTTCATCTTTTTTTAAACCCTGAAAATCGGGAATTCTATATGGAACTGAAACGATAAATACCTTTTTTCCAAAAATAGAAAAAGTAGTGCCCGAAGAAACAATATGAAAAATATATCATATTAATATTATAGAATATTTATATTAACGCTGACGAAGAATGAGGAGAGGTCTTTTTTTATCACGTAAGTTCGTTGCAAGCTTTTCACAGATTTATCCGTATAAAATCAAATTATCGTCATGTAAATGGCGATATTTAAACCAGACGAAATTGACTGTTACGAACGCAGATGCGCAATAGAAAGCTTGCTAAATGATTTCAGAGCGGAATCATTATTAAGGTTTTAATCCAGTTTATTCATCCAACCATTTGTACATAATATATATATCCACATAACCTAATTGTTTGTGTTTGAAGGCTCTCGGAATGACACCCACTACATCAAAACCCAACTTTCGCCATAAATAAACCGCTGGTTTATTGGTTGAAACCACTGATCTGAAAATCATGGCTTCATATCCTAAATTCAAAGCTTCATGTTGGGAATGGATACATAATTGGGTTGCAATTCCCTGCCCCCTTGAATCTTCAGAAACCATGTAACCACAATTACAAACATGGCTACCCGGACCAGCAGAATTCGCTTTTAAGAAGTAAGTTCCTATAATAAGATCAGCGTTTATAGCAACATACGTCATTTGTGAATCTGTCACCCAAATTTTATGGGCTTCATCTCTCATCATATTAGATTCAAAACAGTATGTCTCTTCTGATGCCACTTCTTTATGAATGATTTCCCATACCTGGTCAAAATCACCATCTTGTATTTTGCGAATTTCCATGGGTTAAAATTATTTAGGGTTATTAAGTTAGTAGATTATAGACTCAAAATTTAATCCTCAATTTGACAGATCAGAAACATATGTTTTTTGATGATGGTTAAGCAAACCTGTCAATATTATTTTATTTTTTAGACACCTGGAATCCAATTTTACCGGCTAATTCCATAGACACTTTTCTTACATGTTCATAATTGTTGTCGTATCGATCTTTCAATGATCCAAAAGAAATACTGTCATCTGAGGCAGAACAAAGTGTTGAAGAGTGTGGCAGAAAATTTTTAAAAATTGAAATTTCATTCGATGCTGCAAACTCTGATAGATCTTTATTGTGGAGTTTATATTGTTTCGTTCTCTTGTCTGTTTTATTAAGTAATAAACCAATAAGACCCGGTTCTTGAAAATTTTTCTGACTGAGTTGACTAATGCTTTGAATATTTTTCAATGTGTCCGGTAGAGAATTAATGGCTATTCGGGAAGGTTCTGTCGGGATCAGGATATAATCTGAAAGCATCAACCCCAGTTGAGATAACTTATTTCGTTCATCAATATTGGCAGGGAGATCAATAAATATAAAATCAAATTTTTCATTAAGCAATGATTTCAATTTCTTACTCAAGACTTTTAATCCTGTTTTGGTACATTTTTTTTCAAAGGAGAGGGAGTTCATTCGATCAGTCATCATGACCGATAACTCACATAATGGTTTTTTTCTATTGGGTGTAGTGTTCTTTAATCGTTTAATTAAGAATGGATCCGGGTCTGTTTTTTCTTTTAAGGCCAGTTTAAATAATAGGTGAGAAATCGTCTGTTTGTTCAATCTGGCTTCAGAAACGGTTTTTATGCCTAATAAGGCATTTGAGCTGGAATTTTGCGCATCCAGATCAATAACTAAAATTCGGGAAAGCTTTCCTGCTAGTTTCATGGTGGCAAAAAAATCTGCTAAAAACAGAGAAATTGTTGATTTTCCAACACCCCCTTTATTATTATAGACTGCAACGCTTTTCATCCCCAGGCTCCGAAAGACTAATAATCCATTATTGATTGGTTTGTTACCTTCATCGTAATATTTTCTACTATAAACAATTATTACATGTCAAAATTGGAGGCGAAAAATATTAATTTAAATCAAATCATCCTTGCTTTTGCCTTTCTTTTCAAAAAATGTGAGAATAGCCTTATTTTTATCCGCGTTTATTTTATCAGTTATGATGCTGGGCAATGAATGACTAGTTACCGTAATACAATTGTTTGGTTTATAGTGATAGTGGCCTTTTTTACCCACGTTCTTTATGCACTACCTATTTTAACCATTGAAGATGAAATTGTTATGAGTCAATTGGTTCGAAACTCATATTCAATAGATGAACTTCGCCTTTGCCTTAAACTGTTTCCAGAAAGCCCGTTTCAGTCTGAGTTCAAAAAGCGTTTATTTAAACTGGAGATGAGTCAAAAGAGCTATTCTGAGCGTCAAAAGTATGCTGAACTGGAAAAATACGATCTTGATGTCAAATTAGATCATACTTTAACAGCTGATGATGATATGGCAATGAGCCGATTATTAGAACATTCATTTGATCCGAAAGCACTTCATCTTTTTATTAAACTATTCCCGGGGTCAGCATTTCGACCGGTATTTGAAAACAGATTAAAAAATATTGAGCTTTCAAAAAAGGTTGCCTTATCCGGGACTGAGGTATCAACAATAGGAATTGAAGAGGATGCGGATGTTTTCCAGGATATCGAAGAAGAAATAATTGTAGCAAATGATGAAAAAGTAAATCAGGAGGAACAGGCTAAACCGGCAGAAGTTGAAAAAGAAGCATCCAAAACCCAGGAACCGGAAAAAGAAAAACAACCGGAAAAAGAAGAACCGGAAGAAGATTGGTCGAAGATCGATTTTGGTATTCCAACTCAAATAGATATAACTGATAATAGTGGAAATTCCCAAACTACTGATGGTTCTCCTTTAGGCCTCTATCTTGGTTGGTCTACAGAATATATGTTTGACACAGGTTGGGGAGGTGGTACCTATTACCTGGCACAGAAACTTAAAAGTTCCGGTGCTGAAAGGCAACATCTGTTTTTTGAAGCACAAGTAAAAGGACTGATCATCGATCAAATCAGCTGGGGTATCGGCTGGGGAACAGGAATTACCACAGCCTACTGGCCTGATAAACCGAGTGGAATGGAAATCGTTCCCGGAACAGGTACAATTCAATCATTGTCTTTGGGTTATAAATATCGTTCCTTTGGAATTAACTATGCGATGGTTATTTTTACAGGCTCATACCAATGGACCATCATTTCCGGAGCAAATACAACCAGAGGTGAGACCGAGTGGAAAGGCTCAATGAATATGTTTACTTTGGATTACTATTTTTAATTTAAGTTTCCCAGGCAATTTATCCACCTGATAAAAAGTCTTGGCAAATTGTTGCGAAGTAATTTAAACTGAAAATTACAAATTTTTAATTGATGCAGGTTTCCTAATTTTTTGTAGTCGTTTTCTAAAATATTTTTTGCTTCATTATTGTGATTTTGACTGGATCAGAACATGTTAAGATTCCAAAAAGCTACAAATTGCAGTTATGTTTTTTTTATTAATCAAAATTTAAAGGGGTAGCCATGATTCACCGACCATTTTATAAATTAAGTTTGATGATTGTTTTAACGTTGTTTCTTTGTGTAAATCTATATGCCGGTGTTCCGTATAAAGTTGATTTTTCAAGCGCTTCCGGTGACGTGGAAAAGTGGTTTAAAAAAATAGGCTGGGAATTTAAAGAAGATATGGACGATATGCAACCCAGATTTGAGAATGGGTCTTTGATTATTGAACCGGATGATGATGATCTGGGTGTAATTGCCTTCCAGTTCCCAAAAGGCAAAGGATTAAAGAATATTAAAAAGGTACGGTTAGAATGGGGAGTTAATCAATATTCTAACGGGGCTAACTGGGAAGGTCCAAAATCCAAAAAAAGGAATACACGCGAACCGATTTCTTTAATGATCTTTTTTGGTGATGATAAAGTAGAAAGCGGTAGTAGCTTTGTTCCAAACCTTCCTTACTACATCGCTTTGTTCCTAGGTAAAAAGGAAAAAGCCGGTCAGGTCTACTATGGTAATTATTGGCAAAAAGGTGGTCGTTATTTATGTGAACCCTGTGATGGTTCTCTGGATAAAACCTTTATAACAGAAGTGATGCTAGCGGATAAATTCAAGGAGCTGTTTAAAATGGATATGCCACCGGTTACCGGATTGACTATTGAAGTCGACGCCCAGGATACCAAAAAGAAGAACGGCAGACATTCAAAGGCTTTCATCAAAAAAATCGAACTTTTTAATTAGAAGAAGTTACTTTTCACCTAAACCCCTGCGATTAAATTATTCAAATAAAAAGGCGTTTTTTAACCTAGCGCCTTTTTATGCCTGACTTTTAACGGATATACGATTCGTGGTTTCTGGTCTGATTGATCTATGATGATCAGTTCAGGTTGTTCCTTAATGTTATCGCCTGTTGGTAAAAAACTGACGGGACTGTCCAATTACTGGCAGGACCAAAGGCTTCAGCCGCAATTGAACTGTCGATACCTGTACAATCACTCCCCCAGGTTACATTGTTTGGCCCGGTGGTACAAAAAGGATTTGGATATGCTGTCTGGGGCTGATCCCAAGTTGATGCTCACATCAAAAAATGCCCCGTCGGGTGTAATTGCCAGGACATCCCACTGCCGGGCAGAGATTTTTGAATAATGAATCGTCGTACCATCACCTTCAGTTACAATGCCACTAGCGCCGTTTTTGAGTTGCCCCAAATGACGACCTATTTCTCTCATAAACAATCTTGTCGCTCGAAACAACTCTCTCGACATTTTAAGATACAATTTAAGTAATCTGGGCTGGCACCCAAAGAGATCAGTATCGGCACACGGATCATCTGAACTTGCCATAGAAATAGCATTAGAGGATATGGAAAGCGTGGAATAGGAATGAAGTTTGCTGTTTTGAATGGAAAATACCACACGATAGTTGCCGTAATAGATGACCGGGAAGCCATTAAAAGTGTTGCTATTTACAAGAGTGAAATATCTGTATAAATTCGAATCAGTAAAAATATATCAGGATTATTACCAATTAAGAGCAATTTACCAATAGGAAACTGACTATGAAAAAAGCGGGAACTTTTTATTCGAATGCCGGACATCTTAACCTGGAGAAAGTAAAAGGATTTAAAATGATCAACCCACCTGTTCAAAGTGGGTCAACTGTTCTTTTCAAGGATTATGAAGCTTTATTTCAGGCCAGTCAGGGAAAATATAAAGGGATCTATTATGGAACGGAGGGTACTCCTACGCAATTTTTTTTTGAATCTGCAATGACTGAAATTGAGGGTGGGTATCGGACACAGGCTCTACCAAGTGGAATTAATGCGATTGTAACGGTTCTTTTAGCCTATACCCAAAGCGGAGATCATATCCTGGTTTGTGATAATATTTATGGGCCAACCAGAGATTATTGCACCCAAATACTTCCAAAATTTGGTGTTCAAACTGATTTTATTCCATCAGATGTTGGCGAATCGATTACAGAGTTCATTAAACTCAATACACGTCTGATTTTTTTGGAAAGCCCAGGGTCAAACACTTTTGAAATACAGGATATTCCTGCGGTTACAAAAATTGCTCAGGAGAAAGAGATTATTACAGTTTTGGATAATACCTGGGCAACACCTTTATATTTAAAGCCATTCGAATTAGGTGTAGATGTCTCCATTCATTCTGTTACTAAATACATTTCCGGTCATTCTGATGTATTAATGGGGACAGTTACCACTAATGAGAAATTTGCCCAACCTTTTTTCCGGTACTGCAGGATTGCTGAGCTTAATACATCACAAAATGATTGTTATCTTTCTCTCAGGGGTTTAAGAACGCTTCCCGTGCGCCTTAAACACCATGAACAGGCAGCCTTAGAGATTGCCAGATGGCTTGGAAACTTAGATATAATTGATCAGGTATTGCATCCGGCTTTGCCTGATCATCCTCAACATGATTTATGGAAAAGGGACTTCAAAGGTTCTACTGGTTTGTTTGGATTTACTTTGAAAAAAGAGTTAACTAAAGATCAGATTGCGGTTTTTGTAAACAGCCTAACACTTTTCGGTATTGGCTTTAGCTGGGGCGGATTTAGAAGCCTTGTGACTGTGGGACATTATAGTAGGAATCACAACTCACCATATAGAGATCGTAATATCTATCGTTTATATATCGGTATGGACGAGGCAGAAGATGTAAAAGCAGACCTGGAATTTGCTTTTAATCAATTAAAAATGCATTTTTAAATCTAAAATGGAGAAAGTATGGAAATTAATTTTATCGAAGGAGCACCCGATGCCATTGGCCCTTATTGCCACGCCGTTAAATCCGGGAATCTATATTTTTGCTCAGGTCAGACGCCGTTAAACCCTGAAACGATGAAATTAGTTGGTAACAATATTGAAGACCAAACGCATCAGGTGTTTAACAATATTCAAATCGTTCTGAAAGGTCTGGGGTTATCTCTTCAAAATATTGTTAAAACAACAGTTTACTTAAAGTCCATGGATGATTTTCAAGGGATGAATCAGATTTATGCGGCCGTTTTTGGGGATCATAAACCGGCTCGAACCACAATAAGTGTCAAACAAAACCCACTGGATGCCCTGGTTGAAATTGAGTGCATTGCTGAAATCCCTAATAAATGATTTTTTAGAGTTATTTGACCATGATTAGATCTAAAATAGAACAAACGTTTCAGGTTTTAAAAGAACAAGATGTTGATTGTTGGATAATTTATTGTAGAGAATCCGAAGAGATGACAGATCCCTCCCTTAAATTGAAGACATAGAACGCTTATATTTACCTAAAAAATTTGAATTGTTTTAAAGTACTTCTTTGTTAATGATTTTCATATCATGATTTGATAATAAAAAGGGTAAACCAGCATGGTGGGGGAAAAGCTTCTGAATTACATGATAGCAATATGTCGGGACATCATTACCCAATGCGAAATACTGCCAGCCAGGATAAATAAATGAAAGATTTCATGATAACCAAAAAAGTCTGAAATGGGATTCGGCTTTCTGAATGCGTATATAACAGCTCCGATAGTATAGAATAGACCTCCCATGACCAACCAGCTTAAAGCCGTTATGGTCATATTTTGCGTTAAGGGCCAGATAGCTATAATTACTACCCATCCAGCAGCAAGGTAGAGTAAGGTGGAAAACCAACGGGGAGCATTTAACCAGAATACTTTGGTCACAATACCAAAAACAGTTATCCCCCAGATAACTCCAAAGATACTCCATCCCCAGGCTCCTTTCAGAGCAATGAGACAAACGGGTGTATAGCTTGCCGCAATCAATACAAAAATTAACATATGATCAACCCGTTGCAACTGAATGAGCCATTCTTCTGAAAGATCCAGCCAGTGATAACAAGTACTGGCAGTATATAGTAGTACCAGCCCTGCACTGAATATTGAAAAAGTAGTGATGTGCAGTGGTTTGATCGGAGAAGTCGATTGCAATATCAAGATGATGGTTCCGATAATAGCTAATATAATACCAACAAAGTGCGTTAAACCATTGAGGGGTTCTCTGAAATGACGGTAGCGTGTTTTCACAATTAAAACCTTGAATTTTTTGATTGAGTCAAATTTACCATTCGGTTTATTTAGGTCTTCATTAAAAGATAACAGGTTAAACAGCGTTATCAAATCGGATCTATTATACCAGATTATTTTTAATATTTTAAGCACAATACGCGCTGGACTTCCAGAAAAAAAAAGGGTTTTACCTTATTATTACATTCTATAGTACATTACATTACAGTAGAGTTGAACTTTGTTATATAAATCAATTATTTTCTAAAAAAAGTTGCTTTTTATGATATAAATGTCTTTTCAATGATTCAATAGCTTTTAATAAACCATATATAGATCTATGATATGAATCTTGTTTTATAAGTTAGTTATTTTAGAATCTTTATACAAATGTTAAAGATAGTTAATCAGGAATGGATAGTATAAATGCATATTGATCATATAAATATCAGCGCCCCAAAGGTTCTATTAGAAGATGTTAAAAATTTTTATTGTTTGATTTTCAATTTAACTGAAAGTTCTCGACCCAGTTTTTCAACCATTGGTTACTGGTTATATGCCGGTGAAAAAGCTATCATTCACCTCGTCGAAAGTAATACCCATTTTAAAAATGAAAAACAGGGATATTTGGATCATGTTGCCTTTCAAACCACTGGCTTAAAAGGCATCATCAAGAAGCTTGAGGCAATGGATATCAAATACTCAAAGGCATATCTTCCGGAAATAGACCTGACACAGCTCTTCTTTAAAGATCCGGCAGGTATTGGAGTTGAAGTAAATTTTAATAGTGAAAAATTATAGTTAGGGGTTGGAGGCTATAGTGCACTATTGATAGATGCCTTTCCTT
Organism: Deltaproteobacteria bacterium; assembly: GCA_018657625.1. Classification (GTDB taxonomy): domain Bacteria; phylum SAR324; class SAR324; order XYD2-FULL-50-16; family XYD2-FULL-50-16; genus JABHWU01. The sequence continues at coordinate 75,201 of JABHWU010000013.1, read as the reverse complement.
TTCAGAGAATAGCATTTTTAGCGCTTTAGAAATTATATTTAGCCTGGATTCTAACAAAGTATTGATCCTCCTGTAAGCTATTCCCGCCTTCACGTGGGTCAAAATCATTTTGTTCTTTTTCACTGCTTGCTGTTTCCCTGTTTTCTGTATCAATTTCTGAACCCACAAAACCTAAACCCATGTTAAAAGTGAACCACTCAACCGGAGTTATGGAGAACAGCAGGTCCATGTTCCAGACATAGCGATTCACTTCAACAAAAGTATGATCACTGTTTTTATTATTTTCAAAAGTTCGGCTAAACCAACCACCTTGCAGTGTTGCATTGTAAAATACACGTTTTCGCATAACGTTCATTTTCAGATAGGCACCCGTTTCTTCTAAAACCGGATTTCGATTGAAAACACCAAATCTACTGTTAATTCCTAGCCCAATATCAGTAAAAATATTGCCAAAGTTGCCGATGATAAATGGAGATACATCAAAATACTCCTTCTCTATCACTGAGACCCATTGCAATTTTATATTGGTTTGTAATACCATTTCATCACTGATTTGATGGTCCCAACCATTAGCATTCGGCGGCGTATCTTCATTATTGGCCTCCCTTTTTCCCTCATGAATTTTATTTTGCGTTTCTCCGGCCAGGGCACAAGGGCCAATGCAACCGGTTTGAATGCCAAACCGAAAATATTTGTTTTTCTGGTAATACTCTTCATAATATTCAATAAACAGATATCCGGCATATGGTCTCTGATCCATTAAAACTTCTTCTTCAATGATATCTTCAGGCGTATATATCTCCTGTCCGGTTAAAAAACCTGAATATTGATTAGGTATATCCGGTACTAAGTACTCAAATATCCCGAAGTTTGGGTTAAGTTGCAGATCAATGCGAAAACCGTTGCTGAAATTTCGGTCGGTATCATGAATATAGGTGGGAGCGTATCGAATTCCCGGTATCCATTCCACAAAGGAATCATTGTCAAATTGAATGACAATAGAACGATCCGGTATTTTGGCATCCGTTGAGGGATCTGAATTTTCAACATATCCCCAAACATTAGGTGAAAAAAGGCAAAAAAACAGGAAACCTAAAATCAAAACGGGGATTCGATTCATTACTTGTTCTGTGTTTATCTATAGCAGTTTGCAATTGGGTGAAACATATTACTTGAAGAAACAAAGAATTTCTTTGCCCATGTCATTTCGACGAGGAACGAGGAGAAATCTTCGTTGATTGAATAGATCTCTCACATTCATTCGAGATGACAAAAGGCTCAATGCGATTGCAAAGCGCTATAGTTAAAATAAACCATAGCAATTTTCAATTAAGTTGCCCCTATCAGTATGCTGAGCGAGGTCGAAGGGTTCAGAAACAGTCGCTTTATATAACAATGTTCAACCCAATTGCAATACGCAATAGAATCATCTAATAATGAATTTATAGACTGTCCCTGGCAATTGCAAGAGTAAAGGAATTCATAAATTATGGTTCAATAAATTGCTTGACGGAGTTATTAATTTTATATATAGTTGACTAATCAAGCATATATAAAGGAAAATAATATGGTAGAATTTAGTCAACATTCCAGGTTTTTCATGAACTATGCGATGGTTCATACCAGTATCTTTAAGAAAATAGACAATCAATTGAGTATTCATGGAATTAACTTCTCTGAATTTATGATCATGTTTCATTTAGTACATGCTCCGGAAAAAAAAATGAGGCGGATTGATTTAGCGGATAAAATTGGGCTTTCAGCTTCAGGTATTACACGATTGGTGGCACCAATGGAAAAAAGGGGGCTAGTTTATAAAGAATCAAATAAACGCGATGCCAGGGTGAGTCTGGTTAAGTTATCTGCCGCCGGAGAGAGAATTTTAAAAGAATCAGGTGTCAGTTTAGACATAACTGCACAAGGACTTCTTTCCGGTTTAAAAGACTTCAATATGGCTGAAATGCTTAATACGTTAAAGCAGTTAGGTGGTAATATTGAATAGTCAGCTGAGAATATTAAGGAAAACCTGGCTTCAAGGTAAGTGAAATAACAAAAAAAATAAAAAAGACAGATTTTTCAATCTTAAGACACCTTAGAAAGGATGAGGGGTTGACCATTGAGCAATTGTCCGAAAAATCAAAGGTATCGTTTACTGTGATTAGTAAACTGGAAAGAAATACCAAAGAATCGGAGATCTGTTCTGTAATGAGTGGCATCGTTAAGATTACCTATTCCAATCAAACATATGTTTCGAAAAAGGGAGAAACCATCCAATTCGGGGCCTATTTCAATCATAAATATGAGGTTCTAGAAGATTGTGAAATCATTCTAACGCATATTACTGAAAAGGAGTTTCCTGCCTGATAAAGGCTGCCAGTTATATTAGTCACCGGCAGCAGCCGGAGCTTGGGACAAGGATTTGCTTTGCGATTGGCGGAAAATGGTTTTTCAGTTGTGATTAACGATACGAAAAACGAAACAGCGGCCAATAATACTGTTGCTGAAAAATAAAAAAGACAAGTAAATGAAATTCAGTAATTTATTTAGAAAAAAGTTAATTATATTATTAAAGGTTTAAAAAAATGGAAAAGCAAGCGGATATTGGTTTAATTGGTTTAGCAGTAATGGGTGAAAACCTGGTTTTAAACATGGAGAGTCACGGTTATACTGTGGCTGTTTATAATCGGTCAGTTGAGAAGGTAGATAAGTTTATGGCAGGAAGGGGTAAGGGCAAAAATTTTATTGGAGCTCATTCTCTTGAAGCGCTGATAAAATCCTTAAAAAGACCACGTAAAGTCATGATGCTGGTTAAAGCAGGGGCTCCGGTTGATGCTTTTATTGAGCAGATCATTCCTTTTCTGGAAGCAGGGGATATCATTATTGATGGCGGTAATACTCATTATCCTGATTCTAACCGCCGCGCAAAATACGTTGAAAGTAAAGGACTTTTATACATCGGTACCGGAGTTTCCGGAGGAGAAGAGGGGGCTTTAAAAGGACCTTCTATTATGCCGGGGGGATCACCGGCAGCCTGGGAACATTTAAAACCGATTTTTCAAGCCATATCTGCTAAAGTTTCCGATGGTTCACCATGTTGTGATTGGGTCGGAAAAGATGGTGCCGGTCATTTTGTAAAAATGGTTCATAATGGAATTGAATACGGAGATATGCAATTGATTACGGAAGCCTATCATTTAATGAAGGACCTGTTAGGCTTATCCTATGCTGAGATGTTTGAGGTGCTAAAAAACTGGAATCAAGGAGATCTGGATAGCTATTTGATTGAGATAACACGTGATATTTTAGATTATAAAGACGACCAGGGTGAGTTCCTGCTTGAAAAAATACTGGATAGTGCCGGTCAAAAGGGAACCGGAAAATGGACTTCCAATTCAGCCCTTGATTTAGGTGTACCGCTGACCTTAATTAATGAATCGGTTTTTTCCCGGTTCTTATCTTCAATTAAGGAAGAACGTGTTGTTGCTTCGAAAGTACTGGAAGGTCCCCAATTCGAATTTAAAGGAGACAAAAAACAATTTTTAGAAGATTTACAGAATGCCTTGTATGCTTCAAAGATCGTGTCTTATGCACAGGGTTATGCTTTAATGCTGGCAGCAGCCAAAGAATATGATTGGCAGCTTGATTATGGTTCAATTGCGCTGATGTGGCGTGGTGGCTGTATCATCAGATCTGCTTTTCTTGGGAAAATAACGGATGCTTTTAAAGATACTCCTGATTTAAATAATTTAATGTTAGCACCCTTTTTCAAAGAAAAATTAGCTAAAGCTCAAACAGGGTGGCGTAGGCTGGTATCATCCGCGATTTTAAAAGGTCTCCCGATACCAACCATGGCTGCAGCTTTAACTTATTATGATGGTTATAGATGTGAAAGGCTTCCAGCTAACCTTGTGCAAGCTCAAAGAGATTATTTTGGAGCACATACCTATGAGCGAGTAGATAGGCCCAGAGGTGAATTTTTTCATACGGACTGGACTGGTAGAGGTGGTGATACGGTTTCATCCACTTATAATGCTTAAACGTTCAGAGCGTTGGTTATCCGTCAGATACCTCAAGGTTCGACAATGTATGCTGATAGGCATGCTGTTTGCCGTATAATATCCAATATTGGAGTAATGATAATGATTAACTCGATAAAAACAGCTGTTACTGGTTTTGGGTTTTCCGGCAAGGTCTTTCAGGTTCCTTTTCTTCATGCTTCTCCAAAATTCGAAATTATGGCGCTGCTTCGGAGGTCGGCTGACGACACAAAGCAATCATATCCGGAAATTAAAATAGCCAGATCGTTTGCAGAAATATTAAACAATCAGGATATTGAGCTCGTCATAGTGAATACTCCGAATCAGCTGCACTATTCCATGACAAAAGAAGCTTTGGAAGCCGGGAAACACGTTATCGTTGAAAAACCATTTGCAACCACTGTTGCTGAAACCATAGAGTTAATTAAACTAGCTGAGAATAAGAACTTACATCTCTTCGTATTTCACAACAGACGTTGGGATGGGGATTTTATGACAGTAAAAAAAGTTATCGAAAGTGGTGTGTTAGGTAATTTAGTGGAGTATGAAGCACGTTATGACAGATTTAAGCCATTGCTTAATCCAAAACCCTGGAAAGAAGCACCGGAAAAAGGAAGTGGTATACTCTATGATTTAGGAACCCATATAATTGATCAGGCGGTTTGCTTATTTGGTGAACCTAAAACGATAACAGCTGATATCCGGAAACAAAGGAAAAACAGTCAGATTGACGATTATTATAACATTATGCTTGATTATGATGGCTTAAGAGTGACTGTGAAATCTACTTTATTGGCAAAGGAGGAGAGTCCTCGCTATGTGGTATACGGTCAAAAAGGATCTTTCATAAAATATGGTGTTGATCCTCAGGAAGAGGATATGATAGCAGGCGTTCAATATCCATCTGTAAATTGGGGAATGGAATCTGAAAAAAATTGGGGAATTTTAAATTCTTCAATAAATGGTGTAAATTTTAGAGGTAAAATAGAGACGCTGGCTGGAAATTATATGATGTTTTTTGATAATGTGTATGAGGTGATTCGGGAAGGGAAACCGATTATTATTTCACCGGAACAGGCGCAAATTACAACCAAAATAATTGAGACTGCATTCGAAAGTTTTCAAGCTAAGAAAACGCAACGGTTTTAGTAAGGGAACCATCACATGTCGATTTTTTAAATAAAACGACCTTTATTGATTAATTCTATAAACTGAAATTCACATACATTGCCCCCAAGGGGAATTTTCTACCTTGTTGATCGTAGCCACTGATTCCAAATTATTTGATTTCACCAACAAATTGTAAAAAATTTTCAGCCATTTCATTGACGGTCATCTTTTGATTATCATAGATCACATGAAAATGATCTGATTCAAAATCAGTGTTTAAGAACCTTTTGATAAAACGGGTTCTTTCAATCTCTTTTTCAACTGCCAGATTCGTTGCTTCATCTTCAGAGATTTTTAAGCGTTTTGATAATTTTTGAGCTCTAAATGATAAAGGTGCCTTTAATCGGATGTGATAGCAGTTATCCAGATTTTTGATCACTGAAAAAGCGCCTCTTCCGACAAAAATGCCATGCCCTTTTTTGGCTAAAGAATAGATAAATTGTGTTATTTGTCGAAATCCATCCTCTTCTGACTGCCAATGTGAGGCAATCATATCCATCAGATCATCCAAAAATTTATTGCGTTCGCCGTAGTTCTTCAATAAGTGTTGCGATAAATCCTGATCTGCCTGTAAAGATTTAATCAAGGCATCGTCATATATCATCCAATCATCAGTAGACTTCTCAGTCAAAATTTGTTGTAGCGCCTCGGCCAAAGGATACCCTTCGCAACCAAACTCTCTTGATATTGTTATATTTGCGAGAGCAACATCAGCTAATTCTACTTTTCTTTCTTTAAGCTCTTTCCAGGCTGTAATCCGTTTTTCAACGGAAGGAATTAAATGCTGAGTAATCATATTCAACCTCCTGTAATCTGGATTGTTGGAATTTTTCTATAATTATACGTCAGCTGGCAGAAAAGATTAAGAAAAAATATGAAATTTTAACAATTTTTTTAAAATACCATATCTTTCATCGGGCATTAAAGGCTTTATTCCACTGGGGACAACAGGAAAATGTCGAACTTTATCAGATTATGAAAACGAATGCCTGATTGAGAGCACCATTGAAGCAGGTTCCAGGTGGTTTAATAAACTCAAACCACCTGGAAAAACGATTTTAAACCAATAGTTCCAGTCTGTTTAAAGCACTGATCAATGCCTTTAATGAAGCGACACTAATATTTGTATCCACTCCTACTCCAAAACAGTTTACTCCTGCTGGATTCTGAATCTGGATATAAGCAGCAGCTTGTGCAGAAGATGAAATTTCAAGTGCATGTTCATAATATCCAATTAATTTGAACTTTATTTTAAATTTACTCCGCATACCGTTACAAAACGCATCGATGGGACCATTTCCCTGACCATTAATTTCGAATGGCTGATTGTTATATTCCACCAGCGTCTGAATTTTAGATTCTACCGAATCGTCTCCATTCGCGGGAGCGGTTTGTAGACTGAATCGTTTTAACTGATAAGGGTGTTCGTTTTTAAGATAATTTTCTTCGAAACATTGCCATATTTGATCTGTTTTGACTTCAATACCGGACGTTTCACTGATTTTTTGAACCATCAAGCCGAATTCAGGATGCATTTTTTTAGGCAATGTAAAACCAAACTCATTATCCATAATATAAGCGGCACCTCCTTTACCGGATTGACTATTTATTCTGACAATGGCCTCATAGGTTCGCCCAACATCCTGTGGATCAATAGGTAGGTATGGAATTCCCCAAACTTGTGAATTTCCCTCTTTATACTTCTTCATACCTTTATTAATAGCGTCCTGGTGAGATCCTGAGAAAGCTGTGTATACCAACTCTCCCGCATAAGGGTGCCTTGGATGAACGGACATTTTAGAACAATTTTCATACATTTGGATCAAGTTGTTAATATGTGAAAAATCCAGTTCCGGATCAACTCCCTGGGTAAACATGTTTAAGCCTAAGGTAATAATATCGACGTTACCAGTTCGTTCGCCGTTTCCAAAAAGTGTTCCTTCAATTCGGTCTGCTCCAGCCATAATAGCCAATTCAGACGACGCAACAGCAGTTCCCCTGTCATTGTGATTATGAATACTGATGAGAATACTATTTCGATTATTAAGATTTCGATCAAACCATTCAATCTGATCTGCAAATATATTTGGTGTTGACATTTCCACGGTGGAAGGAAGATTGAGTATGGCTTTATTTTCTGGTGTAGGCTGCCAAACATCCATGACTGCATTGCTGATTGCCATTGCAAAATTCATCTCGGTGCCGGTAAAACTTTCGGGTGAATATTGGAAGACAATTTCTGTATCCGTTTCTTTTTCAGCTAATACTTTAATAAACCTGACACCATCAACAGCAATTTTTGTAATTCCAGCCTGATCCATATTAAAAACAACTTCTCGTTGCAGGGTAGAAGTTGAATTGTATAAATGGACAATAGCTCTTTTTGCGCCTTTGATTGACTCAAAAGTCTTAGCAATTAAGGGCTCTCTTGCTTGTGTCAATACCTGAACCGTTACGTCATCCGGAATCAGATTTTTGGCAATTAGTTCTCTCATAAAGCGAAACTCAACTTCAGAGGCTGCGGGGAAGCCAATTTCAATTTCTTTAAATCCCATATCGACAAGTGTTTGGAACATAATCGTTTTTTCCTGGAGGTTCATTGGGTCCTGAAGCGCCTGATTACCATCTCTTAAATCAACACTGCACCAGATTGGGGCTTTTTCAATACGCTTTGACGGCCATTGCCGATTAGGAAGATCCATCAGTTGATAGGATTGGTATTTGGAAATTTTATCTTTCATTGATCATCTCACTCTAAAGGGTTTTTCGGACAAAAAAAAAGCCATGAGCTTAAGAGCCCACGGCTTTAGCGGACCCGGAAGTCCGACCTTGGTATTATATCCAAACTCCGACTTTCTTCTAGCAGGTGCCTGTTAGGAGGAGGAGTAATAAATTTTTGGATATATTCATGATGTTTGTTTTATCGAATTTATAATTGCTTTTTATTAAGCGTCAGTAATTTTTGAAACAATGTCAAGATGAAATTAATATATTCCATTGATGGTTAATATGTCTATAGTCAGTTTTATAGGCAATGGGGTTAACCAAAATTGGTGATTTTCAATTAATTGATATAAGTTAATAAATGTTATCTTTTTTCCTAAAATATGACATTTATTAAAACAAACAGTGTTTTAAAAAATCCATTTGTTTTTTACCTCAAAATTGAATGATCTATTTGATTGAATACAATTCGGAAATTTTAGAAAATATCCGAATATTATTAAAGACGAATATGGGTGGCTAATTATCAGAATTGATGTTTTTAGGTTTTAAGTTAAAGCGGCTCACAGCAGGAAATACTTATCAGTAAAGCAAATCTAAATATGTGGAAAAAATATCGTAGTGTTTGAAGTGAACGAGAAACATTTTTTTAAAACTAATATTATTTCTATTTCTATTATTAATAGCGAATAATATTATATGAAAATAAGCTACTATTATATCTTTTTAAGCTGGATGGGCATTATTATTCAATTTGGTCATTGCAGTAGCAGAAGCTAAATTAATTTATATCAAAGTTTGTTTTAATATGAGAATCTTTTTAAACTAAATAATATCAAGGCAGTAACATCTTTTAGCATAATACACACCAAAACTTAGGTGATAATCAACAATTAAAACAATCACATTGTACCATTGTTATTTTCAATGGATTAAGATATTCAGAAACACTATTTATCAATTTGGGATTTATGAATCCACTTTGAAATAGGATAAATTTTTTTAATTAATGCAACATTTATGGTCATTATAAAAAATTATTGATGAGAATTACATCATGAATCAGGTAGCCAAAGACCATGTAGTGATACGATTTGCCGGTGATTCCGGTGATGGTATGCAACTTACTGGGAGCCAATTTACAAATTCTTCTGCTTTAACTGGAACAGATATTGTGACATTACCGGATTATCCGTCCGAAATCAGAGCCCCTGCAGGAACCATTGACGGTGTCAGTGGATTTCAGATGCAGTTTGGGAGTCAGAAAGTCAACACACCCGGTGATTATCCGGATGCCTTAGTCGCAATGAATCCAGCAGCGCTGAAAGCCAATATCCAAGACTTAGCTAGAGATGGTTATGTTTTATTGGATATTGATGCTTTTACCGAACGAAACATTGATAAAGCCGGATATGTTGAAAATCCTATAAGTCGAAAATCTTTATTTGATAAAAAAGCTTATTCTATTCCTATCACCTCACAAACGCTTGAGGCTTTGAAAGATTTTGATATTCCGAAAAAGGCCAAGGAAAGGTGTAAAAACTTTTTTACACTTGGAATTTTATTCTGGATATACGATTTATCTTCAGATTTTAACATAAAATGGTTGAAGAAAAAATTTGCTAAGAAGCCTATCATCGCTGAAGCAAATATCAAAGTATTGAAGGAAGGGATGATTTATGCTCAAAACAGCAGTATGTTTCAGGCTCAATATAAGATTCATAGTGCACCATTGGAAAAGGGAACTTATCGGAATGTTTCTGGGAATCAGGCAACAGGACTTGGTTTAGTTACTGCTGCCGAAAGAGCTGGTTTAAAATTATTTCTGGGAAGCTATCCGATTACGCCAGCCACTGAAATTTTACAGGAAATCACCAGACATAAAAACTTTGGAACCAAAACGACGCAATCAGAAGATGAGATTGGAGGCATATGTTCTGCAATTGGGGCATCCTGGGCGGGTGCTTTTGCTTGTACGACGACTTCCGGACCTGGTTTAGCCTTAAAATCAGAAGCATTAGGATTAGCTGTTATTACTGAATTACCGTTGGTCATCGTCAATGTCCAAAGAGGTGGTCCTTCCACCGGTTTACCCACAAAAACGGAACAAGCTGATCTTCTACAAGCCATGTATGGCAGAAATGGTGAAGCACCCATGCCAGTAATTGCAGCCAAATCTCCTGCCGACTGTTTTCACCAAGCCATTGAGGCTGGTCGAATCGCTTTAAAATATATGACACCTGTTATTTTGTTAACGGATGGTTACTTAGGAAACGGTTCTGAAGCTTTTAAAATTCCAAAAGTCAACGACTTACCCGATTTAACAGTTAAATTTAGAACTGATAAAGACAACTATCAGGCTTATGCCCGGAACCCGGAAACACTAGCCAGGGAGTGGGTCAAACCAGGAACACCTGGTTTGATGAATCGCGTGGGCGGTTTAGAAAAAGATTTTTTAACAGGTGCAGTTAGTCATGATCCTAAAAACCATGATAAAATGGTTCGTATCCGTCAGGAAAAGGTTGATAATATTGCAAATGATATCCAGGATTTGGAAGTTTTTGGAGATCAGGAAGGTGGTGAAGTTTTGGTTATTGGTTGGGGGTCAACTTATGGTTCAATCCGAAATAAGGTGCAAAAATATCGAGAAGAAGGAAAGTCAGTTTCCCACGCTCATATAACACATATTAACCCTTTTCCTAAAAATACACTTGAAGTGATGAAGAAGTTTAAAAAGGTAGTCATTGCAGAAATGAACCTCGGGCAATTGGATAAATTGATCCGAGCGAAATATATCATTGAAACCATTTCATTAAATAAGATTCAGGGAAAACCATTTACAGAAAATGAAATCGCTGAAGTTGTCGATGAATTACTTTAATATCACTTCAGGAGATTATAATGAGTGAAAAATTACATACCTTAACAAAAAAAGATTATTCATCCGGTAGTGACGTAAAATGGTGTGCTGGATGTGGCGATTTTGCGGTTTTAACCCAGGTTCAAAAAGTCTTGGCTGAAATCGGTCGACCACCTGAAGAGTACGCTTTTATCAGTGGCATTGGTTGTTCCAGTCGTTTCCCATATTATATGGGAACATATGGATATCACACTATTCATGGCAGAGCGTTAGCTGTGGCAACCGGAACCAAAACCTTTAATCCTGATCTATCAGTCTGGGTTGCAATGGGTGATGGCGACTCAATCAGTATTGGGGGAAACCATTTTATCCATACGATTCGTAAAAATCTGGATATTGTTTGCATTGTAATTGACAATCAAATATATGGTTTGACGAAAGGGCAATTCTCTCCAACATCTATAAAGGGTCAGGTGACAAAAACGTCACCCTCTGGAAAACGCTCTTTGCCGATGGACCCTGTTGCTTTAGCTTTAGGAGCCGGTGTTAATTTTGTGGCCAGGACAATTGACAGAAGACCAAAACAATTAGCGGAAGTACTGCATAAGGCATATGAGCACAAAGGTTTTTCCTTGGTACATGTGCTTCAGAATTGTATCATTTTTAATAATGGTGCGCATGATGATATCACTAATAAAGAGACAAGGGATGAACACAGCTTAATATTAGTAGATGGAGAACCGATGATCTTTGGGAAAAACAAAGATAAGGCGATTGTCTTAGAAGGCTTGAATCCAAAGGTAGTGAATCGAAACTTTGTTGATGAATCCCAAATATTGATTCATCATGAAAGAGCTAAAGAACCTGGATTAGCATTGTTGCTGGCATCGATGCGGGCAGGTAAATTTGCAGGGTCTAAAACTGTTGAAAAATTCCCAATTCCGATGGGTGTACTTCGTAATGTTGAAGAAGAAACTTATGATAGTATTACTACAGAGCAGGTTGAAAAAAGTATCGCCTTAAAAGGTAAAGGTGATTTACAATCAATGTTAAACTCAGGTGACACCTGGGAAATTAATTAAAAAAGCGGGGGACTATGTCCCCCTTTTTATATCCTCACTATTATTAATTACGATAAACTCAAGGTAAACTTTACGAACTGCATTATATAAATTAGGGTACTTCAATAAAAGCGGTTATAAATGAACTTTGTTGATGTCTCCTGTTATTTTACCATGCATTCAAAAGCGAAAAAAAGAATACAAAATACTCCTCTGATATACAAAATTACAATCCCACTTTTTTTATTTTTCCTGTTGTTCGCCATTTGGTTTGTTATTTTCAGAAATCACACGATTGAGCGTTTCAAACAGCTACAATTAATACAAGACGATAATACGATATTTTATGATATCGACCAGCAACCATTTCATGTGATTCGGGGAACAGAAGATCGCAGATACGTTAAAATCGATCAAATTAATAAAAACCTCCAGATGGCGGTGGTGGCCATCGAAGACTCCCGATATTTTCAGCATATCGGTATCGATATCATGCGAATGGGAAATGCTTTAATCCGGATTATTACCTTTAATAAAAACCTCCATGGCGCCAGTACGATTACCCAGCAGTTGGTAAAAATGACATTACTTTCCCCGGAGAGGACTTTTAACCGGAAAATTACCGAAATATTTATGGCACTGGCCTTAGAAACAGAATATTCCAAAATTCAAATTATTGAACTATATTTGAATAAAGTTTACATGGGGCATCGGAATTTCGGTGTGGAAAATGTCTCCTTAAACTATTTTCACAAACCTGCCAGGCATTTAACCTTAGCTGAAAGTGCCTTTGTAGCGGGCTTGATTAAAAAACCTGAAGGCTATTCACCATTTGTGAACCTGAAAAAGGCCCGGAAAAGACAAGTTCTAGTTTTAAAGAGAATGCGGCAGCTTGGGTGGATTTCCTCAATACAATATCAACAGGCCGTTAATGAATCACTGTACATTCGACGAAATAAAGAATCCAATTTACAATCAGCCCCCTTTTTTGTGAATCATATATTACTGGAATTAAAAAAACGATATGAACATGAAATTGTCTATGGTGGCGGCTTAAGAATATATACAACTTTGGATCGTGGACTTCAGGATTCTATGGAAAAAGAAATATCAATCCGAATGCAACAGGAACAAAGTTATGCAGAAGTAGCTGGTGTCAGTATAGAACCGGCCACAGGTTTTGTTAAAGCATTGGTTGGGGGTGTCGATTTTTACAAGAGTGAATTTAACCGGGCCACACAAGCAAAAAGACCGCCTGGATCCAGTTTTAAACCCATCGTATATGCTGCCGCGCTTTCTAAAGGGATGAGTCCAATAGATGTATTTATTGATGAGCCAACCCGATATCCGAATTCTTTTGATTCTGACGTATCGGTTGTTACCGTTAATGAAAATGATGAAACTTCAGCAGATATTCCAATTGAATTAAATCAATTTTACGAACCCAGCAATTTTAATAATGAACATATTGGGACGATTACAGTTAGTCATGCTTTAAAAGTATCTAATAATGTTGTCAGTGTTAAAATATTAAATGAAACAGGAATTTCCAATTTGGCAAATGTTGCCAGTCGTTTTGGTATTGATGTTCCAACAAATAGAGGACTGTGTTTGGCGTTAGGTTGCCTGGAAACGACGCTATTGCAATTGGTGGATGCATATACAACTTTTCCAAATAAAGGTATTCGTGTAGCGCCTGTTTTTGTATTAAAGGTGACGGATAAAAAAGGAAAAATTCTTGAATCATTTACCCAATCAACTGAAACCAGAGTTTTGAGTGAGTCATTGGCATATCAGCTCAATCATATGTTGACGAAAGTGGTTGAATCAGGAACGGGACGCGCTGCTGATATCGGAACACCCTCCGCAGGTAAAACCGGAACTAGTGATGATTTTCGGGATGCCTGGTACATTGGTTATACACCTGATCTGGTAACCGGTTTTTGGATTGGAAATGATGACAATACAACCATGGATGGGGAAGTAGGTGGGGGAACACCAGCCAGGTTGTGGAAAAGTCTGATGAGTAAACGAAAAAAGGCTGATATTCAAAAGAACTTTCCAATGAATATTGAGTATGATGAATTTCTGATTTGTGATCATTCAGGAAAGTTGGCAAGACCCTGGTGCCCTGCAAAAAGTTGGTATGCTTTAAAAAGAGATACAGGTCCGAGTGAATATTGTGATATCCATTTTGAATCCGATTACGAAGCAAATATATGCGGTGTCTCGCATAAACTAGCAACACCTTATTGCCCGGCTGCTCAAGTGAAGAAACTGAAATTTAACCAGGGTGAGTTACCGGACGAATACTGTGATGTTCACAAACCGGATATTGAAAGTTTAATCAAGGAATTTGAGAGCATCCCTACTTCTACAATAAATGAATTAGAAGCGTCAGAAAACAATATTCAACCTTAATGATCACTTGTTTTAGTGGTAAGCTTTTTATTTAAAATACTCCATATTTCAGTTTTACCGACTTTTTTGAGTGAGGAATGGAGCATTGGTTTTTGAGCTATAGATAAAGTCTGCTGAATTGTTTTTAGGGTTTTTGGGATTTGATTTTTTTTAACTTTGTCTACCTTATTGGCAACTACTAAATAGTCTAAGTTACCGGCTCGCAACATTTTTTGAAAAGTAATATCGTCATTACTCGGTTTATGTCTGATATCAACCAGCTGTATAATAGTTTTTAAGTTGGAGTATGAGAACAGGAAGTTCTGAATCATATCCATCCAACTTTGTTTGACTTTTACAGGAACATTTGCGAATCCATAACCAGGTAAATCAATGAAATAAAACTCACTATTGATAATAAAAAAATTAATCAATTGTGTTTTACCCGGTGTTGAACTGGTTTTTACCAGATTTTTACGATTCAATAAATGATTAATCAAGCTGGATTTACCAACATTTGAGCGTCCAACGAAGGCAATTCCCGGTAAAGGGGCTATGTCTAATTGCTTTATATCTGGTAGACTTTTTACATATTCAGCGGATTTAATAATCATATTTGTAAACTGATAAAATCAATTAAAAGCAAGTGATAGATATTATAAGGTGATGTCAAGGTATAAAATGGCGCTTTTTATGTCACTCTATTAATATGTTTTTATTTGAATTTTAACATTGAAATGGTTCAATAAATTGTTGAAGAATCAGTAGTTGGTTATTACAATAAGTCGTGTTAACTAAGAATCCTGTTTGACTGAGCAAAGGGTTAATGATAACGATGAAACATTGTAATAATAGTCATTTTGGATTACAAAACATATAATATTTATTTTTAAAGCTGTACTTTTTAGTAAGAAAAAATCAGTTCAAATATCTGTTTACTAATGACGATAATCTGACTGTGGAATAAGGAGTTTTCCATATGAACGCATTACGCCTGGATGATTTAGGCCTTCCAATAAAATTTAAAACGATTTTTAAGAAAACATTTCTGTTATATCGTAGCCATTTCTTAAGTGTAATCAGCTTGTCTGCACTGGCTTATCTTCCTTTTTTACTATTGGAACCATTTACTGATGATCCCCAATTTGTTGTTTTTGTTGAAACACTTCATGGATGCTTTTTGGATGTTATTATTTTTTTAACCTTACCAACGATTTTTATTCACAAAAAAATATTTCCAATTGCAACCCTGCAAATTTTCTTTCAACGTTTTTTTGCGTCATCTGTTATTATTTCGGTTGTCCAGTTTTTCGCACTGATTGTCATTGGTATTATGATTTTTATGAAACTGGCCATATCGGTTTTAGCTATCGGAACACAAGCTGCAGGAGGAATTCCTTTTCTAATTATTTTTATACCTATTAGCATCGCGATTCTAGTGGTAGGGTTCATACCATACATAAAACTAATCTTTAGCGGTTTCTTTTTGATTCTTGGTAATGAAACAAAATTAATTGATGTTAAACGTAATCTGCTTTCCAGTATTCAATTGCTTAAAACATCTTTGTTTCCTGTATTAATTGCCATTTTTAAGATAACAATACTGATCTCAATACCTGTTTTTATTTTCATGAACTGGTATTTAATGAATCATCCAGAAGTGACGGCATTAATTAAATCTTTTGACACCCAGCAACCTGCCATGGGTGAAAAAATGATTGAAACCCAATTGGAAATGATTAACATTGTATTTAAAATATTACAGGAACCCAATTTTGCGATTGGTAGGATTTTAATTCATTGTTTAGTTCGACCGATTAAGTCCATTTTCTTGTGTATCTTGTTTCTTTCTTTAATGATGCGCTTTAATCCGGATTCCATTAAATCTTATTTTTCAATTCAAACTCCGGATACCACAGAAGTAGAGGAAACTGAGGATTAATTTTTCAATTTCAAATATTGGAGACCAATTGGTTACCCAGGATAAAATAAAAAGACCAACGATCTATACAGAATCAGATCAGATTTTAAAAGATTTAAGCAATGAACTGGAAGAACTTAAATCACGCATGAATCTGATTGAGGATGAGCAGGAAGAAAACAAACTATTGTTGGAACAATTATCTTTTCAGGGTGAATTATCTAATGATCTGATATCCTATCAGAAAGAAGAACTCGATGTTAACAATGATAACTATAATGCCATTGCGAATGTCATGCATAATTTAAAATCACCGGTATCGGATGTCGTTGATAATCTTTCTGAAATTATCACGGAAATTGATGATGAGGATACCCGGGATACCTTAAAAGAGTGTATGAAAACAGCTTCATTTGTTTTGGACTCCTTTAATTCTGTTGAAGAATTTTGTTTGGATGCGGGGAATCAGGAAATGATTAACCAGGAACCAGTTGACATCAGGGAATTTTTTCGGGAGAAGGTTTCCTCGATCAAAATGCAGGATCAGGCTGAACAGCATCTGCTTCGCCTTTTAATTGATAAAAATGTACCGGAAAAAAGCGCACTATACCTGACTACCATTAATAAGGCTTTAAATGGGTTAGTTGATGAAGTTAGAAACAGTCAAACCTCATCCAATATTACAATTCTGATCTCCTGTGAGAAATCAGAGGACAAATATGGAATTGAATTATCGGATTTAAAAATAAAGATCGAAAATTCTCAACCTTTGAAAATTCAGTGGGAAGATACATGGTCTTCATTTCTGAAAAAAAATGATGTTAATTTAATTAATTCCGGCACGAGTGTGTTACAGGTCAGAAATGCTATTAGGGAAATTGGCGGAAAACTGGATGTTGTTTCTTCTGGTAAAAACCTGCAAGGGTTTATAATAGTATTACCACTGACGTTTTAATTCAAATGATTTAGGTTTGGCAGTTTTATCGTTTTTAGTAATTTCCGTTTTTGTTCAACCTGTCCTGTTTTTTGATAATACTCTACCAAAAACAATTGCCCATCCAAATATTCAGGATAGAATTGGATCAATGCTTCAGCATACTGTTTTAAATTACTATATTGTGCTTTTTTCAAAGCCTGGGCCGCCTGCCAACTTAAAAATGTATAATCTTCTTTAACTTCAACACTGTTTTGGTTTAAACATTTATCCATCGTGTTTTTTAAATATTTGGGTTCTGTTTTCAAATGATATATACTGGCCTGTAAATTTAATAAATATTGAATATCACAATATTTCCCGGCCTGAACCAGTTTTTTAATTAAGGCTTCAAATATAATTTCATTTGAAGGAAACCGGGTTAAGGCTTTTTGATAAAGTTCTATTTTAACTTCGGTTTTATAATTAAAGCTATCAGACTGAAAATTAAACTGGGGAGAATATAAATATTCAGTTTCTATGGATTGTGAAATCTGTACAGCGCTTTCAATATCGCCTGTCAACATTAAATACCAATATTCTAATATTTGATGGATTAATTTTTCTTCTTTCGTTTTTGGAGAAAATTGGACCAAATTCTTTTCCACCTGTTGATAGTTTCCCAAAAATAAATTTAATCGGATTTCTTCCAATAAAATATCATTGGTTTTATTTTCAATTTGCAAGGCTTTTAATGCCTCTATCAGCTCTCTGTTCCAGGATAAATAGCCTGAAATGGCTAAAACCGAATGCTCGGTTTTTGGATAAGCATGGTTCGGTAATCGTTGCTCAATCAGTAGTTGGTTGATAAATAGATGTTCTTCTTTTTTCTGGCCATGGTTTGTAATTTTTTGCCATTTTGCGTTTGCTTCCTGAAGGTTGTTACGATTTTCATCATTTAGTGCCTGCAATATTAATATAGTATTTTTAATTTTATGTAAAAAAATGGTTTCTGAGGGAAAGAGAGTGATGGTTATATTTGTCCGACAAGAAGCGGGACCACTGCTTGAAAATATTAAAAAGCTAATGAAAATCAGTTGCAGAAAACGGGAAAGGTTCATAAATAATATACCCGTTGAAATAAAACACGTAAGGATTAAGCAAAATTCAAAAAAGATGATTAACGGTCTTTCTTTTTTGAATTTTGTAATTTGGTGTGAATCATTTTAAAGCGATTACAAATGCGCCGGGGAAGGCATTCATTTGGTTAAAATCAGTCAAAACTTTTTTTACCGTTTTTCTGGAATTATATGGTCCTGCACAAACCTTAATGGTTTGATAATCCTTACGAACATGTTCTAGATTAAAGGATAGTTCTTTCGAGTTAATATGTTTTTTCAGGTAAAACTTGACACTCTTGGCTCTTTCCAAAACGGTGAAAGTTCCCATTGTTATCCGATGTCCATTGGACTGATATACAATAGATGCTTTGCCGGCCCCTTTATTAGTTCGATTAATCTGATCCACAAAATCTTTTGCTTTCCGATAAGAGTATACATCACTGGAAATCAGTTCAATAAAATCATATTTTTCAGCATTTTTTTTCAAAAATACGGGCTCGCCGAGTTGACGGAGTTTTGACATATAATCTTCTTTGCATTTTTCAAAAGAACAGGTAGCAACTTGTACATAGTACCTTATTCCAGATGAAGTAGAAACTGGCTTTTGGGTTTCGACTGCCATCGTTGGCTGTTGTGCAACCGGTTGTTTTGGCTCCACACGAATGATCGGTTCAATTTTTGGTCTTATGACGGGTTCTTCCTGGAGCATTGGTTGAATCATCGGGGCTTCCATGTCTTCAACAATTGGTGGTGGTACTTCCCTCATTTGAAACCAATAATAACCAAATCCGCCGGATCCCAGCAGTAATAAAACAACTAAAATCCACTTAAGTTTACCGCCTTTTTTTCCGGTTTTGGACATTGGTGTTACAGGTTGAATCGGTTCAGCTGGTTTTGCAGCCGCCACAGGTTCTGGAGCAGGTTCCGGAGCCTCATCATCTCCATCATCCATTTCTTCGATAGATGACAGATCTTCAAAGAAGGAATCTAACTCTCCATCTCCATCATCCGAATCACCACCGAGTTCATCATCACCCATCATGTCATCTAATTCACCGGCAAAATCATCTCCTGAATCCATATCATCGGAATCGTCCCCCAAGTCCATATCATCATCAAGATCTAAATTTTCTTCTTCTGCCATGATTTTCCTGTCAATAACTGTTTATTTGTTTTGGGGGGACCGACTAATGGTCTTTTTTTCCTATGTTTTGGGAAATAAGATACAACCCTCTAAGCGTTAAGTCATCAATTACTTTTTCAATTCTTTCCGAAACGGGGTGTATCAATCTTGCCAAACCCCCTGTTGCTATTACCTTTACAGGTGATTCTAATTCTTGATGGATTCGATCAATGATAGAGTCCACCATTCCTGCATATCCAAATATAATGCCAGACTGCATGCTTTGTAGTGTATTTTTACCAATTACATTTTTTGGAGGCTCTAATTTGATCCCCGGTAATTTGCTGGTTCTTGTTGTAAGTGCCTGTTGAAATAGCAGTAGTCCGGTTGTGATGACCCCTCCTTGGAATATTCCCTGATCATCAATGACATCAAAAGTAGTTGCGGTTCCACAATCAATAACGATTAAACCTGACTGATAAAGGTTATAGCCTGAAAAAGCATTTATCAATCGATCGGTACCTACCTGTTCAGGATGATCAACATTGATTGGCATTTTCGAAAAACTATTATGGTCAACAATAAGACAATCAATATTTGTCAATTTTTTGATCACATAGTCGATAACTGGCAATAGTTGTGGAACAACACTGGATACAATCACTTGGTTGAAAAAGACAGGGTTTATGTTTTCCGAAGCAAAAATAGCCTCAAACTGTTTTAAATATGCAATACCATTTTTTTGCATATCTGTACTAATCCGCCATTTGTAAAGTAACAGATTTTCCTGATAAATTCCTAATTTTATATCGGTGTTTCCAATGTCAATAACAAATATCATTCACAATTCCAGTTGATTAATAGTCTTAGACATTCAATAAAACCAGCGATATGATGATTGTCCGGCTTTGAGCTGGTTTTTTCCATCTGTCATTCTGAGCCTGAAAGATCTCTTAACGAGCATCTTACTTAGAGCCGGGTTATTGTTATGAATAAGAATGACATTTGCTATAATTATTATATCCATAGGGGGAATTTATCCCTGCATATACCCTAAATATCCCGAAAACTCCCTTTTTACAAGTAATATACTCCGAGAGATTTCATTTTCAGGGCAAATTAAACCTATAAGGATTTATTTTCGGATTTCTGAGATAAAATCTGAAGCGCCTTTTTTCAGAGTTTGGTTCAGTGAAAGCTTTTTTAATCATCAGGAATAAGACTTAAAAGAACCGATTACGAGGATATTATCTCCGACTTTTTCAATATTTTCAAATTGGATGGTGGGTATTTCTGTCAATTTTGAAATCTGAAGGTCTCCTGTCCAGCTTGGTGCTTGCAGATTCTCAATAATTTTACCTGGCAGGAATAGATAAACCTGATCGACTTGTTTAGATTTCAGAAATGAGGCCGTTAAAGTTGCTCCACCTTCTAATAGAGCCGAACAGATGCCCTGTCTGTATAGTGCTCTAAGCGCCCATTCAATATCGGGAACGATAGTATCGGCAATGATAATTTCAACACCTGATTTTTCTAAGAAGTATATTCTTTTAGGTTCAATTAATTTTCCGGCAGCCGATACAAACATATTTAATTTTTTTTTTAATCATTAAATCTGTACATGATTGTCCTGTTTTCTGAAACGAGCAAGGTTCAAGTGGGATAAATAAGATAGCATTTTCCGGAATCGCAAACAGATGTTTTAAAGTAATAACTTCAGCATGTGGTTTTCCAGCCTGAAGATAGTAACCTTGTGATAAAACTGTACCGTCAGAGGTGACTAAAATAGATCCCACCATAGGATCCGGGGCAGTTTTAAATTCAGCATGTTTAGCGAGTTGGATGGATTGATCCATAATAATATTTGGATCCAGGCGGGATAAGAAACCTTCCACAATTTTTTAATATATAAATGTGATTACATTATATAGTTTGTTCCGAGTCTTTGAATGCGTTCTTCCGGTCTGATAATTTTAGTGATGCGACCGCCAAATTTTTCGTTTACGACAACAACTTCTCCAACGGCGAATAGATGGCCGTTTACAAATATCTCCAGTTCTTCCCCTACGAGTCGGTGCAATTCAATGACAGATCCCTGACCTAGGGATAACAAATCGCTGATAAACATCTTAGCCCGACCCACTTCAAAAGTAACTTCCAACTTGATATCCAATAAAAAACCTAAATCCAGATGTTCACCATCTTTGTCTGATGTTTTTTGAGCCGCAGCGACACTATGTTCAGTTTTTGCAACCTGTAAAGCCGCCTCAAAAGGGTCATCACCTTCCAATGCTTCAGTTGTCCCTGTTTCTTCACTGTCTAAGGCACCTAATGCTGCATCAAATGGATCTGCTGCCGGTTTTTCTGTTGCTTCAACCGGGGTTTTACTTTCTGCAGGTTGGTCTGCGCCATCTCCGTCTATTGAAGCCATAGCGGCTTCAAAAGGATCAACTCCTTCAGCCATAATTATCCTCTTTTATTCTTCTTCCACGGGGAAACGATTGATACATCGAATGCGTTTGGTTACTCTAATTTTTTGTCTTGCGCGTTGATTTCGCTCACGGATTGTTTTTTGACACCAAAAATAGCCGCCAGCAGATTTTTTTAATACACATGTATACCCAGCTGAACGACATTCCTTAGGTGGTTGGGATTTCAAATTTGGACCTCCAATCAATTGGCTACTGCCCAGTAAAACCAGTAAGATCAGAAATGTGATAATCGTTTTCATGAATATTTATCCGAGTAAATCCAGTTGCTGATGTCGTGTAAGCAGACCTCTAGGACCCGCTTACAACAATTAGAATTCTTGTGTAATTGCAAGAATGATTATCAGAATCAAAGCATGAATCAAGCCAAAATAGTAGGGATTGTTTTGAATCTTAAGCTAGCTAAGATATAACATAAAGTATCATGAAAGTGCTGGGTAAGAGAAGGGACTTTTTACCAAATCCAGCTGAGCTGACTTAATCAGCTCGACTGGATAAAAAATTATAGAGATTTGAAAAAATCATTACCTTTATCATCAACAATTAAAAAAGCTGGAAAATCTTTAACAGTAATTAAGTAGATAGCTTCCATACCCAACTCAGGATATTCAATCAAGTCAACATGCGTAATGCAATCTTTTGCTAAAATGGCAGCAGCCCCGCCGATTGACCCTAAATAAAAACCCCCGTAGGTGCTACAAGCATCTGTGACTTCTTGTGACCTGTTTCCTTTGGCCAACATAACCATTGATCCGCCTGCTTTTTGAAAAATGGAGACGTAAGAATCCATACGGCCGGCTGTGGTAGGTCCAAAAGATCCTGAAGCATAGCCTTCTGGTGTTTTAGCGGGACCGGCATAATATACGATATGATTTTTAAAATAATCCGGTAAAGCACCGTCCTGCTGTAACCGTTCATTGAGTTTTGCATGAGCAATATCACGGGCAACAACTATTTTTCCACTTAACATAAAGCGCGTTTTAATCGGGTATTTTGATAATGTTTCTCTAAGTTTGTCCATTCCCATATCCAGATCCAAATGGACCACGGTATCGCCGGACAGTTCTGATGTCTCAGGTAAGAATTGAGCTGGATTTGTTTCAAGTTTTTCCAGAAAAATTCCTTCCTTTGTGATTTTTCCAAGGATATTTCGATCGGCGCTACAACTGACTCCGATGCCGATGGGACAGGAAGCGCCATGACGGGAAAGTCGAATGACCCTAACATCATGACAAAAATATTTACCACCGAATTGAGCCCCTAAACCTAATCCTCGAGTCATTTTAAAGACCTCTTTTTCCAGTTCGATATCTCTGAAAGCTCGGCCTGAATCATTTCCTGTGGTTGGTAAATTATCATAGTACTTCATTGAGGCTAATTTTACTGTTTTTAGATTCATTTCGGCAGAAGTACCACCAATGACAATGGCTAAATGATAAGGTGGACATGCAGCTGTTCCGAGACTGGCCGTTTTTTCTCTTAGAAAACAGAGTAGCTTCTCAGGATTTAATAAAGCCTTAGTTTCCTGGTATAAATAGGTTTTATTCGCAGAACCACCGCCTTTGGCCACAAATGCAAATTTATACGTCTCTCCTTCTGTTGCATAAATATCAATTTGAGCCGGTAGATTCGTACCTGTATTTTTTTCCTCATACATACTTAAAGGTGCAACTTGGGAATATCTCAAATTGTTTTCAGAATAGGCTTGAAAAACACCTTCACTGATTGCCTTCGTATCATGGGTACCTGTAATTACTCGTTCTCCTTTTTTTCCCATTACAACCGCAGTTCCTGTGTCCTGACAACTAGGTAAAACCATTTCAGCTGCGATAACAGCATTTTCCAGCAAATTATTAGCGACATATTTATCATTTCCTGAAGCTTCCTCATCATCAAGGATTTTTTTTAACATCTCCAAATGAGATTTCCTTAATAAATGTGAGACATCTTTCATTGCCTCTTGTGTTAACAAGGTTAAGCTTTCAGGAGCGACTTTCAAATAGGTTTTGCCTTCAATTTCAATAGTGGAGATGCCATTATTCGATAAAAATCGATATTCAGTTGTATCCTCACCCAACTGAAACATATCCTGGTATGTAAATTCTGCCATGATAATATATTATGAGATAAAGTGATTATTTAATCGCTAAAGATGGGTTTAAAAACGAACTTTGGTATGGTGGCACTATCAGTAATAGATGTCACTTGATTTCATAACACTCAAATGTCCAGCATCAATAATATAATTGGAGTGATTTTTATAAATAAATCGGTAAAGATGGGGAGTGGTACGGTGGTGGGGTTTTCAACTGATCAGAAAATGACCAGTTGAAAATATCTATTTATTCTGCTTTGGATTCTGTTTCTTCAGAAACTTCAGTACTTTCTTCAGCATTTGCTACTTCGCCTTCAACAGCTTCACCTTCATTTTCAGAAGGTGTCACTTCGATAGATTCTGGAGTAACAACAACGACTAATGT
The DNA here is from genome assembly GCA_018657625.1 of Deltaproteobacteria bacterium. Lineage (GTDB taxonomy): Bacteria > SAR324 > SAR324 > XYD2-FULL-50-16 > XYD2-FULL-50-16 > JABHWU01. The sequence goes on along the minus strand of JABHWU010000013.1, from coordinate 50,902 downwards.
TGCATTTACTTCTGTGTGCAACTTAACCAAAATTTCATGCTTACCCAAATTTTTGATTGGGCTGGCTAAAGTCAGCTTTTTTCGATCCAGTTCGATACCTTTTTCGTCTAAAGCTTCATAAATATGTTTCAGTGTTACGGAACCAAATAGCTTCCCGCTATCACCAGATTTCATTTTAAATTCAACTTCAGCTGATTCTATTTTCTTGGCCAGTTCTTTTGACTTTGAAATAGCATCGGCTCTCTGTTTATCCAACAAGGCTCTTTTATGAGTAATTGTTTTGATGTTATCACGTGTGACAGGAACAGCTTTCCCTTGTGGAATTAAAAAATTTCGGGCGTAGCCTGGTTTTACCTCTAGCTCATCTCCCAATGATCCGAGTTTTTCAACATCTCGTGTTAATATTATTTTCATGACTTTTTCCCTTTTTCCATAGGTTCATCCTGAGGTACATATCCTTCAGAAAAGGAAAGTAGTGCACTGTTACGAGCTCTTTTAACAGCTGCAGTCAACTTTTTTTGTGATTTGGCACTTAATCCTGATATTCTTCTGGGAATAATTTTCCCTTTTTCAGTAACAAATAATTTTAGCAGTTCAACATCTTTATAGTTGACCTCTTCAATACCTGAATGAAGAATTGCGCATGGTCGCTTTTGAATACCTTCTGTATTTGGACTTCTTCTTTTCTTTTTACCCATTTTATGCTCCCAAGGCTTCTGAAACTAGTGTTGAATTTTTCTGTGGATTTTCTTTAAGCGCTTCAAAGTCATTATACGCTTTTTCCAAATCCGCTATTGAACAATCGAAAAACTTGAGAATATTATCGTCAAAGACGACTTGTCTTTCGAGATTTTCGATGATTTCACCATTTGCTTCAGCAAAAAACAGGTGATAAATGCCATACTTAACTTTTTTGATCTCATAAGCTAAGCGGCGTCTACCCCAGGGGCTTTCAAATTTAACGTTTCCACCAGCATCAGTGATTAGTTTCTTAAACTTATCAATTGATGCTCCAGCTTCTTCATCCGTTAATTTTGCATCTGCCACAAGAATAATTTCATAATTTCTTAATGTCATAGCAACATCCTTTCGAGTTACAGCCTGAATTTTCAGGCAAGGAATCACAAAATAATAGCGCTATTTTGTGAGAAATTCGGAAAATCCGAATAATTTTTATTAAAATGTTTAAGCGTATTGAGGGTCAATTTGAACCGGTTGACTCTGGATAAACTGGATCAAATATTCATCGACTTTTTCAATGGCATTAATAACAGATATCTTAACCGTTTCCGGTGGATTCCCCAGAACATAATCTGCGACACCTATTTTACCTTCAGGTCTGCCAATTCCGATCTTAATCCGATGGAATTGATTACCGCCACATAGTTGCATAATACTTCTTAAACCGTTGTGACCTCCATGACCGCCATTTTCCCGGTATCTTAATTTTCCGGCAGGTCGGTCGACATCATCAGAAATCACTAAAACATCTTCTAAATCAAGCTTGAAGAATTGCATGCAGGCTAAAACCGATTCACCACTTAAATTCATATAGGTCTGCGGCTTTAATAAAATGAATTGATGACTACCAATACGTTCCCTTTGATACAGTCCTTTAAATTTAGTCGCCCAGTCTGATAGTGATCGACTGCGACATAAAAAATCCACTGCAGCAAAACCAACATTATGAAGCGTATTTTGGTATTTGGTTCCGGGGTTTCCGAGACCCACAATCAATTTCATAGGTTAATCTGCTGCTTATTCTTCATCTGCTTTTTTGTCATCTGCAGCAGCTTCTTCACCTTCAACTACTTCTGCACCTTCAAGTTCGGCATCTACTTCATCTACTTCATCTACCTCTTCCGCCATTTGACCTGCGACTGTAATCACGGTAAAATTTCGGTCTTTAACGATGGGCTTAACACCTTCCGGATAATCTAAATCCAGGACGTGGATACTACTACCAAATTCAAGATTTTCGACGTCCACCAGAATCGTTTCCGGAATTTTTGAGGCCAAACAAGTCACGGGAACTGTTCTACGGATAATCTGCAATACTGCACCTTCTTTTACTGCGATACAGTTATCAGTTACTGTAATTGGAATTTCAGCAGTCAATCGGGTATTCTCGTTAACTTCTAAAAAATCAACGTGAATGAGCCGGTTGCCAATAATGCTGGTTTGGAAGTCTTGGATAACAACTGTTTTGTTAGAAGACTTACCCTCGGCCTCAACTGTTAATTCAAAGAGCTGTTTGGCACCCTGCATCGATTTTATGAATCGATGGGCTTTTTCAGCATTCATTGAAACCAGTTGGCTTTCTTTACCGTAAATAATACCAGGAGCAATACCTTGAACTCTAAGTTTTTTATTGCTTTCTTTGCCGGTACTTTCACGGGTCTGAACCGTAAGATTCATGATTCTACCTTAAAAATAAATTGAGTACTACTAAACAATAATAAATAGATTTAAATCAGTATGTGAACATGCTGATTCTTTTATGTCATATCAGCTTTCTATATAAAAAAAGAAATATGAAACAATATTAATTTTATTGTTTTTCAACTGGAAAAATATCAGGATTCATTTTTTCCAAAATCAAAAAGGTTAACAACAAATATTAAACAAGTCAAATACTTCCAGAATTTTTTTGAATTTCATTTTAGAATCAATTAGAGTATTATAACTTTAATAAATCAAGATGTTAATTAAATTTGTTTTTTTGTAAGAATTGTTTTTTAGTGACAATTTAAATCTGTTCATATGAGATGAAGATCTATCCTGGAATCAGTTGATTTAATAATATTTACTACTGGAGTGTGAGTTTGAATTTACAGGGGAAAAAAGTTGTGCTGGGAGTATCTGGAGGTATTGCCAGTTATAAATCTGTATCTTTAGCCCGTTTATTGATTAAAGCTGGAGTATCGGTAACTACTGTTATGACAACAGCCGCCACTAAGTTTGTTCAGCCTTTGACTTTTCAAACTATCACCGGTCGGCCGGTATTTTATGACATGTTCAATGATGATTTTCAGGAAAATATCGGTCATATTAAGGTACCGGAACAGGCAGATTGTTTTATTATCGCGCCGGCGACTGCTAATATTATCGCCAAAATTGCTTGTGGGTTGGCAGATGATTTTTTATCCACCTCTGTTTTAGCCAATAATTCCCCTTTATATTTGGCTCCAGCCATGAATACAAATATGTGGAATAAAGCTATTGTTCAGGAAAATATCGAAAAATTAAAAGCAAGGGGAATTTCTATAATACCACCTACCTCTGGACTTCTTGCATGCCAAACTGTTGGGTTGGGGAAAATGGCAGAACCGGAATCTATCGTTAAGTTCCTAGTCAAAAATCCCGAATTCCAATCAAATAGCAATAATGGATTATTGAATGGTATAAAGGTTTTGGTAACGGCGGGGCCGACCCGTGAAAAAATTGACGCGGTTCGTTATATATCCAATTATTCTTCCGGAAAAATGGGATTTGCTATTGCGGAGTATTGCCTATCTCAGGGAGCTAAAGTGACACTGGTTTCAGGTCCTGTCGCCTTGATGCCTCCTGAGGGTATTAATTTTATTTCAGTACAATCTGCTGATGAAATGTTTGAAGCTGTAATGGCAAATGCACCGCAAAATAGCTTAATTATAAAATCAGCCGCTGTCAGTGATTATAAAATTGAAAAACCGGACCCTGGTAAAAATAAAAAACGCGTTAATTTAAAACTAAATTTAATTCAAAATAGAGACATATTAAAAACACTAGGCAAACAAAAATCAAAGAATCAGTATTTGGTTGGTTTCGCGGCGGAAAGTGAAAATTTGGAAGCGTATGCTAGAAAAAAGCTGTTGGACAAACAGCTTGATTTGATCGTGGCTAATAATATTTTAGAGCCGGGAGCTGGTTTTGATGGAGACACCAACATCGTATCATTAATCAATGCGACGGATGTTTTGCAACTCCCTCAGCAATCAAAATTTATGGTTGCTGAAAAAATTATCCAAAAAATAGTCTCTGACCCAAAATGGGCACAAATTAAAAATTATAACCCATGAGCTGTTGGCATACTCGGCATTTCATACCGTGTTGTATCCCATTTTTTATAAACGCAGGTTGATGGGTTAATCCTTACTGTTTCTTTTGGTGGGGCTTCATCCAGTTTTTTGGTATATTCATTGGTATAAACTGTCACCTTAACTGGATGTACATAAATACTTACATTCGCCATAACAATAACCTGAAGTTTTTTAATAAAATCGTATATTAATCGTTCCGACATTATCAAAGATATAAAATAAATTCAACTGTTACATTTTGATTTACAATTGAAGGCGTATTTCATTTTATAAATATTAAGTAATTTTAAAATAACTCAATGATCGTCTGATTAACAGACTTTTTACCAGAAAAATATTCACGAAATTCCTATGGATAAAAAGATAGTAGACGATCTTGAAAAAAACTCCTAATTTGCATGAACAAAATATTTATTAACCTGAGAAAAACAACAAGGTTTTTGTGCTAAATCTACTGAATAGATATTTAGAACTTAGTAAAAGAGAAAAGATTCTGATGGTAATCACCATTTGCGTTCTGCTTCCTATGCTGTTGTACAGACTGATCATTGTGACGATTCAGGATTACCAGGAAGATCTTTCAAAACACAATACCAAACTTGAGCAAAATATAAAATCCGTAAATTTACTAGGGCAGGAACTTAGATATTACGAACGTTTATCCCAAAGAAAAGTGCAATCTTTAAGTAAGCGTATGAATCATATTCTGAATCGGACAAAACTGAAAATTAAATCTCGAATCAGTGTCGGTGATAGACCTCGAACCGGTCAGAAATTAGTACTTACCTTAACAGATTTAAATCTAAATGAATTGGTAAACCTGATCTATAGAATAGAACACAGTTCACCTGTTATATTAATTGATTCTTTTGATTTAAGCCCTACATATAAAAGTGATAAACTATTTAAAATAAATATGTCACTTTCCAGTGAATAAAAAAAAATACCATGATTAAAAAGATTTTTCTGGCAATATTTGTCATCTTTTTAACGATTTACTTTTTTTGCCTGTCAATCTGGTTGAACATACCACCTGAAAAATTGACATTATGGCTGAACCAGATAGTAATTCAGAAAACGACAAATCAATTTGAAATTAAATTTAAAGATGTAGTACCTCGATGGTCGGGTGTTGATATTGCCAAAGTATTGATAACTGATAAACTGAAAAAAAATGAAATCATGGATGCCCAGTACATCGATATTGATGTCAACCCATTCAGTTTTTTAATGAATCTTGGAATTCCGTTCAAAGCAGAAATCTATAATGGATTGGTTAGTGGTAAACTACAGTTTTTCCCTACACGTATTATTGTCGATGTTGCTCAAATCAATATCAGACAAATTCCGCTGGTTTTTAACACAAGGATTTTACCCGCACCAGTTTATATGGACATTCATTCCTCTTTTGTATTAAAAGAGATCCTTTCTGCAGAAATAACGGTTGAATCACAGCAATTTAACATTAGTTTTAACGATACGAAATTCAAAAATATTGTCAAATTACCAACCCTTAGTCTGAAATTATTTTCCATGAATGGGGAGCTGCAAAACAATCGATTAACAATTAAAGCATCAACTTACGGTGATATCGTAAGTAAGATAACTGGTACTATTTTTATCAACTCAAAAACCATCTATCGTTCAGGTCTTGATATTCAGGCTTCAGGTTCGTTATCCTCTGAATATAAAAATAAAGTCGATCCATTGGTTATGCAAATTTTGAAATCTTTTCAAAATGCGAATGGCCAAATCAAACTCAAAATTGGCGGAAGCGTACAATATCCAAAAATAAATAAGAATTAGAATGAACTTTAAAAAAATACATGTGGCGTTGACTATTTTTATCCTGGCAATAATTACCACAACATGGCTTTCTATTGAAATATTTTTCTCATATCCAAAATCCTATACTGAGGCAATTGTTTTCGAAATTGAAAAAGGGGAAAGTTTAAATAAAATTAGTCAAAATTTAGAGCAAGCCCGAGTTATAAGAAGCAAACATCTTTTTAAATGGACAGCTGTTTTATTCGGTAAAGGGAAATCGATCAAAATCGGAAACTATAACATAGAACCTAAAATATCGCTTTATCAATTGATCAATTTGTTAAGTAAAGGTCGAACAGTGATGCTTCAGGTTACTATTCCTGAAGGGTTGCGAATGACCGAAATTTTCCAGCTATTTAAAAGGGCCGGATATATCAACAGTGGGAAATATCAGGACGTTATAAATGAGTCACAATTTGTGAAAAGCTTTAATTTACCGGATGATATTAAAATGCTGGAAGGGTTTTTGTTTCCGGATACCTATAAGGTATCAAAAAGGGCTTCGGAAAAGATAATTATTCAAACACTGGTAAATACATTTCTAAAACGAATTCCCAGAGACTTTGCCGCACAAGCGAGAGGCGTTAATTTGACCTACTATGAGGCCATTATTCTGGCATCCATCATTGAGAAAGAAACCGGCTCCACTGATGAGAGAACTTTGATATCGTCAGTATTTCATAATCGTTTACGTCAAAATATGAAGCTACAGACGGACCCTACCGTTATTTATGGAATTACGAATTTTGATGGTAACTTGACAAAACGTCAACTCAGGGAAAGCAATCCTTATAATACTTATACTAATTTTGGATTACCACCGACACCAATTGCTAATCCAGGGCTGGATTCGTTATTGGCAGCGGTCAATCCAGCTAAAACAAAGTATCTTTATTTTGTGGCAAAAGGGAATGGGAAACATAAATTCTCAGATAATTACCGATCTCATGTTAATGCTGTACGAAAATATCAGAAACGTCGAAAAAAGAATTATCGATCTTTTTAAGGAAAATTCTTAATTTATTAATTTAAGTTGCTTTATATTGCTTCATGCCTTGGTTAATTTAATTTAATGTACTATGATTTTCTTATATTATTTATAATTTTTTTATGTTTGTACTATTTATTAGATCATATTTGTCTGTATCATAGCAGGCTGTTGTATTTGGTAACGTAAAATAAGGAGAACTTTAATGTCAGATAATCAAAACCCATGGGACAACCGGGGTAAAAAACCAACTGAATTAGAAGATATGATTCAGCAAGGTTTAAAAAAGCTTTTTGGTAATAAATCAGGTGGACCAACGCCTCCAACTGGAAGTAGCGGTAGTAGCCCACAGGCCCCTAAAAAAGGCTTTTTGAGTGTTATAGCAATTGTAGCGATTGTTGCTTTAGTCCTAATGCAGTCCTTTTATCAAATTGGACAAAGTGAACTGGGTGTTGTTTTAAAATTTGGTAAATATAGTAACACCACTAGTCCGGGTTTGCATTTTTTAATTCCTTTCGTAGAAAAAGTTATCAAAGTTAATGTGGAATCTATCCGGAAGGAAGAGTTTGGAACTCGCCAAAATGCTACCAGCGCCTATAATAAAAAATCCAATTTTTCTGATTTGGAGTCTTTGATGATTACTTCAGACAATAACGTTATCCAGCTAAATTGGGTGGTTCAATATCGTATTTCCAAAGCTGAAGACTACCTTTTTAACGTCCAGGATCCGGTTGCTGCAGTTCGTGACCAATCTGAAGCGGTCATCAGACGTTTGGTTGGTAATCGTGATTTCAATTATACCTTAAATAATCGGGCTGAACTAGCAGATTCTTCTTTTGAAGAAATCCAGAGACATCTGGATGAATACAAGTCAGGTATTAAAGTAGTAACTGTGCAATTACAGGATTTGAATCCACCTGATCCGGTGAGACCCTCTTTTAACGAAGTTAACCAGGCAGAACAAGATAAAGTCCGATTGGGTAATGAAGCTCAAAAAGAAAGAAATGAGAAAATACCAAAAGCAGAAGGGGTTGCCAAGCAGATGCTGGAAGAAGCACAGGGTTATGCAATCGAAAGAGTCAATAATGCTAAAGGTAACATTGCCAGATATAATTCGATTTACGAACAATATAGGAAATATAAGGAAGTAACAAAAACCAGGATGTATATTGAAGCTTTAAAAGAAGTATTACCAACTGTTAAAGAAGTGATCATAATGGATCAAAAGAAAAATGGCATGTTACCAATATTAAATCTTGGTGGAAGTAACGCCATCAGACAGACTAATTAATAAATAATCAGGAGAATAATAATGAAGACCCTATTAACACTTTTAGTGGTGGTTGGTGCATTTGTCTTTTATAATTCGATTTTTGTTATCGATGAAGGCAAACAGGCTGTAATCACTCAGTTTGGAGAGCCGGTACGTGGTGCTTTTAACGAAGCTGGACTGTATTTTAAAATTCCTTTTTTTCAAAAAGTTCACGAATTTGAAAAAAGAATTATCAAATGGGATGGAGAGCCCAATGAAATCCCTACTAAAGATAAAAAGTATATTTGGTTGGATACGACAGCTAGATGGAAGATTGATAATCCACTGCTGTTTTTACAAAGAATGCAGAATTATAATCGGGCTAATTATGTAATTAGCGATTTAATCAATGGTGCTGTCCGTGATTTTGTCACTAAAAATGTTTTGCTGGAAATTATCCGAAGTTCAGATTGGGATGAAAAATATACGATGTCTGAGGAATTGAAAATTAAAGAAGACGTCAGGATTAAGGTCGGACGAGATCAGTTTTCAAAACTGGTGCAGGCAACTGTTGCTACCACGATTAAAGATTTTGGTATCGATTTAATTGATGTATTGGTAAAACGTGTCAATTACACAGTTAATGTTAGAAACACCGTTTATGACAGAATGATATCTGAACGAAAAAGAATCGCAGCCCGAAGAAGATCTGAAGGTGAGGCTGAAAAGGCTGAAATTCTGGGTAATATGGATAAACAATTGAAGGAAATTCAATCCGTTGCCTTTCGGAAAACCCAAAAAATCCGAGGTGATGCTGATGGAGAAGCTGCACGAATCTCAGGAGAAGCTTATTCAAAAGATGCAAACTTTTATGCATTTTATATGACCCTGGATAACTACAAAAACCTGATCGGGAAAAATTCCCGTCTGGTTCTGGATACAGATTCTCCACTATATAAATACTTAAAGGATATTGAATCCACATCTAAATAACATATTAGAAAAATGAATGAACTACCCCGCCGCAAACGGACGGGGTATCCTCATTAACTGTAGAATGACTGCATGTTATTTCGACCGCAGGGAAAAATCTTTCTTTTAGGACAAGATCTCTCACATTCGTTCGCGATGACAGAACACCCCAAGGGGCGGGGTATTAAACCCCAAGCGGCGCAATAAAATAAACCAGCAAGCAATTAACCTTCTTGCCGTTTTATTGCTTCCAAATCCTCATCCTAATCAATAATTCCTTCCCAGATCCCATAAATAGGCTATCAGTTTTCGTTGATGTGAATGAAAAGATCTGCTTATTAATAGCAAACTTCATTCTTTGGCCTAATAATCCGGGTACTGCATCAAATTAATCGATTTTTATCACTTAATTGCACTAAGCCTGATAAAATAAGGGTACGTGTAGCATCAAGACCATGTCGCCCTCATTTTATCTATATCGATATCCAGATAGATTAAAAAGGGGTATTCAATTTGATCCACGACACTATAGCAATTTTAAATTTGCTTGTCCTTATCTGTATGCTGAGCGAAGTCGAAGTATATTGATGTCGGATCAGTTCCTCTGAAATCAGGATACAGGTAACAACTTGTTACTGAATATCAAAAACTATATTTTATAAAGACGATTGGAATGGGACTGTTTATAACCGGTGTGCCAAAAGCATATAATCAACAAGATAGTAAACTTTAGTTGAAAATGGTCGGGAAGACTTCGACAGTATTGTTTCTTTCTATTTTAAGAATTTTCAAATCTTTGATTAGATCCCCATTTTCTCCAGTGGTAACTTTACCTGTGAGTACAGGGAAATCATTTAAAATCTGAACTGCATTTCTTAAGGACTCACGGTTATGAAAACTGGGGTCATTCAATAACTTGGAAAGTAATTCAATGGCCTCGTATGCGAATATTGTATAGGCAGTTGGTGGTTGGTATGACCTTCTGAAATTAAAGTTCCGCCAATGGGATTCATAAAAAGTTCGTAAAAATGTTGAAGTACTGCTAACCGGAAAAGCGTCTACAAAACGTAGTTTTCTGGTATATTTTAGCAGTTTGTTTTTGCGAATATTGATATTACTACCGGATAAAACCCAGGCGTGGTTTGCACCATATAGGCGCAGGAACGAAGAAATATTCATCAATGTTTCGGGAGAGCCCTGGATAAAAACGGCATCAAAGTCGATGTCAGCTTGAAACCGTTCCCGGGTTTTTTCCATCTCTTCTTTTTCTTCATCTGACAGTGGTTTTAATCCGCCGGTAAAACTCAAAAAACCCTTCTGAAAATCCACCTGTTTATTATGAATTCTCACTGATCCCACAATATCACCGCCACGCTCTTTAACCACTTTTTCAAAGGCTGCAACAATCTTAATCTGTTTTTCTGTTTTTTCAGCTGGATAAAATATAACAAATCGTTTTGCATTCAAATAATCTGTGGCATATTTGGCTATAGCTGCTGCCTCCTGTGTTTGTTTTCGATAGTATCGGAATAAAAACGGTAAATTTTCACCAATATTTTCTGTCTGGGAAAGGGAGATAACCGGTATTTTATATTTTTCAGCTACTTCACCGGCGACTATTGAAGAATTTCTTGTTATTGGTCCAATAATGGCGATAACCTTATCTTCTTCCACGAGCTCCCGAATACAGGTTTCTATTCGGGTACGATTTTTATTTTTCTTTACTCGGAAAGAGTCATTAGGACCATATTTGATAAAAGAATCTTTAAAAACCAATTCAATAGGATTATCAGCAATATTTAGCTCCTGGCTAGCAAGTTCCAGTCCATCCATGACTTCCTGTGATAGTCGTCCGAGTAATTTTTTATGACCCAGTGGTAAAATGACACCAATTTTTTGTGGTTCGGTATTTAATGCAACTGTTACATAATCTCTCAGTTCTTCTAATTGATTATAAGTACCCTTATCCAAATCTTCTTCTGAAAATAGTACCTGTAGAAAATCTTCGGCTTTTTGGTATAACCCGTCTCGAATTAATAATTGTATTTTCTTTAAGTATAGCAATGACTTGATTGAGTAATGGATATCACGCTCCAGAATGTCATTGATATCTTGTACCTGTTCAATTTTATCAATAATCTGATTCAACCACTCTTCATAATTAGTGATTAAATTGTTATCGACATCAACTAAAAAATCAAAGGCGAAAATAGCGTCGTTATTATTTATAGCATTCTGGATCAATATTCGTCTTAAGTTGTGACTTTCTCTATTGGAAAGTTCAGTAAAAAAATCATCTGTAATCAAAGAAGTAAATTCAATCGGTTCATTTAACTCAAAAAGTGCAGAAGAAAAATAGTAGTAGGTTTGATAAAAACTAGCTCCGTTACCAAAATTTTGAATATAACCTCGCCCTGTTATTTTAACTTTTTCAAAATCCGCCAATTGATAATAACATTTTATCAAGAGGAACAATCGATATTCCGATATGTTAAAAGCGATATCTATATCTTCTGTATTCGGATTTTCAGGCAGTTTATTGATATATTCTAAAGCAAGATTATATTCTTCATTTTCAATTAATAATTGAACTTTAGACAAGGAACCATAATTTAATTCTGTTTCAATCAGGCTTTCTTTTTTAGGAAGATCAAATGTTGCAATAAATTCTTCATCCAATGGTTCTTCTATATCTGATTCCCACTGGATAAATGAAATAATGGCATCAATAATGTCTTTTTCATTTTCAATATTTTTTGTTTCAACTATAGGATATTCCGGCTTTTCGGTTTCAGTTTGAGTTGTTTGTGTTTCTGGTGAAATTTGATCAGAGGTCGAATCGGATATTTGGTTAACGGAATCCGATGAAGAATCTGATTCAATAGGATGTTCAATTAGTGTTAATGAATCATTGGTTTGATCCTGAACATCTGTGACTGCCAGATCAAGAGGAGTCATGCTTAAATCATCTGAAGCATCTGTGATTGCCAGACCAAGAGGAGTCACGCTTATATCATCTGAAGTATCTGTGACTGCCAGATCAAGAGGAGTCAGGCTTATATCATCTGAAGCATCTGTGACTGCCAGATCAAGAGGAGTCATGCTTAAATCATCTGAAGCATCTGTTACTATTATATCAAAAGGGTTTACAAATAAATCACGGGAAACGTCCGTGCCTTTTTCAATCAGAACATCCGTTGAAGAATCAGTAGAGGCATCAACAGGGATAGGTTCAATAACTCTAATCTCGCTTAAAAAAGACTGGCCAAAGACCAGGCTGTGGGAGAGCAAAAAGATCACTACAAATAGCAGATTTCTAACCATTTTCATTACTTAAATGTAAAGTGGTTTTTGGATTATATTTAATAATTGCTCGTGATTTCAATTTTTTAATATAATTTTTAAATTGTTCAGGAAAAACTTTTTGATATTCTTCTTGATAGAGTTGGTCTTTGATATCATTAAAAGGCTTTTTTTCTTCTTTCTTTTTATCTGTGACAATCAATAAATGATAACCTAAATTGGATAATACAGGTTTACTCAGTTGATCAATTGCTAAACCAAAGGCGACATCAGAAACGGATTTTAATATTTCATCTTTCTTAAAATACCCTAAGTCACCTTTATTGGATTTAACAGAAGGGTCATCGGAATACTTTGAGGCCATTGTTTCAAAGTTTTCACCGCCTTTAATTTGATCACTGATCCATATTAGCTGTTGTCGTAGTTTTTCTTTATCAGCCTTTGTAGCATTCGCTGGTACCTTTTTAAAAATATGTTTGGCCCGAACCTCCAAATATGTAACTTCCTTTTGGGCATAATTTTTTTGAAGAATTTCTTCAGATATTTGAATTCTGGATCGAATTTCCCTTGAAATTACCTGGTTGCGTCGCATCTGATTCGCATAATTTTTTTTAAATGCGATTAGTGATATTTGTTGATGATCCAATAAATCTTCAAAATCACTTTTTGTTAATTTCCTGTCGCTGCGAAATTTATCCATTTGGCTTTCAAGGACATCATCAGAAACATGAATCATCATTTCATCGGCTCTGGCATTTAATAGCGCTTCTTCAATTAAAAGATCTGTGATTTCTGTTCTGATCTTTTTAATAGTCTCCTGGTTGCTAAGGGGGATTTTCTGACGTTTGAGTTCTTCAAATAAGCGAATTTCGATTTCATTTGCAGTGATAACAGCGTCATTGACAAATATTTTGATTGAATCATATGGCAACACTTCTGCAAAACACGTCGGATGCATGCCGGTGGAAAATGTAGAAACAAGGGTTAAATAGACAATGATTACAAGAGACTTCATAAATTGAAATAGGTTGAGAAATATTTATTGAGAAAAATTGATGGTTTCTGAAAACTTTAACGCAGGGAAATAATATTTATATTTACTACTAAATGCTTCCGCACTGGTTCTAATTCCTCGGTAAATAATTTGATTAACTTTTAACTCTTTAAATAACCTGGATTTGATATAAAATCTGATTAGCCTGGGAATGCGGTTTCTTTTCTGATCCCAACGATCAAAAGTAATTTTTAAAGGATAATCTCTTCCTCTGATATTAATCGTTCTGTTCATTTCAATAACTAGAAACTTATCTTGATCGACGATGATGTTATTCTCTGGTGTTCCTAATTGATACGCATATATATTACCATGTTTCACAATATTGGCTTTTATTGGAGAAATACCAAGGCTTTCAAGTCCCCAGGTCAAAAAGCGGTTAAATTTTGTAAACAGTACGATATAGGGAAAAAAGACATCTTCAAAATGGAAAAATCGTTGATCTTGAATATTAACAGATCCTTTTTTAAATCCTTCCTGTAAAAATAAGTGTAGAGGTTTATTTTCAAAATCCAAGGTTTCGATGAAAATATATTCATCTCTCATAAATATAATATGCTGAAGAAAACCTTTTTCTTTATCCTCAAAAGTAATTTTATCATCTTCTACTATTTCCTCTAAAGGCACAAAAGCTTCGGGATTGAAAACCTTAACTTTTACTTGTAGATCAAACGAATAAACAGGGCGATAATTTTCTATGATCTTAGAAAGTAGGGTATCAGGTTCAATCACTTTTGCATGTAGAGCCCCGGATAACGACACTAATAGAAAAAATAAAATTAACCTGTATTTCATAACTAGTGTTTCAAGTTCATTAAATATTGTGAAAATAGTCGTACAATTTAAATTTCTGTCAAAATGGTAAAATATTGATATATTATCATAACAATAAAATTAATTTTAACTAATTTATCTATCAAATTGATTGAATTCTGTCTTCACAAATCTTGGATTCTGTTTTGTTTTCAACCTGGTTTAGAGATGAAAATTGAGAAATTCAATAAAGGCAGATTTTTCAAGGGAAATGGGCGACTCTTTTACTAATTGATGGAATTTTAAAGATAACTAATTCTGTTGCGCCAAAAATATAAAAAAGTTACTATTACCTATTACTAAAATGATCAACAATCACGAATTTAGGTAAATTCAAATTAAGTTAGTAATAACAATACAACCATCAATAACTCCTGATTGAATGATAATTTTTACTGAAGGATTTGGTTGGCGATAACAGTACCTGTTCAAGATTATAATTAAGCGACCCATTAATTCAATATTTATATCAAACGACTTTTTAATATTGATTGTCCATTAAGAACTAAGATAAACGATTATATTAATTTTTAGGATTTGACCTTTAAAAATTCAAGGAATATTTAGCGATAGTTATTTTAGTCAATATTAAATTTAGAAGATATTGCGTTATGAAAAATTTAAAACAATTAACCAATTGACATACTAATAATATATCGCCCATTAAATTATTTTATACTACGGTGATAATAATCAAATAATAGAAGTAAAAAACTAATAATTAAATAATAATCCAGAAAAGATATCTAAATACGAATAGAACTGAAAATTAGCAATAGATGTATCTATGAAGATTTTGCCCGGAAGTATTTAGTAACTCAATTAATCAGATTATGCATTTAACATAATTTAATTTGTTATTATCACAGGTAATTCTCAAGACCTGATCGAGAATTTTTGAAAACGTAGTATATCGGAGATTTATTTATAAGGGTGATTGATTTTATATAGTGTGTGATTTTCATTAGGTTTGAAATATGAAAAAACAGATAGTTATTAATCACACAAAGCACGAAATCAGAATTGCTTTGGTAGAAAATAGCATTGTTTCTGAGATTTTTTACGAGAGAGTTAAGAATAAAAGTGTAGTTGGTAATATTTATAAAGGAAAAATATTAAAAGTCCTACCCGGTATGGAGTCCGCCTTCATTGATATTGGACTTGAAAAAGCTGCTTTCCTATATGTAGATGATATCCGTAACGATAGCCTTCAAGAAGATTGTGATCCCGATGATCATTCAAATAATAATGGCAACGGTAATAGTAACGGTCAACCCACCAGAGATCGTCAAAAAAAACAAAATATATCTTCATTGATACAGGAAGGACAGGATATAATGGTCCAGGTATCAAAAGGCCCTATTGGTACGAAAGGAGCCAGAGTAACCTGTAATGTTACAATACCCGGGAGAAATCTGGTTTTTATGCCCCATGTGAATAATGTTGGAGTATCCAGACAAATTCGTGATGAGCGGGAACGTAGTAGACTCCGCAAAATTGTCTCATCTTCAAAACCGGATGATGCTGGGTTTATTGTTCGCACAGTAGCCTGTGAACGTTCAGAGGATGAATTTAAAAATGATATTGAGTATTTAACTTCCAATTGGGCAGATGTCGAAAAAAAATTTCGTACCTATCGCGCCCCCGCTATGCTTTATGAAGATTTGAACCTGACTTTCAGGACAATCAGAGATATGCTTTCACACGCTGTGGATTCATTTATTATTGATGATGAATATGAATATGAAAAGATCAAAAAATATCTGACAACCTATCTCCCCCAATATGCTAATAAATTGAAATATTTCAGGCATAAAGCATCCATTTTTGATGCCTTCGGGGTTACCAAAGAAATAGATAAAGCCTTGAGTCGAAAAGTCTGGTTGAAATCTGGTGGTCATCTTGTTTTTGATCAAGCCGAAGCATTGACAGCTATTGATGTAAATACAGGCAGATTTACCGGATCAAATAATCATGAAGATACCATTTTAACTACAAATGTTGAAGCAGCTATCGAGATTGTTCACCAGTTAAAACTTAGAGATATTGGTGGGATTATTATTATAGATTTTATCGATATGGAAACCTTGGAAAACCGGCAGAAGGTCTATAATACTTTGAAGCGTGAACTTAAACGGGATAAGGCCAGGACGAAAGTACTACCCATCTCAGAAATAGGGTTGGTAGAAATGACCCGAAAACGAAATCGTGAAAATCTGGGTCGTTTTCTACGGACAGTATGTCCATATTGTGATGGTACGGCTCGAATTGTTTCTCCGGCGACAACTATTTACGAAATCTATCAGGAAATTACCCGATTGGCAAAAGACAGTTATACACCGCATAATCTACTAATTGGAATTCATCCAGACGTTGCTGAATATTTTGAAATTGAAGAATTGGATACTTTCAGGATGATGGAACGGCAGATTAAGGGGAATATTTCTCTACAGACGTCAGAAAAATATCACCATACTCAATACGAAATTTTGGAGAATTGATGCCGTTTATCCATGTTGATGAAAATTTAATCGCTATGCGGCTGGATATCGCTTTATCAAATCATGAAACGATCCAGTCCCGATCAGAAGCAAAAAAAATCATCAACGCCGGTAACGTCCTGATTAACGATAAGTCAGATTTTGTCAAAGCAAAATATATCCTTAAGGCAGGTGACATTATATCTTTTAACCCCCTGCCAAAAGTTGCATTGGAATTATCCCCGGTTCCTTATCCGCTGGATATTGTTTTTGAAGATGATTGGATATTAATCGTTAATAAACCGGTTGGTGTGGTGGTTCACCCGGCTCCCGGACACCCAAAAGACACTTTGGTAAACTATCTGCTACACCACACCAAACTTTCTACGGTGGATGCTATCCGTCCGGGAATTGTCCATCGTATTGATAAAGATACTTCAGGCCTGCTGGTGGTGGCTAAAGATAGTAAATCCCATGAATTTCTGGCAAAACAATTTTTTGATCATTCAATTAAAAGGAATTACCAGGCAGTCATTTGGGGAATTCCTGAATCTCCTGATGGAATTATCGATAAACCGTTAGGCCGACATCCGGTTGATCGGAAAAAAAGAGCTGTTATTGAAACAGGAAAACCAGCAACGACCCATTGGAAAATGCTGGAATCCTATCATCACCTCTCTTTAATCGATTGCCAATTGCAAACCGGTAGAACGCACCAAATCAGAGTTCATTTGAAATCAATCGGTCATGGAATTCTTGGTGATCAATTATACGGAAAATTCAGAATATTTGCCCGGAATTACCCCGATCACATAAAAAAAATATTAAAAGAATACCCAAGTCAGGCCCTTCATGCTAAATCCCTGGGATTTGTTCACCCCGAATCTAAAGAATGGGTGGAATTCAATTCGGAACTACCTTATCAAATACAATCATTGATAACGACTTTGAGATTAGATGCCAGCCAAACTGGTAATCAATGATCAATAGCTGGAATTAAATATTGCTCAAATCACACCAGCTTTATTAGACGTAGTTTACAAAAAGTATCCCAGTCTAAAACAACATTTCTGAAGAATTTACATTATTGGTTGAATAATAATTATAGAAATAATAATTCTGATGTGATAATCTTTTTATCAGTTGTTGTGGTTTTTTACTATTTTCGATCATCTAATGAAGTGAACTTATGCGAGTTGAATATATCAATCCTTTTATCGCCGCTACCCAAAAAGTACTACATACTATGGCTTTTACTGAATCAAAAGCCGGCAAACCTTTTTTAAAAGACGTTGATAGTCGTCGTGGGTTAGGAGATATTTCAGCTGTTATTGAGTTGACCGGTGAAGGAAGAGGCAGCATTGCTTTAAGTTTCAAGAAAGACAGTATTTTAGCGATTGCTAAACAGATGTTTGGAGATGATTTTACGGATATCAATCATGAAGTGGTGGACATGGTCGGAGAGTTGGTGAATATGGTCAGCGGTGAAACGAGAAGGGAGCTGGCCAAAAGAGGTTTTCGTTTTGCTGCCGGAATTCCTGTTACTTCCAATGGAAATAATCATGAAATCCTGCATTTTGTGCAGGGGCGAATCATTGTTATTCCTTTTAAAACCCCGGGTGGAGAATATTTTATCGAAGCCTGTTTTGAATCCAACAAGATCACTGGGTAATCATATTGGATCCAAATATCTGTTTTTTTCCTATCTTTATATCTTTTAGTCTCTGCTGAATCCGAGAATATTAAGTATAAATATAAACAGGTTGAGTATATCCAGATAGAGGGTTAGGGTTGCAGAAATTACTTCATCGGTCGGGTAACGATGCATGATGTTTTTTGTATCATATAGGATAAAGCCACTAAATAGAAAAACGCCCACGCAGGATATACCGAAACTTCCCCAGGCACTTTTAAATAAAAAGGCATTGAGTAAACTTCCGACAATTAAAAGAATTAAACCGGTTCTTAACATACCACCCATAAAGGATAAATCTTTCTTGGTCGTTAAGGCGTATAGTGATAGTCCAGCAAAGGTTAAACCGGTTAAAAATGCAGCCATGGTCACTGTTCCACCGGTATACCTCAGTAATAAAGGAGTGGTGGTAACACCAGTTAAAATTGTAAATGAAAACAAAGCAATTAAACCCATTGTTTCCCGTTTTCGGGCCCAGAAGGTAAAAAAGATGGCGGCAATCTCTAGAATAAAGAACATTAACATATTCTGTGCAACGAAGCTAGCAAATGGCATATTGTTGCTTGTAATCCAAGCAGCACCTGCCGCTAACAATACACTTAATGATAATAGTCCATATACTTTTTTTAAGAAGGCTAAACGTTCTCCCACTGGAGCTTGCGCTGCTACTTGACGATGACCAAGTGTTGCTGATTGCATATTTTATTCTCCTAAAATTAATTGATTTTTCTAGTTGGTAAAAAGTAAACATCTTTAATAAAAATATTAACGCCTTGAAAAGTAGTTGGCAACCGTTTTAAACGGTAATATTAGTCGTTACTTTTCAATATGATATGTTAAGAAAATGGAAATTCTTTTCATCACTTTTTAGATTGCAGCTATAACGCTTTTCAATCGCACTGAGCCTTTTGTCATCTCGAACACTGAATTGCGATATTCTGGCCAGAATGAGAGATCTATTTAATCAAGCAAGATTTCTCCTCGTTCCTCTTCGAAATGACAGGGGCAAAGAAATTCTTTGTTTCTTCAGGTAATATGTTCAACCTAATTGCAAACTGCTATAGTATATTTGAAGTGGACAGAGCCCCGTTTTTATCTTAATTTGCCTTCGAGTTATCATCTTCCCAAATACTTTTTGTGATACATAAATATGATTAATATCAGTAATTTAGGAGTTAATTTTGGAAAACAGGTTCTATTTGAATCTGTCAATTTTCAACTAAATCCAGGCAGTCGTTATGGTGTTGTCGGTGCCAACGGATCGGGTAAATCCACCTTAATGAAAATTTTAATTGGCGAAGTGGAACCGGAATCCGGTGAAGTATTTTTACCCTCAAATATTAATTTGGGTTTGTTAAAACAGGATCAGTTTAAGTATGAAAACACTCCTATTTTAGACGTTGTGTTAAGAGGACGTCCTTTGCTGTGGGAAGCGTTAGCCGAAAAAGAAAAAATAAACCAAACTGAAAGTATTAATGAAACCATTGGTAAAAAACTGGCAGACCTGGAAACAACAATTGCTGATAATGATGGTTATCTGGCCGAAGCAGAAGCAACAGAGTTGCTGACCGGTTTAGGAATTGAAACCAGTGTCATAAAACAGCCGCTAAATATATTGTCAGGGGGTTATAAACTCAGAGTTTTGTTGGCGCAATGTCTGTTTAGCCAACCTGATTTTTTAATGTTGGATGAACCCACCAACCACCTGGATATCAATTCAATTCAATGGTTAGAATCCTATCTTCAGGATTTTAAAGGGGCAACATTTGTGATTTCACATGATGAGCATTTTTTAAATCAGACGAGTACTCATATTATTGATATAGATTATGAAACGGTAAAAATATATACCGGAAATTACACACAATTCCAGGCAGCAAAGGCATTAGAGCGACAACAAAAAGAACAGGAAATTGTTAGGCAGGAGAAAAAAAAGGAGGAGCTGCAACAATTTATAGATCGATTTAAGGCGAAGGCAACTAAGGCCAGGCAAGCATCGAGTCGTGGTAAACAACTGGATAAAATTGAGGATATTGTCATTAAAAGGAGTTCAAGGTTAGCACCTGGATTTGCATTTGATATAGAAAGACCCTCTGGAAAAAAAGTTTTTGATATTAAATATTTATCAAAACAATATGGTAATAAATCCGTTTTGGACAATATCAACTTTAAAATGGAACGGGATGAAAAAATCGCAGTCATCGGTCCAAATGGTATTGGAAAATCCACCCTGATTAAAATATTAACAGATAGCCAGAAACCAAGTGAAGGGTCAGTAGAATTAGGCTATGAAGTAAAAATCGGATACTTCCCCCAGGATCACAAGGAACTGCTAAATCAAAATACTTCTGCATATGAATGGTTATATTCGTTTGCCCCGTGGGAGGAAATCGGTAAAATCAGGGGGCTGTTAGGTAGAGTTTTAATCCAGGGTGATGATGTGCATAAACAACTAAAAGCGCTAAGTGGTGGGGAATCAGGACGTTTGATTTTTTCAAAAGTGATTCTGGAGAAGCCGAATTTACTGTTACTGGATGAACCCACTAACCACATGGATATTGAGTCTATTAACGCGCTGGGTAGAGCGTTGCAGGAATATCCGGGTAGTGTCGTTTGCGTTAGTCATAATCGTAACTTTATTGATCAATTTGCGACCAGTATCCTAGAACTTAAAACAAATGGATTCGAGCTGTTTAAAGGCAGTTATCGGGAATATCTTGAAAAGCAGGGTAATGATTATTTAGACCGTTCCCAAATTTCTGTTGATAGGGGAATTGAATCAAAACCAAAGCGTCAGAATAATAAAGCCTGGAAGTTTATGAAGAAAGAGCTTAATAGGCTTCAAAAAGGTGTTTCCTTCAAAGAAAAGGAAATTGAAGATTTGGAAACGAAAATTCAAATTATTGATGAAAAACTTGCTCAATCAGATATTTATAACCCTGAAAATCAGGTTCAGTTGCAGGAACTCTTATCAAAAAAGGAATTGAATAATCAAAAGCTTTCTGAAGCCAATGATCGATGGGAAACCTTGCAAATAGAGCTGGAGTCAATACAGTTACAAAATAGTACAGATTAAAATGGGACTTCGAAATTTAGCAATGAATAACTTGGTGTTGAACTAGATATTGCTGACCTTGTTTTTGAAGGGATTGTAAAATCATTTTCCGGATAATTAACAACCAGGGGATCCTGATAAAAGGATTTTGTTCCCACAGTAATACCAAGTAAAACACCAGCTAAGATACCCACACTGAGGTATTGGACATTTTCCCTTCCATCATTTCCTGACCATAAAGCAAACCAGCCACCAATAACGGCACCTGTTCCCATACCATACATGATATTATCAGGTAACAGTTTTTTGTCTTTTTCCAAAGCCGAAGCAATATCAAGGCCAGATCCCTGTGCGGCTTTTAAGGCTTCTTCCTGGGCCTGGATTTCTTCCTCGGCAATATATTGCCCATCATTGGTATTATATTGTTCGTCTAAGTCCCCAATGGAATCGATAAAACCTTCCTCTTCCCATAATGACGTTCCATCATCCTCCAGATAGTCAACATCTTGGGCAAAACTGGTCCCGGTGAATAGGAGTGTAATCAGGGTGAAAACAATAAAACAAATTGAATTTAATTTCATGGATCAGGAAATGCGAATTATGTCTGGATGAAAAAGAATATAAATAGTAATCTTCCTTATCAAAATAAAATTATCAATTATTAAAGAATGAATATTAACAATGCAAGTGATATGCTAATTAAAAAAAATTTGAATTTTATTCCTTTTTTATAGTGAGTTGACAGCTTTAATTGATCCGATTCTTTAGTGTTTTTACAACAATATTTACTTTTTTTATGGAGACCGAATAACATGTCTGCTAATAATCCTGGAGTGGAGAGGAATAAAGATTGCCTTAATCAAATGAACCGTCGGGATCAGGGCTTTTCTTTTCTGGAAGTTATGATTGTTATTACCTTATTATTAGGGGTGGCTGCCATCGCCGGTCCAATGATGATTAATCAGATGAATGAGGCGAATGTCAAGACGGCTAAAATTCAAATGCGCTTAACGGGTAACGCTTTGGATGATTATCGAAGACATAATTTTATATATCCAACAACAGAACAAGGTTTGCAAGCCTTAAGAACTAAACCCGAAGTTGGAATAATACCTAAAAACTGGAATGGCCCTTACTTAAGGTCTGATCATCCCAAAGACCCCTGGGGAAATGACTATATTTACAGAAGCGATGGGAAAACTTTTGAAATGATTAGTCTGGGTACGGATAGTCAGGAAGGTGGTACCGAAGAAGATGAAGATATCATATTTAAACAATGATTTTTACTGAAAGACAAAAAATACAGGACAGGGGATTTACCTTATTGGAGTTCAGCATCATGCTATTTATTCTGTTGCTGATCTTTAGTTTCGCCTTACCCAGTTTCAATATAAATTTTGATTCCGATTTATTATCTGAGACAAAAAAAATCGCTAAGTTATTAAAGAACCTGAGACATCAGGCTATCTTAAAAGGAGAATCCTATCGGGTGATTTTTGATACGAAGGAATCTAAGTATACTTTTAAAATAAACACTCCTGCTTTGAAACACGAATACAAAAACCATCCTGACTATCCGGAACCCATTAAATTAATTTCGTCAGTAGAATTTTATAGTGTCAAAAAACAAATCAAATCAGAGGAATCCAGGCAGTTTGAGTTTAAAGAAATTGAATTTGATAAAATCATTGGTCAGGAGTTTAGTTTTAATATTGATTCCAGTGGTTTTATGGATATGTTTGATATCAAGTTAAAAGATAAAAAAAATAAAATCGCACTTTCTGTGGTTAATATCATGGGAGATATAGAGATTGGTACCGAAGAAAAATTATAAACCTACTGATACCAAATGCCTTCAGTTTGCTAAAAATAAAGGATTTACCCTGATAGAGGTACTGATTGCTTTTGCCATCTTATCCTCTTTGCTGGTTGTTATTCTTCAATCGTATTCTGACACCTCATCTTTTTTACAAAGAACCCGGCTGAAGGAAACTGCTCAGCGAACGACATTTTATGAATTATCCAAAATTGAAAGGCAGGGCCTGGATAGTTTCACAAATAAATCTGGACAATTTCCCGAAGAACATGAGTTAGCCGGAGGAAGCTGGAAAATTATTGAGTCAAAAGAAACTTTTATGGAAGTAATTCCCGTCACCAAAGTCACCTACCATATTACCTGGCAAAATGGGATCTATTCCAATTCATACAAGTCTTCTATTTTAATAAAATGAAAAAAGAACAGATATCCGGATTCACACTATTGGAATTACTGGTTACCTTGGCGTTGTTTGCCACGATCATTACCCTGTTGTTGGGATCTTTCGTTCAATTACAGAATCAGGATACCGCAATTTCTGACATTCTGAAATTGCGACAGGAAGCCAGAATTCTGGAGAAAATCATTCGCCGTGATTTTCAATCGGCGGTTTATTTAACAGAATACATGCGGCTTAAACCCGTTATATTGGATGATCGACAGAGTGGTATTGTTAGCCTTAGCAACGAATATGACAATAAAAATCGTGATGTGGTCCATATGCATGTCCATAAACCCTCGGAATTCAATCGAACCATGAAACTTTCCGAGGATCCTGAAGTCCATGAAGTCAGCTATTTTATTGATGACACTGATGAAGACCATTTACGGTTTCAACGACGGGAAGAATTATATGTAGATGACGATATCACTGATGGTGACCGCAGTATTACTTATTCACTATCTCAATATGTGACAGAATTTGATATCCAGTTCTTTCGGGGCATTGAGCCTGAGAAAATCGAAGAGTGGGATTCAGAAAAAGAGAGACAACCAATTCCGGCTGGAGTAGAAGTAACTCTGATATATCAATATGATTCCGGAGCAACTTTAAAGTCATCTTTTCAAATCATTTTGCGATCAACCACAGAGGGATTTATCACTTGGAAAAACTAGGTCATTCACCTAAACATGGGTTTGCGCTGTTGTTAACCATGTCCATTTTAATGGTGCTTTCTATTGCCCTGATTCAAATATTTGAGAATCGTTCTTTGGAAGTGGCCCAATTGGATAACAGCACTCAGCAATTTAAAGCGGAATCAGTTGCCCGTTCTGTCTTCAGGGTATTGTTAGGAGCTATCCACGAAAGAGGCCTGTATCAGGTTGTCAGTGCTAACAGACAATATCAGAAATTTGGTTTTTCAACAGATGTTGCTGATCTGGGTGTTTTAACTGATTTATTGATTCAACCTGTTGACTTCCGATTTGAACTTAATCAGAAGTTCAAAGGAGATGCATCTGACCGCGAAACGGTTTTTAAAAATATGTTGATCCTATGTCAGAAAGAAAACGAAAGCCAGGATACAGGGGAGACTTATTTTGAATTGAACGACCGTGATGTTTACGGTATTGTTAGTGCCATTAACGACTGGCGTGATGATGATTCAGATCCTTATCCCGATTACGGAGAGGGTATCGAGTTTTACGGATCTGTGGAATACCCCTTTGAAGTTAAGAATAGCCCATTTGACTTTTTAAGTGAAATCAAATTAATCCCAGGCATTAATCAATTAAAGCTTTCTGATTTTATCATTAAAAAATATTTCAGGGTCGTTGGCAACGGACGAATTCCGGATGAATTTATCAATATTAATCTTGGTTTAGAAGGTGAAATTGTTCAATTTCTTAATCGCTATGATGGTGTATCAAAATATGAGACGGCAGTAGCCAATGCCTTAGAGATTGAAGAGATCATACTTCGAAATCCCGGTAATCAGACAGATCCCTATTTCAAAAATACTTCTGACTTTTTCAAAGCATTAGAACAGGAAGGGGTAATACTTGAGGAGGAGAAAAAGCTTTTTAAAGTTCAATCAAAATATGTTGAAATTAAATATATTATTCTGGTCGACCAGTATCAATTAGGTATTTATTCCCTGATTGAACTTAATAATGATGGAAAAAATGGTATTATCATACACACCTTTTCCATTAATTAGTGCTATTCCTTATTTTGTTTGAGTAGTGCCTCAAAATCCAAATTGTCATTAGATACAGATTTATCAGGACTTTCTTCTGTTTTGTTAGCATTTACTAGTGCCTCAAAATCCAGATTTTGATCATTGCCGGCTTTACCCACATTTGCTTTTGCCTGTTCAGCCTTCAGAATCGTTTCATACTGATCTTTTTCCACCCCTGCCTGGCTTCCCTGATTATGAATGTCCTTTCCATCGATAGAAACAAACTCTGTTTTCTCCATGGAAAGCTCAATATGAAAAGAGTGTCCTCCGATTTTAAACGATAATCTTCGACACAATTCTTTTTCAATATCATGGGCATCAATAGTTAAAATAATAGAAGTTGTTAATGCAATCGCTTTTGGTTGGGTGTTAGAAGAGACCAGACCATAGATACCTTCAATTTTTCTTCTGACACTTCCAATAATCTGGTTAATCGTTTCGCCAATATTATCGACAACATCATCCGCTGTGTATTCAGTTGCCAGATCCTCTTCTGGTAGACCCATGGTCAACATTTGATTACGATAAATTTCCATCGCTGCTTTTGCCGAAAAATTCATAATCATGATACCTGAATAATCGCCGTTAAACAGGACAAAACAACCAATTTCAGGTCTTAAATGTACGAGGGGAATTTTTTGAATCGTATTTGCGAAGCTAACTTCTTTTCCAGTGCTGGTCCCTAAAACTTCCTTGGTTGCATCGCAGAATATACGTGCGATCGAATTTAGTGTGTTTGTAGCCCTTATCATTTTACTCCTTTGACGTAAATAACTGTATTATTAGAATATTTTATCCATCTAATTTTTGCTTAAAACGTTCTTCAGGTTTATATCTAAAATCTGATATCCAAAGTCCCAATTGATTTGTTTCTTTAATCGGAAGCTTAGCTTTTAACTCCTCTATATCGCCTTCATAAGGAACGATATTTTTAATTCCCATGCGTTCTAAATATAACTCTTCCGATTTTTTTAACTTAAACAAAGCTTTATCCAGTGTTTTGGCAAAAAGCTTTCTGATTTTAGATGCCTGATTTCCTTTGATCAGTTCATCTATGATCTTTAGATTATATAAAACGATTGTAAATTCTGCTCTTAAATCTAATTCCACCTCTCGTTCTTCAACGATCATCCCACACATATGTGTTCGACCGCTTGGCGCTATTACTTCAGTGTATTCGATCGTTTGACATTTTGGGCAATATAGCCAAACCATAATTCCGGGATGTTTTTTTTCTGCCGCTTCTTTTTTCTTTTTTTCCCGAAAACGATCCAGTGAAATTGGTTTTGAATCAGACATATCGATAATTTAGATTATAAACGTATTTGATTTTTATTTAAACAAAAATATTTCCTATTATTCAGTACAATCTAATTTGGAGCAAATTTTAAATTAAAATATTATGTAAAAAGTGCTTGCATAATAAAAATAGCTGCGATTGAAAAACAACCTTCCAGGATAGCGATTCCCCAGTTCTGATCCTTATGAATCTCTTCATCCAGCTTTTCCATTGGTATTATGGTATGATCCATTATAAATCTGAAAAAGGCTAAAAGAGAACTCCCAATAATAAACCAGGTAAAATAAAAGATCAGAGAATAAGACATTTGAAGCGGAATGGATAATAAAATACCCACTGCGACAAGATTACTGCCAAGCGCAATACCAGCAGCGACATTGTTTTCTTGTATCTCATGATGAAAATTATATTTAGTAATGATTTGGTATAACAGACTGTAAAGATAAAATGTCAGTTGGGCTAAAAGGAAATATAAGACAGTTAAGCCGATATCCAATACCCAACCGGTTGAATCACCAATAATGATGCTACGAATGATGATACCACTACCGAAATAGGTTCCGGCAATAACAGTAGCCACTGCAACATTATGGTTTTCAACCAGTTCCAGTTTATTATTGAATCGATGCAGGATCAATTTATCATTAATGATTCCTGCCAGATTCAATAATAGAATACCGATAACTCCCCAGACCAAAACACTAATAATATCATTGATTAATGAAATGGAATCGCCATGGAGCACGCCTTCTAAAATAACGACTACACCGGCTAAATACCCGACAAAACTGATAGTGACAGCTTTATTGTCAGCTTTAACTAATTGGTATTCCAGTTCGTATGGAGTAAAAAAATCGTATATTTTTTTTGAAACCCACAATAGTCCCAGTATAACACATATCAGCACTAAATCTGGTAAATGACTAAATGTCTCTAAACTGACCTCATATCCAGCCATAAGTTCGGTCAAAATCTCATTCAATGTATTCCCCATTTTGATTTATTCGTTATAATTTAAAAGCTTTAAATGATAAGAAACTTATATTAAGTAGTCTTTTTAAGGTCTGTCGATCAAGTATTTTGATAAAAATAGTCTTTACATTAACGACGGATATTTAGACCATAATGAAAAAAACAGTCAAATAAATCCTTTTTGATTGACGATTATTAACTTTTAAGCCATTTTTCTTAGTTAAGCAATAATAAATAGTGAATCATCGCTGACAGTGATGGAAATCATTTGCTCCTTATTTCCAATCACCTGTAATAGCCCTGTGATATATTTTAAAAAGAATAATTCTTATTATAAGTTCCTATTAGGTAAAATTATTGCAACGATAGATTTATTATAACTATTAAGTAGTATCCAATACCCAAATCGATTATACACCCGGAAAAAAGGTTCACATGTTTACGAAACTTGTTCTAATTTATATCCTGTTTATCACCTCTTTCACCTTTATATTTGCTGCTGTATCTCCTTTTTCAATGCCATTTTAAAGTATTTTCAATTATGACCCCCCTCTCTAATCCCTAAAATTCTTTTCAACTTATAATCAATAATTAGGATTGATAACTTACCCATAAAAAGATATTCATATTTCTACATATTATTAAAAACATATCATATATCGATTTTACTAATAAATCGATTCTGACAATTCCTTTAAATAATACAGGCAGTTGGATACAAAAGTGGGTGATCACACACGCTCAGAAAAGCTAAACTTCAATCACCACATTCAGATAAAAAAAGCCAGCGAGCATAATCTGAAAGGAATTGATGTCGCTATCCCCCGCAATAGTTTTGTGGTATTTACCGGACTGTCCGGAAGTGGAAAATCCTCCCTGGCTTTTGATACCATCTATGCGGAAGGCCAAAGACGGTACGTGGAATCATTGTCAGCCTATGCCAGACAGTTCCTGGATCAGATGCAAAAACCGGCTGTCGAATCCATTGAAGGGTTAACCCCCACCATATCAATTGAACAACGCTCCGGAAAGGCGACACCACGCTCAATAGTAGCAACCACCACAGAAATATATGATTATTTCAGGATTCTGTTTGCGCGTGCAGGAACTCCCTACTGCCCGGTTTGTAATGAAAAAATTTCCTCTCAATCTGCCGAAGATATCGTAAATGACTTATTCACCTATCCGGAAGGTTCTAGGTTGCATATTTTAACTCCATTGGTACGGGCTAAAAAGGGAACTCATAAAGATGTTTTTGAATATATAAAAAGAGAAGGATATACCAGAATTAGAGTTGATGGTGAGGTTTTGCTTCAGGAAGAAGTGCCGGTGCTGAAAAAAACGCTGTCTCATACTATTGAAGCAGTTATTGATCGAATCGTTCTTAAGGAAGGGGTTGGTTCACGATTAACGGATTCGATTGAAACAGCATTAAAACTAGGAGATGGGACAGTAATCGTACTACTTGAAAATACAAATGCTAAAGTTAAAAAAGAAATATCCTACAGTGAAAAATTTGCATGTCCTAAACACGGTTCTTTTTTAGAAGAGTTATCTCCCAGGATATTTTCATTTAATAGCCCATTTGGTTCGTGCCCGGAGTGTTCTGGCTTAGGGACTTTGATGGAGATCTCCCCGGACCTGGTAATACCGGACCCCAGGTTATCATTGGAAGAAGGTGCTATTAAAGCCTGGAAGAGGTGTGGGTCTGGTCTCCGGGGGTTCTATCCCAAGTCCGTTCGAATCGTAGCGAGAATTTTTAATATTTCCACCGCAACAGCCTGGTGTGATCTCCCAACAACGATTCAAGCTGCCATTTTATATGGTGAAAAAGCTGGCAAAATTGCCGGGGAAGCTTTTGAAGGGGTTATTCCAAATTTAAAGCGACGATTTACCGCCACAGATTCAGAATCTCAGAAAACCAAAATTCACGAATTTATGACGACTTTGCCCTGTAATGTTTGTCAGGGTAAGAGGCTCCGTCCTGAAATACTTTCTGTGAAGGTAAAAGGTAAAAACATTGATGATTTAACCTGTATGACCATCAATGATGCTTATATGTTTTTTATCACTCTGGAATTAGATCAAACCCGGGCCAAAATCGCTAAACCGATTAAGAAAGCAGTGATTGAACGATTAGGTTTTTTAAAAAATGTTGGCCTAGGATATCTCACCTTAAATCGTGCTACCAACACCCTTTCTGGAGGAGAATCCCAACGAATAAGGTTGGCCAGTCAAATTGGTGCAAAATTGGTCGGGGTAACCTATGTTCTGGATGAGCCTACAATCGGGTTACATCAGCGAGATAATGCCAAATTGCTGGATACCTTGCTACATCTGAAAAACATTGGAAATACCGTTATTGTAGTTGAGCATGATGAGGAAGTCATCCGGGCCGCTGATTATATTTTTGATATCGGACCGGGTGCCGGTGAACATGGAGGTGAAATTGTTGCGCAGGGTTTTCCTGAAGACATTCAGAACCATAAGACTTCATTAACGGGTAAATATTTAAGAAAAGAACTGGAAATAGAAATACCTTCTGTCCGTCAGAAACCTAAAAAAGGAAAATCGATTCGGATTAAAGGTGCAGAGGCCAATAATCTGAGAAAAATTGATGTTGAATTTCCCCTGGGATTAATGATTTGTGTAACAGGCGTATCGGGCTCAGGAAAGTCCAGTTTGGTAAATGAATGTTTACTTAAAGGAATTAAAAAGGAGTTATTGGAATCCAACGTGATTCCCGGTAAATATGAGGAAATAAAAGGTATCGAACAAATTGATAAGATTATCGATATTAATCAATCCCCAATTGGCAGAACCTCCAGGTCCAATCCGGTTACATACACAGGTGTTTTTGATGGTATACGAAGTGTTTTTTCTCAATTGCCGGAAGCTAAAATCAGGGGATATAATTCCGGTAGGTTTTCCTTTAATGTCAAAGGAGGCAGGTGTGAAAGCTGTCAGGGGCAAGGTTTAAAAGTTATTGAAATGCATTTCTTACCGGATGTATTGGTACCATGTGAAACCTGTAAAGGAAGTCGATATAATAGAGAAACACTGCAGGTTCGCTTCAAAGGGAAAAATATCGCAGATGTTTTAAATATGGCAGTGGAAGAAGCCTGTGAATTTTTTGTAAATCACAAGAAAATTTATCCAGGTTTAAAGACACTTATGGAGGTTGGTTTAGGTTATATTAAACTGGGACAACCTTCACCGACTTTATCGGGTGGAGAAGCTCAAAGGGTTAAACTGGCTTCAGAATTAAGTAAACGAAGCACCGGGAGAACTTTTTACATCCTTGATGAACCCACTACTGGTCTACATTTTCATGATATTGCTCAATTAATGCGGGTTCTTAAGCAACTTGTAGACTTGGGGAATACAATTGTGATAATAGAGCATAATCAGGATATTATAAAATGTTCTGATTGGATTATCGATTTGGGGCCTGAAGGCGGCGAGTATGGCGGACGATTGATTACACAAGGGAATCCTGAAGTGGTCGCTAATATCAAAGAGAGCTATACCGGGCAATATTTAAAAAAGATACTGTTAGAAAAATAACCGTGCCTCCTGTCTTTACAATAAATAGTAGTGAGACCAACTGTTTTAGATCATAATCTAAAAAATATATTCAGATAAAATCCAGTTCATACCGAATATAAATCAATACCCTGGTTTTGGTATGAATCATTATGAAATTGATTTCTTAATTTCTTCATCTTTCAAATAATCTTTTGGTTGGCAGTCAAATGAAAACAAAATTTATTTTTATCACAGGTGGTGTTGTTTCTTCATTAGGAAAAGGTATTGCAGCTGCTTCAATAGGAGCCATCTTAAAGTCCAGAGACCTTTCATTAACCATCATTAAACTGGACCCATATATAAATGTTGATCCGGGAACCATGAGCCCTTTTCAGCATGGAGAAGTTTTTGTGACTGAAGATGGATATGAGGCAGATCTGGATCTGGGGCATTACGAAAGATACACCGGCATTTCCACTTCCCGAAACAACAATTTTACGACCGGTCAGATTTATAACACTGTCATTGAAAAAGAACGAAGAGGAGAGTACCTGGGAAAAACTGTTCAGGTGATCCCTCATATCACTAACCAGATCAAAGAAAATCTTTATAAAGCCTCAGAAGGGTGTGATGTTGCGTTGGTTGAAATCGGGGGAACAGTTGGAGATATCGAATCCCTCCCTTTTTTAGAAGCCATTAGACAGGTCGGCCACGAACTTAACCGCAGTCAATCGATTTATATTCATCTGACCTTAGTTCCATGGATAGCATCCGCATCTGAATTAAAAACCAAGCCCACACAGCATAGTGTCACTAAATTAAGGGAAATCGGTATTCAGCCTGATATTTTATTATGTCGTACTGAAAAAGATCTGGATCAGGATATTAAAAAGAAGATCGCCTTGTTTACCAATGTTACTTATGACGCCGTTATCCAGGCCAAAGACGTAGAAAATGTTTATGAAGTCACACTTAGATTTCATGAAGAAGGATTGGATGAAAAAATCGTTGAACTGTTACAACTATGGACAAAACGCCCAAATCTTCAAAAATGGGCTGATATCGTTCACTCCTTTAACAATCCTAAAGATGAAGTAACCATTGGAATTGTGGGGAAATATGTCGAATTAAGAGACTCATATAAAAGTTTGCATGAGGCCCTACTACATTCTGGTATAGAACTGAATCTTAAAGTAAACATTAACTATGTTGATTCTGAGAATCTGAGTGATGAAGAAGAATTACAGGAATGGAAAAAATGTGATGGTATTTTAATCCCTGGTGGTTTTGGTGAACGTGGGGTGGCAGGTAAAATTGAAACCATTCGTTATGCAAGGGAAAATAAGATTCCTTATTTCGGGATTTGCCTGGGCTTACAGGTAGCTGTGATTGAATATGCCAGAAACGTTCTGGGAATAAAAGACGCTAATACGGTTGAGATCGACCCCAATACCAAAGATAATATTATTGATATGATGGAAGAGCAAAAGCAAATTAAAAACATGGGTGGCACCATGCGCTTAGGTGCTTATCCGGCAGTACTGGTACCGGGTTCAAAAATAGCTGAGATATATGGTAGTGAAAAAATATCAGAACGACATCGACATCGATATGAAGTAAACAATAAATATATTCCGCAATTGATTGAAAAGGGAATGGTAATTTCAGGTAAGAATACCGAGTTAGATTTAGTGGAGACCATTGAACTGCCAGATCATCCCTGGTTTATCGCCGTTCAGTATCATCCTGAATTTAAATCGAAACCGGGGAATCCACACCCCATTTTTTATCGGTTCGTGGAAGCGGCTTACCAGCATAAAACAGAAAATAAATAAAACCTTGGAGATTACTGTTAAATGCCCTGTGATCTCCTTTAGGCCATTGATCTCTGAAAAGAAAGATTCTGTTGGTAGAGCCCATTTATCTCAGCCATCCAATCGTTCATGTGTCTATGTCCAGGGAATTGATCCGGATGATACTTTTTGATCAGTTTTTTATAGATGGTCTTTAGTGCGGTTGGATGTTTAATTTTACTCAGTAATGATAAATCCTTTTCGAAGTCATTTCTACCTGGCGGGTGTGCTTGAAAGGATCGTGTTCGGTTGACTTTATTGGGAATCTTACTGATATCAATGCGATCGATGAGGTTGTTTTTTATGTTATTATTTAAAGACAATCCCGGTTCCGATCTTTTTGGTTTTAAGACCTTCTGTTTATTGGGATTAAAACGTTGATCAGGATCGGTAAGGTCCATTAATTTTCTGATTTCAGCTTCAACTTTTTGCGGGCTAAATTTTTTACCCAATAGTATATTTTTTATCTGACCCTTAAAAGAAAAAGTTGCATTCCAATATGGCCCGTGACCTAACCCTGTTGAGCAGACAGAACAATTATCGTCACCACATTTTAAAAATTTATCAGTGTAAATTATATTTACTTTTTCAATACTTTTACTTTTACTATTGAAGATATGCAAAGTTTGTTGTTTCATATCAGTTAACCTCTGGTAGTAATCAGAAGATTAATAAATCTCTGGTTCATGCCTAATTATTGATTTTAAAATTAATTCTGTTTATTTTTTAATAAATGCAATAAACATACTAAGCCGAAAGCCCTATGAAACATTTTCTGATAATTCTGCTTCTATCCTTTTTTTTTAATTTTATTGCATTAGCAGAAAACGACAAGCTATTTGATATTAGTGGTATCATTCGGGATGGAAAGGGACATATTGTCACCGATGCAAAAGTAAACCTGCTTCTGATAGAAATGGCCTCACCTCCTAAAATTGCTACTACTTCAGAAACAAAGTCCGATCAAGAAGGTGCCTATGTTTTTAAGAACCGGCAGGCTGTAGCTGGCTTCTTCTATAGAATTTCAGCAGAGAAGGATGGACGTGAAACTGTTTCATCACCTTTTAGGGCGGCAAAGCAAGGGAACACAATTACAATTGATCTCAGGTTACCGGATATCTCCACAGACCAAAAGGAATTAGTTTTTGACAAAGAGTTACTGGTTTTTGATCTGGGAAATGATTATCTTCGGGTAACGAATGTATATCATTTATTAAATCGTTCCAACGCTATTCTAAATTTAAAACAGTCCCCTTATAAAATTCACTTACCCCGGGAAGCCAAAAATGTAGTTGTACTGAAACAACCGGAAGGTTCTGACTATGAAATCGGAACTGATTTTATTGTTTTTCGTTTGCATATCAAACCAGGACCCCAACAGATTTTATTTAGCTACCACCTGCCATCTGATAGTAGCTATCAAATGGTCGATCATGATATTTTACCTGGGATGGCTGAAGTTGAAGTAATTACACCAGCGACCGGAATTTCAGCAGATCTTTTCCCACAAGGCAGCGATCAAATCATTGAACGGAAAAAAACCTTTGATAAAGAATCCTATATTTCTAAAACTATTCAATTTAAAGAGGAACGAAAAATGCTGCGAATAAAGATATCAGGATTTCCTACACCACAAATCCAGATGTTGATCCCGGCTGTCATTATTACCTGTTTACTGTTTTTAGGTTTGGGTATTTATATCATTCGAAATGCCAAAAACTTAAATCAAAAATAGCAATATGACGATTAAGACCTATTTTCAGGCTTCTTCTCATCGTTTTTACGGTTCTGTGGTCGCCTTGATTATGTTGGTGCTTTATGAAACTTTAATTATCTGGGGTGAGTTACCCAATGGCGGGATCGTTAGAAATGCCCCAGAGGCCTGGCTGAGAAGTATTTTATCCTTTATCGGCGTTTCCCATTACTATATTAGTTTTATGCTGGTGACGCTTGCTTTAGTGACAATTCCCGTTTTTTATCGATCCGGAGTAACTATAAAAAAGAGTGTGATATTTGGAATGGTGGGTGAAGCGATTTTTTGGGGAATTGCTACCGGTTATATCATTCGTTTATTTATGGTTAATTTATTCATGTTTTCTGGTGAATTTTCCAACTCCTTTTTAGCAAATTTAGGATTAGCAATAGGGGCTGGCTTGTTTGAAGAATTATTATTTCGGGTACTACTGACCACCTTCCTGATTTACTTATTTAGTCAATTATTCTCCAATAAATTTATTTCCATTCTGATTTCTGTTGTACTGGCTTCTTTTCTATTCTCTTTAGTGCATTATATGGGTAATATGGCGGATTATTTTACAATCAGTTCGTTCATGTTTCGGTTTTTTGCCGGTTTCTGGTTTACATTACTGTATACAGTTAGAGGATTTGCGATAACCTGTATGGCACACGCATTTTATGATATCTATGTAATTTTCTTCCTGTCTTGATTTTTCCGCCGGTGTTTTCGATTAACTCATTGACGATCCTAGACAAACCAAGTTAGATTTAACGTTAATTTTAATAAAACTAATACCACTTCTTGCCGGATCGTTGAACATTTTATTACTGGTATAACCACTTTAAAAAGCAAGGTTTTTATGAAAAGAATATTAACTGTATTTTTATGTGCTTTATTACTCTCACCTGTTGTTGGTTTCAGTCAGGATAAACTTCAAATTGCAACCATGAATACCAACAGAGCCATCAATGAATCTAATGAAGGTGTGAAATTACAAAAATTACTGGTTGCTCAGAAAAAACAGGCAGATGCTTACCTACAAACCAAAGTACAGGAGCTCAAACAAAAACAGGCCGAACTTCAAAACTCAGTGATGCTGACAGAAAAAGCCAAACAGGAAAAATATGCAGAGATGCAAAAACTATATGTTGCTTTGCAAAGAGAAAAATCCAAAACTGATCGTGATTTTCGGGGGAATGAAAAACGATATTTGGAAACCATCTTTACCCGCATGAAACCGGTTGTTAACAAAGTTGCTAAAGCTCAAAAGTTTGATATGGTGCTCGATGACACGATCGTAAAAGGATTATTATATCACAATTTAAACATCATTGATATTACCGATCAGGTAATTGCTGAATTTAATAAACTTAGTAATGGGAAATAAACATGATAATGGACATTTTGGAAATTAAAAAACGGCTGAAGCACCGCTACCCTTTTTTACTTATTGATCGCGTTATTGAACTGGAAGAAGGCGTTAGTTGTACAGCCATTAAAAATGTTACTGTTAATGAACCATTTTTTAATGGCCATTTCCCCGAAAGTCCGATTATGCCGGGTGTATTGATTTGTGAAGCTCTGGCCCAAACCGGGGGAATTGCAGGTTATTCACTGCATAAAGATGCTTCAAAGGATATCATCTTTTTTGCCGGCCTGGACAAAGTAAAGTTTAAGAAACCAGTGGTTCCTGGTGATCAATTAGTATTGAAAGCAACATTTATTAAGAAGAAGATGAATGTTTGGTTTCTCAAAGGTGAAGCATATGTTGACGATAAATTAGCCTGCAGTGCTGAATTTAAACTTGCATCTGCTTCGGCTTAGGAAGATTATGATTCATCCAACTGCTATAATAGATCCCAAAGCTAAATTAGCTTCAAACGTCAAGATTGGGGCATATACAATTGTTGGCCCTGATGTGGAAATTGGGGCAGATTCCGAAATACAACATCATGTCGTCATTGAAGGTCCGACCACGATAGGCTCCGGATGCCGAATTTTCCCGTTTGCTTCGATTGGATTAGAACCCCAGGATAAAAAATTTCACGGTGAAGCATCATTTCTGGTTATTGGTAATAATAATACCATTCGGGAACATGTGACCATAAACCGCGGTACCGAAGCCAATAAAGGGGAAACCAGAATAGGGGACAACGGCTGGATAATGGCTTGTTGTCATATCGCCCATGATTGCGTATTGGGAGATCATATTACCATGTCTAATGGCGCGACACTCGGTGGCCATGTTACAGTCGAGGACCATGTTATTATTGGTGGATTATCCGGAGTCCATCAATTTTGTAAACGTGGTCAATATGCCATGATTGGCGGACAAAGTATGGTCCCACAGGATATTGCTCCTTTTTCTTTGGTTGCTGGTAACAGAGCTAGATTATCCGGTGTTAATTTTGTGGGATTGAAGCGAAACGGCTTTAGCCAATCGGATATTGATGATGTCAATTTAGCTTATTCTATTTTTTTCCGAAGTGGATTGACCCGAAAAGACGCCATTGAAAAAATAAAACAATCTTTCACTCATAAACGGCATATTAAGTTATTCACTGACTTTGTGGAAGCATCGGAACGTGGTGTCTGCCGCTAAAGAGAGATGCTTGTCCAGAATTTTGCTTGCTTGTAATGTCATTGGCCAACAATGGAAACAATTCCCGATAAACTGATGGTTATTGCCGGTGAAGCCTCCGGTGATCTCCATGGTGGTTATATTATCCAGGATCTAATAAAGTTAAATCCCAGTATTCAACTTATTGGTACAGGTGGCGCTAAGTTAGCTGCGAACGGGGTTAAACTTTATTATAATGTTAAAGATCTGGCAGTAATAGGATTTTGGGAGGTATTAAAAAGATATGGTTATTTTAAACAGGTTTTCAATGATATTGTGGCAAAGTTGGATGAAGAAAAACCCGGAGCTGTCCTTTTAATTGATTATCCTGGTTTTAATCTAAGATTAGCGGCTGAAGCAAAAAAGCGCGGCATTAAAGTCATCTTTTATGTGGCCCCTCAGGTTTGGGCCTGGAAAAAAAATCGAATTAAACAGATCAAACAGTATATTGATGAATTGATTGTTCTTTTTCCTTTCGAAGTTGATTATTTTAAAAAAGAAGGCATGAACACCCGTTTTTTTGGAAATCCTTTGTTGGATGTTGCCCAAGTGACACAAAATAAAACGGAGGTTTTCAAAAAATACCAATTGGATGAGGATAAAACCACCATTTGTTTGCTGCCTGGTAGCCGGGAAAATGAGATAAGTAAACATCTTTCATTGCTGATTGAAACAGCTGAAATAATCAACCATCAAAAAGAGAATGTCCAGTTTGTCATCCCTCTGGCTTCAACTGTTAATCAATCGGATATTGAAAGGCAATTAGCAGGTTTTGATATAACATTGATTCAGGGAGATACCTATAATATTGTCGGACATTCCGATTTTGCTGTTGTTGCTTCTGGAATTGCCACCTTGGAAACAGCCGTTTTGGAAACTCCAATGGTAATTTACTATAAAATATCTGCTGGAACCTATTTTCTAGGTAAACATATCCTTAAAATTGAAACCATTGGATTACCCAATATCATTTCCGGTAAAAAGATTGTCCCGGAGTTGGTTAACAATTTTGCAACTGCGGGTGGGATATCAGATGTAATTTTGGAATATTTAGATTCAAAAGATAAATATCAAATCATCAAAAAAGATTTAATAGAACTAAAAAAGCAACTGGGGACGACCGGTGCTTATCAAAAAACAGCAGAATTTATTAATCAATACTTAAGCAATCTCTAATTAGCATATTCAAGGAAGATTCCAGACAAATGAGAGAAGAATTTATTCTAAATAATAAAAAAATAATTTTGGTGGGAACTGCCCATATTTCACAGGATAGTATCGATGAAGTCACTCAGATCATTCGGGAAGAAAAACCGGATACTGTCTGCGTAGAACTTTGTCAAAGCCGGTATGATTCTATTCACAATGCCAACCGTTGGAAAAATATGGACATTATTAAAGTAATTAAACAGGGAAAAACCCCGGTTTTATTAGCGAATTTGATGATGTCTGCTTTCCAGAAAAAAATGGGTGATAAACTCGGCGTAAAACCCGGTACTGAAATGGTTAAGGCTCTGGAAATTGCAAAAGAAGTTGGAGCCAGCACTGTATTGGCAGATAGGGATGTCACGATTACTTTAAAAAGAACCTGGGGGAAGTTATCTCTGTGGGAAAAGATGAAACTCTTCGGGCAACTGTTTTTTGGAATATTTGAATCACCGGATATTTCAGAAGAGGATATCGAAAAACTGAAAGAAAAAGATATGCTGACTGAAGCCATTGAAACCCTTTCCAAAGCTTTGCCGAGTGTCAAAACAGTATTGGTTGATGAACGGGATTTATATCTGTCCACTAAAATCGCTGAAGCCAAAGGTGAAACTATTGTCGCGGTAGTTGGCGCTGCCCATACACCCGGTATCAAAAAAAATATTGACTCTCCGGTTGATTTATCTGAGTTAGAAATATTGCCGAAACCGAAAAAAACTGGCAAAATCTTGAAATGGTTAATTCCACTTGCCATGCTGGCTGTTATTATTTATGGGTTTTTGGGTGTTGATATGAAAGTGGGCCTGGAAATGGTTAAATATTGGGTGCTCATTAATGGCGTCCTTGCAGCAGTTGGTGCCATCTTAGTTGGCGCCCATATTATCACCATAATCTCAGCTTTTGTGGCGGCACCGATAACGTCCCTGAATCCAACCATTGCTGCCGGTTGGGTAGCCGGCTTGACGGAAGCCTGGGTCAGAAAACCAAAGGTGGAAGATTTTGAAAATTTGGCCCATGACATCACATCGATCAAAGGGTTTAGAAAAAACAAAGTCACCAAAATTTTACTGGTGGTAGTGTTTTGCAATTTAGGCAGCGCAATCGGGACTTTTATAGGAATTCCCTGGGTCGCGTCATTATTGTAAGCAGGGTAATGCTGCTATGCGTGGATTAAAGAGCGAAGCGATGAATCCACGCTGAAGGGATCTCAACTAAATTGATTTTTCCGCGTGGTCAGTGTGTTCCGTGGTTAAAAAGTATCTGCTCAAAGCAGATAAAAAACCAAACAACCACAGACTACACGGAATACACGGAAGATAGGTGTGAAGAAACAATATTACGCATTCATTGGTCAATTAGTTAAAACAGTACCGCCTCTAAATTGATTTCTACAGTAAGCGCATGTCATTGTATGGTATGTAGTTGTAGGGTGGCTCAAGGAGGGACGACGGAGCCACGCTGATGGGAAACTAAATTGATTTTTCCGTGTGGTCAGTGTGTTCCGTGGTTAAGAAGTATCTGCTCAAAGCAGATAAAAAAGTGGAGATCAGGGGACATGTACAACGTGTCCCCTGATTTCAATATTTAAAGTTACATTATTTTATATTGATTAAATAAGGACGGAGGTATCTATGGAATCTGAAAATAGTAACATCATGAATGACTTCTTGCCGAAATTAAAGAATTTCATTAAGGCTGAAACAGTTATGGGAGAACCATATGTGGCAGGCAATGTAACCCTGATTCCCATTAATTCAGTTAAGGTGGGTTTTGGATACGGTGGCGCCGGATCGGAAAAAAAGTCAGATTCCCTGGGAGGTGGTGGCGGTGTTTTATTAACACCAGTGGCTTTTGTGATCGTTAAAGATGGAGATGTAACGATCCATAGCTTAAATTCAGGTACTATCGAAAATGTGATGACTAAAGTGCCGGACGTGGTTGAAAAATTTATCGGAATTCTTCAAAAGCTCCAGAGTAAAGAACCAAAAACTGAAAAATAGTCATGACTATTTTCTTAAGTATAGTAGCTCTTATTATTGTTATATTAAGTTTTCCGGTCCAAATTTCCGCTATTCACTCCCCGACGGTTTTTACTGTAAGTTGGTTTTTTATAAAAGTGAGTGCTGTTTTGCAGGGGAAAAAAATAATCCTGAAATATCAAATTTTTGGTTTAAAACTAAAATCACGACCAAAAAAAGAAAAATTATCTATTCTCAAAAAAAAGAAAAAACCACAGAAAAAAGCTGCAAAAAAAAATAAATTCAGAAAAATATCCATCGATTTCATTAAAGAAATTATTTATCATCCCCTTTTTAAAAAAATTCTTCACAAAGCCCTTAATCTCTTAAAACGTTTGCTTAAGTCTATCGATTTTCGAAAACTATCCGCCGATATTGGTCTTAATGACTGTTACTGGCAAGGAATTATTCATGGAATATCGCATCGGTTTAATTCAAAACGGATTCAAATCAGAAATAATTATTTGGAAAACAATTATCTTGAGCTGGATCTAAAAATATCGATCTGGAAAGTCCTCTATGCGCTACTGATTTTCCTGGGCAGTTTTCCCTACCTGAAAACCTTCCGGTTTTACAAACAGACCTTGCTGGAAAAATAATCAGCCGGATCCTGACTCGATCTACGCATTACCAGCTTTAAAAGAATAAAATACAAAGAACCAGGAACCACGCTGAATTGATTCAACTTTCTAGTTTTTTCCATGTGGTCAGTGTGGTCCGTGGATAAGTAGTATCTACTCCAAGCAAATAAAAAACGACCACAGACCACACGGAATACACGGAAAAATGCTTTATAGACCTTTATAATTCGTATTGAACTTTTTGTCATCTCAATCATATGTGAGAGATCTTATCGCCTAATTAAAGATTTCTCCTCGAAATGACATGATTGAATAGTTTTTAGGTGTTTAAAAAGGATGAGATCCAATTGCTAACAGTGTTTAATTGAATTTCCGTGTGGTCAGTGTGGTCCGTGGTTGAGATGTTTTTACTCAAAGTAGATAATTAAAGAAAAACAACCACACAAATACACGAAAGGGAGGTGTAGTTAAATAGGGAGACAGGTACAATTGATGGAACAGGACCAAAACAAAAGTATTAATTTGTTATGTCCCCTGATTTGACGTAAAATAGCAACGAATTTTCCTTAGCATTGAAATATGGATTTTTCAGCAATAAACTTTCTGGTCATATCAAAGCTTTTAAACAATTGATCTACCATTTCCAGGACGTCTTCGAACAGCTCTTCAATCTTTTCCTGCTTATATTCATGGGCAATTTGATTTCTAATATCCCGAATAGCCAATAAGTCATCTGCAGATGTAATTAATTTCAGCTTTTCGGATAAATTGACCCGATCCAAAAAGGTATCTGCTTCTTCCCGTAATATTTTGAATAGAGAGATGAGAATTTTCTGAGTATAAATATCAGAAGTTCTGGCAAATTTTGAAGTCAGGGAATCAAATGATTCTAATTGCTCAAATGTATAAACCTTTTTGATCCCAATCTTTTTACATTTCTCATAGGATTGAGATAGCGTTGCTTGTGAAGTTTTTAATAAAGAAAGGTTATCCTGTAACAGGCTGAGCATTTTATTATGATTTTTATTCATAGTCGGATAGCTTCCTCGATGATTAAAGCTTTAAATGGGTGCTGTTCATCAAAAGTAAAGTTTAGCAAGTCTAGTTTTTGTAGGCCGAACTTTTTGTAAAAATCAATCTTAATTTGTCGAAGGGTTTTTCTTTCGATGGGTTGTTCCGATAAAACCAGAATGTCAATGTCCCCACCCTTTTTATTGTCAGAGGTGCGTGAACCAAAAAGATAACCTTCAGCTCTGGTTGGGAGACACTCTATTTTTTGTTTAAAATAAGCAGTTATTTCCGGTTTCAGCCTCATATTTCAAGGGATATGATTAAAAAATTTTTACTAGTCAGTGTCTGAACGAAAAGTAGGTAATTTGGGGACATGTACAATTTGTAGAAAACACTTTAATAATTAAATACCAAGTTGTTACGTGTATCCTAATTACCGGGCTTATATCCAATAATTGAATTTTCGTTCAACCACTAGTTAATAAAAGGAATTGGAGTTCAAATATAACTGAATAACAAATCAACAGCAAACCTTATATGAAAACTTTTTATTTGATTATAACTATTGATGTAAGGTGACTCAAACTGAATTGCGATATTCTGAGCAAGAAAGACGACGGAGCCACGCTGAAGGGAAACTATATTTATTTTTCCGTGTGGTCAGTGTGGTCCGTGGTTAAGAAGTTTATACTCAAAGCAGATAAAAAGCCAGACATCCACGGACCACACGGAATACACGGAAAGGGATTTTAATATGCCGGATCCGCTATCGCTTGATATGCGACCTACGATTCCGCAGTAAAAAATCACATTCAATTTGTTTTTTCTTAAACCTTCCTTCAAATTTTATTTCAGCTTTCAACATCCCTGTAAATAGGTTAGTATAACTTTCATCAATATTTAAAAGTGTTCATAAAAATTGGTTTATAAAGCGTTTTCAATTATTTT
The DNA here is from genome assembly GCA_018657625.1 of Deltaproteobacteria bacterium. GTDB lineage: Bacteria > SAR324 > SAR324 > XYD2-FULL-50-16 > XYD2-FULL-50-16 > JABHWU01. The sequence goes on along the minus strand of JABHWU010000013.1, from coordinate 7,612 downwards.
TAAGCTCATATCTATTTAACCTAAGCATAAAATAAAAATGGAAAGAACAATCCTGGAACAAAATGGTATCAAAATAGATATTACCAATAACCCTTATATTGAACTGTTTTTTGATTGGGAAAGATTACCGGGTTTGGATTTATCCCAATACTATTACCAGGTTGAAATCATCCCTAAATCAGCCTTGATTCCTTCAGAACTGATTCATCCTAACTCTGCCGGGCCGATGTTTTGTTGTCTAAGGGAAAACAATAGTTATCAATTGCAATTGGTTAAGGTACCTTATTTAAAAACTGAGATTGAATCGCAATTGGAACCCAATCCTGAAATTAGTTTAATTGCCGAGCATGAATCACTGTTTCGGTTAATTTGGGGGAATATTGATTTTCAATCATTGGGATTCAATCAAAACCAGCATTCGCTCGAAATCGCTTATGACGATAAAAGGATTGAAAACACTGCGTTTATAGATACGCCTTATATTTTTATAAATTCCCTTCCCCAAAATATTAAAGTTAGCATCAAAAACGGTCCGCTATTGTTTGAGGTTAATACTAATTTGCAGGAGCGGGAAACTGTAGAAAGCTTTAATTTTCATTTAAATATTAAAAACCGTTTTTTATCAGCGACGACAGCTATTCAACCGATTCCCGGATGGCAGGTTCGGGCCGAAATCCTGCCCTATTTTAATAATTATCAGGATTGGCAGGCAGCCTTTACAAAAAAATATCCTAAAGCCGATATTTCGAAATTGATTGGCTCCTTTGTTTTGCATGAAGATGATCAGGAAACGCAAGCTGTGCGGATGTTTGGCTTTTACACCCCCATTGATAAGGATATCATTGAGAGTATTCAACTCCGGGAAAAGAAATACCCTAAACCCAGGGCTGTTGATCAATACAGAATTCAACTTCAGGTGACGTCGCCCCATCGTGAATTGTTGAAGACGGTTTTGTTAGAAAAAATAGTTGATTCTGAAAATGCAGATCCATTGATTGGCTTTTCAGAGCAGGAAGTCATTGACGCCCAAACGAAACTTTTCGATATCAACCCGTTGGTGAAATGGGAACAATCTTACCTGGAACTGGTTCTTTATTTTAAAGATCAAGGGGATGATTGGCAGGAATTTCAAAGAGATCAGGCCTATGGTTATCGCTGGGATTTTATACCGAATTCAAATACCCAACACTGTCAAATTAAATGGATATTGAGTGATCTGGAACAGACTGAAAAGTCGTTGGAATTGATGATATCCGGAGTTGAATACCGAATGCGTTGGGAACCAAAAGTGGATTTAAAACCCTATCATGACAAAAAATTGCTGGCCTGGTGGGATTTGGATAAAACAGAAGTTGAACAGGTTTTAAAAAATGAGTGGAATACGGATATGGGCCATGTAGGCTTTTATTTAAAAGTCCATGAAGAATACCTGGGAAAAAGAACCCATCGCGCAGATTTAGATGTTCATATTCATGAGCTTTTTACCCCAAATCAAAATATCTATTTTGGTGTCGATGACAATAAAAACTATTCGGTTGAAATCGTTGCCAGATATCAAAATCATGAACATGCGCTGACAGCGGTGTCACCATCAATGGTATCCCCCAGAAGCAAAACAAATATTAACCCGGCTGAATACGAGCATCGATCCCTGTCTCCTTCCTGGTTACATGCCACGCAGCATGAAGTCCATCATCAAAATGGGCATGATAGTGCGAATAAAGGAAAAGTTTTATTACATCTGCATATGCATTCCCCTAATCTTTTTCGGGCAGATCCTTTTCGGGAAAGTTTTTTGAGACCAGGTATCTGGCCAATTAAAACTGCGTCCGGTGAAGAGGTTCATAATACGCCGGGAGAATGGGTGTTAAAGAATTGCCTGGATTCCTGGTTGCCTCTGCTTAGGGTTTTTAAAACATTGGTTTCGGAAAAAATTGACTATCAGATTAGTCTTAACATCAGTCCTCCTGTTGCCTATACTTTGTCCCATCCCAGATTTAAAGACTATATGTCGAGGTATATTAAGCGGACGATGGCGCATATCCGAAGTCAGATGCAGATTATGAAATCGCAATTGGGTGCTCAGGATTACATTTGGGCAGCTGAAAGATATCTTAAAGACATTGAGGCTTTGGATCAATTTTATCATCATGATCTGGACAAAGACATCATTGGTACTTACCGGAGCTTATCCAAGGCTGGTTATCTTGAATTATCAACCTGTACTGCCACTCACGGTATGGCGGGTTTACTGCAAAGCACACCGGATTCATTAAGCACTCAAATTCAAATTGCAAAACAGGCTCATCATCGCATTTTTGGTGATGAGCCGAAAGGAATCTGGCTGGCAGAAAACTCATATTTTCCGGGGGTGGAAAAAGTACTGGAACAACAAAACCTCCACTATTTTTTTGTTGAAGCAGAAGCGATATTAAATGGTTCCGTGTTACCAGCAGAAGAAGAATATAATCCGGTTATTATACCCGGTAGTCAGGTTTGCGCTTTTGGCCGAAGTCGCCTGGGACGCACACAGGTCTGGGATGCGAAAATTGGGTATGCCGGTCATCCTGATTTTCGTGAATATCATTTTAGGCATTACGGACTTCAATTAAAACGCATCACCACAAAACTATCCAATGAAAAAGGACCCTATAACCCGGACAAGGCTGAAAAATCAGCCCGTCATTTAGCCCAGGACTTTTATAGTAAACTCTGTGACCAGGTACATAGCCTGGAAAACAAACACTTTCAAAGTATTCCTCTGATTACCTGTACTTATGATGCCGAACTTTTTGGCCATCATTGGTTTGAAGGGCCAATATTTTTAGAAGAACTACTAAGGGAATTTTACCGTAAGGGTGATACTATCGGTTTAACGACGCCATCTCATTATTTGGCTGGTTCTCCCAATTTACCGGAATTGACTCCCAACCCTTCTACCTGGGGACATGAAGCCTTCCATCTGCGTTGGACAGCACCAAAAGTGGCCTGGACTTTCAGAGAATTGGCAAGAGCCGATGATGTTCTAAAACAATATCTGAAGAAAGCCCTTCATGGAGAATTGAATTCAACACAAAAACAAACTGTTCAACAAATGGGTGCTGAATTGATTCGTTCCCAAAGTTCCGATTTGACTTTTGTGATGATATCCGGTGATTTTGAAGAGGATATGCAACGTGAAATATTAAAATATCTGGATTATTTTTACTTGTTGAAACATATGATAGATAACGATAGTGTTTGCTCTGATTTTTTAACTTTTAGACAACATGAAAACGATATGTTCCCGGAATTTAAATCTTTTTATGGTTTTTCAGCTTAAAAAGTGTAAAACCTTGAAAAATAATACCTTCCGGATTTGACTTCATTTTCAAAATTCCTTAAATTCAAGTCCAGAAATTATTTTAAATATATTTAGAGTGAGATGAATTAAGAAAATGAAAAAATCCCTTTGGATGCCCTTACTAGTAACATTTCTATTACTTTTTCCACTTCAATCTTTTTTATTGGCTCAGGAAACAGAATTAAAAGATATGTTGTATACAACGGCTATTAAATACAATCGTACAGGATATATTTACCAGTCTGAAGACCTTGGTGTTAGTTGGGAAATAGCCTGGGATGGGAGGATTCATGCCAAAACATTGAATAATCGTGTTACAGATATTGTCTTTGGTGATGGTCGCCTGGTGGCAGTGGGTAATACTATTCTAATGTCACAAAATGGTGGTAAAGACTGGAATGAGATAATCTTGCGAAATTACCCATATACACAAATGTTCACCTCAAATCAATATATAAAATCTGTGGCATATGGCAACGGATTTTTTGTAGCAGCAGCTTCAAAATATATCCTGTATTCAAAAGATGGTATGGATTGGAAATATGTCCGGGTTGAGGAGATGACTGCTGCAGAAAAGCGCAAGAAAAAATATGGTAAATATGATGGTAATTATCCACCCGATAAAAGTGAAGATTTAATGTTTCCTTTGGATATCGAATATGCCGAAGGGCGGTTTTATGTTTCCGGTGGCAGTCGGGAATGCGCCATTGCAGTATATGAGATCAATGAAAAAGAAAAATTGGTCAGGGTAAAAAAAACATCACTTAAAAAGCGTTACGCAGAAAAAGCTCTATTAGCTTCTGGGGGGTTAAACTCCATTATTTTTGATGGATATAATAGCCTGGTTGCACTTTCAAATAGTAACAAATATGCGTTTTCTACTGATATGGGGGTAACCTGGAATTTCTCAATTTTTCCAGGGAATATACCTGGTTCTGCGGTGACATTCGGTAACGGTGTTTGGTGGGCCGTTAGTAAAGAAAAAGATTTATATTCCTCGAATGACATAGGTGTCGGTTGGCAACTGTTCTCAGAGGAATTGATAGATATAGAAATTAATAACATTGCTTTCCTCAATGAACAACTTTTCATTGTTGGTAACAATGGAAAGATTTTTTCATCTTTTGATGGTCTTACCTGGGAAGAAAGTCTGATTGCAGACGAAAATTTGGGTTTAGATATTCTATCTATAGCATCGGCACAGATTGAATTTGAATATGAGATTGAGGAGGATGCCAGTTCGGATACTTTTTTTGATACTTCTTCTGACATAATTGAATCAATAATTGAATAATCAGAAAATTTACTTTTTTAGAAATGGACATCTGTTTGATAAAGCAGTCGTTTAGTTTTCAATTTGATGAATGAGATCCTGTATTTGTTTCTCTTTTTCTTTTTTACCGGAAATTCCATATAAATAAACCAAGGACTTTAAGGCGCCTAGTGCGGATTTGGGCGCCTTTAAAGCTATAAACCTCCTCTGCGCTTTGAAATAATTTTTTTCTGCTTCATCATTTAAAAAAAGTTCTTCATAACATCGACCGATATTTTCGTAACACCAGGCTAGTCCCTGTTCCTGATTCTGTTGTTGGTATTCTGCTGTTGCCTTGTTTAGATATTCCAGGGCTCCGGTATAATGTTGTAAATTGATTAAACAGGCTGCGATATTGGAGTAGGTATGGGCAAATATATGGGTCATTTGATGCTCTAATGCAATATCTTCAGCCATACGCAGTGACTCTATGGCAATTTCATTTTTATTGTTTGCCATGTAAACGTTTGCCAATTGAATTAAAAAGAGGCATAGATTTTCATGTTTTTCCAGGAATTGATAATATTCGATAATCTCTTTTGACAAATGAGCGGCTGCCTCATAATTTTCAAGGTTCTGCAAACAGATAAATCTTTCATGCTGTGCAAATACAATCCAGTTTATATCCTGAACGGATTTAAATTTTGTTTCTGCTTGTTCATAGTGATGGATTGCCAATGGATAATCACCTTTGTGAACTAATTCTGCCGCTAAATCGCAAAGTGTTTCACCTTCCTGTAAAATACTGATCGTTTTGTTGTTCATTTTGCCTGTATAGTGCTGTTCAATGCCTGAGAGTACCTTAACCAAACAATGAATATCACCTTTTGTCAACCAGTTAATCCGGTCTGCTTCGGATTTTTTTTCATTTGATAGTTAAATCAATTTTTAAGGAAAATCCCTAAAAAAAGAACCATAAGAAAGCATGCCACAATGATCGGGTAATATTTTTTCAGACACTAGCCAAAAACTGCTAAGAAGATTATTCTTTAATAATTAACTGTTCGTTCTTTGCTCAAAGCATCGCAAATTCAGTGCTCAGGGAACCATCAAGCGTTGTCTTGATGGTTCGTCGAGTTTTTAAACTAAGAGACATCAAAATAAATAGCATTTTCAGCCGAATCTTAAAATTTACAGCACGAAAGTGTTTTTGCAGACCAGGGATATCCAATTTGAATCAAAAGATTTACCGACAAAATTGTTATCGATGTTTCCGGCCGTTGAGTAATTGTTTCTGCCGATACCTCAAACCATTTCAAACCAATATCCACTTTGTCATCCTCATGCATCCTAAGGAAGACAGACGACAGAGAACCGGGACAGGAAGATTAACACATCTTGCTTTACAAAATTCAGAAATTATTGTAGATGTCGATTTTACCCAAAACAAGCGCATTAATGAAATTATTAACACTCCCGATCAGTTCTCTGCGATCTTATATCCCGGTGTCAAAGCCCAGGAAATATCTCAAAACAACATTTTACCAGATCCCTCAGAGGAAAAAAAAATTAATATATTTCTAATTGACGCCACCTGGGCTTGTGCGAAGAAGATGATGAATATCAGTACTAATCTTCAAAATTTACCGCATATACTATTTAATAATGACAAGCCTTCCCAATTTCTTTTTAAAAAACAGCCACAAAAGCATTGTTTATCGACGATTGAGGCGACTTACTATTTTTTGAAAATTTGTAACCAACTAAAGATTGAACAAACCCTTCGCCGGGAAGACACAATGATGAGTGTCTTCAATCGAATGGTGACTTTTCAAATGGAAAACCAAAAACAATCAAAATTGCAGAAATTTTTATCATGAATTATTTGGCACATCTCTTTTTCGCCAAAAAAGATCCGTTTTCTATGGTTGGTAATCTCATGGGAGATTTTATGAAAGGGGTCGATATTAATCAGCTACCACCTTCTGTAGCTTTGGGCATTCAGAATCACCAAATGGTGGACGCTTTTACCGATAGTCATCAAAGTGTCAGCGCCTTAAAAAACTGTTTAAGTCCTGACAGAAAAAGATTTTCGGGAATTATCACTGATGTGATGTTCGATTATTTTCTGATTAAACATTGGCACCGTTACTCCGGGATGAATTTTTATCATTTTGTGGATCAGGTTTATCCGGAACTTTTAGATAACATAGCTATCATGCCCAAAACAATGGCGACGGTGGTGAAACGCATGGTGGACATGGACTGGTTCAGAAGTTACGGCTCTCTGAAAACTATGGGGTATGTATTTGACAGGATGTCCCAGAGAATCCGCTTTGAAAACAAACTTTCCGGCGCTATCGATGAGGTTGTGGATTATTATAATGTCTATGAGAGCACCTTCCTTCTGTTTTTTCCTCAATTAATCGATCATGTGCGTTTATCGAATATCGAAGGATGATTTTCCAAAAAATAAAACTGTGAATTAATTATTGATACCAATCCTGAGTGCATACCCCCGTGGTCCAAAATTTTAATTGTTGTTATTAAAAATCTTTTATAAATTTCCAATGTCATTTAAATTACTGGAATTTATTTTGGGATACTTAAAGTGGCCTTTTCCAGGTGGGAAATCGGGCTGTAGATATTTTTAATTTATCAATCGATAAAAATAAAAAAGCTTTGTAATTGAATTGCTTTGTTCTGGGTTTGAATTTGGGTTGTAGTTGTTTAAAAATAATAGTATCTAGGACATTCTATTAGGCCAAAGGTATTTACAAATCACGTTATCACAAATTAAGATAAATTTGAGTGTTACAACGCTATAATAATAGTCACATATTTAAATTTTATAGATATTTTATATAAAGGTAAAATAACGAATAAGGTTAGATTGTGTGAGTGGAGCGAACCACAATCTGAACCGTTTGTTGGACAAGCCCAACTTTCATATATATAGAAAATATCACTTTGGAGGATTGTTGGAACCAAACAAAGATTTTGAAAAACCTTTGTTT